>CAVOJV010000054.1:0-94386 GCA_963696325.1 uncultured Gammaproteobacteria bacterium
CACTCAGCCTCGATCTCCGCCTGCGTCTTGTCCGGTAATTGGATGAATGCCTGGAACACGGCCGCAGCCGCTTTTCCACCTTCTTCTAGGTCATCGAAGCCGATCTCAAGCAGCACCCCATGTCGCTCATGGAAATACCGGCCCAGCAGCGCATTAGGGGTGTGCTGGAAGAATGTGATGGGCTGAAAAGTCTCGGGCCATATCCCGCCTCCTGGTTGCGGCTAATCCAACTTCTTGGATTATATGGGACGTTCCAGTACAGTGCATTTTCAGTGCACACCGTTTCAGCGATGGCCACCACCAAGACAGCCGCTCTGACCTTTCGGATTGCTCCGAATGTGAAGGAGGCGCTTTCCACCGCTGCCGCTCGCGAGCACCGTTCCATCGCCAATAGGGTGGAGGTGTTGATCCGGGATTATTGCGGGCGTAATGGCATTGCGATTCCCGAGCAGATGCAGCCGCTCCCGGAGCACGACAGCAAACCACACCTGCACGAACGATAAATAGAACCCCGATGGCCATCAAGAAATCCGACCTCTACGCCTCCCTCTGGGCCTCGTGCGATGAACTGCGCGGCGGCATGGATGCCAGCCAAGACAAGGACTACGTCCTGTTCATGGTAACTTCTCAATAACTCACGGCACGGCAGACTCCGCCAAAGCCCGTTCACGGACAATCTCCGGCAAGGGCGGGATCACCCCGTCGTCCAATCCGGTCGGTCAGGTAGTCCCAGAACGAGATCCCGAGTTTTCGGCAGGTCTTTTTCAGGCTGGCAAAGCTATCGCGACAGCGTCGCCCCAGGTCGCTGCGCGTTCCGCCGCTGATCTTGCGCCATTTGACATACCCGCGGATGTCGTTCTCGCTGCCATTGGTGTGCAGAGGGATGTCCGGGCGCTGGAGGACCAGGAGCAACGCGGATTTGTGGGCATGCAGGCGCTTGAGGGTCTGGTTGAGCGTCGCAAAGGCGGTCCGCTGAGTGAACAAGGCGTCGAAGCGCACCGCCGACCCGTAACCGCCTCTGGATTCGGCTGGCGTTGGTAGGCCTTGAGGTCGGCATAGAGATCCCACATCTCGCCGCGCACCCGTGCCAGATCCTGACGATGCTGATCATTGAGCGGGATGAGCTTGTGAACAAGGCGTTCGGCGTGAACCCAGCACAAGGCATGGCGCAAAATCGCAAACTGTCCGGCACCATCGCTGACGATGGCCAAGTCGGTGGAAAGTCCTTGCTCCAGCAAGCCGCCGAGCAAGGCGCCTTCGGTGGCGATGCGGCGATGGCGCTCGGTGGCGATGCCGAGGGTATCGAGGTGTTTCTCCCAGGCCTCTGCCGTCGCGAGTTCCTGCGTCGGATGGCGCTCCAGGCGCTGCAACGGCGCCTTGGGCAGCCCCTGCTCGCGCGCATACTCGAGCGCCTCCATAGTGATGCAATAGCGGCGTTCCCCGGCTTGCAGGAGCTGGAGAAAATTGATCCGGCTCTTACTCTCGGTGCTGCAAAACCAGGCGAAGAGGTCGTTCCCAATCTGGGTGACGTAGCCGTTCTTGCCCTGATGCCGCGCCCCCGAATCATCGACCGTGATGAAGGAGCTGACCGCCAAGCCAACCTGCAGCAGCCCATCCTTCTCCGCAAAGAACGGTTCGTTGTGGTCGCTGAGGAGGGCATCGATCTGCCCCACGGAGAGGTCGATGCCCCATTCGAGCAGTTGCTCGCGCAATAACGGCTGGGTGACGTGGCAATGATGGTGCTGGTAGAGCAGATAGGCCCGCAGCCCGGACCGAAGTGCCCGCCATGAAGCGTCGGCGGCAGTTCCCCGCACAACCATTCCCCCTCCGGGGTCTGCCAGACCTCCAGACGATAGCGGATGTTGTGGGGCTGATCTTCAAGTCCTGAACGATGAAGTCACGATATCCCTTGAAGCGCGAGTCCGGCGGCAGCGGTTGGCTCGGCGGGATCAGGCAATCCTCGTGGATGCTCAAGACTGCGCCGTCTTATGCCGCTTGGCCGAACCCGCTCGCTTGCCGCTGGCCTCGTCCGAGGCCTCGGTCTTTGCCTCCGGATCGCGCTGACCTTCCATCCCGCTGGGCTTGAACGTCGGCTTCGCCTTCTCGCCCTTGAGCACCGCAATCTCATCGCGCAACTGTTGGATGGTTTCCGCCTGCCGGTGGGTTTCCTCAGCCAACCGTTCGATCAGCGCCACCAATTGCTCGACCACCGGGGTGCGTTCCGCGTCGGGGATGTCGGGTAGTTGGATCGGGGTGGGCATGTCGAGGAACGATTCTGAGGTGAGGATGGATTGATGAGAACACTTTAACAGGTATCGTCGGTGATGGCTGCCATGACTTATTGAGAAGTTACTGTTCATGCTGTTCATCAAATACGTCTCCGACAAATACGGCGACTCGGACGACTTCGCCCCGCCGGTCACCATCCCGCCGGGGCCAGCTTCAAGGACATGGTCGCCCTCAAGGGCAAGAGCGACATCGGCGACAAGATCAACACCCAGGTCATCCAGCCGCTCATCGACGCCAACTCCCGCCTCGCCCGCAGCGACTTTCCCGACTTCAACGACCCGAACAAACTCGGCGAGGGCGAGGCGAAGGTCGAGAGCCTCGGCAACCTCATCGCCATCTTCGAGAACCCCGCCCTCGATTTCTCGAAAGAACCGCGCCGAGAACGACGACATCCTGGGCGACGCCTACGAGTATCTCATGCGGCACTTCGCCAGCCGAGAGCGGCAAGAGCAAGGGGCAGTTCTACACCCCGTCCGAGGTCAGCCGCATCATGGCCAAGGTCATCGGCATCTCGCCGGCCGAACACCGTGGCCGCCACCACCGCCTACGACCCCACCTGCGGCTCCGGCTCGCTGCTGCTGAAAGTCGCCGCCGAGGCCGGCAAGCACATCACCCTCGAAGGGCAGGAAAAGGACGTGACCACTGCCGGTCTCGCCCGCATGAACATGATCCTGCACGACTTTCCGACGGCCAACATCCTCTCGGGCAACACGCTCGCCGATCCCAAGTTCAAGGACGGCGAGCAGCTCCGCACCTACGACTACGTCGTCGCCAATCCGCCCTTCTCCGACAAAACCTGGTCCACCGGCCTCACCCTGGCGAGCGGACACGCTTCCAGCGCTTCGCCTGGGGCGTGCCGCCCGACGAAGCAGGGCGACTACGCCTACCTGCTGCACATCATCCGCTCCATGAAGAGCACCGGCAAAGGGGCCTGCATTCTTCCCGCACGGCGTCCTCTTCCGCGGCAATGCCGAGGCCGTCATCCGCCAGCAGCTCGTCCGCTCCGGCTACCTCAAGGGCATCATCGGCCTGCCGGCCAACCTCTTTTACGGCACCGGCATCCCCGCCTGCATCCTGGTGCTCGACAAGGAAAACGCCACCGCCCGCAAGGGCATCTTCATGATCGATGCCTCCAAGGGCTTCATGAAGGACGGCAAGAAGAACCGCCTCCGCGAGCAGGACATCCACAAGATCGTGGACACCTTCACCCGGCAGGATGAAAGCGACCCGCGCTACGCCCGCATGGTGCCCGTCGAGGAAATCGCCGACCCGAAGAACGACTACAACCTCAACCTCCCGCGCTACATCGACAGCACCGAGCCGGAGGACTTGCAGGACATCGACGGCCACCTGCGCGGCGGCATCCCCGAGCGCGACCTCGATGCCCTCGGCAACTACTGGAAGATCATGCCCGGCCTGCGCGCCGCCTTGTTCAAGACGGCCAACCGCCCCGGCTACTGCCAGCTCCAGCTTCCCATCGCCGAAGTGAAGCCCGCCATCTTCGGCCACGCCGAGTTCACCGCGTTCACACCAAGGCCCGGAAGCTCTTCACCAAATGGCAGACGGCCACCGTCCCGCTGCTCAAGGGCCTCGCCAAGGACGGCCATCCCAAGCCGCTCATCGAAACCATCGCCGAGGACTTGCTCGCCACCTTCAAGACCGCGCCGCTGCTCGACGCCTACGATGTGTATCAGCACCTCATGGACTACTGGGCCGAGACCATGCAGGACGATTGCTACCTCATCGCCGATGACGGGTGGAAGGCCGGCGCGCTGCCCCGCGAAATCCGTCAGGTCAAGAACAAGGAAGGCAAACTCGTCTGGCCCGAGAAGGAAGACTACAAGAAGGGCAAGCGCCGCTTCAAGTCCGACCTCGTTCCCGCCGCCCTGCTCATCGCCCGCTATTTCGCCGCCGAGCGGGATGCCATCGCCGCCCTCGAAGCCGACATCGCCAGCATCGAGCAGCAGCTCGACGAAACGCGCGAGGAACAAAGCGGCGAGGAAGGGCTGCTCGCCGAAGTCATCGAAGGCGAGGGCGAGAAGCAGAAAATCACCGCCAAAGCCCTCAAGGCCCGCCTCAAGGACATCGGCCGCGACCCCGACTACGCCGAGGAACGCCAGGCCCTCGAAGCCTACGCCGCGCTGCTCGACCAGCAGGCCGACGCCAAGGCCCGGCTCAAGACCGCGCAGGACGACCTCGAAGCCAAGCTCGACGCCAAATACCCCACGCTCACCGAGGACGAAATCCAGACCCTCGTGGTGGACGACAAATGGCTGGCCACCCTCGCCGCCGCCGTGCAGGGCGAGCTGGACCGCGTCTCGCAAACCCTCACCGGCCGCATCCGCCAGCTCGCCGAACGCTACGCCACCCCGCTGCCGCAGCTCACCGATGAAGTGGCGACGCTCGCCGCCCGCGTGGACGGACACCTCAAAAAGATGGGAGCGTATGGAAGTGAAACCTGGCTACAAACAGACCGAGGTCGGCGTCATCCCGGAGGAGTGGGAGACAAGGCCATGCTCGGAAGTGAGCGAACGCATCATGGTCGGAATCGTGATTCGTCCGACACAGTATTACGTGAACAGCGGCGTGCCCGCGTTTCGCTCCGCGAATATCCGAGAGGACGGGATAAACGACTTGGACCTCGTTTTCATCAGCGAAGAATCCAATGCTGTCTTAGCGAAAAGCCAGACGCGGACCGGTGACGTTCTCACGGTGCGAACCGGCTATCCGGGAACGAGTGCCGTCGTTCACAGCCGTCATGCAGGCAGCAACTGCATTGATATTCTCATCACTCGGCCATCCAAGAAATTGGATTCTACTGGTTGGCCATTGGATCAACTCGCCGTTCGGGAAGGAGCAGGTTCATCCGCAATCAGGGTGGGCTTGCTCAACAGCACTTCAATGTCGGCGACATGCGGAATCTCGTCGTCGCCCTTCCACCTCTCCCCGAACAACGCGCCATCGCAACGGCGTTGAGCGATGTGGATGGGCTGCTGGGCGGGCTGGACCGGCTCATCGCCAAGAAGCGCGACCTCAAACAGGCCGCCATGCAGCAACTCCTCACCGGCCAAACCCGCCTCCCCGGCTTCCACGGCGAGTGGGAGGTGAAGCGGCTGGGGATGTGGCCACTTTCATAAAGGCAACGGGCTGCCCAAAAGTGCGCTCAGTGAATCAGGCGCAGAGCCATGCATTCACTACGGTGAGCTTTTCACACGTTACCCCGAGACCATCGGGGAGATTATCAGCTCGGACCGACACATTCAGAAGGCGTGTTTCGCTCGGTCGCGAACGACGTGCTGATGCCCACGTCTGACGTAACACCCAGAGGCTTGGCCAAAGCCAGTTGCGTCAGAGTCGATGGCGTAATCGTCGGCGGGGACATTCTCGTAATCCGCTCAGACACAAATCGCGTCCACGGCCCTTTCTTAGTCTCGTCATTCGCTATGAGGAAACGCAGGTGCTTCAACTTGTGACGGGCAGCACGGTTTACCACCTCTACGGAAGTGACATGAAGCAATTTCACCTTCTCAGTCCCACCCCTCGCCGAACAAACCGCCATCGCCGAGGTGCTGATGGAGATGGACGCGGAGCTGGCGGCATTGGAGCAGCGGCGGGAGAAGACCCGCGCCCTCAAGCAGGCCATGATGCAGGAACTCCTCACCGGAAAGACAAGATTGCTGTAGGATGAACGGAGCGAAACTGACCGAAGAAATGCCCAACCATGCCCGATCAAGAAAGCGAAATTCAGAAACTCGAAAGCCAGTTCCCGCCCGTCTCCGCTGAGGCGTTTGCCGCCGCGCGTGAGAAGGTGCTGGCCTCCGGTCAAAGCGTGCTGCAATCCGAGGGCGGTTTCATCTACCGGGTCTTCCCGGACGGACGGAAAGAACTGGTGAAGCAGATTGAAGCCCCGACGCCGGTCACGCCCGGCACCAAGCTCACGATCCGGTGAGCGCCGCCACGCCGAGGATGCGGATGTTTGCCGGGCCGAACGGCTCGGGAAAGAGCGTGCTCAAGTCGTATCTGCCTGCGGAACTGCTGGGCGTTTACCTGAACCCGGACGAGATCGAGGCGTGCATCAAACGGAGCGGGTTTCTCGACGTGGGAACGTTCGGCGTCAGGACAGTGGTGGAGGAGGTGCTGCCAGTCTTCGCCGGCTCGGATTTTCTGAAGGCGGAAGGATTGGAGGAAGCAGCGGGGCGTTTACGGTTTGCGGATGGGCGGCTGGAATTTGCCGGCGTGGAGGTCAACGCCTACTTCGCCTCGGTGGCGGTGGATTTTTTGCGCCAGAAATTGCTGGAGCGAAAAGTGACGTTCACGTTCGAGACAGTCATGTAGCATCCTGGCAAGGTGGCGCTGCTGGCCGAGGCGCAGCGCGCAGGCTACCGGACCTACCTGTATTACCTGGCGACGGACGATCCGGAGATCAATGTCTCGCGCGTGCGCAACCGGGTGGGGTTGGGCGGACATCCGGTGCCGGAGGACAAGATCATGAGCCGCTATCACCGATCGTTGGATTTGCTGATGGAGGCCATCCGGCACACGAACCGGACCTACATTTTCGACAACTCGACGGACAACGCCGACCTCAGGCACACTTGGCTGGCTGAGATTACCGACGGGCGGCTTATGGAAATGAAAACGGATCGGCTTCCTGGCTGGTTCAAGCGTGCAGTGCTCGATAAAATCACCTGAACTTCCCGCGTCATGGCTAAACAACCCCGCTCCGAACGCAAGACGCAGAACCGCGTCATCGCCCTGTTCACGGACAAGGCCCGTCCCGATTGCCTCGGCTACGATTACCTCGGCGAGTGGCACAAGCGGGAGAACAACCGCTGCATCGAGACGGAGTTGCTCCGGGCGAACCTGAAGGCGCGCGGCTATTCCGAGGCGCACATTTCCGCCGCCCTGCAAAAGCTGATGGCCGCCGCGGACGCCACGGGCATCACCCTGTATCAGGCCAACCTGCGCACCTACCAACTGCTGCGCTACGGCGTGTCGGTGCAGATCGCCGCCGGACAGCCGCACGACACGGTGCATCTGGTGGATTGGGAGCACCCGGAGAACAACGACTTCGCCCTCGCCGAAGAAGTGACCTTGCGCGGCGGCTACGAACGGCGGCCCGATCTCGTCCTTTATCTGAATGGCATCGCTGTCGGCGTCATCGAGCTCAAGCGCAGTTCGGTCGAGATTGCGGATGGCGTGCGCCAGCTCATCACCAACCAGGAGGAGATTTTCAACCGGGCTTCTTCGCCACGGTGCAGTTGGTGTTCGCGGGCAGCGATTCGCAAGGGCTGCGCTACGGCACCGTGACCACCAAGGAGGAATTCTTCGTGGAGTGGAAGGCGGCGCATCACCGCCGCGCTCACCGCTGGCGCCTTGCTGGACCGTCCGCTGGCCGAGATGTGCGAGAAGTCCCGCCTGCTCGACCTGATCCGCAACTTCATCATCTTCGACAAAGGCATCAAGAAGGTGCCGCGTCCGCATCAGTTCGCGGGCGTGAAGGCGGCACAGGAACGCATTCGCAAACGCGAGGGGGGCGTCATCTGGCACACGCAGGGCAGCGGCAAGAGCATCCTGATGGTGCTGCTCGCCAAGTGGCTGCTGGAACACGATCCCGAGGCCCGCATCCTCGTCGTCACCGACCGCGACGAACTGGACAAGCAGATCGAGGGCGTGATGAAGAACGCCGGGGTCATCGGCGAGAACTCGCCTTCGCCCCGCATACCTGAACCGCGCGGAGTTTGTCGCCAAGCTCGGCGCCGCCGCGCCCCGGCTGCTCTGCGCGCTCATCCACAAGTTCGATCCCGCCGACCTCAAAGGCCCGCCGCCGCACGTTCATGGCCGGTTCTACGTCTTCGTGGATGAATGCCACCGCACCCAGGGCGGCGACATGAACAGGCAGATGAAGCGCTGGCTGGAGAACGCGCATCTTCATCGGCTTCACCGGTACGCCGCTGCTGAAGAAGGACGCGGCCAAGCTGAGGACTCGGGATATTTTCGGCACCTACATCCACACCTACAAGTTCCACGAAGCGGTCGCCGACAAGGTGGTGCTCGACTTGAAATACGAGGCCCGCGACGTGCCGCAGCGCCTCACCTCGCCGCAAGGACATCGAAGACTATTTCGCGCGGAAGACCAAAACGCTGAACAATTTTCAGAAAGCCATCATCCGCAAGCGCTGGGCCACGATGGAAGAGTTGATGAGCGCCGAGGAGCGCAAGGCACGCATCGCCGCCAGCATCATCCACGATTTCGACACCAAGCCGCGCCTGAACAACGACCGGGGCACGGCCATTCTCGTGGCCGCGAGCATCTACGACGCCTGCCACTATTACCGCATCTTCCAAGGCAAACCGTTCGGCCAATACTGCGGCATCATCACCTCCTTCGAGCCGAACCCCAACGCGATCTCCCGCGAGCCGCCGAACAGCGACGAACGCTACAAGTTCGACACCTACACGAAGCACGTCCTCAAGAGCGGGCCAGACGACCAAAGCCTACGAGGACGAAGCCAAGCGCCGCTTCATCGAAGAACCCGCCAACATGAAGCTGCTCATCGTGGTGAGCAAGCTCCTGACCGGCTTCGACGCGCCAAGCTGCACCTACATCTACCTGGATAACGAACTGCACGACCACAACCTCTTCCAGGCCATCTGCCGCACCAACCGGCTCGACGGCGACGACAAGGACTACGGCTACATCGTGGATTTCAAGAAGCTGTTCAAGGACGTGCAGGAGGCCATCGCGGTCTATAGCTCCGACGAGCTGGACATTGATCAGGGCAACGGCGGCACCAACAACGTCGAGCTGAAGGACTGGCTCAAGGAAGGAAAGAAACAGCTCGATGCCGCCCGCGAGGCGCTTCGCTACCTGTGCGAGCCGGTACCGCTGCCGCGTGAGATGGAGCAGTTCCTGAACTACTTCTGCGGTGACGCGGACAATCCTCAAGCGCTGGCGGACACCGAGCCGTTGCGCATTTCGTTCTACAAGTCCGTGGCCACCTTCGTGCGTGCCTTTGCCGACATCGCACAGGATCTCACCGAAGCCGGCTACTCCGATGCCGAGGCAGCCGCGTTGCAGAAGGAAGTCGAGTTCTACGGCGATACCCGTGCCGCCATCAAGAAACACTCGGGCGAGGAGCTGGACATCAAACCCTACGAGGCCGATATGCGGCGCCTGCTCAACACCTACGTGCAGGCCGATCCAGCGGCGGACATGGGCAATCTCAATTCGTTGTCACTCACGGAGCTGATCATCGAGACCGGCATTCACGATGCCATCGCCCGCAAACTGAACGAGAAAGGCAACTGTCGAAGAACGCTATTGCCGAGGGTATCATCAACAATGTCCGCAAGACCATCATCCGCGACCAGCTCACCGACCCACGATTTTACGCGGAGATGTCGAAGCTGCTTGACGACCTGATCAAGCAGAGCCGGGCGGATACGGTGGCCTACGAGGCATTCCTGCGCAAGGCCGAGGAACTGGTGAAGCGGCTGGCGGCCAAGCAGCCAGAGGCGGGGATTCCGGCGGTTCTACATGGCAAACCCGAGGCCATCGTGATCTACAACAATCTGCCGGATATCCTCGCGGCGGCGGGCATTGCCCCTTTCATGGTGGCGGAACCACATGCCGAATACGCAGACGAGCGGCTGGCTTTGGCGCTGGAAATAGACCAAGCGCTGCGCGAGCACGCACCAGCGGGCTGGAAGGGCGATGAAACCCGAGAGAAGCAGGTGCTGAGAGCGCTATTTCCGATCATGGGCCGCGACCGGCTAGCCACGCAGGCGATATTCGAAATCATCAAGAACCAGCCCGGCTACTGATGAGCCAAACCATAAAACTCGGCGAACTGTCGATTCGGGTGACCAAGAAGGATGTCAAGAACGTCCATCTCACCGTTCATCCGCCGGACGGCCGCGTCACGCTGGTCGCCCCTACCGGCACCCGGCTGGAAGTGGCTCGCGCCTACGCCATCTCCAAGCTCGGCTGGATTCGTGACCAGCAGGCGAAACTGTTAGCCCAAGCACGCGAGACGCCGCGCCAATTTATCGAGCGGGAGAGTCATTACCTTTGGGGTCGGCGCTATCTGCTGTCCGTCGTCGAGAAGGATGCAAAGCCCGTAGTGAAGCTTGATCATCGTCGAATCACACTCACCGTGCGCCCTGGCAGCACGCTGGTGAAGCGGGAAGAGGTCATCGAGGAATGGCACCGCGAACTGCTGCATCAGGCTGTGCCTGCCCTGATCGAGAAATGGGGGGCAAAGCTTGGCGTGAAGGTCTCCGGCTATTTCCTCCAGCGTATGAAAACCAAATGGGGCGGCTGCAACCACCGGGCGGGGAACCTTCGCCTGAATACCGAGCTGGTCAAGAAGCCCAAGGACTTACTGGAGTATGTGGTCGTGCATGAAATGCTGCATCTGGTCGAGCCGACACATAGCGAGCGCTTCGTGGAACTGCTGGAGCAGCACTATCCGACGTGGCGGGAAGCGCGAGCAGAACTGAACGAGTTGCCTCTCGGCGCTGAGGTCTGGAAGGAATGATCGCTTGGTCAGGTTGTACTGCATAACCATTACCGATCACCGAACGCGGGGCACTAATCACTTCGGCCCACCCGTCAAATACCGGGATGCAGCGCGATCTCAGGTTCCGTGACCTCGCAGCGGAATCACTTCCGCCCCGGCCTTGAGCGTGTCCAGGTAGTCCGCCCATTCCTGCATCATCTTCCGGCGTTCCGGCAGGTGCGCAGCGCGATTGCAGGCGCGCCCGTTCGGATCGCGCACGGCATTGGGCAAGCTAGTGTTCGATGTAATCGGGACGAACGCCCAGCACTTCAACGAGGATGGTCCGCGCCATCGCCCTGAAGCCGTGCCCGCTCATTTCATCCTTGGCAAAGCCCATGCGCCGCAATGCTGCCAGAATGGCGTTATCGCTCATCGGCCGCCCGTTGCTCCGTGCTCCCGGAAAGTCAAAGCGCCCGCCACCCGTGAGGGGTTGCAGCGGGCGGTAGTTGTCAAGATAGTTGTCGCCTTTTCATTTACGCTGTGAGCCCGCTGGCGAAGGTTCGGTCACCTCAGCGCTGGGGTTGAGCCAGACTTCGGTGATGGGT
Organism: uncultured Gammaproteobacteria bacterium; assembly: GCA_963696325.1. Taxonomy (GTDB): domain Bacteria; phylum Pseudomonadota; class Gammaproteobacteria; order Competibacterales; family Competibacteraceae; genus CAVOJV01. The sequence continues at coordinate 11,399 of CAVOJV010000054.1, forward strand.
TGCCAGTTGCGGAGAGCGCCTGACCAGCGTTCCGGATGGCGGGCTTGGGCCTGTTCATAGAGCGCCTGGCGTTGGGCCAGAATAGCCTGATCCAGCCCGTCGTGGCGCTGCTGGGGGGTGACAAAGCGAATCCCACTGTGGCGGTGCACGGTGTTATAGTCGTCCACGAACCCTAGCATCCAGGCGCGCGCCTCTTCCAGGCTGGCAAAGCCTTGGGCTGGATAGGCGGGGCAGTACTTGCAGGTCCGGAATAGGGCCTCCGAATAGGGGTTATCATTACTGGTCCGTGGTCGGCTATACGAGGTCGCGATCCCCAACCGGTAAAGCGTCGCCAACAGGGTTTCCCCCTTCATCGGGCTACCGTTATCGGCGTGTAATACCAAGAGGTGATCGACACAACGCTCGGCGAGCACGGCCCGGCGTACGACCTCGGCGGCGTGGGCCGCAGATTCACAGTCGTACACCTCCCAGCCGACGATTTTGCGGCTGTAGAGATCCACGATCAGGTAGAGGTAGAAGAACAGCCCCTTGACCGGTCCCGGCAGCCAGCTGATATCCCACGTCCAGACTTGGTTAGGGGCACGCGCCACCCAGCGGGGTGGCTCGCTTGGCGGGCGTGGGGCGCGGGCACGCCCCCGGTGATGCTGTTCATCCGCCTGCCGGAGAAGACGATAGCAACTCGATTCCGAGGCGACATAGGTCCCTTCATCGGCCAACCGGGGGACGATTTGCCCCGGCGGTAGGCTGGCATACCTGGGCGCATGGCAGATGGCTAACACCGCCGCCTGTTCGGCGGCACTGAGCTTATTCGCCGGCGCGGGGCGAACCGCCCCGGGGCGGCCGTCGACTTTCAGCACCGCCTCTCGGGTCCACCGCTCGTAGGTGCGCAGGTCAAGCCCCAGCTCAGCGCAGGCCGGTGCTAACCGCGCCCCAGCCCGCTGCGCCTCGGTAATCAACGCTACCGCTTGCTGGCGATCGGCGGGGCGGATCATTCGGCCTCGGCCTCCCCCCAGATCGCCTGGGCTTTTTTTCGTAACACCAGCAACGCGGCCGTTTCGGCCAACGCCCTTTCCTTGCGCCGTAACTCTTGTTCCAACTCGCGAATCCGGCGTCGCGCCGTCAACCCCGGGCCGTCGGTCCGGGGCCGCGTCCTGGCGTTGGCCTGTTCACAAGCCCGACGCCATGTCTGCAGGTGCTCGGGATAGAGCCCCCGTTTACGGCAGTACTCGCCCCGCTCCATCTCGTTCAGCGCCGCCGTCTCCACCACCATGGCAAACTTCTCCTCACTGCTCCAGCGCTCCCCACCGCCAGCCGCCGGCGTCCCGGTGAGCCCTTGCGTTCGCCGCGCCTGCCGGCGCCACCCGTAGAGCGTGTCCTGCGGAATACCGGTCTCCCGCGATAGCTTCGGTACGTCCGCATTGCTGGGCGGTAACATTCGCTTGATTAGACTGTCTTTCTGTTGCTCAGCATAAATGGTCATCATCGCTCACCTTTGCCCTCTCATACTCTACGTGAATTGTGTGAGGCGACAACTATCCTGACAGAGAGGGCGGGCGACAAGCATCGCGACCGCATTGCCGGATCGACGACCGGCTTGGCGAGCGGCAGCCGTGTCGCTTTGCTGGGCGGCCACCGCCAGCAAGGCTTTCGCGCGCGCTACGTGGCTGGCGGGCACGGCGTGCGCGCGACTGATCTGCTCCAACTGGGCTCGCTCTTCGGGGGTGAGTTCGCGCAAGCTGCCTTTCTGACGACGAGACATGGCTGTTTCCTCCACCACCAGAGTACCAAATCCAGCTATGAAATGGTGATGGGAAAACCAAACGCCACACTAGGGGGTGCGGAATGTAAGGTACACCTTCACCTCGCGCTTCACCGTCACCTTCGGAATCCCAAAGGCACGCGCGATCTCCGCCTGCTTGGCATTGCCGTTGCCGCAGAATTGCGCCATGATCATGCGGAATGAGGCCAGATCCGTCTGCTCATGCAAAAACACCGGCAGCGTGTGATGGAAGTACCTGGCACGACCTTCTTCCACCCCAAAGGCCAACCGTGGAGTGATCTCGGTCACTCCGGCGGGAAAGAACGGTAATTGCAGTTGCAGCATAACAGCGAACCCCACGGTAAAACCGGACTGAACGGTCGAACAGCCCGAACACTGGGATATTCGCAAAATCCGCACGCCGCACCAAGCTCTCCCCGCACAGGTCCCGGTCAACCTTGGACGAATCAAACAGTTCGCGAAATTTCCCCAGCCGTCAGCTCAGTCGGGAGATCAGGAGTTCTGATGTTCACCTTCAAGGCGTGTCTCGACTGGATCAGGAGTTTCAACATGAATCTGACCGCAACCATTCAAGCCCATTTCCTGATGTCGCCGCCCCATTTGCAGCGCGAGGCGCTGCATTGCATCGGCTATCTGGAACAGCGTTACAGGCTGGAGTCCACAACGACGACACGGATGACGACGGGGCAATTCATCACGCGCTTTGCCGGGTGTTTGAGTGCTGACTTCCTCGATGACATCGATACGTCCGATCTGGCCAGTGATGTGGCGATGGCGTGGCTCGAATGAGCGGTTTTCTGCTCGATACCAACGTCTGGAGCTTACCTGAAAATCCATCCGGCGGTGGTTGATGGGGTGCACGGTGCGAGTCTGGATGCGCTGTTCCCTTGTGCGCCGGTCCGACAAGAGGAGTTTCCCGCAGCTATGATCATCGTCACGCCCGACATCCTGATCAACGAAGACGAGTTCCGGTTTCAGTTCAAACTGGCTTCCGGCCCCGGCGGCCAGAACGTGAACAAGGTAGCGACGGCGGCGGAGCTGCACTTCGATGCCGCGCATTCGCTCGCGCTGCCAGAGGATGTGCGGACACGACTGCTCGCCCTGGCCGGTCGTCGTTTGAGTAGGGAAGGGGAGTTGCTGATTACCGCCCGGCGCTTCCGCAGCCAGGAACGCAACCGTCAGGATGCCATCGAGCGCCTGGTAGACCTCATCCGGAAAGCGGCGGAAATACCGAAGCCAAGGCTCAAAATCAAGCCTTCGCGTGCGGCTAAAAAACGGCGTGTCGCTGAGAAGCGGCGTGTCGGGGAAAAAAAGCAGACCCGCCGGATTGCGGGATCGTCCGGGGAATACGATTGAATCCCAACAGTTTATGTCCCTGCGGCTCGGCCCAGCCTTATAGCGCCTGCTGCGGCCCGTTTCTCGACTACGCCCAACGACCGGCTACCGCCGAAGCCCTCATGCGCTCGCGTTATTCGGCGTATGTCAGCGCGCGAGGGGACTACCTGTTGCGCACTTGGCATGATTCCACCCGCCCCGATCACCTCGATCTCGGCGACGCCGAAGGCGTTGCCTGGCTGGACTTGAGGATCATCCGCACGGAAGCCGGCGGCCCCGGCGACCAGCAGGGCGTGTTCGAGTTTGTGGCGCGCTACAAGGTCGGCGGCAAAGCGCACCGGCTCGTCGAAATCAGCCGGTTCGTCCGGGAGGATGGCCAGTGGTTCTACCTGAACGGTACGCTGCCACCAGTTACCAAGCTGGTTCAACGCTAATGCGCCAAGCTGCTAAGCCGCCGCCGTGATTATGGGGAGGCGGTAGGACTTTCCGATCCACTGAATCGGAGGGTGGTGACGAATTCATCCACGGCCCGTTCGAATTCCCCGGTGTTGTTCTGAATGATCCGCAACAGACACCCGCTCCGGGCGGAGAATGCCGCGGCATAAGCGCGATTAATCACCTTATGTTCCAGAATATCCTCGTTGGATTCGATGGTGCGCAAGGGGCGGGATTTGTCCAGTTTCCGACGCCCATGAATTTCGGCCTCATGGGCATCCACTAAAATGATGGCGCTGGGGGACAACTGCTCCAGCATTCGTGACGTGAAGCCGGGCAGATAGCTGCCGGATCCCGTTTTGATCGTGCAGTGTGTATCCAGCAAAATGTTCTCGGGGCGTTCCGCGATCTGCTGAGTGGTGCGCAATTGCATCTCCTCCTGAACCGCCGGACCCAGATTACGCATTTCATCCCGATCACTGACTAAACCTGCCGTTTTGCAGAGATTGAACATCTCTGTACCGAAGGAAACGATGGTGTATTTCAGTTCGCTTTCACTGCGTTTCCATGCTTCCATGAGCACGGTTGACTTACCAGCGCCAGGTACACCTGCAACAATGATGATTTTGCCCATAATTAAAACCGTCCAGTAGTCGTTGTTCCAGGCTTAAAGAATCAGCCAAATCATCTCGGAACTCAATAAAAAAGTCGGTCGGCCATGATGGCTGAATTCGCCAACCCACCTATATCCGTCGGACGCTGCCCGCTCTGTTAACGCACTACCTGAAGATGGTGCTCCTGCCACGCCGCAAAATCGGCTTTCGTACGCTTTCCTTCCGCCAGTCGCAGCATGGTCAGAATGCAGTCCGCACCGTCTACGTTGCCGATAGCGGTCAGTTTCAGCGCGAGCAATGCACACTATCGCAGGGGTTTTAGGGAACGCTGCTTCTGCACCAAGTCTTCCATAAGCGGTTGCAGGATGATCTCCATGGCCAAGCCCATTTTACCACCGGGAACCACGATGGTATTGCGGCGTGACATGAACGAGTCGTGGATCATTTTGATCAAATAAGGGAAATCCACATTGGTTTTCATGGGGCTGCGGAAGCGGATCACGACAAAGCTTTCGTCGAGGGTGGGTATGTCACGCGCGATAAAGGGATTCGACGTATCGACGGTGGGCACCCGTTGAAAGTTGATATCGGTGCGGGAGAACTGTGGAGTGATGTAGTGGGTGTAGTCATACATGCGCCGCAAAATGGTATTGGTTACCGCTTCGGCGCTGTAGCCCCGCTGGGCGGTGTCCCGATGGATCTTTTGAATCCACTCCAGGTTTACGATCGGCACCACGCCAATCAGCAGGTCCACGTACTGGGCTACATTGACGGTCCCCGTGACCACCCCGCCATGCAAGCCCTCATAGAACAGCAGGTCGGTGCCCTCGGGAATAGGCTCCCAGGGCAGGAATGTCCCCGGCTCCTTGGCATAGCAAGCCGCTTGCGCATCGTCATGGAGATACGCTCGCCGCATCCCGGTGCCGGATTCGCTATATTCCCGAAACAGGTCCTCCAGTTTCTCGAACAAATTGCCTTCGGGACCGAAATGGCTGAGGTTTCTGCCTTCTTCATGGGCTTTTTGCAGCTCCTGCCGCATCTCGTGGCGATCATAGCGGTGAAAGCTATCCCCCTCGACAATCGCAGCGTTATAGCCTTCCCGGCGGAAGATATGTTCCATGGTCATCTTGACAGTGGAGGTGCCGGCTCCAGACGAGCCAGTGATTGCAATGATGGGATGGTGTTTCGACATGCACTTCTCCAAAGCTAGGCATTCACGTCAATCCTGTGCCATGGGTGAAATTTTAATCATTGTATTCATTTGGTTTTCAACCCTGATTGAACAAAGATGGTGGGATGGAATAACACTATCACATCTGACTATATGAATTTAATGTATAAACTCAATTAAATAATAAATAACAGTTTAATAAGAGGAATTTATTAAAAGCCGGTAACAATACTGAAGCGGAGATTCCAATGACTAAGCGTGTGAAAAACACTATTAAACTCTCCATGGCGCATCGTGGTATTCTGCCGATTCGCCGGGTTTTCCCCGGCGGCGGTCGGATACCGCAAGGATCGGCATCCGCGCGGATAACAATGCACATAAGGTAAGAGCCATGACAGTAGTCGCCGCACTGCAAATGGCCTCCGGGCCGAATATCAACGCCAATCTTCTGGAAGCCGAACGTCTCATCGCCAAGGCCGCCGCAGCCGGCGCCCAACTGGCGGTATTACCGGAGAATTTTGCCCTGATGGGCCTGCATGACGCCGATAAATTGGCGATCAGGGAAACCGAGGGCGAAGGTCCCCTGCAAGCCTTTCTGGCCCGCCAAGCGGCTCGCTATAAGCTCTGGCTGGTAGGCGGCACGATCCCCTTGGTAGCCAATGATGAAGGTAAGGTGCGCGCCAGTTGCCTCTTGTTCAATGACCGGGGCGAGCGAGTGGCGCGCTACGATAAACTGCATCTGTTCGATGTACAAATCGTCGATAGCGCGGAAAGTTACAACGAATCGGCCTGCATCGAATCGGGCGACCGCCTGGTCGTCGCGGATACCCCATTCGGCCGCTTGGGGCTGGCGGTGTGCTACGACCTGCGGTTTCCGGAACTGTTTCGCGGCCTGTTGGATCAGGGTATGGAGTTGCTGGTGCTGCCGGCAGCTTTTACGGCCATCACCGGCAAGGCGCATTGGGAACCGTTACTGCGCGCCCGGGCCATCGAGAATCTCTGCTATGTGGTGGCCTCCGCCCAGGGCGGTTATCATGCCAATGGTCGCAAGACCCATGGCGACAGCATGATCATCGATCCTTGGGGGGTCATTCTGGATCGCTTACCACGGGGTCCGGGAGTCGTGTTGGCGCGCATGGATCGAGGCCGCCTGGAAAGTACTCGGCGCTTGTTCCCGGCGATTTACCACCGGCAACTGCGCCATCCTTGAACTGAAACCAACGCTCCCCGATCTCTACCCATAGACGGGAAATCAACCCCATTCCATAGAGACAGCGAATGACCAACGCCCTTGACATTGCCCGCGCGCATATCCTCGCCCCCGCCGGTCTGAACGAAGGCGATCTCAACAAGGCTCTAGACTGTTTGTTGGGCCACGCCATCGACAGCGGTGACCTGTACTTCCAGTCGAGTCGCCATGAGTCCTGGTCCCTGGAGGATGGCAGCGTGAAACAGGGAAGCCACCACATCGATCAGGGCGTCGGGGTACGCGCGGTGAGCGGCGAAAAGACCGGTTTCGCCTATTCCGACGAGATCGTCCTTCCGGTCTTGCTGGAAGCCTCTCGGGCGGCCCGTGCCATCGCCCGGCAGGGCGGCGCCGGCCAATTGCAGGCGTGGCGTGCCAGCGCGGGCCGCACACTGTACCAACCCCTGGACCCTGTAGAGACGCTGTCCGCCGAAGAGAAGGTTCGCCTGCTGGAAGCGGTGGACGCCGAGGCCCGTCGCCAGGACCCCCGGGTGAGTCAGGTCATGGTGAGCCTGGCCGCGGCCCACGATGCTATCCTGGTGGCAGGCAGCGACGGTACGTTGGCCGGCGACGTGCGCCCTCTGGTGCGCCTCAGCGTGAGCGTGATCGTGGAGCACAACGGTCGCCGTGAGCAGGCTGGCAGCGGCGGTGGTGGGCGAGTGGCCTACGGGTATTTCCTGGATGAGGAACGCGCCCTGGGTTATGCCCGGGAAGCGGTGCGCCAGGCCTTGGTGAATCTGGAAGCGGTGGATGCGCCCGCCGGTACCATGACTGTCGTGCTGGGCCCTGGCTGGCCTGGTGTGCTGCTCCACGAGGCGGTGGGCCATGGTCTGGAAGGGGATTTCAACCGCAAGGGCACATCGGCGTTCGCCGGCCGTATCGGAGAACGGGTCGCCACCCCGCTGTGCACCGTGGTGGACGACGGCACGCTGGCCAGCCGGCGCGGTTCTCTCAATATCGATGACGAGGGCACGCCTACCCAGTACACGGTCCTGATCGAAAACGGCATCCTCAAGGGTTATCTGCAAGACAAGCTCAACGCCCGGCTGATGGGCGTGGCCTCAACCGGCAACGGCCGTCGCGAGTCCTATGCCCATCTGCCGCTCCCGCGCATGACCAATACCTATATGCTGGCCGGTCTTCACGATCCGGCCGAGATCATCGCCTCGGTTGGCAAGGGCCTGTATGCCGTGAATTTCGGCGGCGGCCAGGTGGATATCACCTCCGGCAAGTTCGTGTTCTCCACGAGCGAGGCCTATCTGATCGAGAACGGCAAGGTCACCCGCCCGGTGCGGGGCGCCACCCTGATCGGTAATGGTCCCGAAGTGCTGACCCGGGTATCCATGGTGGGCAACGATCTGAAACTGGATGCTGGCGTGGGTACCTGCGGCAAGGACGGCCAGAGCATCCCCGTGGGGGTGGGCCAGCCTACCCTGAAGATCGATGCGCTGACGGTGGGCGGAACCAGGGCGTAGCCGCAAACTCACTCGCCGCTGCCAGCAACGATCTCCCGCAAATAGCGGAATAGCGCCCGCCGGGATTTGGGCGGTTTACCTCGTTCCAGTTCCAGGGCGGCACTGCGCATAAGTTGGCGCAACTGCTGGCGATCGGCGCTGGGATGGCGGTTGAAAAAATCGGTAAGGCTGGCTTCGTTGCCTTCCAAGAGAGCGGCGCACAGGGTTTCCAGTTGGTGGTGCTGGCGCTTGGCGGCAGTGCTGCTGGCTTCGATGGCATCCAGCGCGGCCCGGATCGGTTCCGCATCGATCCGCCGCATGAGCTTGCCGATGTGCTGCAACTGGCGCTTGCGGGCGCCGCGCTGGGGCATGTCCTGGGCGGCGCGGATGGCTTCCATCAGGTCGGTAGGCAGGGGTATTTTGTGCAGTTGCACGGACGTCAGGTTCACCAGCTTCCCCCCCAGGTCTTGCAGGGCGGTAGCCTCCCGTTTGCGTTGGCTCTTACTGGGACCGCTGGACGCCCCCTCATCGCCGTAGTCGCTATAATCATCATCATTATTATGCTCAAGCATGGCCGTATCCATCTCGCTTACGTAAATCATCCCGGATGGTAACCCTTTCAGGGACTCCGGCAAACAATCAAGGTAGCCCTATGTCAGAGACTGTCCAGAGTATATCTTCCCGCCCGCCAGATCAGACCCAGTTGGAATCCCTGGTCGCCGCCACCCTGGACGAGGCCGGCAGCCAGGGTGCCACGGCTTGCGAAGCGGCGGTCAGTTTCGGCAGCGCCCTGTCGGTGACAGTGCGCCTGGGTGAGGTGGAGACCTTGGAATATCACCGCAACCGGGGGCTGGGCGTGACGGTCTATTTCGAGCAACGCAAGGGATCTGCCAGCACCTCGGACTGGCGTCCGGAGGCCATTCGCGAGACGGTATACGCCGCCTGCGCGATTGCTCGACATACCGCCGCCGATCCCTACGCGGGGCTGGCGGATCCCGATCGGCTGGCCCGGCAAGTCCCGGATCTGGATTTGTACTACCCCTGGGATCTCCGCGCCGAGCAGGCTATCGACATCGCTCGTGTCTGCGAGGCGGCGGCCCTCCAACACGATCCCCGCATCCGCAATTCCGAGGGTGGCAGCGTCTCCACTCACAGCGTACAGGTCTTCTACGGCAACTCCAATGGTTTCAGCAACGGCTATCCTACCAGCCGCCATTCCTTCAGTTGCTCGGTGATCGCTCAGGACGATGAAGGTATGCAACGCGACTACTGGTACAGCATAGCCCGCGACCCGGCGGATTTGGAAGCCGCCGAGGAGATTGGCCATGAGGCTGCGGTGCGGGCGTTACGCCGCCTCCATAGCCGGCGCCTGAGCACCCGCCAGGTGCCGGTGCTGTTCGCCCCGGAACTGGCGCGGGGCGTGATCGGCCACTTCATCGGCGCCATTCGCGGCGGTTCCCTTTACCGCAAGGCGTCGTTCCTCGTGGATCACCTGGGCAAACAGGTGTTTCCTGATTACCTGAGCATCCGCGAGGAGCCCCATCTACCCAAAGCACTCGGCAGCGCGCCGTTCGACAGCGAGGGGGTAGCGACCGCTCCCCGCGATCTGGTCCGCAATGGCGTCCTGCAAGGCTATGTGCTGGACAGCTACTCGGCCAGGCGTCTCGGGATGCAAACCACCGGCAACGCTGGCGGTGTGCATAACTTGATTGTGGGAACGGGTACTTTAGGCTTTGATGCCTTGCTTAAGCAAATGGACACGGGACTGTTGGTCACCCATCTCATGGGCCACGGCATCAACCTGGTAACCGGGGATTACTCGCGGGGCGCATCGGGCTTTTGGGTGGAAGGGGGTGAAATCCAATATCCGGTGGAGGAAATCACCATCGCCAGCAATCTGGCGCAGATGTTCCTGGGCATATCGGCGATAGGCAATGACGTGGACCCGCGGGGCAATATCCGTTGCGGGTCCTTGCTGGTTGATAAGATGACGGTGGCGGGGGAATAAAACCAAAAAACTTTGGACAATATTTTCAACCCCTGTGGGCCGGATTCCCCGCCGCTTGCTCCGATTAAAAAGCCATCACATCGACCCTATTGCTTACACCCTGCAGAGCCGGCTGCCGGGTCGTTCATTGCGATCCTAACGACAGCCCTGCTGTTGACCTAGTTGTTGTTGCGTGCACTCAGGCATACGCCTCTCTTGCGGGTGTTGCTGCTGGCGTTGCTTTTCTAACGCCTGGGTTTGCACGGCTTGCTGCTGGCGGCTGCGCTCCTGCCCCAGTTGTTGCTGCTGCAGGATGGCCTGCTGTCTGGCCTGTTCCATTTCGGCCTGCCGTCTGGTTTGCTCCACTAGCATCTGCTGCTGGCGTTGCTTTTCTAACGCCTGGGTTTGCACGGCTTGCTGCTGGCGGCTGCGCTCCTGCCCCAGTTGTTGCTGCTGCAGGATGGCCTGCTGTCTGGCCTGTTCCATTTCGGCCTGCCGTCTGGTTTGCTCCACTAGCGTCTGCTGCTGGCGTTGCTTTTCTAACGCCTGGGTTTGCACGGCTTGCTGCTGCCGGCTGCGCTCCTGCCCCAGTTGTTGCTGCTGCAGGATGGCCTGCTGTCTGGCCTGTTCCATTTCGGCCTGCCGTCTGGTTTGCTCCACTAGCGTCTGCTGCTGGCGTTGCTTTTCTAACGCCTGGGTTTGCACGGCTTGCTGCTGCCGGCTGCGCTCCTGCCCCAGTTGTTGCTGCTGCAGGATGGCCTGCTGTCTGGCCTGTTCCATTTCGGCCTGCCGTCTGGTTTGCTCCACTAGCGTCTGCTGCTGGCGTTGCTTTTCTAACGCCTGGGTTTGCACGGCTTGCTGCTGCCGGCTGCGCTCCTGCCCCAGTTGTTGCTGCTGCAGGATGGCCTGCTGTCTGGCCTGTTCCATTTCGGCCTGCCGTCTGGTTTGCTCCACTAGCGTCTGCTGCTGGCGTTGCTTTTCTAACGCCTGGGTTTGCACGGCTTGCTGCTGCCGGCTGCGCTCCTGCCCCAGTTGTTGCTGCTGCAGGATGGCCTGCTGTCTGGCCTGTTCCATTTCGGCCTGCCGTCTGGTTTGCTCCACTAGCGTCTGCTGATGCCGCTTGTTTAACTCCTCGGCAGCCTCAAACTGGCGGTTGTTACCCAGGGCGGGTTGTTCGTTCTTGTCCCTTTCCACGAAGCCCTTGTGGTCGTGACCTTGAGGACTCGGTTTTGGTCCCTGCGGGGGCGTGCCTGGAAAGAAATTACGGGGTTGGTTTTGCAGCGCTCCGGCAGTATGTGGGGCAGAGTCCGATTGCGGCGGTGTGATACCTGCCGCTTCTTTTACCACTTGGGGACGGAACAGGGTCACCTGCCTACCCCGTACCTGCGTTTCACCCAGCACTGGCCGGTCAACTTCCGCGACTTGGTAGCGCACCACTCTGGTCCGGGCCTTCCTTTCCAGTCGGTTGACGTCAATACTGTGATTCACGATCCGCTCGTTTATCACGGTGTAGTTGGTGACGTTCACCGTGTTGTTTATGATGGTCACATTGCGGGGTCGCGGCACGATAACCTGTTCTATGCGGGGACGGAGAAACAACGGTTCCGGTACAAAACACCAGGAGTGCTGCCTTATACCGAATTCCAGATCAGGCGAAGAGAAGCCTACGCTGGGTGCAAACTCCACTGCTGGCGGCAGTGGCGCCCAACCAATGAAACCGTCCCCGGTGCGCCAGCTTACCCAGGCCGGTCCCCACACAGTGCCAGGTACCCAGGCCCAGCTACCGTAGTCGTCGTCAAAAAACCAGCGACCATAATGGAAGGGGATCCAACCCCAGGGCTCGTTAGAGATCCAGGTCCAGCCAAAGTCATCGGTGAAAACCCAATTTCCCAAGGTATAAGGCTGCCAATCGGCTGCCACACCGGGGTACCAGACCCAGCCATAGGGGGAAATCTGCCGCCACTGGCCATAAGGCGCCAACTCGTTATAGAAAAAGCCGATGTCTACGCGCACCCCGGCTTGGGCCGTCGCGCCGCCTAGGAAGGTCAAGCGGGGCGAATCAACGGGACTTAAGGCGCCGTTCATTAACAGCACGGCGGTGCTTAGCGTGAGAAATACCTTGGCTTTCATGATAAGCCCCTTACATCGAACAGTTTGCGATGCCGTATATAAATTTAGATCCTTAACCCGGCGTAACACTGCTGTCTAGCAGTGGTTCGTAAGAGCTTGATTGAGTCACCCTCAGGTGCCCTCCGCCAGGTTAAACATCATTTAATCAAAAATAGGCTGAACCCTGGATGAACGGACTTTATTTTATTTTCCAAAAAAAAATCGGTAGTTTGGGCTTAGAAACCCTATTAGGCAGCTTGACGCATACGATTTACCCCCGTGACAAAGGGGCGAAGGAGTAGTCCGGTCAGGAAACCAAACCTGATTCCCGAAGTGCCTTATCGATAAACGCTGTGACCGCTGGATGGAATCGGTAAGTGCAATGAGCCCCCTGATAGTAGAGCACGGACGGGTGGTCCCAGTGGCGCCAAAGATTGCGGATTTGCTCGACTGGGGCAAGCTGGTCGCCTACCGCGCCGAACAGATAGAGGCGTTCCTTGGGGACCACCGGCGAGAGCGCAAGCGGCGACACCACGCGCATGACTTCACTGACCTCGTCGTGGACCAAGCCATGATGCTCGGCATAGCGGATATACAAGACCGGACCATGGCGCCACTTCAGTTCCACGAGTCCCGTTGCGGGAACCCCCGCAATCGCACAGGCGAGTTGTGCGTCTAAAGAAGCCAGCAGCGCAGCGTTATAGCCGCCGAGGGACAGTCCATACACACCCACGGGCAGTTCGCTTTGAGTGCGCAGCCAGGCGATGATCTGGCGCAGATCCCAAACGGCCTGGGCCTCGGCGTGGATGAGATCCATAAAATCGCCCGAGATAAAACCCTTGCCATGCCAGCGGCCCGCCTTACGCGGGCCGTGATACGGCAGAATCGGAAAGGCCAGATTAAGACCCAACTGCTGGTGCAGATGCGCCGCATGGAAAGCGCTAAAGTTGAGTCCCGGGCTGCCCATGGTGTAGCCGTGGATGCAGACCAGCCACGGCCGCGGTGGCCCTGGATGGCGCAGCAGCCAAGCATGAGCGGTGTCATTCGACGCATTACTCAACCAGCGCTTGCGGCCGGGCTCTCCCGGATGAGGTTCATAGAAACTCTGGAAACCAAGGTGCTCAAACCGTAGCCTGTTGCTGCGTCGCAGTTTCATCCAGTGCTGTTCGAGCGCAGGCGGTGTCTGGTGATAAGTGGCCGGATGGGCAAGCCAGCCGCGCTCCTGGAAGAGGACACGGGCTTCATGCACTTCGCGGCGGATGTTGGCAGGATCGCGGCCTACCATGATAGGCACCATGAATCCCAGGACTCCAAGCACGGCATCGTCGACGGCGATCTCGGCGGCGAGCCGGACCGAGCGCTCAGGTTCTGGGACATCTTTGACGTGCGGCTCCTGAGTCAGCGAGACCGCTCCGGCGCAGATAAAAGCAGCCGCGGAAAGAACCATCAAGGCCAGACCAAGGAGCGGTGAAGCCAGGAACAACACGGGTATGCCAAGAATAATCCCCAGCAGCCCGCCCAGCGCGATGAACTGAGGAATCCGGCCATCTCCCGGATAAAGCAGCGCCGCTAAACCGGATGACAACAGCAGGCAGCCCGGCAGGACCGCAAGGAGAAGATCAAGAATGCCGAAACTGTGAGCGTATTTTAGCCAGACGAAACCCGCCACAATCGGTAGCAAGGCCTCGGCGGGCCAGCGTTTAGGCTGAAACATAGACGCTTTGGCGCAGCCCGAGAACCGACAAGACAACCGCGATGATGACGATCGCGCCGACGAACTGGATGATGTTGTTCATGAGTTTTTCCTTCGCGTGGGTTAATTGTGCGCTATGTTCGCTAGCGTACGGATTTGGCGAACTTTGCAGCCTATTCTTATTAAAATTATGCTGCAAATGGAAATGCCACTCTAGCTTATCCGGTTACGGCCCGGGGCAATGCGGGCGAGTCGGTTGCTGATACTCCGCGCTGAGGCGATCGCCTGCTCCGCCGACGTTGATTAGCGTTACCAGACGCTGATGAGGTCTGCTTGGCTGCTCATAATATCGTGGACAGAGTTTTTTCTATACACATTTGAAGGATCTATGTAACCTGGAAGTGGGCCCCGTTCCCAAGCTCATGGGGGAAGCGATGAACAAACTAAGTTTGATCGATTGGGCATTCCTGCAAATGGAAACGCCCGAAAAACAAGCGCACGTGGCCGGGCTGTGGATCTTCCAGTTGCCCAAGGGCCATCGCGGTAATTTCTTCCGTGACCTGATGGAGGGCCTGGCCGACTGGCAGCGCGTTAACCCGCCCTTCAACCTCAAGCTCAAAACCCCTTTACCCAAGCTGGATTTGCCGAGTTGGGTCGAAGACGAGCAGTTCGACCTGGATTATCACGTGCGTTACGCGGCCTTGCCAAAACCGGGAACGCCCGACCAGTTGATGGAACTGGTCGGGCGCATCCATGGTTACCTGCTGGATCGTTCCCGACCCTTGTGGCAGCTTTACTTTATCGAGGGTTTGCAAGGCAGGCGCGTGGCCATTTACTGCAAGATCCACCATGCGCTCGTCGATGGAATCGCCGGCCTGGAGTTCATGCTGAGTACCCTTAGCCAGTCCCCTGAGGCACGCACCGTCCGGGCCGTATGGCAGCCGCAACCCGAGCCATCCGCTGGGGAGCGTCCGGGCGGATTATTGGCCAGAGTAGGCAAGGCTTACGCCGGCGCGCTCGGCCAAATTCGCTCGCTGCCCGAGCTATCGGCCACCCTGGCGAAGACCGGCCTGCAGGCCCTGAATTTACGGGAAAGCAAGGTACCGCTGCCTTTTACGGCCCCCACGACCTTGCTGAACGTGCCGGTTTCGGCACAGCGCCGGTTCGCCGTCCATAACCTGTCCCTGACCGCGGTCAAGGCCCTAAGCAAGGCGGCGGACGCCACCGTGAACGACGTGATCCTGGCCGTTTGCGCCGGTGCGCTCAGGCGTTATCTCAGCGCTAAGCAGGCGTTGCCCGCGCAGCCCCTGATCGCCTGGATGCCGGTCTCCGTGCGCTCCGCAGAGGGCGACCACACCGGCAATCAGGTAGCCGTTATCCTGTGCTCCCTCGCCACCGAACTGGCAGATCCAAGCCAGCGTTTCAGCGCCATCAAAGCCTCAGCCAGCACGGCCAAGGCCCAGTTCAGCGAGCACTCTGCGGAGGCCACTAACCAATATACCTTGTTGTTCGGCGGGTTGCTGATGCTCACCCAGCAGCTTGGGCTGACCGACCGCATTGCGCCGCCGGCCAATGTGGTGATTTCCAATGTGCCGGGTCCGCGGGAAGCGCTGTATCTCAACGGCGCCAAGCTGGTGGCCCAGTATCCCTTGTCGATGCTGATCGATGGGCTGGCGCTTAACATCACCGTCACCAGCTATGCCGATTGCCTGGAATTTGGGGTGCTGGCCTGCCGCGAGGCGCTTCCGGACGTGAGCACGCTGGCGGATTACCTGGGTGACGCCTTCGCCGAGTTGCAGGCCGCGCTGACCAAGTCCGCGACGGAGACCGCCAAGAACAGCATGGCCCCACAGGAAAAACCCACGGCCAAGCCGCCAGTGAAAATAGGCTGGTCTGCCGCTGGCATGGAGCGGCTGGTCAAGGGTCTCGACGCTATCCCCATGGCTGCCCTAACGGCGGCGGTAAAGGGAGAACCGTTAGCGCAGGCGGCCGCTGCCGAGCTAAGGAAATCCCTGGATAAGCTGGATAAGACGATCGACACCCTCAAGGCAGGTACTCTGGCCGATCCCAAACGGGAGGGGATCAATGGCCCGGATCCCAGGTTAATGAGGGCCCAGGCGGGTCTGTGGAACCTGTTGATGGATTACTACTTCCGCCTGGAGATCGAGGGCTGGGAACGCCTGCCGGAGCGCCCGGCGCTGCTCATCGGCATTCATTCGGGTGGCGCCCTGACGATGGATGCGTGGGTACTTGTTGTTTCTTGGTGGCGGCATTTTGGAGAACAACGAATCCTCCACGGCACTGCCCACGATGCGCTCATGAATTTGCCCGGCCTGGGGGCCTACTTTCGCGGGAATGGGGTGATCTCGCCAACGCAGGAAAACATCGCGGCGGCGTTTGCCGCAGGGCATGATGTCATCCTCTGGCCAGGGGGCGAGGTGGACTCCTTCCGCGCTTGGGCCAAGCGCGACCAAGTCGTCCTGGGTGGCCGCAAGGGCTTTATTCGCCTGGCGATCCGCCAGGGTGTGCCGATCGTCCCGGTAGCGACCGTCGGCGGTCACGACACCTTTTTTGTCCTTTCCGAAGGCCGCGGCATCGCCAGGGTGCTCGGCCTCAAGAAGCACTTCCGCACTGAAGTTGCCCCGATTACCCTGAGTTTACCTTTCGGGATCACCCTGGAGCCACTCCCCGCCCATATTCCGCTGCCGGCAAAAATCCGCACCGAGTTCTTGGAGCCGGTGGAGCTTGACTCCGACCCTGAGCGGGCCAACGACAACGAGTATGTGGATAAGATATATCACGACATTGAGGACCGTATTCAGGCGGGGGTCGATCGGCTTGCCCAGCGCCGGAAATTCTTCGTCTTCGGGTGAGCGCAGGGACGGGCGACCGTGGTGACAAGGGCGGTGTCATGGGGTGGGTAGTTTTTAAAATGGCGACCAGCCTGGTTCAATCGCAACAGCGACGCTAAGGGTCGCTAGGGAAAGGGAAAAACGGTAGAGTTATTTACCTGGGGGGTGAACGGATTCAGTCGTACCGTCTATGAAGGTGTAAAAGGAACTGTTTAACCGGTTAATGTAGGGCAAATTAATGTAGGATAAAACAATGAAGAAACCGACATGACCAGTGATACATTGGCCGCCCGCCCCCGTATCGGGCTGGCGCTGGCCGGCGGCGGTCCCTTGGGCATTAGCTATGAAATCGGCGCCCTGCTAGCCCTGGATGAAGCGCTGCAAGGTGTTGCTTTCAACAATTTGAATGTTTATGTGGGAGTCAGTGCCGGCGCGTTGGTCGCATCGGGGCTGGCCAATGGTTTTACCCCCGCCAAGCTGTGCCACATTTTGGTGCTTAACAAGTCCAGGGCGTTCCCCGTGACGCCCCAGCGTTTTCTCAGACCCTCATTGCGTCTGTACACTCAGGCGCTGACCACCTTGTCCGGCCGGCTGCTGAAAGCGGTCCAAGACGCCCTCAGAAAACCCCACGATATCAGCCTGCTGGGAGCACTCAGCCAGTTGATGGGTGCGGTGCCTGCAGGGTTTTGGGATAACGACCTCATCGACCGCTTCCTCGCCCAACTCTACCGCAGCCGGGGACGTACCAACGATTTCCGCCGGCTCAAGCGGCAACTGTTCGTGGTGGCCATGAACCTGGATACCGGAGAGATCGCTCGGTTCGGTGCAAAAGGCAATGACCATGTACCGATTTCCAAGGCGGTGCAGGCCAGTACCGCGGTGCCCGGCCTGTTTCCACCAGTGGTGATCGATGGTCGGTACTATATAGACGGAGGGACCAAGAAAACCCTCCATGCCTCTACGGCATTAGAGGCTGGCGCCGAGCTGCTGTTCTGCATCAATCCTATTACCCCGTTTAATCCCCGCCTGGCGGATCCGCGACGGCGCAGAAACCTGCAAACGCTAGTCGATGGCGGTTTACCGGTGGTCATAATCCAGACCGCTCGCATCCTGCTCCATTCCCGTATGCGGGTAGGCATGGCCCGCTATGCGATTGAGTACCCGGATCGGGATATCCTCTTGTTCGAGCCGAACCCGGCCGATGCCGATATGTTCTTTACCAATATTTTCAGCTTCACCCACCGGCGGCGGGTGTGTGAACATGCCTATCAAATTACCCGCATGGAACTGCTGACTCGTCAGGATCGCTTGGAGCCCCTGTTGGCACGCTACGGCATCACCCTGCGCACGGACATCTTGACGGACCGGAATCGGCACTTCGACAGCCATCTGCATATTCCACCGGAAGTCACTCGTATGGCCGGGCTGCAGCACCCCATCACCAATAACCTGAGTGATACACTCGACCAACTGGAGGAATGGTTGGAGAAACACCAGGAGCGGTCTACCGCAACCAATATCGAAGCTACCTAAAAGAATGTCGATACAGTGCGATGCAGGGCGCTTCGCTACGCGCGCTCTCAGATAACCTTGGAAAAGCGCTGGCTCGACTGTTGGCGCAGATAGGCGTCGAACACCATGCAGATATTGCGGATCAGCAAGCGCCCGGCGGGCCGCACCTGAATGCCGGAGGCGCTCACCTCCAGCAGGCCATCGGCTTGCATATCGCCGAGTTCCTGAAGTTCAGCGGCAAAATAGTCAGCGAATACGATGCCGTATTGCTTTTCCAGCGCGGCAAACTCCAGGGCGAAATGGCAGATCAATTGAGTAATCGCCGTCCGGCGCAGACGATCATCGGCGTTCAACAGCACCCCGCGAAATACCGGCAGGTGTCCACTGTCGAGGCGGTTATAGTAGGCATCGAGGGTTTTCAGGTTCTGGCTGTAGCTGTCTCCCACCTTGCTGATGGACGTGACGCCCATGGCCACCAAATCGCAGTCGGCATGGGTGCTGTAACCCTGGAAATTACGGTACAGGGTGCCTTCCTGCTGGGCGCGGGCCAGTTCATCCATGGGCTTGGCGAAGTGATCCATGCCGATGTAGACATAACCGGCAGCCGTGAGCCGCTCGATGGCCGATTTGAGGATATCCAGCTTCACCACCGCCATGGGCAGAGCGGTTTCGTCGATCTGGCGCTGGGTTTTGAACAAGGCGGGTAGATGAGCGTAATTGAACAGCGAGATGCGATCCGGGTCGCTCGCGATGATACTATCCAGGGTGCGGGCAAAGCGCGCCACGCTCTGGTGAGGCAGACCGTAGATCAGGTCCACGCTGATGGACTTGAAACCCTCGCGGCGGGCAGCCGCCATGGCCTCCAGGGTAACCTGTTTGGATTGGATACGATTGACCGCCTGTTGCACCAGAGGATCGAAGTCCTGTACCCCGATGCTGAGCCGGTTGAAACCCAGTTCCCGGAGCAGCGCGATGGTATCCACGTTCGCTTCGCGGGGATCGATCTCGATCGAGTACTCGCCGCCGTCATCGTCCAGCAGGCGGAAATGCGCGCGGGTAACCTGCATCAACTGGCGCATCTCGTCCGCGCTGATGAAGGTCGGTGTGCCACCACCCCAGTGCAGTTGAGTCACCGGCCGGTTATGATCGAACAACGCCCCCTGCAGGGCAATCTCGAGCTGCAGACGCTCCAGATAAGGGGCGGCGCGCTGGCGGTTCCTGGTGACTATCTTGTTGCAGGCGCAGTAGAAACACACCGTATCGCAAAACGGGATGTGAAAATACAGTGACAGGGGCTTGCCGGCAGCGTTACTGGCCGTCGCCAGGGTTCGGTATTGAGCATCGTCGAAGCCTTCTTGAAACTGCACGGCCGTGGGATACGAAGTATAACGGGGGCCCGCCTTGTCATACTTGCGGATCAACTCGACGTCGAAGATAAGGGAAGTATCCATGTTGACTGTCTGCGGGTGGTCAGTTTGCGGGGTTGCCAATGCTGATTTATACGGCCTTGAGGCCAGTCATGTCCAATAGCGAGAATGACAACGAGAGGGTCTGGAAGCTCATTCTGGGATTGCGCCAGTTGACTAAAACGGGTTTCTCTCTCCACAGTCAGACGGGAATGGGGATTGATGCTCAGGGCAAGCCACTGCTCCTGCCGCCCCAGGACCCTGCGGCATTGCTGGTGCTGGATGCCGACGGCGGCTGGCGCGCACGGGCCGATCTTTCCGCCAACGCGGCGCAGTTGTTCGATCTGTATCTGCCCCTCTGCCTGGCCCAAGCGATAACCATCGGCCATCTTGGCCAGAGTCTGGACGGTCGTATCGCCACCGCCAGCGGCTCTTCCTGGCAGGTGACGGGATCTGAGAATATCTGCCATCTGCATCGCCTGCGGGCGCTGTGCGATGCCGTGGTGGTGGGTGCGGAAACGGTGCGCCAGGATAATCCGCGCCTGACGACCCGGCACGTAACCGGCACCCATCCGGTCCGGGTGATTCTCGACGCCAATCGGCGCCTGCAGGGTGATTTGCATGTCTTTCATGACGATGCCGCGCCGACCCTGGTTGTTTGTGATCGCCGCCTGGTCGGCGATGGCGGGGAATGGCTGGGGCAGGCCGCCGTCATCGGTGTGCCCATGGGTGGTGACAGACTGGCGCTGCCGGCGGTATTGGAGCGGCTGCATGAGCGCGGACTGCTGGCCGTGTTCGTGGAGGGTGGCGGCCTCACCGTATCAGGTTTTCTGGAAGCGGGCTTGCTGGACCGGCTGCAAATCGCCATCGCCCCGCTCATCATCGGCTCCGGACGGCCGGGGATCACCCTGCCGGTGATCGCCGAACTGGCCCAGGCGCTGCGCCCCCGCTGCCGGCTTTTCCCCATGGGCGAGGATATCCTTTTCGACTGTGTTCTGCGTTGACAGATTGCCGCCCGCTTCCAATAAGCACCGTTTGGCAGATCCTCAAGCGACTTGCCCGAATTCAAGGCGCGGCCGGGGGCGAGGCTGTTGACGGGGGCGAACCTTTGGAGCGCGGCGATAGGTTGCCGCCTTATTGGCGCGCCGCGTCGCGCCGGAAGAAAGCACCTTCGCATCTTTGCCGTCAATCAAAAACATCCGAACAAATCCAGATGGCCGACACTCAGATTACCCATGCGGATGGTTTCATGGCGGCGCGCCAGCCAGGCATCCAGCCACGGCGCCGTGCCCGGCTCGATGGCCTGTGCCGCTTGAGCGTAACCCTGTGCCAGGGCCTGGCGTATCTCGATCTGCGCGGGGCCTAACTGCCAATCGCTGCGGCCCCGATACACACGGTAGCCCAGGCGCTTCAGGGCGGAGGACAAATGCGCAACGGCTTGGGGGCCAAGAGCCGGCCCGAAGCCCTTGTCAGTATGCTGATGGCGGTTCACCAGTCGCCGGACCCGGGCGTCGTCGGGGTCCGGCGGTTGCCAGCCGATCGCGCCGTCATAGCTTAGGGTGATGAAGACCGTGGTCTTTGTATCATGACAACGCGCCGCCAGTTCAGCGCACCAATCCGCAGAAACCAGATCCAGCAGCGCGGAAGCGGTGACCAGGTCTACGCCATGTAAATCCAGCCTAGCCAGGTCGACGGTGAGATCGAGCTGGCGGGTTTCCACCTGGTAGCAGGCGTCAACACCGCGCAACACCAAGTCGGTGTCCTTGCGCTCACTATCCAGTCCGCTGGCAGCGGCCCAATGCTGCAGGCGCGGGGGGATACCGGCGAGCAAGGCCGGATCCTTGTCTACCAGCAGCCAGTGTTGTTGGCCACCCAGGAAGGGGGCCAGAAAGCGGAAATTGGACCCGGTGCCGGCACCCAGATCGATGATACGCAGTTTCTGTCGGCCGCCCCGCCAGCCTGACAAGCGTCGGAGCAGGCGAGGGTTGCGAGCTGCACGGTCCACCGACTCCCGCTGGTCCAGCCAGTCCGCGCTGAAATCATCCATCCGCAATAGCCCCTTGCAACTCATCCGCGAAGCGAGCACAGGCCGTTGGCCAGTCGGGCAGGGTATGGCGCCGCGCGGCATTTGCCAAACGCCGGCGCAGGCTTGGATCGTCCATGGCCTGGCGTAGCGCCGCCGCCAGCGCCGCGCTGTCGCCTGGTGGTACCAGCAGCGCGGCATCCGCTGCAACCGTCTCGGGGACGGCGCCTGCCGTCGTGCTGATGATCGGCAGGCCGCGCGCCATGGCCTCCGCCAACACCATTCCATAGCCTTCATAGAGGGAGGGCAGTACGAACAGGTCCGTATCGTGGTAGTAGGGACCCAGGTGCTCAGGGGCTACTTCCCCCACCAGGGCGATACGGTCTTGCAGACGCAGTTCCTTGAGCAAATCGCGCAGCGCCGTGGCCGTCTCCGGACTTCGGGTAGTGCTGCCCACGCAGGTCAACTGCCAGTTACGGTCCAAAAGGGTAGAGAGCGCCTGAAACAATACGACATGTCCCTTGCGGGGGGTGAGCGTGGCCACGCACAGCAGGGCCAAATGGTCAGCGCCGGATCCCGTCGCTGGGGGAGCGGCATCGGTGCCCGGCAAGACCACGCCAATGCGCTCACCCGCTACGTCGTAAGCACCGAGTTCCCTGGCCGTGGTGGGGCTGGTGACGATGACCCGCGCGACCCGGGCCAGGGCCTCGCGCTCGTCCCCGAATAGGCGTTCGCGCACGGCGGGCGCCAGACCAGTTTCCAGTGCCAGAGGATGGTGAATCAGGGCAATCAGGCAGAGCCGTCCGGCATGGTCTCTGACCAGATCAGCCATACCGCCCAGTGCCAGGCCATCGATGGCAACCATTGCCGCATCGGGTATGCCGGCAAGGATAGCCCCGGCTTCGCGCAGATCCTCGGCATCGGGGTTGGGAAAGCGGCTGGCTAAGGTGTGCAAAATTACGGACCAACCAGCTTGGCGGAGTCCTGCTACGATGCGCGCGTCGTAAATGTACCCACCGGTGCGGGTGGAGGGATCGCCGGCCAAAATAAAGTTCAGACTGGGCATCGGGTTTGCTCACTGGGTTTCAATGGCCCTGTATACGAGGCCCAGGCGATGTGGGACTCCCGAAGGGTAACTTTCATGGCAGTAAGCCCCTGAGCATTGGGCCCTAAAGCGCCCGCCCGGACGCACGCTGCTACCCGCTCGAAGATCGCCCGCGCCAAGTATTCGGTGGTGGTATTCTGACCGGCGAAGGCGGGTTCCTCATCTAGATTGTGGTAGTTCAGTTCCGCCAGCACCTCCTTGAGGACTCGGCTGGCCAGGCCGATGTCCACCACCACCCCGTCGTTGTCCAAGTCGGGACGGTGCAGAACCAGATCGACCACATAAGTAGCGCCATGTAATTTTTGCGCGGGGCCGAAGACCTCGCCTTGGAAGCTGTGAGCGATCATAAAGTGATCGCGGATGCCGAGCGTGTACATGCAGGGTTCTCCAGGTTGGGAGTGGATTCTATCGAAGAGGCTTTAATCTGCGGTGGCTGAAGGATGCCCGCCACCCGGAAGCCTTGGGTACGGTGAGATTCGCCGCATCATCAGCTTTCGTCCTCGGCATAGACGACTCGATGGCAAAGCGCACCACCCGTGCTGGTCGCCAACCGAGCCATGGTCATTGGTAGTTCATGGAATGCACTCTCCGCATCAATCAGATGGTCCAGCGCCTCATCGGCCAGCAGGGTGAGGGCGGTTTCCAGGCGCCGGCGATGATTCCAACGCGCGCGCTGGGCAGTCGCGACCGTGCCTACCTGAGAGGAGCGCAGGAGCAACCGTTTAGAATGAAAAGCCTCACCCAAAGGCAGGCTGACCGGCTGGTTGCCAAACCAGCTCAGTTCCAATACGGTGGCCTCGAAAGCCGCTATTTCCAGCGCCGTGACTAGTCCTGCGGGCGCGCCGCTGGCATGAATGACCAGATCGGCCTCGGCCCGAGCCTGAGGGGGTAGGGCGAATTCAACGCCCAGAGCGGCGGCTATGGACGCCTTGCCCGCATCCACATCGAGCAATTGCACTTGACAGCCGGGAATTCTGGCGGCGAGATAGGACACCAGGCAGCCGACGGTGCCGGCGCCGATGACGGCGATACGATCTCCCAGGCGGGGTGCGGCGTCCCATAGCCCGTTGAGGGCCGTTTCCAGGTTGGCGGCCAGTACCGCGCGTTCGGGCGGTACCGTCGGCGGAATGGGAATGACCGCCGCCGACGGGACAATATAGATGCTCTGGTGCGGGTAGAGACAAAATACAGCCTGGCCGCACAATTCCGCTGGCCCTTCCCTGACGATCCCTACGCTGCTGTAACCGTATTTCACCGGCGCGGGAAACTCCCCGGCTTGAAAGGGGGCGCGCATGCGGGCATATTGGCTGCGGGGGATGGCGCCCCGAAATACCAGGCTTTCGGTGCCGCGGCTGATGCCGCTGAACAGAGTGCGGATTAGGACTTCGCCGCTACCGATGGGGGGGAGGGCCTCTGCGCGGATGGTGCCCACGCCGGGGGCAGTGATCCAGAAAGCCCGAGCCGTTTGTGTATTCACGCTTGCCTCTGAACACGAATGGGAGAACTCCACTTGAATGCCTGGAACGTCCTGCATGTCCGGCGCTGACCCGTCTTGCCCTGACCGCACGGCGGCGGTGGAACTGCTTGGCGGTTTCCTGTTGCTGGCGCTGTTCGCCGGCGCCGGTTACCGAGGGCTCGCCTGGCCTTTAGGTTTTCTGCTGCAATCCCTGGCCGTCTTCGCGGCGCTGGCCTTTCTGCTGCTGTGGCTGATTCCGGCCTATCTGCCAGGCCGGCGGTTCGGCATCGCCAATCGCATTACCCTGCTGCGGGCCGGGATGGCCGCCCTGCTGGCCGGTCTCATCGGTCATGCCGATACCGTGGCGGAGCATGGCTGGCTCGTCAGCATGGTTGCTCTGACCGCTTTGCTGCTGGACGGGGTCGACGGCTGGTGGGCGCGCCGCGGGCGCCTGCAGAGCGCTTTCGGCGCCCGCTTCGATATGGAGACCGATGCCTTTCTTATTGTGATCCTGTCGCTGCTGGTCTTCCAGTCCGGGAAAGCGGGTAGTTGGGTTTTGCTGTCCGGCGTTCTGCGCTATATTTTTCGCGGGGCGGGACTGGTGCTGCCGCGGCTGCGGCGCCCACTGCCGCCTAGCAAGCGACGACAGACGCTGTGCGTGGTCCAAACCGTGGCGCTGATCGCTTGCCTAATTCCGTTGGCGAGGGCATCCTGGGCAGGATCAGTGGCGGCGTTAGCGCTGCTTCTGCTCCTTATTTCATTTGGTGTAGACACGCTCTGGCTGTTGCGCCGCACGCCTCAGGAGTAACTTATGCGTATATCGCCTCGTTTTACTGTACTGCCCCGCCGCGCCATGGGTAGGTTGACAGCCTTGCTGATCGGTTTTGGGCTGCTGGGATCCGCCGCGCCCTGCTTCGCGGAACCGCAAAAATATCTGATCGACCCCGACCATCTGACCGTCAGCTTTCTGGTGACGCACATCGGCTACGCCAAGACCCTGGGGATGTTCCGCAAGGCCAGCGGTGAATTCACTTTCGACGAAGCCACCGGTCAGTTATCCAATCTGCGTGTGGTGGTCGATACCGACAGCGTCTTTACCAATCACGATAAGCGCGATGAGCATGTGCGTAGTAAGGATTTCCTCAACATCAAGGAGTTTCCGGAGATGAGCTTCACCGCTGCCCGCGCCACCCGCACGGGGGAGCGCAACTTCGAGGTGCCGGGGGAACTGACCCTACTGGGTAAGACCAAGCCGCTGACCCTGACCGTGACCTGGAACAAGAGCGACGTCTATGCCATTCCCGCCGGACCCTTGAAGACCAAGCCTTATGTCATGGGGGTGTCGGCGCGAGGTAGCCTCAAGCGCAGCGAGTACGGCATGAGCTATGCCGTGGCTAAAGGCCTGGTGAGCGACGATATCGAACTCCTCATCGAGCTGGAAGCCAGGCGGCAGTAACCCGGCAATTTTCAGGCGAACAGTTCCCGGCATTCCCGCAACTGCTCGGCCGTGATCAGGAACACGCCTTCCCCGCCGCGCTCCAGTTCCAGCCACACGAAGGGCGCAGTGGGGAATGTCTCGCTGAGACTGTGCTGGGTGTTGCCCACCTCCACGACCAGGATCCCGTGGGGATTGAGATAGTCTGGGGCCTGTCGCAGGATTTCCACCACCACGTCCAGTCCCTGTTCACCGGCCGCCAGGCCGAGACCCGGTTCATAGTGGTATTCCACAGGCAGAGCGTCCAGTTCTTCCAGGCTGACGTAGGGAGGGTTGCTGACAATGAGGTCGTAGCGGCGCCCGCCCAGCGCGCTGAACAGGTCCGATTGAATCGCCTTGGTTCGATCTTCCAGGCCGTGTTCCCGGATGTTGCGGTGCGCCACTTCCAGGGCGTCGGCGGAGATGTCCGCCAAGTCCACGCGGGCGTTCGGGAACGCATAGGCGCAGGCAATACCGATGCAGCCGCTGCCCGTGCACAGGTCCAGAATACTCTCGATAGTATCGACATTAATGTTCAGTAGCCAGGGCGCGAAATGGTGCTCGATCAGTTCAGCCATGGGAGAGCGGGGCACCAGTACGCGTTCATCGACATAGAAGGGTAGCCCCATGAACCAGGCCTGGTGGGTGATATAGGCGGCCGGTTTGCGCTCCCGTACCCGCTGTTCCAGCAGCGCCAGCACGGCGTGTTTCTCGGTGGGGATCAGATTGGCCGCGAAGTAATCGCCGTGCAGGTTTGGCGGCAGGTGCAAACCGTGCAGGACCAGGGCAGCGGCCTCGTCGATGGCGTCCGCGGTGCCGTGGCCGAAGTGAATCCCGGCTTCGTTCATGCGGCTGGCGCCCCAGCGAATGAAGTCGCGGACGGTGTGCAAATGCTGGATGGGATCGTCGGTATCGGGCATAAGGGCAGGCACTCGAGTGGTGGTCGGTAGTTAGTATGGCAGGGTTATTGTGTATAAACCAAGGTGGCTTGCGGTAGACTTAGCGCCCACTTTAAGCTGAACATCGGTAGCCATGCGCCAGTTAGCGCGCTTGGCTTGATGGAGCGTCGTCAGCGACCTGCGGAACAGGGAAAGCGGAGCTGGTCACCGTCGATTCGGGTAGACCAGGGATGGCCTGCGAGAATATGCGCAACCAAGCCAAGTGCGCTAACTTCGGTATACGGCTACATCACACAGGTGAATAAAGGCATGATGCGTGGCAAGACACTTTTTCTGATATTGGTGGGTGCGGTGGCGCTGGCTGTGGGTGTCTGGCTGGGACAGGCATTGATTCGCCAGACCGTGGAACCGCCGCTGGAGATTGCCGGGATCTATTTTCCCGAGGCTCAGGAGGTTGTGAACTTCACCTTAACGGATCAAGCTGGGCGGCCGTTTACCCGGCAGGATTTTAAGGGTCACTGGACCTTTCTGTACTTCGGCTATACCTACTGTCCGGATGTCTGCCCGCTGACCCTCGCTCGCCTGAATACCGTGGATCAACGCTTGGCGCAGCAGGGACTCGATCGTGACATCGCCTATATCATGATTTCCGTGGACCCGCGGCGGATACCCGGAGCGCTTGGGGCAATACACGGCATTTTTCAACAAGAAATTCCAGGGGGTCACCGGAACCCCCGAAGCGCTGGATAAACTGGTGAAACAATGCGGCATCTATTACCAACTGCAAGATCAGGAAGATAAACAAAACTACGTAGTGGATCACTCCTCCGTCCTGGTTCTTATCGACCCCGATGCCCGGCTGCGGGCGATCTTTACCCAACCCGACCAGCCGGATACCGTAGTGGTCGATTTCGGCAAGATCCGCACTCGCTATCAGGTCAGCCGCTAATTCACCGCAGCCATGCACGTCCTTGCAAAGGGGCGTGGGGGTTTTGTCATGCACGCATCACCTACCGTTTCCCTGTGCGATCGCCTGCGCAATCTGCCGCAGTACCTGCTTCCTCAGCGTCTGCTGACCGGTCTTGTCTATCGCTTTACCCGGCTGCAAACGCCCTGGTTCAAGGATCTGCTCATCCGTCACTTCATTGCCCATTTCCAAGTGGACATGACCGAGGCGCTGGAGCCGAACCCGCGAAGCTATGTGGACTTCAACCAGTTCTTTACCCGTTCCCTGCGCGCCGCCAGCCGTCCCATGGCCCCTGGCGAAGCAACACTGTGCTGCCCCGTGGATGGCACGGTCAGTCAGGCCGGGAGCGTCAACGGCGACAGCCTGCTGCAGGCCAAGGGGCGCAGGTTTTCCCTGATCCAATTGCTGGGTGGGGATGAGGAGCGCGCCCGTCCTTTCCAGGATGGCAGCTTTGTCACCCTTTATCTATCGCCTCGCGATTATCATCGTGTTCACCTGCCAACGCAGGGGCGTTTGCGGGAAATGGTTCATATTCCCGGCAGGTTGTTCAGTGTCTCTCCCCTGACTACCCGCGTAGTTCCGGACCTGTTCGCCCGCAACGAACGGGTCGTGGCGATCTTCGTCACGACCGCTGGCCCCATGGCCATGGTGCTGGTGGGCGCCATCAACGTGGCCTCCATTGAGACAGTCTGGGCCGGTCCTGTCACGCCACCATTAGGCACGGTTTTACGGCGGTGGAATTATCCCGAGGCCGGAGCACGCTCGGTGCTGTTGGATAAGGGCGAGGAGATGGGCCGCTTCAATATGGGTTCCACGGTGATCGTTCTGTGCGGCAGGGACAGGGTAAACTGGGACCCGGCGCTTCAGGCCGGCGCCAGCGTGCGCGTGGGACAAAAACTCGGGGAAATATGCCGCACCTCGCCGATCCTGGCAGGGATCAGCGGCTAGCAAGCAGTGTCCTCACGCCCGGTCGATGGGAAATGCGATCACATCCGTAAGCGAGGAACAGCCAGCGGCGATCATCATGAGCCGGTCGAATCCCAGCGCGACGCCAGCGCAGGCGGGCAGGCCCGCGGCCAGGGCGGCGAGCAGGTTTTCGTCCACGGCCATCGAGCGCAGGCCATTGGCTTCGCGCGCTTGATTGTCGTCGGCGAAACGGCGACGTTGTTCGCCGGCGTCGGTAAGCTCATGGAAGCCATTGGCTAGTTCGATACCGTTGATATACAGCTCGAATCGTTCCGCCAGTGGCGGATCGCCGTCGCGAACCAACGCCAGCGCGGCCTGAGAGGCGGGATAATCATACAGGAATGTCAGCCGCCCCTGTCCCAGCTTGGGTTCGATGCAATGGCTGAGCAGCAAGTCCAGCCAGGGATCGGGATTGGCGGTAGGCATGTGCGGCGGCGGCATGATACCGTGAACAAACGCGCAGGCGGCTAGTTCCGTCACCGAGGCTCGCTGTGGGTCGAGGTCCACGTGGCGCTTAAATACTTCACGATAGGTCAGCCGTTCGCTGGCCGCGAGCGGGAGTCGATCCGCCAGCAGGGTGGTCACCAGTTCCGCCACTTCATCCATCAGACGGTGATGGTCGAACCCCAGCCGATACCACTCTAGCAGGGTGAATTCCGGTTGGTGGTGGCGTCCCACCTCGCCGTTGCGAAACGCTTTGGCGATCTGATAGATGCAGCCGCTGCCTGCCGCCAGCAGTCGTTTCATCGGAAATTCCGGGGAGGTGTGTAGATACAGGGTCTGACCCTGCTGTTGGCCGAGCCCTGGGTGACAAGTGACAAAGCTATCCAGTTGAGGATCGGTGGCGCCTGCTACGGAAAGGGCAGGGGTATCCACTTCCAGGACCCCCCGCGCCGTAAAAAAGGCGCGAATGACGGTCAGCAGACGCGCGCGCAGGCGTAACGTTGCCAGGGACGCAGCAGGCTGCCAGGGTCGGCCAGTGGACATGGCTAAGCCTGGAACTCTGATTACTTGACGCGGGAGACATAATCGCCGGTACGGGTATCGACCTTAATTACCTCGCCGGTCTGGACAAACAGCGGTACCCGCACCACGGCGCCAGTCTCCAGGGTGGCTGGCTTGCCGCCGCCGCCGGAGGTATCGCCCTTCAGACCCGGATCAGTCTCGATGATGGTCATGATGACGAAGTTGGGCGGAGATACGCTCAGCGGTACGCCATTCCACAGGGTCAATTGGCAGGTGTCCTGTTCCTTCAGCCACTTGGCGGCGTCGCTCACGGCAGTGGCGTCGGCGCTGATCTGCTCAAAGCTTTGCGGGTCCATGAAATGCCAGAATTGCCCGTCGTTGTAGAGATACTGCATTTCCACATCCATCACGTCAGCGCCTTCCACGCTGTCGCCGGACTTGAAGGTGCGCTCGATGACCCGGCCCGTCTTGAGGTTGCGGATTTTGACTCGGCTGAATGCTTGCCCCTTGCCCGGCTTCACGAACTCGTTCTCGACGATGGCGTAGGGGTCGCCATCCAGGATGATCTTCAACCCGCTCTTGAATTCATTGGTAGTATAGATAGCCATTAATTTGCCTTTGCTATCGAGATAGCATCCAGTATAAATAAAATTGCTAATGATACCTGAAACCTTGCCTTTGCGGCAGGTTCCTGCTTGGCAGCAGGAACTTGCCCACGCCATCTCCGATCCCGCCGAATTGCTGCGGGTGTTGGCGTTGGACCTGGCCCTGCTGCCAGCGGCCCGCGCGGCAGTGGCGCTGTTTCCCTTGCGGGTACCGCGCGGTTATGTGGCGCGAATGCAGAAGGGCGATCCTCGCGATCCTCTACTGCGCCAGGTTTTGCCGCTGGGCGAGGAAACCGTCGCCACCCCAGGGTTCCTGGCCGACCCGGTGGGCGATCGGCAGGCGATGGTGGCGCCTGGGGTGTTGCACAAATATCAGGGCCGGGTATTGTTGATCGCTACGGGGGCTTGCGGTGTACACTGCCGCTATTGTTTCCGTCGCGCCTTCCCCTATGCTGATGGCAATCCCCGCGCAGAACACTGGCGGCAGGCGCTCGCTTACCTGGCTAAGCAGACCAGCGTCAGCGAGGTCATCCTGAGCGGCGGCGATCCGTTGTCGTTGAGCAATCATCATCTGAGCGCTTTGTTGAATGGGTTAGTTACTATCCCCCATCTGCGGCGCTTGCGTATTCACAGCCGCCTGCCCATCGTATTGCCGGAACGGGTGGAGCAAGGTCTCGTGGATCTGCTGGCAGGCTCGTCCCTGCAACCGATACTGGTGCTGCACGCCAACCATCCACGGGAAATCGATGTGGGTGTGGGCGAGGCATTGCGACGGCTTGGCGCTGCCGGCGTAATGTTATTGAATCAATCCGTGTTGTTGAAAGAAGTCAACGACTCGGCTGCTGTCCTTGCTGATTTGAGCCTTACCATGTTCAGATTCGGCGTGATGCCTTATTATTTACATTTATTGGACCGAGTGCAGGGAGCGGCCCATTTCGAGGTGGAGGAAAACCGTGCATTGGCTATTATGGAAGAATTACGCAATGGTTTGCCCGGCTATCTGGTACCGCGCTTGGTGCGCGAGCAGGCGGGCCGACCCGCCAAGACTCCGGTACCCTGAAGCCTTAGGATCTTAGCTCCCGCCATGCAACTGCCTAAAGGGAAATAGCGGTGTCTGAACCTTCGCTTATCAATCTGCTGGTCGTAGACAGCTCGCTGTCTGATATAGATCACATCGTCCAGATTTTGCGCGCCTCTGGCTACGTGGTCCAGGAGATACACTCGGATCAGGAAGCGGAGATCCATAACTGCATTCAATACAAGCCTGTTGACCTAATCATGGTGCGCGAAGGCGAAAATCTTCCGAAGCTTCAGGAGGTACACGCTCAGGTCATCGCGTCTGGCCAGGACATTCCCATTCTCGCCATCATGGACGAGCAGCTCCAGCAAAAGCCAGTGAAGCTGTTACGCGCTGGCGCCGACAATTTCTTCTACCTGGGGGAACCCGAGCATCTGGCGCTGGCGGTGCGTAAGGAGTTGAGCCATCTACGCATCCGCCAGCAATTGCACTCGCAGGAGGCCAGGATCAAGGAGAGCGAGGCGCGTTGCCACGCGTTGTTGGAAAACTCCCGGGACGCCATCGCCTATATCCATGAGGGAGCCCATACATACGCCAATCCAGCTTACCTGCAATTGTTTGGCTATGCCAATGAGCAGGAGTTGGAAGGCATCACGCTGATGAATCTGGTCAGCCAAGCCGACCGCGATAAGCTGAAAACCTTTCTGCGCCAGAGCATCAAGGCGGGCAGATCAGTGCAACCCATCAAACTTACCGGTTTGGATAAAAAAGGCAATCAGTTCCCGGCATCGGTGGAATGTATTCCCACCCGCATGAATGAAGAGCCCTGTCTGCAAATTCGTATCCACAACCCTTCCCAGTGGCAACAAGCCGAGCAAAAACTGGATGAATTCAGCAAACTGGATGGGCTCACCGGCCTCTATAACCGAAAATTCTTCACCCAGTATCTCGACCAGGTCTGTGCCGTCACCGGTTCGGGAAGCGGCGCCGTGCTTTACATTCTGTTGAC
This sequence comes from uncultured Gammaproteobacteria bacterium, assembly GCA_963696325.1. Classification (GTDB taxonomy): domain Bacteria; phylum Pseudomonadota; class Gammaproteobacteria; order Competibacterales; family Competibacteraceae; genus CAVOJV01. The sequence continues at coordinate 43,481 of CAVOJV010000054.1, forward strand.
TAACTACCGTTCCGTCAACGAACAGGTTGGGTTGGAGGCGGTGGACCAACTCGCCATTGATCTGGCCAACTTGCTGCGCAGTCTCGTGTCGAAAAACGAGATCATTGCCCGTTTTTCCGATGCTGTGTTTGCCCTTTATACGGCTGAATCTTCGGGTAGGGCCACACTACAATTGGGTGAGCGAATTTGCGAAGCCATGAAGTCTCATGTTACACATGCTGCTCATAAGCTGATCAGCACCACCTTTGCCATCGGCATCTGCATGGTGCAGAAAAATCATGAAAGCGCCATGCAGGCTTTGTCCCATGCCGATCGGGCCTGTGAAATCGCGCGCCAGATGGGGGGTAATCAGGTACAGATCTACACTCCACCGACTGGCAAGCCAGGTGCGGGTGAGTCCCGCCAGGAAGAAAAACTGGTGGCGCTGATCCGAGATGCCATGAGTGGGGAAAGGCTGCGATTGCTGTTCCAGCCTATTGCCAGCTTCCAAGGCGACGTAACCGAGCGTTACAAGGTCTACCTGCATGTCTTGGGCAAGGATAATAAGCTGCTGCCAATGAGCACTTTGGGGCCGGTGGCCGAAAGCCGGGGGTTGATGCTACCGCTGGATAGATGGGCCGTCGTCCGTGGCTTACAGACCATCAGCGAGCGCTATCAACTGCTGGGCAAGCCCACTACCCTGTTCATTCGCATTTCCCAGAATTCGGTGGCGGAAAATCGCTTTCATGAGTGGCTGGAGAAGCATATCAAGGACATCGGCCTTGGCGGAGGGATTCTGGTGGTTGAGGTGACCGAGCAGTGCGCCGAACGTTGTTTCAAGGAAACCAAGCAACTAAGAGAGCATTTACAACAGCTGGGATGCGGGTTTGCGCTCGCGCATTTCGGCGGCCGTCCCAACTCGGAACGGATCCTGAACCATCTACTTCCCGATTACCTCAAGCTCGAGGGCAGCCTGATCGAAAAGTTCGCTAAAGGTAAAGACGCGGAAAGCCGTCGCGCAATGGCAGCCCTTACCCAACAGGCACAGGGGAAAAATATCTTGGTTGTGGCCGCCGATATTGCCACGGCTCCGCAGATGGCCAGTATCTGGCAGTTCGGCGTTACCCTGGTGCAAGGCGATATGGTCCAGGAACCCGGTGAACAGATGGATTTCGATTTTAAGCAGTTCGCTGGCTGAGGCGGGTTCGGCAAGGTGCGTTAAGGGGGTCAGGCACACGCCAGATCCCCCCGTTACATCACCCGCGGGCGCGCAGGGCGGCAATGCGCTCTTCCAGAGGCGGGTGGCTCATGAACAATTTTTTTAAACCATCCCCAAGTCCGCCGTTGATTCCGAACGCCGCCATTTCGGAGGGGAGATGCGAGGGTTCCGCTACCTGTCGCAGCCGCTCCAAAGCAGCGATCATCTTCTGGCGGCCCGCCAGGTTCGCGCCACCCGCATCGGCCCGGAACTCCCGCTGGCGGCTGAACCACATCACGATCATGGAAGCCAGAAAGCCCAGCAGAATCTCGGCTATCATGCTAGTGATCCAGAAGCCGATGCCCGGTCGATATCCCTCGTTATTGTTGGAGGACAAGGCACGGTCTACCAGGAAACCCACAACCCGGGCCAGGAAAATAACGAAAGTGTTCAACACCCCCTGGATCAGGGTCAGGGTAACCATGTCGCCGTTGGCCACGTGGCTTATTTCATGGCCCAATACTGCCTCCACCTCATCCTCGTTCATGGTTTGCAGTAGACCGGCGCTCACTGCCACCAGGGCATTGTTGCGACTGGCGCCGGTGGCGAAGGCGTTAGGTTCCGGCGCCTGAAAGATGGCGACTTCCGGCATGCCGATGCCAGCGCGGCTCGCCTGAGCGCGGACCGTCTGCACCAGCCACTGCTCGCTCCGGTTGCGGGGCTGGTCGATTACCTGAGCACCGGTGGACATTTTGGCGATCCACTTGGACATGAACAGGGAAATAAACGACCCGCCCATCCCAAATACGGCCGCGAACACCAGCAGGGTGGGAAGGTTGATACCCGATCTACTGAGAAACTGATTGGCACCCAACACGTTTACAACGATGCCGAGCACGACCAGGACGGCTAGATTGGTTAGCACAAACAGCACGACACGTTTCATGCATTTTCTCCATTAGCAATGCCTAATTATTATTTATGGGTACAACCCGGCAAATTTCAAGGCAGGGGACGCCGGGTGAGGAACATGGCATCCCCATAGCTGAAGAAGCGGTAGCGTCGGACAACGGCATGTCGATAGGCGTGCATGATGTTTTCATGACCGGCAAAAGCCGCCACCAACATCAGCAGGGTGGACTCCGGCAGGTGGAAATTGGTCACCAGGGCGTCCACGCAGCGGAACTGGTAGCCGGGATAAATGAAAATGCGGGTCTCCGCACACCAGGGGCTGATATTGCCTGCCGGGCAGGCCGACTCCAGGGCGCGCACCGCGGTGGTGCCGACCGCGACGATGCGCCCGCCCCGTGCCTTGGCAGCCTTGACCTGGGCGCACACCTGAGGACTGACCTCAGCGATTTCACCGTGCATGGCGTGGTCTTCTATGCGCTCGACCCGCACGGGCTGGAAGGTGCCCGCTCCTACATGGAGGGTCACGAAAGCCTGCTCGATGCCGTTGGCTGTCAGCTTGTCCAGCAGTTCCTGGTCGAAGTGCAGGCCCGCGGTGGGGGCGGCCACCGCTCCGGGGCGGCGTGCGTAGATGGTCTGATAGCGTTCGGCATCCTGGGCGTTGTCGGCGCGGGAGATATAGGGCGGCAGCGGGATGTGGCCATGCTGTTCCAGGATCTCCAGCACGGATTGAGCCGTGTCGAAATGCAGTCCAAACAAATCACCCGCGCGGCCTTTCACCGTGGCCAATACTTGGTTCTCCAGCCATAATCGGGCGCCTGGTTTAGGGGATTTGCTGGCGCGCACATGGGCCAGGACACGGTGTTCGTCCAGCAGCCGTTCCACCAGTACCTCCACTCTGCCGCCGCTGGCTTTGCGACCATGCAAACGCGCTGGAATCACCCGGGTATCGTTAAACACCAGCAGATCACCGGGTCTCAGGAGATCGGGCAGGTCCGCAAAGATCCCGTCTTGCAGCACGCCGCTACCGCCTTCCAGGCTTAGGAGACGGCTGGCACCGCGCTGCTCGGGAGGGTACTGGGCGATGAGTTCCTGGGGAAGTTCAAAATGGAAGTCGCTACGTAACATAGCGAACTATGGTAACAAGATCGAATCACGCTGGGCAGGGGGTTCAAGCCCTAAAGAGTCTGACGCTTGCCCGTCGCACAGAAATCTTTATACTAATGGCCTTCCCCTTGCCGGGGTGGCGGAATGGTAGACGCAGTGGACTCAAAATCCACCGGGGGTGACCCCATGAGAGTTCGACTCTCTCCCTCGGCACCATTAAAATCAGTAAGTTAATAAAAGTCATCCAAGTTTTAAAATCCCGACGCCCTATCTTGTGACACTGATGTGACACTGCCTAAAAATTAATGGTAGAATATTGTTAACAGTTGTCTATTGTCGTGGGCAACAGAAGCAACGAACCGGCAGGGTGCGTCACCGCCCGACCGGTTCTAACCAAGACCGATAGCACAGAGTATCAGTCAATGGCTACCGTCATTAAACGCCCCGATTCGCAAGGGCGTAATCATTTCCTCGTTCGTGTTCGCCTGAAAGGCTACCCCCCACAAACCGCCACTTTCGAGCGGCTGACCGATGCCCGTAAGTGGGCGCAATCCACAGAAAGCGCTATCCGCGAGGGTAGGCACTTCAAGACCGTCGAAGCGAAACGCCATACCCTGGCGGATTTGATCGAGCGGTACACCCGCGATGTTCTACCCAAAAAAAGGGACGGCAAGCGCCAAGCTACACAGTTAGCCTGGTGGAATGAGCAACTGGGCTTTCGCCTTCTGGCGGATATTACCTCGGCGCTGATTGCTGAACACCGGGACAGACTTGCAGCAACCCTGGTTCCTGGTAGCAAGACCCGTTCGCCTGCTTCCGTGGTACGCCATTTGGCGGTGCTATCCCATGCATTCAGCATCGCCGTGCGGGAGTGGGGGTGGTTGGAAGATAACCCCTGCCGGAAGGTCACACGCCCTAAAGAACCGTGTGGCCGGGTACGGTTCCTGTCCGACGATGAGCGGGAACGGCTGTTAAAGGCTTGCCGGGAGTCTGCTAGCCCGCACCTCTACCATGCTGTGGTGCTGAGCCTGTCCACCGGGGCAAGGCAGGGCGAGATTCTAGGACTTTGTTGGCGGCAAGTGAACCTTAAGCGCGGCCTGATTACCCTGGATGACCCCGAGAGGATCAAGAACGGTGAGCGGCGCAGCCTACCCCTGACCGGGTTAGCACAAGAGCTATTAAAGGAGCGTTCCAAGGTACGGCGCATAGACAACGACTTTGTTTTCCCCAACCGTCAGGGCGATGGCGCTACCGACCTGCGCGACGCTTGGGAATATGCCATCCAGAAAGCCGGTATCGAGAATTTCCGCTGGCATGACCTGCGACACAGTGCTGCCAGCTATTTGGCCATGAACGGGGCTACGCTCGCCGAGATTGCCGAGGTATTGGGCCATAAGACCCTGCAGATGGTGAAGCGATACAGCCATTTGAGCGATAGCCATGTGGCCGGCGTAGTGGCGAGGATGAACGCGCAGATTTTTGGAGGTAAGCAATGAACGAGGCGCTGTGGCCTTACAGCCAAACCTTTGAGAGCCTCCAAGCCAAGTTTCCCGGACTCAGCCATGGTGAACTGGCTATGTGGGTTTCTAACGACTACTTAACCGCGTATCCCAAGGCCGGTGACTCCTATCCCTTCCCACCCCCTGAGCCGTATCAGTCTGTGAGAGATTTCAGACTTAGCAAGGAAAGCGATAAATATGGACACCCGAACGAAATTTGGCCGTTTAAATTTAGAGAAGCTCACGCAATCGAGGATTTGAGGAACTGCTACTTTAACTCCGCAGAGATCGAAGCATTCACGCCAGAAACATGCCCTTTTCGGTATCTAACATTCCAACAGCTGGTCGAGCGATGGCAGCCCCGCAGTGAAGGCGGAGAAGATATTCGTGAAACTATAAAAAAGATGGTGTTGTCGGCCAGGATGAGGGCCAGGAAATTTTTAGAGAATGAGACACTATCACCACCATCACCACCAAAACCTTATTTTCATTTCTGGGCGGTTACACCGATTCATCCGTTGAATACACCAGTCGAAGAATGCCTGTTTCGGGCTGATCAGGTGGAGGCAAGGGAGAAAGAATGGTTTCCGGGGAGTGAGGCGTTGTTTGCAGATCATCAGGTTTTTGCTATTGAGAAGGAGTTAAGTTGGACAGAGAAATCTATTCCGCCTCCGGACAGGTTTCGAAATCAACAATTAGCTATAAAACCAGAGCAAGATCCCTTTCCTCTCCCGTTAGAGCCTCCACCTTTAGAAGAAACCGGGCAACATTCGAAGGCGAATCCTGAATACAACCCCCTTTCAGCTCAAAGCCCTAACCCTAAGGCATCCCCCGTCATCAGTAATGCTGCACCTCCATTAAAGAGAACCCGAAGAGACCCTCTAAGGGACTTGATTGAAGAGAAGCTTGAGACCTTACGTGAAAAATTCCAGCAGAAGCGAGAGCCTACTACTGGAGAGGTCATGGAAGCTGTCGCTGAAAAGTTAGAGGGTGATGGCCTGAGGGTGAAGCGTGATAAAAACGAAGCGATACTCTGGCTTGAATGGAGGGATAGGCAAGGAAAAGTAGAGACTACTAAAAGGAAAGCGCTACAAAACCGTATTAGCCGATATCGCCATCCTAAGTAAATCCCACTTGTTCGATTAATCTCACTTATTTCCCATCTTAATCCCACCTTAATCCCACCTTAATCCCACTTATTTCCAACCTATTAAGCGCTTGATTGCATTAAAAATTATTCTTGTTTAGAGTTGCCTTAACCCGTGCGGTTTAGCGCGGTTTTAAACAGAACTGCCTTGTGCAGTTTTCCAAAGTTTAGAGGTAAACCTAAATGACAGATATTGAAAATCGTCTAATTCCGGTACCTGACTGGAATAAATATCATCCCTGGCCGCCGATAGGCGGGCTTCGCCATCTGATTTTTTACGCTGAGACAAACGGATTCCGTACCGCATTCAAGCGCATCGGGCGCCGGGTGTTGGTAAACGAAGCCGAGTTCTTTCGATGTGTTGAGTCTGCGAACCACGGGGGAGCGGCATGAGAATTCCCGCCCGGGTTTATCACGATCTGAAAACCATTCTCGCCGTGCGCGAAGAAGACAACACAGACCGAGCCTTCCGTCTTCTGAAGGCACTTCCTAAACGCTTTGAAATTAAACTGGAGAATTAAGCCATGACCGGATTTATTCTTGCTAAATCCAAACCATTCGCTTTGGCCCCCGTGGGTCCCCATCTAGCGGTTTGCTACCGCTTTGTTGACATGGGCACCCATACTTCCAAGTTCGGTCCAAGCCGTTGGATTCGTCTGGACCTCGAACTGAGTGACGAACTCATGGACAACGGCAGACCGCTTTCTATTTCCAAACTGTATTACTCACCGTCTATGGGTGAAAAAAACGCCTGGAGAAAGGATGCCGACACTTGGCTAAATCTGACGGACTCCGAGCGGGAAGTTTTTGACATGACCAGCGTGGTAGGCAAGCCCGCACTGCTGACCGTGGTTCATGAAACCCGTGGAGGTGAGACTTACGCCAAGGTGGCTGGCATTTCGGCCCTACCCAAAGGAATGGTCAAACCTGAGCCAGTCAACAAGACTGCGGTTTATCTTTTAGATGAACATGACCAAGCTGTTTTTGACGCCTTGCCCGATAGAACGAAGGAGCGAATCATGGCGTCTCAGGAATGGTTGGAGAGGTCAAAAAATCAGGGCGGAGCAGTAGCCACTGCTGACGCCCCAGACCACAACAGGGATTTGAACTTCTAGCTAGCTTATTGGCTTGCCTAGTGTGCAAGACTAGGCAGGCCATTTTTGTGGAGAAAACAGAAATGGCTTTCATCTTACCAGAATCCTACCCTGTTTCCATTGAAGACTCAGAAATAAACTCCCTAAGTTTCATCGAAATACTTGGGGCCGCAGGCTTTACTCTGCCTGAGCCAGTTGTCGCTGATGGCGAAATACACCGCTGCCACGTCAATGGCGATAAGTCAGAATCCCTAAATGGCTGGTATGCTTTCCACGGCAACTTTGGGTGGTATGGCTCGTGGAAAGACCCAGAAAAGCATTGGCACCGCTGGACAGCACAACCAGAAGCGTCGCTTTCCGATGCCGATAAAACAAGCCTGCAAGCCGCGCAAGAGGCTTTGCAAGCTGAGCTGAAAGATAGGCAGCAGCATAAACACGAGGACGCCCGAGCAAGAGCCAATCGCCTCTGGGAGCGTGCCAAAGAGGATGCCAGCCACCCTTATTTAATCGCCAAAGGGCTTACCCAAGCCTATGGCACACGGGTTTATAAGGACATGCTGCTTGTGCCCATGGCAGACCTGGAAGGCAATATTCAAACGCTTATCCGTATTTGGCCTGATGGTACCAAGCGGTTGTTGGATGGCGGTGACCCTAAAGGCCACTTCCATGCCCTTGGCGCACTCACAGAGCCCACCTATTTGGCGGAAGGCGTTGCCACAGCGGCCATCGTTCGTGAGGCTACAGGGCACTGTGTGCTGTGCTGTGGCGATAAAGGCAACCTGGTTGCCGTGGCCGAGGTGTTAAAGGACAAGACCGCTCGGAGAGAATTTATCGTTGCTGGAGACAACGACCACGGAACAGCGGGTAATCCAGGCCAGAAAGCGGCTAAGGAAGCGGCTGAGATCCTGGCTTGCGACTATGTGATTCCAGATTTCACAGGCTTTGAGGCCACCGATAAAGACAGTGACTTTAACGACTTGGCTCAATTGGCCGGATTGGAAGTTGTTAAACAGCAGCTAAAGGAAAACCGTAAGCCTAGCGATGCCAGAGTCATTGGGGGGCTGCTGAAGCTAAATGCCCTGGACTACGACCGCCTGAGGGAAGCGAAGGCCAAGCAGTTGGGCTGCCGTGCCAGCACTTTGGATAGCCTGGTCCAGAGAGAAAGAGAAGCTCAAGAGAGCAAGAGTGGAGGTGGGAGTGCTGGGCAAGCTTTGCTGCTAGAAGATCCAGAGCCTTGGTCCGAGCCTGTGGACGGATCAATCCTGCTTAGCAGTCTGAACGCCGTGATTGCCCGTTTTGTCGTTATGCCTGAGGGCGGCCCGGTGGCAGTAGCCCTGTGGACGCTGCACACTTATTGCCTGGACGCGGCCTACGCATCGCCCATCTTAGGCATTACCAGTCCACAAAAACGCTGTGGTAAATCCACTCTGCAAAGCCTGTTGGCGGCTCTGGTATATCGTCCATTACCTACCAGCAATATAAGCACAGCCGCCATGTTTCGCTCTATTGAGAAGTGGCATCCAACCTTGTTGATAGATGAAGCGGACACCTTCTTAAAAAGCAATGAGGAATTACGTGGAGTGATCAATTCAGGCCACACCCGCGCCACCGCCTTTGTCATCCGTGTAGAAGGCGAAGACAACGAACCCCGCCGATTTACCACCTGGGCAGCCAAGGCTATTTCGCTCATTGGTAAACTGCCAGACACGATTCATGATCGCACTATCGCCATTTCCCTGCGCCGTAAATTACCCGGAGAGAAAGCCGAAAAGCTGCGCGAAGACAAATTGAATTTTGCTGACCTCCGCCGGCAATGCCAGCGGTGGGCACAAGACCATTTGGCGAAGCTGAAAGTTTACGACCCTATTATCCCCACCGGACTAAACGACCGTGCGGCGGATAACTGGCGTCCTTTGCTGGCAATTGCGGACACTGCCGGTAGCAAGTGGTCCGAAATAGTTAGAGCCATCGTTAAACAGCTGACCGGTGGCGATGATGACTACGAGGACGCTAGAGTGAAGCTGTTGGCGGATATTCGGGACATTTTTGCCACAAGCAAGATTAACACGCTATCCTCCGCCACACTGGTCGAAGCGTTGGTTCAGCTGGAAGACCGGCCTTGGCCAGAATGGAAGAGTGGCAAGCCACTAACACAAAACCAACTCGCGCGGTTGTTGAAGCCGTTCCAGATTAAGCCCTCTGTGCAACGAATTGGAACCAAAACACCCAGCGCATACGTCTTCGAAAGCTTTCAAGACGCCTTTAAGAGGTATCTACCAGGAGTCCAAACCTCAACAGTTCAACAACGCAGTAATGACGGGGAGTTTGACGATTCTCAAACCTCAACGCGTAAAGGAGATGTTGAGGTTCAGAAACTCCGGAAACCCGCGCCACGTCTGGATTGTTTAGGTGTTGAGGTTCAGAAGGGTGAACCCGGAGAGAAAAAGGAAAAGGTGGACGAAATAGGCGGAGAAGACGTTTGTTCCTCCATTCTGACTCACTATCAAGTAGCGTATCGGCACATCACCGATGAGACTGAAGCCAAAGCCGCGGTCCAAGCGTTGCTCAGTCAAACCAGGATTCTTGGGTTGGACACCGAAACGACTGGCCTTGACCCACATCAACACACGCTCCGGCTAATCCAGGTCTATGACGGCAACGGTACTGTCTACGTGTTTGACATGGCCCACCTGAGGCTGTCTACCTTGGAACCACTATGGACCAAGCCCTTTGTCGCTCATAACGCCACTTTTGAAGCCAAGTTCTTACTAAAACAGGGCATTAATCCAATCCTGCATTGCACCAGGCTGATGGGCAGGCTGGCAACAGGCCGGATCAGGAGCTTACGCCTTGCTGACTTGGCGAAAGAGTTTCTTGGCTGGACACTGGATAAGACCGCGCAAACATCGGACTGGTCCGCTCCCACTCTGACTGAGAGGCAACTGAGCTATGCTGCGCTGGACGCGGTGTTAGTCAGCAAGCTTGCTCAAAAGCTAAATGCAAGACTGTCAGCTATGGGCCAAGCTGTCTCTTACCAGCAGCTTCAAGCGCTAATACTCATTGTTGCCAAGCAGGAACTCAACGGCTGTCCCTTCGATAGTAAGGCACACGCGGCTTTAGTAGCAGCATGGAAGGCGGAGAAACAAAGTCTGGAGAGCGATATACGCCAACAGCTTGGCAACGAGATCAATATTAATAGTGGTCCTCAGCTGGGCGCCTGGCTTGAAAAGCAGTTGCCAGAGGACACCCTTAAGAACTGGCCCAAGACAGCCACCGGTAAACTCAAAACCGATAAGGACAGTTTATCGCTCTATGGTGAGCTGCCCATCGTAAAGCCACTGCTTCAGTACAAGCATATAGCCAAACGTATCAGCACCTATGGGGAAGAATACTCAGCACACAGTCACCCCATAACCCAGCGTATTCACCCTGGCTATTTCATCGCTGGAACCAGGGTAGGGAAGTTTTCTTGTTCCAAGCCAAATATGATGCAGCTGCCCAGTGATAGCGAATTCCGGTCTTTGGTGCGCGCTCCTACCGGCAGAGTCATTATCTGTGCCGACTTTGGCCAGTTAGAGTTACGGATAGCCGCGGAACTGTCTCAAGATGAGACATTGCTGCAAGCGTATCGGGACGGCGAAGACGTGCACACCAAGACCGCGTCAGCTATCGCTGGTGTGCCTATGGATCAAGTAACCAAGGCCCAAAGGCAAGCGGCAAAAGCCTGTAATTTCGGACTGCTGTATGGGCAAGGCGCTGCCGGTTTGTCAAACTACGCCAAGGCGTCCTATGGCGTGGACATGTCGCCAGAACAGGCACAGACAGCAAAAACGGCGTTCTTCAACGCTTACCCTGGCCTGAGACGCTGGCAGCTGGCTACGGATGCGCAAGCCAGGCAAAGCCGGAAGGTTTACTCCCAACAAGGGCGACTTAGAGACTTTCAATTAGAAGGCAGTGAGTACAAGCTGACGGAAGCCCTCAACACAGCTGTGGCCAGCAGTGCCGCAGACGTGCTGATAGTCAGCCTCATCAAACTCGACAAAGCCTTAGCGGGTATTGACGCCCATTTGATTGCCCATGTCCATGACGAGATTTTGCTGGAAGCGAGCGAACAGGCTGCCGAGGTGGCCAAGCTGATACTCACCCAAGCAATGGTCGAAGGTTTCCTGGACGTCTTCCCCAACGCCAGCACCGTGGGTCTGGTGGAGGCCAACCAAGGCAACACGTGGGCCGAGGCGAAATGAGTGGGAGGCCTGACTCCGCCCCCAGGGATTACTGGCTGAGGGTGTGGGAGGGTTGGAAACGCTATGCCATCACGAGCCACCACCAAGGCCAAATTATGCTAACTATGCAAACGGTCGGATCCAACTCTTCGGGGGGATTCCGTAACAACTCATCGATGTTTAGCATCAGGGCAACTCCTCGAAACAGGGCTCAATGGTCTTAACTTTCACCAGAGATGGCGTTGTTGTCCAACCCTCGGACGGCGTTCGCTCGGTTCGCCTATTCAAACTAATCAGCGCTCTAGCAGCCTGTCGGGTTTAATATTTCTGAAGTGTTTTTGGGCGTATTTTTGGCGTTTTTTATAAGAATTAGGGCATTTTTTCCCGATTTTCCTTGCTACGGGCGCAATACGGCCATCCGTTTCACATTCCACGCCAAACACACCAGCGTCCATTCGTTTTTAACGTTCGCCAACCCACGGGTCAGAAACTGGCGAAAGCCCAAGACACCTTTGATGATTCCAAAGACGGGTTCAACCGTCTGTTTGCGCAGGGCATAGAGCGCTCGCCCCTGGCGCGTCTTAAAACGGTGCTTCATCCGCTCCATCGGAGTAGATCCGTCTGGTAAGGCTGGCGGATTGTCGTCAAACCGCTCCTGCCACGGGGTATGATGGCTCTCCCGTTTGAGCGCGATCATCGGTTCGATCCGGGCTTTGTCACAGACCTCGACATTCTGCTCGCTGAGATAGCCGTTATCCGCCATGAGGCTATGAGGACGAGCAACATCTTGGGGAAGAGCGCCCAGTTGTTCGACAGCGGGCTCGATCTGCTGCTTGTCGTTGACATCCTGGGTCACGCTAGGCACCAAAATCAGCATGGAGTCAACGTCTACCACGGCCTGAGCGTTGTAACACTGCTCGAATCCACCTCCAGCCACCGGCATGATCCGAGACTCCCCGTCGGTGTGGTTGACTTGGTCGGTGGGGTGTGGAATGGGACTTGGCGGCGTCGGTTCCTTGCCGCGCGGCTTTTTTCCAGTAGCGGCTTCCTTGGCTTGACGGGCCGCCATCTTGGCTGCGTACTCGGCTTGTTCACCCTCATAACGTTGCCGTGCCCGCGCCTCAATCTCCCGTTTGGCCTCGGTGATCGCTGCCAACCGATCCTCTCGACGCTGAAGCTCTTCTGGCAGATTCATCCCCTCCGGGAGCGCCGTCGCCGCATCCGCCAACTTGAGTAACTCCGCCACCTCGGCCTTGAGCTTTGCCTCGAGTTGCTCGGCATGAGCATACGACAGCGCACTATGGCGACTGGCATTGGCGTGAATCTTGGTACCATCCAGACTGACCCTGCCAAAACGACTCATGCCGTTCTCCCTTGCCACTCGGAGTACCTGCACGAAGATCTCTTCAAACTCCTTCTTGAACTGCTTGCGGAACGTCGCCAGCGTGTCATGATCCGGATGCAGATTACAGGCAATGTAGCGAAAGGGAATGGAATCGTCGGTGGCGCGCTCGATTTTGCGACTGGAGAAGATCCCCGTGGCATAGGCGTAGATGAGGAGCGCCAGGAGCAGACTGGGTGGGTAGGCCTCATGCCCTCGGCCTGCATAGCTCTGCTCTATGGCAGACAGATCCAGGCTCTCCACAATCTCCACAATACAGCGAGCCAGGTGACCCTCGGGCAGGCACGCCTGAATCAAGATCGACGTGGCCAAATCGCTCTCGCGGTCAATCGAACGAAAACGCTGCATCAGAATCTTCCCAGGGTATCAATGCCGCCATTCTACACGGCAGAAAGCCCGACAGGCTGCTAGCGGCGGCGATAAAGGCAACCGTTCATATTAATCGCGTCAGTCCATCTTAACGGCTGGGGGTGCCTGACCATTTTCCAAACTGTAGCGCAACAGCCGTGCGGGCCGATGTTGCGCTTCCAGCGACATCACTCGCTGATAGGCTTCCAAACGCCATATTTCGCCCTGGCTTGCTAGCCACAGGGCCTCCAGAGTTTGCCGGATGTCGGCGTCCGTGATGCCTGCCAATGTCGCGGGAGGCGGCAGCGGGGTCACCGGTACGACCTCGACAGCTACTGCTGCCTGGCGTTGAGCGTCGCTGATGATCAGTCGGTACTGTCCCGGTGTCAGTGGCAGGGACGCGGTCTTGAACGGTTGGGTGTTACCGCCCGGCGCGGCAATATCCGACTGTTTCATGATTTCCTTGCCGGCAGCGTTGGTCAGGCGGACCTGATAGGGTGGCTCGCCGCCTTGCCAAGCCAGATACAGAGGCCGTGTGCCGGCACTCAGCCGGGTTGTTGCACTTGGCACCAGCGGCAGACTGATGGGCTGGACAGGTTCGCCCCGCGTATAGATACCGATCACCGGTCGATCTACCTCTTCCAGCCGTTGTTTAGTCAGCCAGGAACAGAGGCCATGCCATAGATTATCCAGCGCTGCCGGCGGCTGGCCCTGATCCCGGATAATGTAGGGCGAGTTGTTTTTCCGAATCTCGATCCGACTGCCATCGTCCTGTTTCAACGAGAGGACACTGCCGTCCACCAACACGAACAGCCGGTCATTCGGCTGTAATTGCCGGTAGATCTCGACAGGTAGCGTCTGGTTATCCCGTTCCAGCCGAAAATCGTCAGGTTCCCCGGTGAAATCCACGATCCAGGTCGCTGCCGACGCCGTGACGCTGACGGCTAGAAGCAACAAGCTACCGAGCGATGTCATACAACGGTTCATAACCACCTCCAAAAGAACGAGTCTTAAATTCAATGGGTCGTGATGCTGTGCCGGGCATGCCGCTGTTCCTCGAAGCGGGCGGCCATCCAGTGCAGCGCCACGGCGCAAAAAGGAATGACGAAATCCAACCAGACTCCGGCCTTGAACCAGTAATAGCTGACCGGCAGCAGGGCGATGATGATGATCAGACTGGCGACCAGCATCGCCCGGAAGGAGCGTAAGCCGGCAAAGATCAGGCTGCTCAGGACAATCAACACCACGGTGATCAGCAACTTGAGGTACAGGGACGGCGGCTTGATTTCTTCATGCTGGTGCAGGGAGTGAATGGCATTGACCAGCACCAGAAAACCTGGCATCTGGCCCAGCGGCGTCAGGTACAGATCACGACTTTCCCAGAAGCTACCGCCGATAACTACCACCCGCCCGGTGACGGCATCCCTGGCCACCGGCTTGTTCCCATCGGTAATCAGCAGAGCGCTGAACACCGATAATAGAGGCGCTGAGGCTCCATCCAGTCGAGGCAGGGTCGGGTAAGCCTCGCCGGGATGCAGTTGCCAGGGCAGCTCATAGATGAGGCGTTGGGCTATCCCTTCGGGCTGGGCGCTCAATTTCATACCGGCAATGGCAAGCGTTTCTCCATGATGATAGGAAGGGCGTTCGTCGCACTGCGCCGGCGCCAGGGTCTGTAAGGCCGTGTGCACCTGCTTGGCCACTTTTCCAGGGTCCTCATGGGGTTGACGCAGCAAGGCGACCGCCAGCAGTTGCAGGGAAGGAATCACCACCGGCTGCCGGGTCTGTTCATCACAGGTGATCTGCCACAAGCGCCAGCGTCGCAACAGTTGTCCCTGGTCCAGTTCGAACAGGGTCGATCCCCACTGGATCAGGGGTGAAGCGGCAATGCGACCGTCCTGTTCCAGAAAAGAGCGCCGCTCGGTCGGCAGGGCATGCTGCCCCGGCAACGGCGAGCGGAAGGCACGCGCCAGCAGCAGCGGCGGTTTACCGGCGGCGCCATAGTTGGCCAGATAGTCCTGCAGCGCTTGATCGGCAGCCAGATCATGCCCACGTTGGCTCAGGTCGACATCCACGATCACCAGCGCCGCTCCACCCTGCACGGCGTAATCGATCAGTTTGAGCAGGCGGTCGCGGGGGACGTGAAAAGGCTCGTTCCAGGCGCGATAGGTCGGCTCGTCGATGTCCAGTATCACGAAAGGTGTGGCCGGTTTGTCGATCGTGGTGGCCTGCTGAAGATTCATGATCCCGTCAATGGCCATGTCTTCGAGTTCCTGCAGCCAAGCCAGATGATGGTGCATGAAATGGAGTGCGATTTCGATGATGACGCCAGCCAGTATACCGATCAGCAGATGTCGCTGGAAGGCACTCCGCGCCCACCACCCGCTTTGCACGCGCTGTGTCGCGCTCGACAACCTCTGTCCGATGTACCGGGGCGCTGTCCAAAGTCGGGCCGGTAGTCCGGTCAACCAAGCCAGGCGCGACGTTGCCGCGGGTTCAGGCGATTGCGCTTCACTCATGGTAGGATAAGTACCTGTATGTTGTAGTCGATCAAAATAGACGAACCCCATTGATCGATTTGTCGCTGGTTTCGATTCCCGGGCTGAATCGGGTGAGGACGGGGCTATTCATGACTCACATTCTGACTATACCCTACGGTGATGCCGTACTGCTCGAAGCGAGCCTGACGCGCGAAGAATTCGAGCGTGAGGCGGTCTTTATCCTCGCCGCCAAGTTGTATGAGTTGGGTCGGTTGTCGTCCGGTAAGGCGGCTGACCTTTGCGGTAAAGGGCGGGTGGATTTTCTGCTTTCGCTGCCGCGGGTTGGCGTATCCATCAGTAACCTGCGGCCGGAAGACGCCGCTGACGAGGTGGCCTTTGCCCAACGAAGTTGAGCGGGTAGTCGTCAACACCGGCCCCCTGATCACGCTCGGTCGTGCCGGCGCCTTGGCAGTGATCGAGCAGTTACCCATCCGTTTCATCGCGCCGCCGCAGGTGGCTGAAGAGATCAACGCCGGCGCCGCCGCCGGTCATCCGGTCGTGCTGCCGACCTCGGTTGAAGTACTGGCTTTGGCGGTTCCTGTGGCGCCTTTGGCCTGTCAAGCGCTGGACGCGGGGGAAGCAGCCGTCATCCAACTGGCGCTGGAGCGAAGTATCCCGACCGTGTGTATAGACGAATGGCGCGGGCGCCGTGCGGCCAAAGCTGTCGGCCTGAGAGTGACTGGCTCGTTGGGATTGCTTGGCCGTGCGAAACAGGCTGGGTTGATCCCAGCAGTACGCCCTTGGGTTGAGCGCCTGGCCGCGGCAGGCGCTCACTACGATCCAGAACTGCTCCAAGGCTTCTTGCAGGCGATGGGTGAGTCCTCTGTCAACAACACCAACAGCTAGCAATCCGCTAATCCCCCACGACCACGAACGGCGCCCAGAAATACGGATGGGCGAGGGAAAGGTAGGGCGCTTTAGCCTGCTGCTGCCAGGTCCGACCCCGCAACTGGCGGCGGGCCTCGGTCAAGGCGGCGAGCGGGGTCTGACCGGCTTGCAGTTGGGTAAAGGTGGCCACCATCAGGTCGCGGGTGGAATCGCTGGCCACGGGCCAGTGGCTGACCAGCAGATGGCGGGCGCCGGCAAACAGGAAAGCGCGGGTCAGGCCGGCGAAGCCTTCGCCCTGGTTGCCGCGTTGCGGGTCACCGGCGGTGTTGCAGGCGGAAAGGACGACCAGGTCGGCGTTGATCGGCAGCTCGTCGAGGATGTCTTTCAGGGTGAGGAAGCCGTCCTCGCCGTGGAGGTCGCCGACCAGGGTCAGCGCCAGCGCCGGTTGGCCGCGTTTTTCGACGGGACCGGCCGGGAAGGACCGGTCCAGGCTCAGGGTCGACGGGGGTGTTGGCGCCTGCTGCATGGCCAGGAACTCGCCGCCGAGCAGGCCGTGGGTGGAAAATACCAGATAGCGCAAGCCATTCAGATCGCCCTGCTTGGCCAGGGCTTTGGCGGTGTATTCCTGGGCCTCCGCGCGCAGGTAAAGCTGGGATTGGGTCCCCACGAGTTGAGCCATGGCGCCGACTTCGTCGGCGGTTTCCGGTAACCGGTTCAGGTGCATGTCCGTCCCGCTGCGGGCCAGCAACTGCAAGGTGGTCCGGGTGGCGGCGGAATAGCCTTTGGTCGGTGCCGAGGCCGGCTGTGCCGGGGATTTCTCCTGTTCCGGCTCGAAGATGGGATCGGCGAAAGCGATCAGGTTGCGGGTCAGCGGCGCCGGCGGTTTCGGGTAGTTGCGCTGCGAGACCAGCGCCGCCAGGCTGGGCAGATAGCTGAAGCGGTAGCGGTCGGCCAGGTACGGGAGGGTGGCGTATTCGCCCAGCAGAGGTTGTTGGGCGCTGCGGCCATCAGCCGCCTGCTGGGCCTGCCGAAATGCCTGCTGCTCAGTCTCGCCATAGGCCGTCACCAACAGTTCCAGCGGCAGGTTGTAGAGGGCGCCGTCGGCCACTACCAGCACCCGCTGGGCGCCGTGCAGGGTGTCTTCGACCGGAGCGATGAGGTCTTGGTAAAGCTGATGCAACTGTTCGGGGTCCAGCTTGGCGAGTTGGGCGACCTGTTCCAGCGGCTGGCGAATCTGGCCGACCCGCTCGGTCATGGCTTTTTCAGGCACGGCGACCGTGCGCAGGGTGAAATTCTTCTGGGTGACGGCCAGCAGCACGGTACGCTCGGGTAACAGCACGACACTGAGTAGCGCTTCCTCCGGACGCAGCAGGCGCTGTTGCAGTTGGTCCACCGTCACCGGCTGCGGTTGTAGCAACTCCATAAAGCGCGGGTAGTCGCGCCAGAGCTGCTGTTCCACCGTGGTCAGGCCGGCCTTCGCCTGGTCGATCAGCCGCTTCAATTCCGCGCGTTGCGTCTCGGCCGCGGCCTCCTTGAGCGGCAGTTTGGCGCGCTTTTCCACCAGGAAGGTCAATTGCTGCTGCAACGCCTCCCGGCGGTGCTTGAGGTCAACGAAGGCCGGCTCGGCCGAGAATTGCTGCACATCCGCCTGCCGCAGCAGTTCGCTGAAAATCCGGCTCTGGTTACGGGAGGCGACGGCGAGCACCTCCCGGTCATAGCCCGCCTTAGGATCCTGCTCGTGCAGCTTCAGCAGCAAGTCGATGAATTCACGGTAGACGTAGGCATACTGCCCCAGGAAGGACTGGCGGGCTTCCTCGGACAAGCCCTGGGTGTAGGCAAACAGCCGGTCCAGGGTGTCGATGGCGGTGCGGTAGTAGGGGACGGCGTCTTGGAGACGGCCCCGTGCTACCAGGAAAAAACCCAGGTTGCGACTGTGAAGGAGAAGGTTGGCTGGCGCTTCCGCTTGCTGGTCGATGGCCACGGCGCGGCGGTAGAGCGGCTCGGCTTCCCCGGCGCGGCCCTGATCCCCTAGCACGTTGGCCAGGTTGTTGAGACTACCGGCGGTGGCGGGATGCTCGGGCCCCAGTACTTTCTCGTTAATCGCCGCGGCACGGCGGACGAGCGGCTCGGCCTCTCCGGCGCGGCCCTGCGCCCGCAGCACGTTGGCCAGGTTGTTGAGACTGGTGGCGGTGCGGGGATGCTCGGCGCCCCGGACTTTCTCGTTAATCGCTAGGGCGCGGCGGTAGAGCGGCTTGGCTTCTCCGTACCGGCCCTGATTCTCCAGCACGTTGGCCAGGTTGTGAAGACTATCGGTGGTGTCGGGGTGCTCGGCCCCCAGCGCTTTCTCCCGAATCGCCAGGACGCGGCGGAGAAGCGGCTCGGCTTCCCCGGCGCGGCCCTGGTCATTCAGCACCACGGCCAGGTTGTTGAGACTACCGGCGGTGTCGGGATGCTCGACACCCAGGACTTTCTCATTAATCGCCAAGGCGCGGCGGTAGAGCGACTCAGCCTCCCCGGCGCGGCCCTGCGCCCACAGCACGTTGGCCAGGTTGTTGAGACTGGTGGCGGTGCGGGGATGCTCGGCGCCCCGGACTTTCTCGTTAATCGCCAGGGCGCGGCGGACGAGCGGCTCGGCCTCCCCGGCGCGGCCCTGCGCCCACAGCACGTTGGCCAGGTTGTGAAGACTATCGGTGGTGTCGGGATGCTCGGCACCCAGGACTTTCTCCCGAATCGCCAGGGCGCGGCGGTGAAGCGGCTCGGCTTCCCCGGCGTGGCCCTGATTCCCTAGCACGGTGGCCAGGTTGTTGAGACTGGTGGCGGTGTCGGGATGCTCGACACCCAGGACTTTCTCCCGAATCGCTAGGGCACGGCGGACGAGCGGCTCGGCCTCCCCGGCGCGGCCCTGCGCCTGCAGCACCAAGGCCAGGTTGCTGAGACTAGCGGCGGTGTCGGGATGCTCGGCGCCCAGGACTTTCTCCCGAATCGCCAGGGCGCGGCGGTGAAGCGGCTCGGCTTCCCCGGCGCGGCCCTGATTCCCTAGCACGGTGGCCAAGTTGTTGAGACTGGTGGCGGTGTCGGGATGCTCGGCGCCCAGGACTTTCTCCCGAATCGCCAGGACGCGGCGGAGAAGCGGCTCGGCTTCCCCGGCGCGGCCCGGCGCCTCCAGCACGCTGGCCAGGTTGTGGAGACTATCGGCGGTGTCGGGATGCTCGGCGCCCAGGACTTTCTCCCGAATCGCCAGGGCGCGGCGGTGGAGCGGCTCGGCTTCCCCGGTGCGGCCCTGCGCCTGCAGCACCACGGCCAGGTTGTTGAGGCTGGTGGCGGTGGCGGGATGCTCAAAACCGAAAGCACGATCCGTCACCGCCAGCGCCTGTCGTGCAGGCTGCTCAGCACCGGCATAATCCCCGGTCTGATAGCGCGCAGCAACCAGCTTTTGCAGGGCTTCCCACTGTTGAAAATCCGCCTCCAGCTCCTGAGCCCCTGCGCTCAGTACCCCTATACCCACTAACAGCACCGCGATCATCAAAATGGCTAAGCCTTTGTGGTAACTCATTACACTCTCCGCAACGGTTGATGCCCTAGGAGCCTGTCGGACTTTCTCTACAACGTATTGATTTATATACAATCACTATTTTGGCGTTGAAAAATAATTTCTCTAAAAATCGTTGCCGCTTGACCCACACTTCCACCACCTGCCCCTCCCGCACCAGCGCGGCCCATGAGGTGTCCTGGCAATATAGTAGACACTCCCGTTTCAAGCGGCCTTCTGGGTGTTGCGGACGCTCTGTGCAAACACGGCAGGGGCCAGGTTGCCAAGGCGTGAGTGGCGCCGTTGGCGGTTGTAAAAGATTTCGAGGTATTCCCGGATCGAGGCTTCGGCCTCGGCGCGGGTTTCATAGCGCCTTTGATGAACCCGCTCGTTCTTCAGGCTACCCCAGAAGCTCTCCATGGGGGCGTTGTCATAACCATTCCCTTACCGGGACATCGAGGCCAAAAGCCCATGCTGGTCCAGCATGCGCCGGTAAGCATGACTGCAGTATTGGCTGCCGCGGTCGGAATGGTGAATCAACCCGGGCGCAGGACGCTGATAGCCAATCGCGCGCCATAGGGCCTGCCCGACCAGTTCCTGCGTCATCCGGGCATCCATGCCGTAGCCAACGATCTCACCGGTGAATTGATCCTTGAGGGCCGCCAGATAATACAACCCGCCTTCCCCGGTGGGAAGGTAGGTGATATCCGGGTGCCAGATCTCATTCGGTGCCGTGGCTTCGAAACACTGCCCCAGCCGGTTCTCCGCCCCCGTACGCGCCCCCGGTGCCGCCGGCGTCTTCGCCCCCCCTTGGCACTGGCCACCCCGCTCGCTAAGGTCCCCTTCGGCACTGACAGGCGTTTCGCCGCCTCAGCTAGAGAGAGCCCTTGCGCCAGTACCCCCTTCACCGCCTCTGCGCGAAACTGGGGCGTGTAGTCTTGCTTTCGTTCCATTCAAACCTCCTCATTGGCTCAGTTTAACCCATCAGGAGTGTCTGTTTTTGTCAGGATACCTCAGGAAATATGCGCCTTGATTTGTTGGACGGATGACGGTTCCCGGTTATTAACCGAACGAGAACTTGTACCGCCAGGACAGGCATGGGCCGGTAATTAATCCGGCGGCGCTGGCTGAAGCGCAGCGGGGAGCTTTTGAAGAGCGAGCCGCCATCATGGAATTTAACGGCGGGTATCACAGGAACACGCTGAGCAGGAAGCCTGGTGGCGAGTGACTAACAACAAGCAGGTATGATCGTGACCAACAAGACAGCACCTAAACGCGATCCTTCCTCGCTGACCGTGCGCGCCTTAAAGGATGAAGCGCCCGCTGAGGCGGTTTCAAGAGTGGCGCTTAGTCCCAGTGTACAAGCGGCGCTGACCGTAGCCGCGTACACTACGTTGCTGGGCGAACTGTCTATCGACAAACTGGTTGCTGAACTCTCTGACCAGGCGAAAGCGGTCCAGAGCGGCAGTCTGAAACCGGCCGAGGCGATGCTGGCAAATCAGGCGCACACGTTAGACATTAAAGCGGAAGCCATCGGCAAAAGCCACGCCAGCAAAGGCTTTCAGCATAGGCAATGACTTACGAAATGGAAACATACCCCCAGTCATACCCCCAAACTGAACAGATACCCCACCCCCAGGAAGCCACGATTAAACCGCATTAATGTCACATTGGGGAATAAGGGGCGCTCTGTACCACAACGCCCACACCCCACAATAGGGCTACTGCTCCGATCTCGCCATAGCCCATGCGTATCACGTGCGCGCCTCGAATGATGCTTGCGATATCGGTGGAAGCAAGGGTGCAAAACAGGGCGTTGGTACTCATGCCGCCTCCTGGTAAAGGTACTTCTGGAACCCGGAAAACACCTTGCCGATCTCTTCCGGCTTCCCAAGATCGGCCACGGCATCCGCAATCGAATCGTGATACTTCAGCCGCAGCAGCGGCGTTAGCTTTGCCTGGTCGAGTTCCTCCACACCGACGTTCACGTAGTGGGATAGCACGAAGTCGAGGAAGACCTGCTGCTTGCTGTTGAAGTGCGTGCTGATCATGGCCTTCGCCTTCGGCTGCGCGTTCCTCGCGGGTCAGCGGTGGCAGCGCATAGGCAACATGCGCCAGCACATCGAACAGGTCGCTTTTCTCCGCGTCGATGATCTTCTGCATCTCGGCCAGTTGATCTTTGCCGAAGCCTTTTTCGGCCAGTCCCTCCAGCAGCTTCCTGCGCGTATCCGGCGCGCTCCATAGGGCGCGCAGTTCGTCCTCATTCTTGAAGAACTCGGGCAGTTTGCCGAAGAGCAGCTTCCATGAACTGCTGCGCCGACATCGGGCGTGCCATCCGGGTGCCAGAAGCTCGTTGCCATCATGTGCTGGATGTTGCGCTCCTTGCCGTCGGCCAGTTTGACCTTTCGCCTTCTTCTTGCACACGCACGGCCGCTGACCACACTCTGGGCAGGCTCCTTCGGGCACTCGCAAGGTCGTTTGCCGCAGACCGTGCAAGGTTGCGGTGGCTGCTTTTCGCATACGCAGGGGTAGAAGCCGCATGTTGGGCAGGCTTCCGGTTCCAGCGGCTCACCATCCCACTCGGGATCGTTGAAGTGATGATGCGCCTTCACGAAGTCGTAGATCGTGAAGTAGTCCTTCCCGTCGTAGAGCCGCGTGCCGCGACCGATGATCTGCTTGAACTCGATCATGGAGTTGATCGGCCGCATGAGGACGATGTTGCGGATATTGCGGGCGTCCACGCCGGTGGAGAGCTTTTGCGAGGTGGTCAGAATAGTCGGGATGGTTTTCTCGTTGTCCTGAAAATCTCTCAGGTGCTGATCGCCGAGCGCGCCGTCGTTCGCCGTCACCCGCTCGCAGTAGTGTGGGTCTTTGCTCGTCTTCATCTGGTTGATGAGATCGCGCACGGCCAGTGCATGGTCTTGTGTCGCACAAAAGACAAGTGTCTTTTCTCGCTGGTCGATCATGTCCATGAACAGCTTCACGCGGTGCGCCTCACGTTCCTTGATCTCGATGATCTTGTTGAAGTCGGCTTCCGTGTAGCGCTTGCCGGCTTCGATCTCACCCTCGATGAGCTTGTCGTCCGGTGTGTAGACGTACTCGTCGAGCGTCGTGGAAATCTGCTTCACCTTGAACGGCGTGAGGAACCCGTCGTTGATGCCCTCCTTGAGCGAGTAGATATAGACCGGCTCGCCGAAGTAGGCATAGGTGTCCGCATTCTCCTTGGCGTTTGGGTGTTGCGGTGAGGCCGAGCTGCACGGCCGGCGCGAAGTATTCCAGGATGCCTCGCCAGTTGCTTTCGTCGTTTGCCCCGCCGCGATGACACTCGTCGATGACGATGAAGTCGAAGAAGTCCGGCGGATATTCGCCGAAATAGGGCGAGGGGTGGCCGTCCTTGGGCGGCCCGCTCATGAAGGTCTGGAAGATGGTGAAGAACAGGCTGCCGTTTTTCGGCACCTTGCCCTTCTTGCGGATGTCCTCCGGCGCGATCCTCACCATCGCATCTTCCGCAAACGCCGAGAACGCGTTGTACGCCTGATCCGCAAGGATGTTCCGGTCGGCGAGGAAGAGGATGCGCGGGCGGCGAATCGGTTCGCCTTCCGTCTTCCAATCTGTCAGGTTCCAGCGGCTGTGGAACAGTTTCCACGCGATCTGAAAGGCGATGAAGGTCTTGCCCGTCCCAGTGGCCAGCGTCAACAGGATGCGCGTCGCGCCTGTCCGCGATGGCTGCCAGCATGCGCTCGATGGCGATGTCCTGGTAATAACGCCCCTGAAAGTAGCCGCCCCGGTCCTCGAAGGGCACGGACGCAAAACGGTCACGCCAAGCGTTCTGCGTCGGCAAAGGTTTCGTTCCATAATTCATGCGGTGTCGGGAAGTGCGCCAGCTCGCCTTCCTTGCCGGTCTCCATATCGATGCCGTAGATGCCCTGTCCATTAGTGGCATAGGTGTACCGGATCGCAAGCTTGCCTGCGTAGTTCTTCGCTTGCGCCACACCTTCGGTCAACGCTTCATCCCATGCCTTCGCTTCAACGACCGCTAGCTTGCGGTTGCGGTACTCCAGCACGTAATCGGCGGTGAGTGGCTTGCCACGCCGCCCAATGCCTTCAATACGGCCTGGTGTGATCGGATACTCGCGCCGGATGCGGCTGCCCTCGACGACGCCCCAACCCGTGGCCTTTAGCGCGGGGTCAATGTAGTTCAGCTCTGGTTTCGGCTTCGTTCATCCCGCACTGGGCTCGCTCAATGGTGCAATCCCCTTGAGCGTGTACGTCGTGCGGACGCGGCCGTTCCTGAATAGCACCATTGTCTTCAGCAACGAAGCCAGGCACCTCTTGTTGAAGAACTCCACGTTCAGAGCGATGACCTGCTCCTCGGTCAGATTCTCATCGATTTTGCCGCCGATCCAGTGGTTTTCATCGGTAACGAAGTCGAACTTCCACGACTCCAGCAACACGCCCTTGAAAACGCCAGGAACGTTAACCACTTGATCATCCGTGATTGTGGCTGCTACGCGATTGAAGGCTTCATTCGCCTCAATCGGGTTCATGGAGCAGCGGTAGTCGCCGCTCTCAAGACGCAATCCGGCTTTTCCTTTGGCAACTACTTCAAGGAACTGCCTGAGGTTTTGAATCACTCGTGGCGCAGTCTCGTCGAGTTCAGCCGCAAAATCTTCGTCACTGCGGCCGGAGGATTCCACCAGTTTGGTGACGTGCGCCAGTGTGTCAGCCAGCTGCTCTTCCTCAAACAACTCGTCATTGTCCGCGCGCGTCAGCTCCAGCCCGAACGAACCACGCGGTAGCGCGGTCAACAACAACCTGGAAGCTGCCTCGCCGGAACGGCGCCCTCGACTCCCAACTGCGCCATGCCAGCGGTCGGCGTAGTCTGCCATCACCATGCTCTGAAACGGTTCGAGGACACGCCCCGCAAAGCTGGCATCGATCCCGACCGAACCCTGCACCGGTTCGCCGGAGAAAAACAGGATCGTCCTGGCCTCCTTGTTCCCGAGCGGAAGCGCGGCGATTCTCTCCTTGAGTTCTCGTTCCCGCTCCTCTAGCGCTACGGACATGAGCGGATGCTGGGCGGCGATCTCGCACAGGCGCTGCGTATCAAGCAGTTGAGCCTTCAGAAATTCTCTTTGAGCGCGTGTCGTCATGGCGTGGCCTTTGCGAGTTCTTGCTTTGCAGCCGCGTCCTCAGCGGGTGTGTTAAGTTCGATTCTCAGCATGCCCTTCCACACTCCCAGTCGGTTGTGCGAAAAGAGCAGAATCCAATAACGTGCCCACTCTAGGGTAACTGTCGGATTGTATCCAGCATCGAACGGGTAATGGTCCACCGAGTAATTCGCCTTCGACAAGACAGGGTTTGCGACCTCGGGGAAGCTCGCCAGAAGGCGAGTTTGGAACGGCAGGTCATATCCCCAGTAAACGGTCACCACATCAATGTCCTTAGGCGGGCGGTTTTCCCTCGCTTCGACATCTTCGAGGAAGCTGCCATCCAACCATTGGAATCCGTTCGTCAGTCCCTCGCCGCGCAATCGCTCCCGAAAATCGAGGAACCCTCTAAGTATAGCCCGGCGGGCTGCCGTTGTCCCCAAGCGCTGACACAAGTCCAGCGTGGTGCATGGATACGGCGACAACTGGCCAAGATCCACCGGGTCTCCCAGATGGGGCGGGAGCACCATATTGTGGTCAAAGTCTGGAATCGGATTCGGCATTCCCTATTCCTCCTAATGTATTTCGGTGCAGATCATTTGGCGAGCAAACAACCGAGGGTTTCTGCTGGGGAGATCCGGGGTGAAGCTGGCGTGTTCATCAGAGCTGGCCGGTGAAGGCTTGGTGCAGCAGCGACTTCTTCAACGCCTCCAGCGCGGCGAGCTTCCGCTCGTAGAGGCGGGCGAGGCGTTGGCCGTTTTCAAGCAGGCCGTCGAGCGCGACAATAATCCGTTTCTGTTCTTCAAGCGGCGGGATGACATGGAAGAACTCGCGCTGCTTGGTGATGGGAACTTGATTGCGCGTGGATTGGCGCATCACCTGCAAATACTGCTTCTTGAAGCCAAAGGACCGCATGTAGTGGGCGAGATACTCTGGGAGAATGTGCTTCGGATTGCAGCGGTAGTAAGTGAGCGACGTGCCGAGAATCACCTTCTCCTCGTCGGTTTGAAGCATGGCGACTGGACCGACTGTGGCGTTGTGTGCAAAAAGCACATCGTTGTTCTTCGCGATGCCCTTGCGAAGAAGAGCGGCTCTGGCTGGTGACAGATACTTTGCCCGCGACATATCAATGCGGTCATCATCATCCAAGCAGTTCGCTGAAATGTATGGAACACCCTCTTGGACGAACTCTTCCTTTCTCGGGTAGTCGCCCCCGTGGTTGCCGTCCAAGTGGCTCTCAATCCACCCGCGCTCAAGGAGCGTTTCCAATGTCACGCTGTCCCAGTTCGCCACACGCTGGGTGAAGACGGATTGGAGGTGGCTTTCGAAGAGGGCGCGGGCGTTTTGGAGGTTCTTTTCGGCGTTGGCTTTGGCGGTGGCGATGCCCGCAAACGCTTCGTCGAGCAGGCCGACGATCCGCTGCTGTTCGGGGAGCGGGGGGAAACTGAGCTTGATGGCCTTGTATGCGTCGCCATCGAGATTGCGTATGCCCGTTGAGTGACTCTGCATGCCTTCCGTGACGCCGGAGAGATAAGTCCAATGCAGAAACTTGTGGAGGAAGCGGAAACTTACCTCGTCAGGATCAAGGACGCGGAGGGCAGCCGTAAAATTGCTGAACGAGAAATCGCCTTCCTTTTTGTCGAACAAGGCAACGCGCCCGACTGGCTGCTTCGGCCCGCCGCCGGACTTTTCGAGGATGATGTCGCCAAATTGGAGACGACGCTTTTCGAGCTTCTTCGCCTCAACGTCGAGATAAGCGATGTCCGAATCATCCAGCGTTCCTTCCTTGGTGAAGTTCGTGTTGCGGATGACACCGACATTCGCGAAGGGCGGCTTTTCGCCTTTCCACGCCCGTTGGAGAACTGGCAGACTTCTTCAAGGCTTTTGGTTTGCCACCCCTTCTTCATAGCAGCGCCTTGATGTTCCCCAGCACTTCCGCGCTCTCGGCGTCCAGCGCGGCGATTTCGTCCATGATGTCCTGCGGGCTGCGGTGCATGATTTCCTCGCCGCCGTTGGGGTTCTTCACGGACAGGTCGAACGTCTTCTGGTCGATGGCCGTCGACGTCCACGCTCCAGCTCTTGGGCGAGTCGGCGAAGGTCTTTTGCAGCTTCACGAACTCGGCGAGGTCGTCGTCGTTGAGCGGGTTGGTCTTGCCAAGGTTGCGGCCGGGGTCGAGCTGGTAGTACCAGACTTTCCGCGTGGGCGCGCCTTTCTCGAAGAAGAGCACCACGGTCTTCACGCCCGCGCCCTGGAACGTGCCGCCGGGGCAGTCGAGCACGGTGTGGAGGTTGCAGCTTTCGAGCAGGAGCTTGCGCAGGCTCACCGAGGCGTTGTCGGTGTTGGAGAGGAAGGTGTTCTTGATGACCACGCCGCCCGGCCGCCGGCTTTGAGGATCTTGATGAAGTGCTGGAGGAAGAGGAACGCGGTCTCGCCGGTGCGGATGGGGAAGTTCTGCTGCACTTCCTTGCGTTCCTTGCCGCCGAAGGGCGGATTGGCGAGCACCACGTCGTAGCGGTCCTTCTCCTGAATGTCGGCGAGGTTCTCGGTGAGCGTGTTGGTGTGGATGATGTTCGGCGCCTCGATGCCGTGCAGGATCATGTTCATGATCGCGATGACGTAGGCGAGGGACTTCTTTTCCTTGCCGTAGAAGGTGCGCTCCTGGAGGGCTGCGGTCCTGCGCGGTGGTGCGCTTGGGATTGGTCTGCTTGAGGTAATCGAACGATTCGCAGAGGAAGCCCGCCGAGCCGACCGCGCCGTCGTAGATGCGCTCGCCGATCTTGGGCTTCACGACCTGGACGATGGCGCGGATGAGCGGGCGCGGGGTGTAATACTCGCCGCCGTTGCGCCCGGCGTTGCCCATGTTCTTGATCTTGGCTTCGTAGAGGTGCGACAGCTCGTGCTTCTCGGTCTGCGAGCGGAAGCGCAGTTCGTCAATGTGGTCGATGATCTCGCGCAGGTTGTAGCCGCTCTGGATCTTGTTCTTGATCTCGCCGAAGATCTCGCCGATCTTGTATTCGATGGTGTTTGGCCCGGTGGCCCTCTGCTTGAAGCCGTGGAGGTAGGGGAAGAGCTTCTGGTTGACGAAGTCGCGGAGGTCGTCGCCGGTCAGGGCGGCGTTGTGGTCGAGCTTGCCGTCCTTGCCCTTGGGCGCGGCCCAGGTCTCCCAGCGGTAGGGCTTGTCGAGGATGTAGGTGTATTTCTTGCCGTCCAGCGCGGCCTCATCGGCGCGGTCCTGCTCCAGGCCGTCGAGGTATTTCAGGAACAGCAGCCAGGAGGTCTGCTCGGTGTAGTCGAGTTCGGTGGTGCAGCCGGCCTCTTTCCAGAGGACGTCGTCGATGTTCTTGAAGGCTTGTTCGAACATATGGGGGTAATCGCTATACCGGGATGATGGGCCACGATGAGGCCAAAGGCATTACTTTAACCGGTATGGACGTTGTTGGACAAAGAGCTTGCATCACATCATCATGCTGCGCCGCTCACGCCCCCCATTTTGCGAAACAGATTTCACCCTTCGCCGTTCAGATCATCCCGCAGGCCATGAAGCCGCTGATTCAACCGCCCTGGCCGTTCTTCCATCCCGGCCAGCGATACCCCGACGAAAGCATCCTGCCTTGCCGTCAGTCGCTCGAAGGTGCGCCAGTGCATCCCCTTGGGCTGTTGCCAACCAGGGCCATCAGCAGCAGGATGACCAGCACGACCAGCCGGGCGTTCCAGGGCGGCAAGTGCCTCGGGGGTGGCGGCAATAACTTCTGTTCCAGTTCGCGGCGGGCCGCCTGCGCTGCCGCCTGCGGCGTTGTCCATTGCTGGATTCCCTCTTGCTGGTCATGGCTGGCCCCGCCGCTGTTGTTGTTGTCTGTTCCAAGTTGTAGCAGACCAAGGGCGGGAATGCGGGCGCGAAAATCGGCCCACCCGGCGCACGGGGGGGCAATCGTGATTACCGGAGGGGAGTTGTCATACACCGCGCCAGGCCCTGCTCGACGCCGGGCTTCTCACGGTGGCCGTGATGACTACCCGGACACCGAAACGGCTTGACCAGACCGTTCGGAACGAGCTGTCTCATGCTCACATCGAAAGAGCGTAACGCCCGGCATCCGTTGCGACGCGGCGCGCCATCCGCCGCATGACCATCGTTAGATGCCGACCGCGCGCAGGACTGCGAAACGCTGGCGCTCGCTCTCCCATGGCGACGCGACCGCGACGGCTTGGCTACCCTCGATCCGGGCGCTGACCCGTCTACGACGCACGGCCGGGCAGTGCCTTGTCCCGCCACCGCCGCACGCCCGTCACGTCGAACCGCTCGTCCTCGAAGACGATGGGCTGCCCTGTCTGCCTCCCTTGGTCGCTGGCGCCGGCGCTATCCGCGCTGTTCCGGCGTCTCGATCAGGAACAGGATTTCGGCGGCCATCCCAACATCCAAATCCGGCGCGTCGGCGAAGGTGCGGTCGCGGCTGCCGTTGACGATGGCTTGGAGGGCGCGGATGGCCGCTCGCCAACTTGCTGTATTGTAGGTTGCAGCGTTGTCGTGAAGGAGTGACGTAGCTCCAGCCGAGTCGCCTGCAAGAAGTTTTTGCGTCACAGCGAAGGCGATACGGCCCGAGTCGGAGTGGTTCTCGCCACCATCGCGGCGGTAAGCGAGGTAGCCGGCGATGGCCTTGGCTCTCGCCTCCGCGGCGGCGGTGGGGTTGCCGGCGTCCGTCTCGATATCGGCGAGGATGGACCAGGCATTCCAAACGGAACCCGCGTGGCCCAGACCTTCCTTGCATTCGATTGCCCGACGGATTTCCTGCCGCGCTTCGTCCAGGCGGCGGAGCTTGCGCAGGGTGTCGCCGAGATTGTTCCTCGTGCGGCCTTCGTTCGCTGCATCGCCGATCTCGACATACTTGTCCGCCGCTTGCCGGTAAAAGGTCGCGGCTTCCTCCGGGCGGTTGACGTCGTCATATAAGTTTCCCAGTTGCACGAGCGTGCTCGCCTGCCCGGCGACATCTCCGAGCCGCACCGAGATCGCGAGCGATTTCCGGTAGGCATCCTCCGCCGCTTCCGGCTCGCCCGCCGCCTGATACACCATGCCGGTCTGATGCCAGATCACGGCGACGGAGCCCGGTTCGTCCAAAGCGGTGAACCGCTCGCGCGCTTCGGTAAAAGCTGCCAGCGCCTCCGGGTAGCGACGCTGATTCTTGCGGACGGTCCCAAGGTTGCCTTTCCCGACGGCGACATCCCGCGCGGCATCGAGTTGCTCGGCGCGGCGGACATACTCTTCGTAGGCTGCCGCCGCTTCGTCGAGCCGGCCCAGGAGGAGAAGACAGTCGCCTTGTGCCGCGAGGCAGACGGACGCCATCCCTTCTGCGGCTTTGTCGGCACGCTCCTTCGCGACGGCCTCGAAGCGCTGGCGGGCATCAATCAACAGCGGTAAGGCCCGCTCGGATGCACCGGCCGTCTGCAACACGCGGGCCATGAGGATGCAAGCCATCGCCAGATCGTAATCGGCGGCCGCGTACGCCTGCTCGCCCGCCGCCCGGGCGCGCTGGAGCAAAGCTTGCGCGCCGTCGAACGCCTCGCGCAACTGCCCGCCGCCAAGCTGCTGCTCGATGCGGGTCCGCGTCGCCTCGAACCGCGCGTGATTCCAGGCGTCGCCCAGCGCCGCCGCCGCGGCGTCGCGCACCTGCCCCACGCGCTCCAGCAGCCGCGGCTTGCCGGCATTTTGCAGCAGGCTGTAGAGCGAAGTGGCCAGATCAATCGTCGCCTCCGCCTCCCCCGCGCGCTGCACCAGGTCGAGCAGCGCAAACAGGTTCGGCAGCTCCAGCCCCGTCAGCGTCGCCGCGACTTCGGCGTTCTGGTCCTGCTGCTGCACGAGGAACCCGACATACGCGCGCATCGCCTCGACCCAGCGGGCCGTCAGGGCCGCGCGCTCCGCCGCGTCCAACTGAGCGCGCAGGGTGGGGCAGAGCGCGGGATTGAGCGTGAGATGATTGTAGCGATTCGGCGTCGCCAGCCCCGTCGCGACCAGCTCGCCCGCCAGCGCGGCCACGTCCGCCTCTTCCCACTGCATCATCACGCGGAGTTTGTCAAGCCGAACCCCGCCGTGAAATACCCCGAGCACGCGCACCCGCTCCCGGTTCGCGGGTGACAGGCGACGCAGCGACAGCTCGACGCTGGCGAAGACCGACTGCTCCCGGCTGCCGGGGAAGCGCCGCTCCATCTCCGCCATCAGCTCGACCAGCGCTTCGCGGGTGGCCTCGACGCCGCGCGTCCGCAACGCCGGGGCCAGCAGCGCCAGGGTGCGGGCGTGGCCATGGACGGCGTCCACGAGCTGCTCGATCTCCTCGCGCGCGGCATCGGTGGACGCGCCGGCGTCCCCACCGGCGGCGTTCAGCGCGCGCTCGACCAGCTTCACCGCATCCTCGCGGGCGAGTTGGTGCAACTCCCGGCGGTTCCGCTCGGCCGCGAACGGCGCGTTCAGCACCCGCTCGATGAGCTTCACCGCATCCTCGCGGTCGAGTCGGTGCAGTTCCCGCCGGTTCCGCTGGGCCTCGAACGGCGCGGGCAGCGCCTCGCGGCTGGTGAAAACGAGCCGGGTGTCGCCCTTGGCATTGAGCCGCGCGCAGAGCTTCAGGATGGCGTCCAGTGCGCGGCGCAGGTCCTCGTTGAGCGCCTCGGGCGTTTCCTCGGCCAGAAACGGCGGCAGCAGGATGCTTTCCATGTTGTCCACCACCAGCAGGGTCGCCTGCTCGGTCAGCGCGCGCTCGACCGGCTGAATGGCCTTTTACTGGTCGTCGAACGCGGCGGCGGAATACTTCGGCCCCACCAGTTGGCGGCCGAGGGCGTCGAGCACCGCCTGGACAGTGGCTGTGCGTCTCGACCGAGACGAACGCGGCGCGGCGCATCTGCTGGGAGCGGACCATCCAGCGGGCAAACTCGGCGGCCAGCGCGGTCTTGCCTTCACCGCCCTGGCCGCGCACCACGGCGTAGCGTTCGGTCCGCAGCAGCCGCTGGAGCGCGAGCAGTTCCCGGCTGCGCCCGACGAAGCCGGTTTCCGGTTTCTTCGGTAACTCGCCGAGGCGGGCCGCGAGTTGCTGCTGGAAATCCTCCACGGTCTGCTTGGCGGGCGCCATTTTGAAAAGCTGCGGGTCGTCCTTTTCCTGAAACAGCACCGGCACGAACCAATCCTCCAGCCGGAACTCGCCCGCGCCGAAGATGCGCCCGCGGAAGGTGTCGTCCTTCAACGCCCGCTGGCCGGCGAGCATGGCGTCGCCCACGCGCTGGCCCCCGGCCAACGCCCGGTAAAAGGCCGCGACGAAGCGGCGCGCGGTCTCGACCAGCACGCTGTGGCTCATGGCCACCACGGAGGCGACGCCGACCTTCAGCAGCTCGGAGGCGACGGACTCGGACGCCTGCTCGGCCTGCGCGGTCTGGCAGGCTTCGAGGAAGACCAGCGGGATGCGGTGAGCGCGCAGCAGCGGGCCGAGTTCGCTGGTGTAGACGGTGACGTGCCGGCGCTGGTCGAGCTTGGCGGTGTCCTGCGGATGCTCGAAGCACAGCCCGCCGAGGCCGACGCGTGCGGTCATAGACGCCGTGGCCATCGAAGTGGACGACGTGATAGGGCTTCCGCTCGGTGCGGGCGCGGTCCAGTTCCTCGCGCAAGGCCGGCAGCGTGGGCGGATCGAGGACGTGAAGCTTGACCAAACCGGGCAGGGCCTCCATCGCCTCGACCAGCGGCAACGCGCTGACGCGGTGGTCGAGGTAGCCGCAGGCGTCGTCCTCCGGTCGGGCGGTGACCAGCAGGATGCGGATGGGCGTGGCGACGACGGGGACGCCGAAGCTCTCGGTGCCGGGCAGCCGGCGGCGAACGCGGGTGGGCTGCGCCCCTTGAAACAGAAAGGCCTTGCCGTCGTGGAGCAGTTCCCACGGCAGACCGAGAAGAGTCGTCGCGGCTTCCTGGGCGGCGAGCCTCTCGGCTTCCGGCGCGTCGGCTATGAGCGCGGTATCCACATGGACGGAGAAGCGGCGACCCGCGCGGTCGCCGATCTTCGCCCAAGCCTGCATGACGTTCGCGGTGTGGGCTACGGGGATCGCGGCTTCGTGCAAGCGCTTTCCCCATTCCACGAGGTTCGCTTCGACTTTCCGCGCCCGATCCCGGAAATAGTGGCTCGGCCAGATGGCGTATTTCTCCAGATACCAGCGCAGTTCCTCCGCCTCGATGGGACCGAGGGGCGCGACGAGCCGCCAGGTCTGCGCACTGTAGACGTGCGGCTGACCCGGCGTGGCGGGTTCGTAGACCAAGCGGGCGCGGGCGGAGGCGCGGCGGACGCCGTCCCGCTCGTGGAACTTCAGGTCGGCGAGTTCGAGGACCAGTTCCTCCAGCGGCTCGGCCTTGGGCTGCGGGGTGGCAGGGACGTCGGTTGGTTCCCGCAGCCCCAGCGCGACCAGGATCGGGTGGATCGCCGCCTCGACCCCGCCCGCGCCGCCGCTCACGGGGAGGTAAAGCGGTTGCTCGCTGAAGAACTCCTCCAGCACGCCGAGCTGGGTGCCGTTCAGCGACAGCGGGATGACCGGGAACTTGTCTTTGCCGCGCTGTTCCCGCACGAGGAGCGCGTGGCGCAGTTCCTTGCCAACCCATTTGGACTGCAACGCATCGGTGCTGACCACGACAGCGTAGGCCGAGGCCGCGTCGATGGCTTTCTTGATCTCCAGCCAGAGCGGCTCGCCGCCGCGCAACTCGCGTGAATCGATCCACCCCGGCTGGCCGTGATCGGCGAGCGCCGCGCGGAGCTCGCGCACGAACGCGTCGTCCTGCGAGCTGTGGGAGATGAAGAGCTTGGTCATGGCTGAGGTGTCGAGGCTGCTAGTGAGAGTTGATTTCCAGAGGGCGGCTTTAGCCCGCCCGAAGGGCGCTCGGCCGGTGGTACAAACCACCGGCTTTCAGCCGCTTTCAGCTAAAAGCTGGCGGTTGTTGAGTACATGGTTTCCGCATAACTCCCCACCGGTTAAGTTATACGGCAGCACGCCAATCGGATGGGGTAAATTAAGTATAGCCGGTCAGCGGCACTAGCCACCCGTCAGCTCGGGCCGGGTCAGGGACACCACTAGCGCCACCAGGGCCGCCAGCAGCAGGATGACCAGCACGACCAGCCGGGGCGACCTTGGCGCGGACTTCTGGGGTGGCGGCAATAACTTCTGCTCCAACTCCCGACGAGCCTGCTGCTCGACTTCAAGAAGGGACAGTAACCGCGATTTCTCAAAGTGAGCCTGCTATAGCTGCTCGCGCAGCGCTGCAACCAGCGTTGTTGTGGTGGTATCGGGTACGTCATTCGTCGCGACAGGCTGTGACATTGTCATCAGCATAGCTACGTCAATGGCATTTTTCCCCACCAGCCAACGTCAACCTATCCACTGTCTCAGACTCCGGCAGGCGTGGGGGCGATTTAGAAGGTCGTAGTAGAAGGTCTTACTTGCGGTTACAGCCAGCTTGCGCCAGCGATGACATTGACCAGAAACTGAAAAGCCCCACCGTTCGTGATGGGGCTTTCGAGTTATTCCAACAGCGGCTTAGGTGATTTCCGAGAATAAAAGCAGCCATCATGCAGGCCGAATCAGAATGTCCCACTTGGGCAAGAGCGGGTTGCGTTCCAAACGGGCCTCAATCTCCCGCATCGCTTTCTTGGACAGTGAGATGCCTTTCCGATAGGTCGTGCGGCTCAATTTGACGATAGGCCGGATGCCTTTCCAGGTCATGCGTTTGGCCCATTCCAACAGCGTTTCGGCATCCACCAGCAGGGTTCCATTCCAATGCTGTTCCAGAATGCCCCAACACCGTTCGATGGGATTGTATTTGCTGTGGTACGGCGGGTAGTACAGCAACTGGATGACTTTGTCCGTGTCGTCGGCGAACGCCACCATACGCTGGAGGAACTGCGTGCGCCTACCGCTGCTTTCCGGGCCATTGTCCACCTTGAGTTGGAGGTGGGTAATCTCGGCCTGCTTCTCCACCGGGATCGCTTTCCACCAGTCCGCCAGGCTATCGACGATAAAATCACTGGTCTTGAAGGAACTGCCGAACGTCAGATGCAACTGCCCGCTATCTTCCTCCATGATGCCAAACGGCACCTATTTTTCCTTACAGCCCATATCGTGGTCGGCCGCTTGGGTATTGCCGCGGGTTTTTCCGCCCCGTGAGTAGTCCCCGATATTCACGGTGGCTTTGCAGTCGATGCTCAGGCGCATGATTTGGCCCTCCTCTACGCCCGTCGCACCCGTGGTGGGGTTCCCGTCCTTGTCCGCCAGGTTGGCAAAGATGGCAGCCGTTGCCGGGAGTTTTTTTGGGGCTTGGCCTTGACCACCTGACGCAGGCGGTAGCCGTTCCGGTTCAGAACCTCCGCCATCGTACTGGGCGACGGTAAGTCGTCCTCTGGGAAACCTTGCGCGCGGAGCTGTTGCAAGGCTTCCGCTGCCGTCAGCCGGGTGTACGATAGCGTCCCGCGGAAGGTCGGGTCTTGTTGACAGGGAGATTCCGCCAAGGCCCAGAGCGCTTCCGCCACCACCGGGTACTTCTCCTCCCACAGCCGGTTTCCGCAACCAGCCGCTTGCGCTCCCAAGCACGTGATGCCGGTGCGCTGTTCATGCAAGCCCAACTCGACCGTGTCGCGGTTCCAACCCAACACCCGCTCGGCCTGGCGGGCATTGCCCCAGCACTATTTCCACGTCATCGCGGCCTGGAAAGAGCGGCGTTCCGCTCCAGACATTTTCGAACTCGCCAATTTCAGGTCTTCAATTTGGGAGGCGCTCAAGGGCACAATGGTCGGCTCAGTGGTCGATAGCACGCTCATACTCGATCGGTAAGGTAAATAGTAAATTGTACCTCACCAGGGATGCTTTTTCCCGGAATTCGCCTTAAACCCAGCAATTCTAAATGTGGCTTGCACATCGTGTTATTGTAGGTCTTCAGGGGGTGTGTGATAGCCTCTATGGCTGATGCAACACGAGGCACAAGCCATGAGCTATCCCTTTGGGCCACCGGAGCCGCCCTTTAGTTTTGAGACACTGGTGAGCTACTTTCACACGGTGTTGGACGCCTTGCCGGATCAACGGACGGGGAACAACCTCGTGTATAGCATGAAGGATGCCGCGCTGGGCGCGTTTGCCGTATTTTTCACGCAGAGCCCGTCGTTTCTGGCCTTTCAAAAAGCGATGCAGGAGGCGAAGGGCATCAGCAACGCCCAAACGCTCTTCGGGATGGGGGAGATTCCCTGCGATAATCGCATCCGTACGTTGCTGGATGGAGTCCCACCGACGGTCTTGGACGCGCTGTTTGCCTCTATTTTCCGGGGGCTGGTGGCGGGCGGTTATCTGACCGAGTGGCGGGCGCTTAATGGCACGGTGCTGCTGGCACTCGATGGGGTGCAGTACTTTTCCTCGACAGTAATTCATTGCCCGAACTGTTCAACCGCCCAGCATACTAATGGCACGGTCAGCTACAGCCATCAGGCACTGACCCCGGTGCTGGTAGCACCCGGTTATGACAAGGTCATCCCGTTGATGCCCGAGTTTATTACCCCCCAGGATGGGCATGACAAACAAGATTGCGAAACCGCCGCCGCCAAACGCTGGTTGCAGCACTATGGCGCCTGCTACCAATCCCTGGGGATCACGGTGTTGGGGGATGACCTGTATTGCCGGCAACCCCTCTGTGAACAGCTGTTGCAGGTAGGGTTCAATTTTATCCTGGTGTGTAAACCGAGCTCACACCCAACACTCTATGACTGGCTGGCGGGACTTAAGGTAGAGTCTCTGGTACAGCGGCGCTGGACGGGACGGAGCCATGAAATCGATACCTATCGCTACGTTAACCGCCTCCCGTTACGGGACGGCAATGCGGCGCGGGAGGTGAATTGGTGTGAGCTCACCACCACTCGCGATGATGGCACTGTCCTCTATCACAACAGCTGGGTTACCAATTACCACCTAAGCCGGGAGAACGTCAAAGCGATCGTTACCACCGGCCGGACCCGTTGGAAAATCGAGAATGAAAATAATAACATCCTTAAAAATCGTGGCTACCACTTCGAACACAACTACGGTCACGGTCAACAGTACCTGGCGTCGTTCTTGGCGACGCTCAATCTCCTGGCCTTTCTGTTTCATACCGTCCTCGAACTGATCGATACGAAATATCGACTCCTGCGCGACGTCTTACCCACCCGCCAAACGTTGTTCGACGATATCCGTGCCTTGACCCGCTATCTCTGCTTTGCCAGTTGGGATGACCTGCTCACCTTTATGCTGCGGGGACTGGAACGCGAGATACCCAACACCAGTTAAACTCCAGAACGCCTTAGCCGTACACCGAATCTTGCCTGCCGATGATCGGGTTGTCACTACCCCGAGGCGGTACGCTGACTGTCCCACGGCACTTCTATCCTCCAAGGTTGGCTGGCAGGCGGCTATCGCCCTGGATATCTGTTCTCAGTACGTGCCGCGGCAACAAGATGCTATACCTCTCGCTCGGTAGGTCACGATCAGGTGTCTGGTAACGGCTCCAAATCATTTCTTGGTAGGGCGTTCAGACCCACATTTAGAATTGCTGCCTTAAACCCGTTGCCGCTTAAGGTCAAAGAATCCACGCTATCGTCCACCCCGGACCGGCCACACCGCGAAGCCGCTGATCTTGTTGCCGACGTTGCTGGAGCTGCCGTCGTCGAGGCGCACGAGCCACGCGGATTCCGGACTGTCGGCGTAGGCCGACGACGACCAATACCTGGCCGACTGCACGCCGGTAAAAGGTTGCAGTCCTGATGTATAACAAGCTCTGCCGAGTGTATTGGTTAACGAAGGTGCATTAGCATCGATGCATCCCAGCGCTCTCGCCTGCGCGACAGTTGCTTCCCACTCCGCCGTAGTCGGCAACCGCCAGTCACCGGCGATGGAGTGATCGGTTAATTCCCCATCACAGTCGCCGCTTTTTAGCGCCGCCGCAGCCATGTTCGCCTCAGCCCAGAGGGCGGTCCCTAGGCAACCCGCCTGCTTCAGCCAAATCAAGCCAGTCACCGTGTCCGTGACCGTGCCGTTGCCGCAATCGATATAGCGGTTAACGTTGTCGGGGACACCATTGACAGAAAAGCAGGGTGGGTCGGCCTTTTGTCCTACTTGCCCCTGCAGTCTCTCTACTTGGCTTTGAAGCCTGGCGACTTGGTTCTGAAGGACCGCGATTTCGCCCGGAACACCATTAGGCGCTGCAGGTGCCGCAAAGCTCGCACATGTGCCAACAAGCAAAACTGCCAATGCATGTTTTAAGGTTTTCATATTCTCTCCTGAAATTCGTTCACTGGTAAATACCTCGACTTTGTTGCTGCATCGAGTAATGAAAAACAAAAAGCCGGACCACTAAGCGCTCCCTGCGAAGGGTTCTACTGAGTGATTCGGCTTCTCTTTAAACGTAGTACAGAAAAACCATAAAAAATATGGGAATAAAATATAGGACTTGCGCTGGCGCTGAGTGTGCCGATGGCACGGGCTTCGATGTCGACCCAGCAAGGTCGTTGGCAGACTGCCTACAGCTAGCCGGGTATCGAAGCCGGGGAGATTTCCTGGGAACAGTCCAAGACTACCATGAATGCCCTTCAGACCTCGCCAGAAGCCTCTGGAGGCGTTTTTAATAGATTATGGTAGGGAGGGCGCATAGGGAAGGCTAACTGCATACCAAGGAAAGCTTCTCACGCGGTACTACGCCATCGACAGCCAGGACGTCACCCAGTGGAATCCCTCCAAGACTGGCGTAGCCAGTAAGCACCCCACCTCGGGGTTAGGAGTCTTCATGACGGCCGACAGATCGGCAACGGCTCGCCATGGCTCCGACGTCCTGGAGTTATATGCCAGGATCAACAATTCCCCAAACGTGTTCCGTATTACAACGAAATGCTATAATGCAATATATCAATTGGTTATAACTTTAAGGTTTGTTATGCCTAGTCCATACTGCGTGGTGGTGCCTAGGAAGCCGCTTAGTGCTAAGCAAAAGGCCGGCAGAACGCTAGGCTCTCAAAATGCCGAACGTGGCCGACTCACCAAACGGTTCTTCCTGGAACTATGGGACGACTTCGATAAGCACGGCAAGCAAGCTATCAAAGCGTGTCGAGAATCGGACCCGGTGGCATACGTCCGCGTGCTCGCAAGCCTCATGCCGAAAGATATAGAACTGACTCAGACAGCCGACGACCAGGTCAGAAGCATGACGGATGAGGAACTGGCTGCCCGCCTGCAGGTAACCATGGCAAAGCTAGCCCACCGCGAAAGGGAAGTGGCCGGCCAAGTAGTTGCGACGGTCCCCGCCCTGGAGGAAGGTTCCGCAAACGAACGGTTGTGAAACGATAGCCAGCCTTAACAGGAATGCCGCTTGCTGCCGGCTGGCGGGTTGCGCTTGGTTTTATGCCTGGCTAGCTGGGCTATAAAACGAAACGCGTAGGCGAGGGGGGACCCCCTTCATTTCCAGACCCCCACCCCGGCGTTTCGTGTTCCGGAGTCCCACCCTCATTAAGCAAACTCTCCATCACACTCGCAATTTTCAGTTATAAATTCCTTCCCAGCTATTAAGAATTCCTTAACAGTTCGCTTTCGCTTATCACTACCACCATCTCATGACACCTCCCTGCCGAACGGCTTTTTCCTGAAAAGCCTGAACCGTGTTGTCCATAAAATTTTTTTATAAATTTCCAGCCCTTCATGATACCCATTGATAGGGTTGTCGGGGGTAAGTGGCGGGTAGGACGGCCAGCAGGCCCTTAATTAGCGGGTGGTGCTCAAGTCCGCCATTCGGCCAGGTCATCATCGAAGTCATCCGGGGCCGTGCCCGATACTACGGGTAGGGGCTGCTGCCGTGGATACGCGCGTTGAGAACCCCCGACGGCCTTCGGCTTGGGCTTGGCCACTAAGGAAATGAGGCTATCAACTAGCTTTCCGATGGCTGGGCAGTGTATAACCGATGTACTATGGGGTGCAATCCCGGACAACGACGGCACGACATCTAGCCTCAAAATTCCCAATGCATGCAGAGGCAACGTGAATCCTTGGCTTGTGGCACTGTTACGTGTGACACTAATGTGACACTGACATGCAAAAAGTCGCCAAAAACAGCAATAAGCGGCAATAAGGGAAACTTCGTAAGTACCTGATTATTTGTTTGTTGATTATCGCGGCTTGTTGTGAAATACGAAATTAATGGGACTCAAAATCCACCGGGGGTGACCCCATGAGAGTTCGACTCTCTCCCTCGGCACCATTAAAAATCAAGAAATTTTTATAAACTCGCCCCTTTTCACCCGCCGTCCTTTTGTTGTGGGACACTGGTGTTATGAAACACTGGCGGGACGTTTCAAAGCAAATGTGGATGTGCTTTTCCTGTAGGGCCATCAGCTTGCGTTCGGTTTCCTCGATCCGGAAGCGGGGTTTCCTTTTCTGAGTCGTGAGTTCAATCCTTATAGATGTGTGGGAAGTTCGTAAGGAGCCACCATGAATTATCAGCGAGAGAACGTTGAGTTTCGCAGCCAAATGAGCATTTGCAGGGCCTGGCTTTATAAGCCGACGCGGCCCGCTGCGGCATCCAGGGCCTGCATCGTCATGGGCCACGGCCTTGGCGGCACGCGCAATGCTGGACTGGAACCCTATGCGCATAGGTTCGCGGAGGTGGGCTTTGCGGTGCTACTGTTCGATTACCGCCATTTCGGGGACAGCGACGGCTTGCCGCGGCAGTTGGTCTCCATCAACCGTCAGTTACAGGACTGGGCCGCCGCTATCGCCTACGCCCGCAGTCTCCCGGGTGTCGATTCGGCGAAGATTGCCCTTTGGGGTTCTTCCTTCTCTGGCGGTCATGTGATTGTTGCCGCGGCACGCGACCATAGGGTGGCGGCTGTTTCGGCGCAGGGGCCGATGATGGACGGTTTGGCGGCAACTCTGAACACCGTGCGCTACGCTGGCTTTGGCGCAGCGTTCAAGTTGGTTGGTCTCGGCTTGCTCGACGTGTTTCGCGCGGTGCTTGGGCTGTCGCCTGTGTACGTGCCGCTCGTGGCGCCTCCGGGGCGACTCGCGACGATGTCAACCCAGGACGCAGAGCCCGGCTACACAGCTTTAGTTCAACCCGATTGGCGCAACGAGATATGCGCCCGATTTGCACTCACGCTTTCTACTTACAGACCTATCTCCCATGCCGGCGCCGTGCGTTGTCCGGTGCTGATCCAGGTGTGTGCGACGGACAGTGTTGCCCCCGCCCGTGCCGCAATCAATACGGCCCGCAAGATCGGCGCCAAAGCCGAGCTCAAGCAATATGACTGCGGGCATTTCGACATCTACGTTGGCGAGGGGTTTGAGCGGTCATCCGGCGATCAGCTCGCTTTCTTCAATCGCGTCCTGCTGGGGAGGGAGTGAGTTACTCGCCAGCAAGACAGTTAATCGTGCGCCCCGCCTAATCGATGAGATGGTTTCTTCCCTCTTCCTGAACCGGTGCCCGGTGCGCCAAAATGGATATGCTGTTTCTGTCCGTTAACTTGCATCTTTGCGCTCAGAGCTTGTGAAAAAATTGCCTCACTCTAAGGCGAGACCAAGTTTGGGGTGGATGAAGGAGACCATCCTGTAGATAAATCGCTTCTGAATCAGGTCGACAATTCACCTGAGTTGCTTAAACTCAACGGGTTTGCCGCCTCCTGGCCTGCTTCGACGCACTCCAGGCGGCTTAAGCGGGACTGGCCACGGCTTGCAGGCGCAAGGCGACTGCGCGCATTACGTTATGCGCCAGGGCAAACCACAGCAACACGGCTTTGACTTTCTTCAATCCCCGAACCCGGAATTGTTGAAGGCCGCGGTTGCGGGCGATCGCGTTGGCACCTTCGGCGGTGGCCGCGCGCTCTTTGTAAATGGCTTTGGCCTCGGCGGTGCCCATCCGCTGGCGCCACTGTGCCAGCGCCGGCGTATCGGTGGGCAGCGGTTGATACGGGTCAAGGGTCGGATCTCTGGGTTTAGGTACCGGGGCGTAGACGGTGACATTGATCGCCGGGCTCGCCGCAGGTTCTAAGTCGGCCTTGTTGACAAACCTACCATCTACCAGCGCCTCATCAGGGTACTGGCCGTAGTGGTCGGCGAGCTGGTCTAACCTCGGCACCCTCTGACCCTGGTCGCTGCCGAGGTTGCTGACCGCCACACCCACGATAATCTGGCTTTCGGTAGCGGTGCAAAATTGGCCGTTGTAGGCCGGGCGAAAGCCCCCGTCGGCCATCTTCATCACCCGCGCCGCGGGTTCAGTGGTAGACCTGCGGGCTGTTTTCTTGTCCTCCGCCTTTTTCTTGGCTTCGACCTCGGCCACGTGCTTCAACGCCTCGGTAATCCGCGCCTGCCGTTCACGCGCCGCCCGTGCCTGCGCGGCCTGCTGGCGTTTATTCACCACCGTGGGAGGTCTCCTCCTGCTGCTGGCGTAACGCCGCCATGTGGGCCTCCGCTTCCTGCAAGCACTTCTCCAGCGTCGGTTTCCGCCGAAACGACGCGGCTCCTGCACTGGCTCGCACCCGTACCCCATCCTGCGCCGTGCGCTTCAGGTCGACTAACCCCAGGGCTTTGAATGTGGTCCAGAGCTTTCAAGGGGTTGCGGCTTACTTGGCCTACTGACGTTGCGCCAACAGGCGGGCGACGGACCCATGAGGTCTGCGAGGATCGTGGGTCCGTTTTACGGCGGGCTTCGTGGGTCCGCGTGGATGCTTGCGATACTTGCGCAACTGGATCCGCTCGGCCGTGGCGATCAGCCAGGCCGCCATCGTCGCCAAGGGGAGGGTCTGGAACACCGCCCAGTCCCGGGGCTCGACCAGCGTCTCCAGGCTCTCGGTCACCCGGGCCATGTCGTGGACGAGGTAATAACCCGAAACCCCGGTGTCGATGGCCGCGGCCCCGTGGACTTGGCGCAGGGTGGCCTTGACCACCGCCAGGCCGTTGTAGGCCACCACCGCCATCGCCAACCCGAACAGGGCCGCCGGGGGATAGGCCAAGGTGTTGAGCTCGCAGCGTAGTTGCACGGTCAAATGCACAAAGGCTTTCTCCAGGGTCCAGCGCTCGCGGTAGCGGCGCGCCAAGGTGCAGGCATCGACCGCCGCGGCCGGTAGCGTGGTCAGCAGATAGAGGGTATCGTCGCCGTCGCGGGTCGGCTGGTGCAGTTCCAGGCGAATCCGCCGCACTTCCAGGGTCCCCGACCCGGCCGGGGCGTCGATCAACACCCGCTGTTCGGACCCCCGCCCGCT
Source organism: uncultured Gammaproteobacteria bacterium (assembly GCA_963696325.1). Classification (GTDB taxonomy): domain Bacteria; phylum Pseudomonadota; class Gammaproteobacteria; order Competibacterales; family Competibacteraceae; genus CAVOJV01. The sequence goes on from CAVOJV010000054.1 coordinate 86,692, forward strand.
CTCGATCTCCCCGACCACCCGCAGCGCCGCCAACGGCGTAAACGGAATTTGCGCGTGCTCGCGCACCAGCCCCCCCGCTCCGCGCTGCTGCAAGTCCCACAACAACCCTCGGGTGCAGAAGTTGCGGTCCGCGATCCACCATTCCCCCGCCTGGACCCGCGCCAGCCCCGCCGGCAGCAACGCGCACTCCTGGGTCTAGGCATCCGGGCTGGGCGCCAGCTCGACGATCAGGGCCAGGGCCGGCTCGAACACCGCCAGCGCTTTGCCCGGCAACGGCGCGGCCAGACGGCCGCGCCGTTGCCGGGTGTCAATTATCACCCTAATGGAGCCACCCATTATCGGCTTAATGGAGCCACTTAGGGGTGCTCCAAAAGGATGCTCAAACTACTTTATGATGTTACCACTTTTCCTTTAATAAGTTGTTTGCCTGCCTTCTCCAAGTCGGTGTGAGCCTCGTCAGGCAGGGGCTTGGGAGCGCGATAACTCTGGCCTTCTAGAATGAGGCGGTAAGCGTTATGCCGCAACCGATCCAGGGTGGCGGCGCCGAGCAAGCGATTGGGAAACGCATCACTCCATTCCCGAAACTCCAGATTACTGGTAATAATGGTCGCCGCTTGCTCATAGCGTTCGGCGATCAGATCATGGAAGTCTTCATCCTGGGGGGACCGCAAGGGTTTCAGGCCGAAGTCGTCGAGTAATGTTGAGCTCAACATTAATGGATTTATGTGTAGTACTTGGTTATGTGGAGTTGCGTGAGCAACTGGCAACCTGAGGCGGATTTCCCCCTCGGGGACTCCACATAACCAGGTCATGTCATAAGCGCCTGAGCCATCCGATCACGTCGGCCTCGGCGCTGACCGTGCCGCCAGCGAGCGGCGGAGCCAGTACGTCGGGAAATACCTGGGCCAGTGCTTGGCGCTTCAGATCCAGATCGGCTCGCGTGTAGTTCATGGTCGTGTTCAGGGTAGCATGGCCCAGCCATTGGCTGATCGTCGCGAAGTCGACGCCCGCCTTGAGCAGGTAAATCGCCGTGGTATGCCGCAGGGAATGGGGATGGATCCGCTTCTCTTGTAAGGTACTCGCCGTGGCGCTACTGGCCGTGACGTACTTGTGCAACAAGTAGCGGACGCCAAAGCGCGTGAGCTTGCCGCCGTGGCGGTTCACGAACAGGGGCGCATCGGTTGCCTCTTCGCGTGGGGTTTGCGGCGAGAGTGCTCGCAAGCGAGCGGCGGTCGCTGCCCAGATTGGGCACAGTCGCACTGTGCCGCCTTTGCCGCGGAGTCGGACTTGATACGGCGGCTCGGCGCGTACATCACAGTGTTTGAGATCGAGGATTTCCTGAACCCGGGCGCCGGTATTGAGCATCAGGGCGAACAATGCGTAATCGCGCCGTCCTGTCGCCGTGGAGCGATCGATATGATTCAGGAGCGCCTCGACCTCACTCGCTTCGAGATACTCGATGGGGGTGTTGCGGGCGCCGCGCTTAAACGGTAAGCCCAGCGCGCGCTGGAGTTCCGCCAGATATTGAGGCAACTCGCTCGCCAGGAAACGAGCGAAGGTGTGCAGCGCGGCCAGCCGTGCGTTGCGGGTGGCAATGCCGTTGTGGCGCTCGGTTTCCAGAAACGTGAGGAACAATGCGATGTTTTCCGCGGTAAAGTCGTCGAGATTCAGGTCCTCGATACGCCGACCCGTAGGGTCTGAGGCAACCCGCAGGAACAGCACCCAGGCGTCACGGTAACTGCGGAGGGTATGCAGGCTCATGCCACGGAGTGTCGGAAGAGACTCGCGGAAGAACTTGACCAAGGACAGGCCGAGATCGTTGGGGCGTTCGGGTTTCATGAGGACTCTCCGGTAATCAGATAACCGAAGCGGGCCTCGAAACGGTCGCTCGCCGCCGCGGCGATCTCCGGTATCCACTGGAGGTAGTAGGCGGTGGAGACGATCGACACATGGCCCATGTACATCGCGAGCTTCGGCAGGTTGGACTGCACATCGGCGCCTTGCCGATACCAGCGCAGAAGCGCCTGGACCGCAAAGCTATGACGGAAGTCGTGGACACGTGGCCGACGCCCGTCCGGACTCTGGACGTTGGCGGACTGCAACAACCCCTGGAGACCCCGGCTCAAACCTGTCCCGGTATAGGCGCGCAGGCTGCGGGTGCCATGGCACAGCAAGGGCGAATCGGGGGCCGTGCTCAGGGGCGGTGCCAGCCGTTGTCGCAGATAGGCGCGAAGCTCCCGGCAGGCCTCCCGCGACAGCGGAACGAATCGGGACTTGTGGAACTTCGACTCGCGCACCCGGAGCACCCCCGCGGCGGGATCGGCGTCGGCCAAGGTGAGACGCAAGCGCTCGCCCCGGCGCAAGCCGGCGGTATAGAGCAAGACCACGGCCAACCGCAAGCCGGCGGGGAGCAATGGCGAAGCGGGCCTGGGGGAAAGTTCCTGGGCGGCGGCCAACAGGCGCGCGACCGCCTCCGGACCGAAGATCACCGGCGCACGGTACGGACACGGGCGTGGGAAACGATGGACGTCCGGCACAAAACAATTCGGCTCGGTACGGCGCCGATACAGGCAGAAGTTGCGGACGATGCGCTGCCGCTTACGCCGGCCGTTGGCGGTCAACCCCTGGAGGGAATGACACCATGCGTCGAAGAGAGCTTGATCGAGTTCGACCGCCGCGCGATCCTGCAGGAATCGCAGAAACGACCGGAGAATCTGCTCTTCACCCAGATAGCCGCGCCCGAGCGAGCGCATCCCGTGCACATAGCGGTCGAGTAGCGGATCGAGCCGGGCGCTAAAAGAGGTCGTGTTCATAGGGACCTCCTGGCGGGCTCGACCGTTGGGACAGGCAGCGGTAAGGCCACCTCGCGCAGCGCCTCGGTTTGCAATCTCAGGTACAGGCAGGTGCTCTCCAGGGTATGGTGGCCGAGCAAATCCCCGATCGCCTTGACCCCCACGCCGCGATTGAGGAGCCGCATCGCGAAGGCATGACGAAGGCTATAGGAGGAACTGCCTTGCAGCGAGAGCCCGCTTTGGCGGGCACGCTTCTCGTAGATGTCACAGACGGCGGTGGGTTTGAGCGGCCCGGCGGGGGGTTCGTGCCCGCAGAAACAAGTGCGGGTGACGGCTGCCAGGACGACCACAGCGAAGATACCGCTTGAGGACGCGCCGCGCGGAGTCGGCTAGCGGGAGAATCAGAGCCGATCGGGTCTTGCACGGTTCCACGCGGAGCGGCTTGTTCGCCCAATCGATCGACTCCAAAGTCAGCGAGACGACCTCCGAAGGGCGTAATCCATAGTGTGCCATCAGATACAAGATGGCGTGGTCGCGGCAGCCGAGAGGATCGGATCGATCGATGGAGCGCAGCAAGCCTTGCCCGAGGTTCCAGGCGAGCGCGCGGGGCGGCAACTCGTCACGGTAGGTACGGGGCGTGTCGATGCTGTCCAGGCGCTCTCGCACTGTACCGCGGGTATGACAGAATCGCAGGAAGGCGCGGAGCCGTGCCACGGAATGCTGCAGGCTCGGCCGCGTGAGCCGTTGCCCGAGGGAGGTGACGAACGCTTCGACGACCTGGGCCGACACCGCAGCCAAGGGAGCGTCCGGCGGTAGGGCTTCAGCCAGGAAGGTCGAGGCAGTCGCCACGTGCTGAGCAACCGTCGCGACCGTCAACCCGCGTATCTCCAGAAGGTAAGTGCGGTAGCCCGCCAGCAGCGGGGCGAACCGCTCCGAGTCCGGTTCGGTTATCAGGCGGTTACCAGTCCGGAGAAAGCGTTCAAAGGCACGCTGGGTGGCGCCAAAGCGGGCCTGCTGACGTGCTGGCGACAGAAACAGCGAAGCCAGTCCGTTCGAGGTAAAGCTCGACTCGGAAGTAACGGTGCCCACACGCTGCAGAACCTGCTTTAGCCGGCGGACGTGTCCGCGTGCGGGAGCGCATGCATAGCCTTGGGATGTCAACCACTCGGCAAAGCCTTGCAGCCAATCGCCGACCGGTGACTGCGAATAGCGTCGATGGGATTTTGGAAAGAGCCGGGTGAGCATAGTGGCCTCCATCTGCGTTAAAGTGGAAGGGCTACCGTACGCCACCGGGCAAAGAGTTATGTTGAGTTGAAGGCCTTAAACAGGTCGAAATATACCAATGCCGCGACGCTACTGTACATAACTGCGCGCTACACATAAATCCATTAATGTTGAGCTCAACATTAATGGATGACTTCGGGCTGAAACCGCTGCGGCCACCCGAGGACGAAAGCTTTCACGATCTGGTGGCCGAACGTTACGAGAGAGCCGCCACGATCCTCACCAGCAATCTGGACTTTGGCGAATGGGGCGATGCCTTCCCGGCCAACAAAATGCTCGGCGCCGCCACCCTGGATCGCATTCGTCATGGTGCCTACCGGGTGGTCCTGGAGGGGGACAGCTACCGCAGCCCCAAACCCATCGCCGACGGTCAAAAAAACGGCGTTGAAAAAAGTGGAAAATCCGCAAGCCGTCCGACAAAGGTGTTGCACCTGAGTCGGGCAGATGAAGCCTTCGCGGAGCCTGGGCCAAGCGTTGACGTGGAGGAAGCCGAAGACTTCATCGTTGGAAGTACACGATGTTTTCGAGACTCACCGGCGCCTCGGCTAACCCTAACCGCATCGCGGGCGTTTGTTTGTCCCTACCAACGAGCACGTAATTGTAGAAAACCCGGAACATCTCCAGGAGTTTCACGATTGAGCGCGGATGGTAGGCGCTTTAGCCGTGCCAAACGCGGCGGTTGTTGCTGGCGGTCGCGATAGGCCGCTCCAGTAGCGAGAGCCGTCGTCGTACCAGCATGAAGAAGACATCGATGGCGTGCAGACCGGCCTTGTTGTAGAGCCAAGCCAGGTGGTCGTCGTCGTAGTCGTCATAGTCGGTCAGGTAGCAGATGGCCTTCTCAGGCTCGCTCATGCTCGGAAAGGGATGCATCAGCCAACGGTCTTTCCAGTGACCGATGGCGGCCATGTTCGCGAGCGATTCCTGGATGGCAAGCAGACGCAGGGCCTGGCGGTCTAAGGCGGGATGCTCCAACTCCAGGACACGGAAGCGCTCACGGCTGACTTTCAGGGCATGCTTGCGCTCGTCGACCGTCCTATCTTTGTTGATACGCACGTAGAAGGCATCGGCAGTGCGATCGGCGATGCGTTCGGCGAAGGCGCCCAGGGCCGCCGCCCGTAAACCGGAATCCTGATCGAGGAACAGCCGGATCTGCTGCGCGCCAATGCTCAGGTCCCGCAACCGGAAGCAGTGGCCGTAGCGGGTATATTCAGCGTGGACCTGCATCCCGGTCGCTGGCAACTGCGTGGTGGGTCCCGGTTCCTCGAAGACCTCCACCTCGGATCGAGATTCCGCGTCCTGGTAGCGAGCCGCGACGGCGCCGTTGAGCGTGCCGTCGGTGCCTGACCGGTTCTGCTGGCCGGTCTTTTGCTGGGCGGTAGCGGAATCATGAGCCAACCACCAGTGGGCGTGACGACGGAAGGGCTGCTGCAGATCGGGATCGTCCAACGCGGCGGCGTCGCGTTCAATGACATCGCGCTCCGCGTCCGGATCGAAGTTCAGGTGCATGCCGAACACCTAGCTCGTGGCGTGGTCGGCGCTGCCGACGGCGGTGAGTTGGACGTTGCGCGTGTCCTCGCGCCGGGTCCAGTTCACGACGTAGTCCTGCCGGTCGATGCCGATGTAAAGACGCGGGATCGAGATACCTTGGAGCAAGCGTCGCTCCCGGTGACCGACGAAAGCCAAGCATTGACGATGAAGGAAGTCGATTTTTGAGGACAGCGTCCCGGGGGCGATGTCCGCGATTTCGCAGCGGCGCCGGAGCGGGGATTTGTTCATCAGGAGTTGGAAAATTAGCCGGTTCTTGTGCGGCTGCTTGTGTCCGACCGTTGCGGAACCCACCGCGAAGGTTTTCCCGCAGGCGTTGCAGCGGTAGCGTTTGGAACCGGACCTGGTGGTACCGTAGCGACGATAGTTGGGCGAGCCGGTGGAGACACCGACGCTGTGGTTGGGGCAATCCGTGTCGGGGCAGGAGGCTTCCGGGGCGACACTCAGATAAGCGCCCAGACGCGCTCGCTCCTCGGCGATGCCTTGGTTACTCTTGAGCGGCGGATACTCGCCACAGCCGTGGCATTCGAGTACCGGATACTGCCGGCCAGCACTGACGACGCGATAGCGGTCGCGTCGCTCGCCGCGCCCGGTGGTCTGGGCGGCCGGCGTGCCGAAGTGCTCACAGAGGGGATTCTTACAAAAGTTGACCTGGATCCCGCCATGCTCGGGTGGAATCCGAGGCCGCGAACCTCCGGAAGATTTCTTCTGCACAGGGCGATCCCGCTATCCTCAGTCAGAGAGCGGGATCGGTGCCGATCGCAGCCCGAGTGCAACACCTTTGTCGGACGGCTTGGAAAATCCGCCCATTCTTAACCCCCGTTCGAGCCCCTGATCAGGCACTTCCAAGTGGCGCCATTATGCCGAAAATCGGTGGCGCCAATATGCCGAAGAGTGACAGTGGCCGCTGAGGGCTAAACACGCCGTCCTGGATTGCCAAGCACGCACTCGCCTGGCGGTCAGGAGTCATGAAGAATCCAAGCCCGGATGTAGCATGACCGCTGGTCGCTCCAGCCTTAGTCTCGTCGTACTCGTTGAATGCCAGGCTGTCGGTGGCGTGGTACAACGTGAGAAGCTTTCCTTGACGCGCAGTTAGCCTTCCCTATGCTTTCCGCCCCCCATAATCTCTTAAAAACGCCTCCAAAGACTTCTAGTGCGGTCTGGCGGGCATTCATGATAACCTGGGAGTCTTCCAAGGTTATCTCCTCCGCCTCATGGTCTAGCTAGATTGATTGGTGGGATAGCTACTTGCACCAGATTGAAAATAATTATCGAAGTGCCAATCCTTAGCTATGCAAGCCAGAAGACCGTATTGACTTGTATGAAAGATGTTTTTCTTTGCCATGCCAACGAAGACAAAAGGCCTTTTTATAGTAGCGGAACATTTTTTACGCTACGAGTTGGTTAGCTGGGTTAAGGCAGGCTAACCGTTACTTCTGATAACTCTACTTATCGGAAAAAAAAATAGCTCTAAGCTTCTGATAACGTGGTTTTTGGGGTGATTAACCCAGCGAAAGAGGTTCTGATAATAGGGAATGTCTCATCACAGGAAGCGGTGGTAACTATGAGAAGTCAAGACATCTCTGGTTTTTTCACCAGAATGGAGATATTTACCTTATTAAACAAACAGTTAATATAAAAAAGAACGCTTAGCGTAAAAAATTCCCCCACTACTATGAAAAGGCCTTTCGGGCTATGGCCAGTAGCATCCAACGTATTGAGCTACACCGCAGGAGTCGCCAATAGCTTCGTGTTGAACCGTACCTGGACATTCACCGATAGGGAATATCGGGATGGTATCGCTTACCAACTGCCAGCGTTCATGCTCTCTAATTTTTGTGGTCTATTGTTATCACGATGATCATTTGGCTGGCACTCGTTTGGTTCAAGCCCGTTCCGGCTAAATTTATATCGGTGCTATTCACTCTGTTTTGGAACTACTGGTTCGCAAATAATCTCGTTTTTCGCCATAGGTAATCTTATGATGGCACGCAATCCTGACAATAGTGACGAAGGACAAACCGCGATAAACATTTGGCGGATTGATATCGCTGTGGATCGCGCGGTAATTCTT
>CAVOJV010000055.1:0-14689 GCA_963696325.1 uncultured Gammaproteobacteria bacterium
ACCGTTCATGATCGATCTCGATATCCACGTTGAGAACACTACCAAAACCGGCTGGTTTGAGAACAGTGAAACCGTGCCCGACATCCTCCTCTACAACGCTCTCGACGCCATCGCCGCCGGCCGCGATCCCCAGCTCGAAGCCGCCGTGGCCGAGCTGCTGAAAGGTAAGGCGAAGTGATTCACTCGACTTCCCACTCCCCGACGCCGAGTTGATCGCGATTGAAGAACGAAGACAGTGGCTTGGATCGTTGTCAGCCGGCAGCGCGCGGATGGCGTGCGTACCAGACCACGGCGAGAGCGAGAACTCCGGCGAGCAGGACGAGCCCCGCCCCGTAGAAGAACAGGCGACGCTCGTGGCGCGCGAGCGCCGCGTCGAGCGCCGCGAATCCGTGCGCGCCCGCGCTACCGTCGAGCAGCGGACGCACGTCTTCGGTCAGTGCGCGCAACTCGCCGGCGACCATTGCGGCGCGCTCGAGCAGGACGCCGAGGCTCGCCAGCACGTCGCGGTCCTCCTTCCCTGCCGGCGCCGGCGGGAACAGGCGCTCGAGGCTGGCGGCCGTTTCGCGCAGGGCCATCGACGCCGCGCCGACGGACTCCGCGAGGGGTTGCAGATCGCCGGCCGTGCCCGTGAGCTGTTCGAGCACTGCCCGACGCTCGGCTTCGATACGCACGGCGACATCGGCGAGCGCCAGGGCGCGCTCGCGCGCCATGCCGTCGAGGAACTGGCGTAACAAGGCCTTGCGCTCGTCGGCGATGTGCCTGGGCAGGTCGGCGAGCTGGGCCCGCAGTCCTTCGGCCGCGTTCGTGAAGCGGTCACCGTAGGTCAATGCCGTGGCCGCCTCGGGGCTCGCGAGCGTGCTCCGCACCAGCAGCTCGGCATTCCACTCCGCCAGCATCGGCAACTGATTGAGCAGGAACAGGGCGCGCTCGCCAGTCTCCTTGGTGAGCGCGATCTGGCGGGCGGCCTCGCTCACCGGGGCGAGAAAGCCTCCCTGGTGCGCATCGGCGGTCCATTGCGAATCCAGGTCGGCGGCCGCGGCAGTATCCAAGTGCACGAACGCGACATAGTCTTGTTCCGGATTGGCCGCACGCCAGTCGACGACCAGCGCGTGGAGCTTCGCCAGGGTCTGCGGTTCGACCACCGTTTCAGCCAGTTCGTTAATCTGCGACTCGAGGCGCGCCAGCGCGCCGCGGATTGCCTTGACCGCCGAACGCGGGAAATCCGCCTCCCGCTTCGGGTCGTCCCAGATGAGACGCTGGAGTTGAGCGGCGATGACCAGGTCGCGCACGGCCAGGACAGGATCGGGCCCGGTCGCGGCACCGAACGTGGCCGACACATAGGAGACCTTGGTCGCCTGCAGACCCAACCGCTGGACGGGATTCTCCGTGCGCGCCATGGCATTGTCGATGGCGAAGCCCAGCTTCTCCCGGTAGCGCCCGGCGTATGCCAGCAGCGCGGTCCGGAGTCTGCCGAGATTTGTGTGTACCGTAGCCGCCTCCTGAACGGCGTGTGCCTTGACGGATGGCGCCGACGCATCGGGCGTCCGATCCTGCGTCAGGCCGGCGCAGGCGGCGCAGACGATCGCGACCAGCACGATGAGCAGAGCAGTGCGTGAGGAGCGCAAGGAACCTCCTGTAGGGGGCGAAAGGATAGGAAATCTAACCGCTTACACGAAAGTATCGGGCTACCCACTTAAGGCGGGACAGATTTATGTCCGATATGTTATGTCGATTGTGATGCCACCTAGATCCTGAAGTCCGAGGCGATGACAAAGTATCCCGGCTTAAGTTGGTAGTCTTGCTCTGGAAATAGAGTGAATCATCTCGTGTTGGTCGTTTCCCTCGTGTAGTGATCGGGTTTCCTCGAGTTCGGGGAGTAAAAACAGCTTGCGCTAATTTTTTCACAACCTCTGAGCTTTAGGACGGGGGCAATACTTCAGCCTAGGCGGTTGGATTTCCTATCCTTCTCACGGTCGGACTTGGAATGTTTGCGGCTTGGGTTACTTCTTCCAAGTGACTGAACCGGAGCGAAAGACCCGCTTGACCAGACGTTTCGCCGCGGACCGGACCGATGTCATGGAACCCGCGACATTTTCCGTACAACGCCGGTCGAAATACGACACTCCCTCTTCCTCCACACCAAACAACTGCCGGCGTAATCGCGTAGTGGCGTACTTCTCAATGTCCGACGGAACGGAGTTGGCGTAGTGCTTGACCCAGAAATGCGAATACGCATAGATCAGCGACTTGCGCACCAGCGGGCTATCGTTATCGAGAGCCATATGCAGCACATGCGTATTGAAAATAATCACGTCCCCCGCTTTGGGAACCACTTTGGTAACCAGCGGCGAGTTTTCGGGGTTCTCGATCTTGGGGCGGGGCATCGATATGGGAAAGCGATGGCTGCCGGGAATGAACGCAAGACAGCCCTGATCGGGCCGAAGATCCTCGAAGAAGTAATGGATCTTCATGAAGAAACTCGGGCTGTGCTCCAAGGCAATCCCCAGCACCTCCGTGACGTCGCTGTGCCAGGGGGCCGTGAACGTTTTGCCTGGCGGGAAACTTCGGGCGTGGGTGTGATTCAATTGGACGTCGGGACCAACCAGGCTGATAAGGATTGGGGCTAATTCCGGCGTGTCGACAATATCGACGAAGGCCTGATCCTGGTCGAGGATGTTCGGAATGTCGCAATAACGGGCGTCGGCCCGGCCCAGTGCGACTTCCTGCTGCCAAGCATCGTGGCACTCAGCGACGGCCCGATCGAAGGCGATTCGCAATCGTTCCACGAGCGCAGGAGCGAGCACCTTGGGAAGATGGCAGAATCCGAGTGAATCGTACTGCAGTTTAATTAGATCAACGTTCATGTTTCCCACCAACCAAAATCAGGCGTCGATACCTACAAGACATTAACCATTCGCAACCACAGGTCGAATGGCGTGCCGACCGAGCCACTCCGGAATTCGAGTAAGGGTCCAGGCGGCGAAAATGAAACAAATCGGATCAATCGGTGCTCGATAGCGGATGTACGAGAAGAAGATAAGGCTATTGACAACATAATGCATCACGGCCAGACGCAGCAGCCAGTTGGGCGATCCGCTGCGCAAGGATTGTCTCCCCCAGGCTACCTGCCCCTACCCGACGAGGCCAGCCATCAATAACGCGGACGGCAATAGAGTCGAGTGCTAGCTCTTGGGCTGACGCCATAGCCCGAGGAACTTGCCTGCCACGATAAACGCAACAGTCGCCAAGGCGGCGGTCACCGCGGCAGCGGTGGTCACCGTCAGGATAACGACGGTTTTCTTGGGGTTTTCGGCGATGTAACGGCTAGCGTCCCGCACCAAATTCTGGATGCCTGCGAGCGAATCATCATTCGCCGCACTCTTACCAAGATATTCACCCTCTAATACCACTTGGCTGTCACCCGCATCAGATTCAACCTTCGCATCGCTCATCGCCGCCTAATAACTTACTGGCATCCAAAACTCATGCTGGCATTGCAGCCAATTATTTTAGTTTGTCATCCTAATACGCCATCGCCCATTCCACAAGGTCGGTCCTTTGCTGGTGCGGATCAAGCTCCGCGGGCTTCCCGTGTCCAGCAGCCGCGCAGTATGTGGTACTTATACAATAAAAAACAATATGTTAAATTTTTTTTTTGGGCTACCAACTTAAGGTGGGACGGATTTATGTCCGACATGTTATGTCGATTGTGATGCCACCTAGATCCTGAAGTCCGAGGCGATGACACAGTATCCCGGCTTAAGTTGGTAGTGTAAGCGGCGGAGCAAAAATGTCCCCCTGAAACGGCCGGATGGTCTGGTCGTGGCGGTCCAAAAGTGTACCGCCTTATTGCCTTCCGAAGGGCCTGAAAGATTTTCAGCTGATGAGGAAGGTTCAAGGGGATGTATCCAGTGGAACTTTATTCGAAGGTTCGACGGGTCTGTCACGTCGAAGGGATGAGCATCCGGGAAGCGGCTCGGGTGTTTGGGGTGCACCGCAAGACGGTGCGCAAGATTTTGCGGTTTTCCATTCCGCCGGGGTATCAGCGAAGCAGTGTCCCGAAGCGGCCGAAGCTGGATGGATGTACCGGCGTTGTTGAGGCGATTCTGGCAGCGGACCAAGGCAGTCCGCGCAAGCAGCGGCACACGGCTAAGCGGATTTATGGACGGCAGCGGGACGAGCACGGCTTTGCCGGCGGCTATACGATCGTCAAGGACTATGTCCTTAGCCAACGCCTGAGCCAGCGGGAAGTGTTCGTGCCGCTGGTCCATGAACCCGGTCACGCCCAGGCGGATCTCGGCGAGGCGGTGGTGCGGATCGGCGGGGTGGAGCAGCAAGCCCATTGCTTCGCCATGGACCTGCCGCATAGTGATGCCGGTTTCGTCAAGGCGTATCCGGCGGAGACCACGGAAGCGTTCTGCGACGGTCATCACGCCGCCTTTGCCTTTCTGGGTGGGGTGCCCAGGTCCATTTTGTATGACAACACCCCACCGGCGGTGGTGGAGATTCTGGCGGACGGTCAGCGGGTGAAGACCCGCCACTTTCTCGAACAGCAATCGCATTACCGGTTCAGAGCGCCTCACGGGAGCCCTTCTGGACCGACTGACTCACCACGTCCACATTCTCGAAATGAACGGCGACAGTTACCGGCTCAATCAAAGTCGTAACCGGAAACTCAAACGACCAGAATCGGAGTCAGCACCCAATCCATCCTGATACTACAAAGGGGCCGCTTTTTACACCCTCGGTGGTACACTTTCTCTCCGCCCTGCCGGTACACTTTTCAACTGCCCTTGACAGCTCAGTTCTACCACTTCATGACTCCAGTCGAACTGATACTGGGCACCCGGCGCAAAGGCCAAGGGCACGAAGGCTTGAGTGACCGACGGGCGCTGGGCCTTCTTCCAGCCCTTCACAAAGCGCCGGACGCTGTCATACCCACCCCCATAGCCTTCCCTTTGTAAGCCTTCAAATAAGCGCATCGCCGTGCGGCGTTCCCGCACGGCGCGTTGACTGTCCGCCTCCAGCCAGGTGGCTAACTGCTCGCGAAATGGCCCCAAGCGAGGAAACGGTTGGTGGGTACGGCTATAGCGCGGTTCACCGCGCTCTGCCGCCACCTACTTGCGAACCGTGTTGCGGGACAGGTGGGTGTCGCGGGCAATCGCACTGAGGCTTTCGCCCTTGACCAGATGACGACGGCGTAACTTGCCGAGGGTTTCCATGCAGATCACTCCAGGTTAGCTCCGATTTAAAATCGGAAGGTTTAACACACCGGGGTGATCGCCTGCTCAATTTTGGACGCCGATCACCCCGAATACCTGGTCAGTTTTGCATGCCGATTTACAGGAAAGGGAGTTCCGTCCGGCAAAGGTATTGCTAGTCAGTGATTATCCGCTCGTGCGAATGGGCGTCGCGAGCCTGCTTGCCAATCAATCGCAATTTATCGTCGCGGGCCAATGCGGAACCGCAGACGAGTCCCTTGAGGCCGTCGGTCAGCAGCGGATCGATATCGTCGTACTCGATCTGTCGCTCAGGAGCGATTTGGGGCTCGACCTGGTGCGTGACTTGAGATCCGCCCACGACTCGTTGCGGATTCTCGTGACTTCGGTCCATGAGGATACGCTCTATGCCAGCATGGCTTTGAGCGCGGGCGCAATGGCCTATGTAAACAAGAATATTGCCCCCGAAGAAGTGCTTGGTGCGCTGCACGAGCTGGTTGCCGGGCAGATCTTTTTGAGCCCGCAAATTGCCCAGAAAATGTTGGGAAAGGTTGCGGGAGTTGCGAGCGGCAGCTCAGCCGACCCACTGGCGGACCTCAGCGAGCGGGAGTTGACGATCGTTGAGATGATCGGCAAAGGATGGACCACGCGCCGGATCGCAAATTTCTTGTCGATTAGCGTCCACACCGTTCAGACATATCGCGAGCGGCTGCGGACGAAACTTGGCATCAAGAGCAGCACGGAGCTATCGTTCCGGGCGATCGTCTGGGTGCTCATGCATGATTGACGGCTCGATGCCGTAATCATGCTGCAGATCTCACAACCGCGACGATTAACCAAGCGGTTCCAGGTTGTTCTGCGTGGCTTTTTCAATGGGCCCGTCGAATTGCAAAGTGCGGCCGGCGTCGTAGTGGGGGCCGGATATTTTTACCAGTTGTCCAGCCGCTGGATGGTCTTCAACTCGTATACCTCCGGGCTCGATAAGGCTTCTCCCGGCTTTCTCGCGCAATTAGGTCTGGCCGTGGCACTATGACGGGTCGTAGCCTGCGCCAGTAAGTGGGCATGTCTTTTCCCGCGCGAAATTCGACCGGTTTGTGTGCCAGCCGTTACAAGATTCGCGGGTCGTCGTCCCAAACGACTTGGTAACCTCCGGCATCATCGACAAACACCATCGCTCCGCGACCACTTATCCAGCCGTGCGTCACCCCTTCGACTTTCATACCTTTCTTGAACCTCAGGCCGTCGAAGTGTCGGACAATCCCCTGGGCATTGCCGTCCCACGAATACAGCGCGAATGGCGCTTTTGAATCGCTGGTTGAATTGCCCACGACGATCAGCAGAACGCCGCGAGAAGCATCAAACTCGATCGACCGAATGCCTTGCTCCTCCGTGTTCGCTTTGATCGCCAGAGGAATTGACGGCAGCATCTCCATGTTGCTCAACTCCCAGGGACCATCGATCTGTTTAAGCCGGACCCGCAGGACAAGCGGTTTCTTATCGATGACGGGTGTCCGCACGCCAAGCAAGAGGGCCCGATCCTTTGGGTGCCATCCCATGGCCTCGATGTTCAAACCGCCATCATCGGGTACGTAGCGCGGAAACTTACCCAGTTCCGGTGCGTTTTTAACAAGCCACTCGCGGATTCCCGACAGGACTTCTGCTTCCAGTCGATCATCATCTCCGCAGGAAAGCCGCAACAGGCAGTTTCTGGGAGCGAATTCCTTGCCGCGTTTGCTCCGCTTTTTGCAAGGTTTTTTCCGCTGCTTCAGGCTGAACGAAGCATTCGCAAAAATCAGCCTGCGGCCGTTGGATTGCACATACGCCAATCCTTCCAGGTCATCGACCGTTCCCGCGGCGATTCCTTGGATCGGACGCCTGATGAGCGGACAGGCCATGGCCCCATCCGCCGCGAGCTGCAACTCAAACAGCGCATCGCTGACATTGTTGTCGCAGAACAGGAATTTGGAATCACCGATCGCAACGATCTCAGAAGCGTTATAGGGCTCCGGGCCAGGGCGCTCGCCAAACGCGATCGGCTTGATTCGCTCGTACTTTTGAGACCTACCTGGGGTCTCTTCGTCCACAACACGTCGGCGCTTTCCCATTTTCACCTCCCAAATTGGCGAGCCAGAGGTGCTGTGTAGTCCCTGCTCGGCGAAAAATCAACTACCTCGCTCTCAATGCCTCACGATCTCGCCAGGCAGAAGACAAAATCGCCCGCACCCGACGTTCGTAGCCGCCGATCGCTTCGCCGTAGTGGAATCCACTACATCACCGGGTTGAAAGCAAAGGATAGGAAATCTAACCGTTTACACGAAAGTATCATGCCCCCCTTACCCCTCGGTCAAGGGTCTTGTCGACCGGCACGAAGATGCGATGGCGGGTTCGGGTGGGTCTGAGACAGCCTGGGGGGAAGTGTTAGAGGCTATTTGCTCTGCCAGCCAGTCCGCTTTGCCACGAACCCCGCGGTCAGGAAAACCCTTGCAGGGAAACCCTGATTTTTATTCAAAAATTAGAGTGTTATGATTTCGATCAGTCTCAGAGGTTCACGAGACAAGAAATCGATCATTTCCAAAAGGATACCGAAATTATGATGCGTAACGCGATCGGGGCGTTCAAGCTGGCGGCGCCAGTCGGCGGATGGCTGCTCGGCATGACACCCGTGCGGTCACCGCCAACGCGCATTCGGCGCCGGTAAATCGTCCATCCGGGCCTCGCGGCGCCGGTCGATCTCAACGCCAGCGGGAAGGCGCTTCCTCCGGCAGAATTGGCGGGCAATTTCCTCTGGGAGCCGCAAAAGGCCCCTCAAGGCCCGGTCAGCATCCTGATCAGCGGATCTGACCGCCGGATGTAAGTCTATCGCAACGGCGTCCTCATCGGCGAGGTCGGGGTGCGAATCAGCGATCCCCAGTAACCGCTCGGGGCCGGCGTGTTTATCGCGCTGGAGGGTTATGCCAACGAGCCCAACGTCTATGTACCGGGCCGGCCAACGCCGCGCTGGATGGGGGTGGGCCTGCCGTCGCGCACCGGCCATTGCCGGCGCGGCACGACATCGCCGAACGGGTACGCCCGCCGGCGCAGTTTTCCCGACTGGTGTACGAGCTGTTGCGACCCGGCGCCACGCTGATGGTCACCGACCGGCCGGCAATGCCCCAAATCCGGACCCAACCGGGCTTTCGGATCATGGCCGACTCCTAAGGCGATTTCCGGGAAAAAACATCCCTGGCGAGGTACAATTTAATATTCACCTTACCGATCGAGTATGAGCGTGCTATCGACCACTGAGCCGACCATTGTGCCCTTGAGCGCCTCCCAAATTGAAGACCTGAAATTGGCGAGTTCGAAAATGTCTGGAGCGGAACGCCGAACTTTCCAGGCCGCGATGACGTGGAAATATTGCCGGGGCAATGCCCGCCAGGCCGAGCGGGTGTTGGGTTGGAACCGTGACACGGTCGAGTTGGGCTTGCATGAACAGCGCACCGGCATCACGTGCTTGGGAGCGCAAGCGGCTTGTTGCGGAAACCGGCTGTGGGAGGAGAAGTACCCGGTGGTGGCGGAAGCGCTCTGGGCCTTGGCGGAATCTCACTGTCAACAAGACCCGACCTTCCGCGGGACGCTATCGTACACCCGGCTGACGGCAGCGGAAGCCTTCCAACAGCTCCGCGCTCAAGGTTTCCCAGAGGACGACTTACCGTCGCCCAGTACGATAGGCGGAGGTTCTGAACCGGAACGGCTACCGCCTGCGTCAGGTCGTCAAGGCCAAGCCCCAAAAAAACTCCCGGAAACGGATGCCATCTTTGCCAACCTGGCGGAAAAGGACGGGAACCCCACCACGGGTGCGACGGGCGTAGAGGAGGGCCAAATCATGCGCCTGAGCATCGACTGAAAAGCCACCGTGAATATCCGGGACTACTCACGGGGCGGAAAAACCCGCGGATACCAGAGCGGCCAACCACGATATGGGCTGTAAGGAAAAATATGTGCCGTTTGGCATCATGGAGGAAGATAGCGGGCAGTTGCGTCTGACGTTCGGCAGTTCCTTCAAGACCAGTGATTTTATCGTCGATAGCCTGGAGGACTGGTGGAAAGCGATCCCGGTGGAGAAGCAGCCGAGATACCCACCTGCAACTCAAGGTGGACAATGGCCCGGAAAGCAGCGGTAGGCGCACGCAGTTCCTCCAGCGTATGGTGGCGTTCGCCGACGACACGGACAAAGTCATCCAGTTATTGTACTACCCGCCCTCCACAGCGAATACAATCCCATCAACGGTGTTGGGGCATTCTGGAACAGCATTGGAATGGAACCCTGCTGGTGGATGCCGAAACGATGTTGGAATGGGCCAAACGCATGACCTGGAAAGGCATCCGGCCTATCGTCAAATTGAGCCGCACGACCTATCGGAAAGGCATCTCACTGTCCAAGAAAGCGATGCGGGAGATTGAGGCCCGTTTGGAACCCAACCCGCTCTTGCCCAAGTGGGACATTCTGATTCGGCCTGCATGATGGGTGCTTTTATTCTCGGAAATCACCTAAGAACCTGTTTACGATCTTCTGAGGAGCAGGGCGAGGAAGGCAAGTGCGACCATCTGAAGGCTGGTGTTGAGCTTGCGTTCGCAGTTTTTCCAGAGGCGGCGGCACTTTTCAAGCCAGGCGAAGGAACGCTCGACAACCCAGCGTTTGGGGATAACGGCGAAGGTGTGAAGTTCGCTGCGCTTGGCGACCTCGACCGTCGCGCTCAGCAAGGCTTGCACGCTTGTGGCGAACGGTTCTCCGGTATAGCTGCCGTCGACAAGGACATTCTGGACGTTGCCAAGGGCCTCGTTGTGCAAAGCAAAAGCCTCCAAGGCTCCAGCGCGGTCCGTGACGTTGGCCGTGGTGATGTGGATCGCGTGGGGCAGGCCGTTGGTGTCGACGGCGATGTGACGCTTGATACCGGAAACGAGCTTGCCGCCGTCATAGCCTTTGTCTTCTGCGGTATCCGTGTTCTTCACACTTTGCGCGTCAACGATGAGGAAGGTGGTCCGTGCGCTCCGCCCAAGGCTTTGTCGGACCTCGCCAACCACATTTTTTAAGGCCTCTTCCAAGAGGCTTGGTTGTCCTTCCCGTTTCGCGCTCCATTTGCGGAAGTAGGCGTACACATTGCTCCAGTCCGGAAACTCCTTGGGCACCATCCGCCACTGGCAACCGCTTTTCAGCACATACAGGATGCCGCAGAAAAGATCATACAAGTCAAGGTCGCGCGGCTTGGTCTTCTTGCGGGCAGTCTCAAGCAGAGGGCGGATCCGTTCAAACTGTTCGCGGCTGATGTCGCTCGGGTAGGTATGGGCCATGGCTGACTCCTCGGTTGCCGGAGTCCCCTTAGAATCGCTTTCCTCTCAAAAGATCATAAACAGGCTCTTAGCGGTAGGTGCTTAGGATTAAGAGCGCACATGCAAAGTTACTTGTTATCTACTGAGGTATGATGCCCCCGAAAGTGATAGCCAAGAAGGAAAAGCCCGTAATCCCGCCGGGCGAGGCCGATTTTCAGGGCAAACAGCTTGATCTATTCCGTTCGTTCCTTTGCAACGGCGCGGACGAGCGCGACCGGCTTTCTAACACTTTTGAATTGTGGGATAGCGTGCCGCGTTACGCCATGTCACGGCAGCAGATGACCAAAATTCGCAAGGAGAAAGGCTTTCTTTCCTTGCATCAAGTCACTTTTCAATATCGTGGCCGCTCCCTTGAAGTCCGCATACAGGCCGCCCGAATCTTCGACGAGAAGACCCGCACGGAAACCGATTACTACCCCAGCGCAAATGAAGAACTGATCGAGGATGCCCTACGGAAGATTGCCGCCGAGCAGCGGAACGCCTTTTTTGACAGGCCGAATTACCGTAGCGGTGTTGTGTTCACGCTGCACATGCTGCGCGAAGAATTGAAAAGGCGCGGTCATACCCGTTCATATCAAGAGATCGTTTTAAGCCTGAAAATCTTGGCGCGTAGCTCGATTGAAATCCTTACTACGGACGGCAAAGACGGGGAGGGGTTCACCATAAGCAGCTATTTTTCGGGCTTGTCGGCGGTTTCGAAGAACAAGCTTGCCGAAGACCCGCAAGCAAAATGGATCGTGCAATTTCACCCGCTCGTCACACAGGCCATAGATGCCTTGACCTACCGGCAATTCAACTACGCGCAGATGATGGGGCACCGAGCAGCTTGCACGCTGGCTTCACAAGCAACTGTCGCTCAAGTTCACTTTTGCCAGCCTCACCACGTCCTTTGAAATGCGCTACAGCACCATCAAGCGCGACAGTGCTTTGCTGGAGGGCTACAAGCAGGAGCGGCAAGCCGTCGTCGCGCTCGATGCCGCATGGGATGAATTGAAGGCAAGCGGCGTGCTGATGAAGGTTGCAAAAAACCAGATACGCGGCGGCCGTGGCAAGCTAGAAGACGTGGTTTATACTTTCATGGCTTCGCTTAATTTCGTGTCGGAGGTGAAAGCCGCCAACAAACGCCAGTCTGTCACCGTCGCATCGGCAGCAGCCTCTGTGGACAATTCTGCGCCGAGCATCAAGAGGCGGTAGGTATAGCTGACGGGTCGCGGCTTGTCGCGGTAGGTATAGCTGACGGGTCGCCGGAAAAGCGGTAGTATAGCTGACGGGTCGCGGTAGGTATAGCTGACGGGTCGCGTTTTCTTAACAATTTTTAACCATTTTTGGTCCTTCGCAGGGCGCGGAGCCGGTAGGTATAGCTGACGGGTTGCCGGAAAAGCGGTAGGTATAGCTGACGGGTTGCCGGAAAAGCGGTAGGTATAGCTGACGGGTCGCGGCCACCGCGCCAAAAATCGCCGATTTTTGGCGCAATCGGATGTGCAGATGGTAGGTATAGCTGACGGGTCGCGGCACAAAAACAGTCATAAGACTTTGTTTTTGTTAGTAAAAAAAATAAATTTTTTGCCCTTATTCTTTTATCCTTTAATTTATTCTTTTCTTTTTCTTTAAGGCACGTATCCGCTTCAGGAACTGTGCTGATACCAACTTAAAGTAGCCGCGCGCTCTTACCGGACAATTCGCTTCGTCTTCAAGAATAAAACTTATTGGCAGCTTATAACATCATCTTTTTAAATGCTTACGCAGGTACACCCCTCATAAGGAATTCGCTACGCTCATGATTTTTTAATAACCAAACCCGACCACCCTCACCAACCTCGCCACCCCAGCAACGAACCTAAAAAAAAGCAAAAGAGGTTCGGCAGCAAAGCACAAAAATCCTATAGGACCCTGGCGCAAACTAACTAGGCGATTTCACGCCTGTTTACGCCAGGAGACCTCAACCTAGCGAAGGCTCGAATCTCGGCAAAATCAGGGATGCCTTCCGCCGCTTTGCAGGCTCTCGCACCCTCCCGACACCCGCGGTCGGGTTGAAGCCACCGCCTATTCCCGATAAACTGGGTTTATGATCCACTGCCTAAACGTCCCGTCATGGAAACCGCACCGGCGCCTCTCAATGCCAGGACGGCGTGGCCACCTGTCGAGGCGACGCCGCCCTGGCGCGCGCGTTGACCGAACAATACCGGACCAGCCTGCCTGCAGAGCAGGCCACGCTGGCCCAGGCATATGCCATCACGCCACCGGACTGGGCAACCATCCGCGCCCGGGTGCACCGCCTGCAGTCGGGCAGCGCCTACCTCGGCATCGAGCGGATCGCGGGGGCCGCGCGGCGCGTGGAGGACTGTATTCGCACGCAGGACTCGAGGGCCGCCCGGGCGGCGGCGTGGCAAGCCCTCGAGCAGACTTTTAAGGAGTTTTTGAACGTCTCCCCAGCGGAATGGGACGCGCGACTGACGGTCGTAACCAGGCCCTCAGCCGACGCTTTTCGCCGTACCTAAGCGGGCTTCATCATAACGCGGTGAGCCTTCGCCCCCAGCCCCGAGAACGTGCCATTCTCCGGGCTGGGGGGTGGCAATTAACCGGGGTAATCGCCCATGAAACCGCGTTGGTCCTCTCTACTATTTACGTGCCTCCGTCAACCGGAGGCTTCCCCCCCCCTGGTCTGGCGGTGCCGCCTGCAAGCCCTGGCGCCGTACCCTGCTCCTGCTGGTGGCCGTCACGCTCGGCGGGGGGTGGGGTACCGCGACCGCCGCCAGGGCCTTCAACGACCGCGACGCCGCGGCGGAGGACGCTCCCCCGCGGGTGTTAACGCCCGCGCGGTTGCCCCAACGCCTCGACGAAGCGCCCAATTCGATGACGGTCATCGATCGCGAGATGATCGCCGCCTCGGGCGCCCGCCGGTTGGAGGAGGTGCTGCGGCTGGTACCCGGCTTCCAGGTCAGACACAAATACAATAACCAGCCGACGGTCGCCTACCACGGCCTGTCGGACGAGTTTGCGCGGCGGGTGTTGCTGCTGGTCAATGGCCAGCGCATCTTTCAGTATTCTGGCGGCGCGGTCGATTGGAACAACCTGCCTATTCCCTTACCTGATCGAGCGCATCGAGGTCAGGGGTCCCAGCGCGGCGTCCTACGGGTCCAATGCGTTGGCGGCGGTCATCAACATTCAGACCGGCAGCGCCGCGGAATACGCGGGCCTGACCAGTCAGGCGGCGGGCGGCAGCAACCGCATCGCCGATGGGTTCTGGCGAGGCGGCGCTCAAGTCGGCCCGCTAAATTACGCGCTGTCGCTGGCCAGCACGGGCGATGGCGGGTATCCTGGCATTCACGACGACCGGCGCAATCACCTGCTGCTGCTGCAGGCCGAGCTTCCCGTCGGCGCCAACGGGGAGCTGCAACTGCTGGCGGGGTATGCCCAGGGCGACTATCAGGCCCAGAACGTCAACCCCGCGTATCCGGGAACGTTCGCCGCGAGTTCACCGATACCAACCGTTTTCAAAGCGTGCAATGGCGGCAATCCTTGAACGCCGACGACGAGTTACAGATGACCTTATCCCGCAATACGGTCCACCATGGTGATCCAGGGTTTACCAGCGCCGCCGTGCTCCCGGGCGTTACCCTGCAGGTCGATTTCCAGTTCGAAGCCGTCCGCGATGAGCTCGAGTTGCAGTATTCCCGGCGCTTCTCGGACCACTGGCGGACGGTGGCCGGGGTTGGCTATTACCGCGACGCCTGCCGTTCCCCTATTACCTCGATACCGAGGCCACGGTCGCCACCCACGTCGCGCAACTGTTTGGCCACGCCGAGTATCGGCCCTGGGACCCCGTGGTGGTCAACCTCGGCGCCATGCTGGAACGCGCACCGCTGTCCGCTGAGTGGCTGTTGCTGCCCCGGCTGTCGGTCCACTATCATCTGGACGACCGCCAGACCCTGCGCGCGATTTACGCCACCGGCTCCCGCCAGCCGACGATTTATGAAAATCAGGGCCGGGCCGTGGTCCGGGGGGTCAACGTCCCGCTGACACGCTATCGAGTGTATGCCACCGGCAGCGCTCACGGCGGGTTGGCGCCGGAACTCAACCGTGCCCTCGAACTGGGTTAT
>CAVOJV010000056.1:0-106290 GCA_963696325.1 uncultured Gammaproteobacteria bacterium
AGGGGTCTGCCGCCGAAACCAAAAATAAAAGGGACAAGCCGTTCATGGAGTGAAATGCCCCTTTTGAGGCCCCTTATTGTTTAAGTAAAAACGGAACAAATGTCAGATAGCTTGCTCGTTAATCGTGGCGGGGGGATATGAATGGAAGCCAGTCAATGAAGGACGCAAGGGTTGCAGATCCATCTCTTAATCGGAGATCCAGTCATGATAGACGTGAGGTTTATGATTTAGGTTATTTTGAGCAAGGCGGCATCGAAAGAAGAAGAGGGATTGAAAACCGGCGAAAGAGGGACCGTCGTCTTCATTGTGTTCCGGTGCTTCGCTACAGCAATCTGCAGTTGCGCCTTGGCGAGCTCGGGCTGTGGGAGTGGAATACCGTCGCAAACCGACTTGAGGTCAACGAGCGCTGGCTCTCGATGCTCGGCCTCGATGCGCAGTGCCTCATGTCCACCATCGACATGTGGAACGCGCTGGTCCACCCGGATGATATGCCACGATTGGACGTCCTGATCAATGATGTCATTCTCAACCCGGCAGGCGGCGAATTCGAGGCGGAGATCCGGGCGCGCCACCGGAACGGCCACTTCGTGTGGATTCTCCACAAGGGTGCCGTCGTTGAGCGCGCCGCGGACGGCAGCGCACTGCGCGTGGTGGGCACGCACACGGATATCACCGGGCGCAAGCGGGCCGAGGAAGAACTGTGGGACAGAGAGGAAAGACAGCACAGAATCGTTACAAACTCGAACGACGCCTTTCTCCTCCGCTCCAAAGAGATCGTCACCTACGCGAACCCGGCCGCGCTCAAGCTGTTTCGGGCGAAACATCCAGGAGATTTGATTGGAAAACGATACTTGGACTTGTTTCATCCCGACGAACGGGCTCTTTTAGCCGAACGGGTAAGAAAGGCCGTAGATGAAAACTGGATTGCATCTCCCTGCGAACACCGAATTTTGGCACTGGATGGGCAGGTGGTCCATGTTGAGTCCACGGGTGTGCTTATCAAACATCGCGGCGAGACTCAAATTTTTGGAGTTTTCCGCGATATCACCGAGCGCAAGCGGGCGGAAGGGACGATGCGGAAAAGAGAAGAGACATACCGCCGCATCGTCGAGGCCTCACCGGATGGCGTTGCCCTACTCGATAAAAACTATCGGTACCGGATTGTGAACGATGCCTACAAGAGGTTTTACGGAGTCAAAGGAAAAAAGATGATCGGGCTTACCGTGGTTGAATGCCTCGGTGAGCACACGTTTCAGCACCATGTGAAACAACAGGTCGACAAATGTTTGCAAGGCGAAACGGTCACCGATGAAGGATGGTTTGACTATCCGGCCTTGGGGAGAAGGTTTGGTGCGATTACCTATTTCCCATTCACGGATGCGCGCAATCACATTGTCGGAGTTGTCGCAAACACCAGAGACATCACCGAGCGCAAGCAGGCGGAGGTGGAGAAGGACAAACTGGATGCCCAAAATCGACAACTCCAGAAGGTTAATAGCTTGAAACGCATGGCCGGGGCCATCGCCCACCACTTCAACAACCAGCTCGGAGCGGTGATGGAGAACCTGGAAATGGCCATGGTCGATCTGCCACGGGGTGCGGCACCTGTCGTGAAGCTGACCGAAGCCATGCAGGCGGCCCGCCGGGCGGCTGAGGTGAGCGGCCTGATGCTGACCTACATCGGTCAAACGCCAGGTAAACGCGAACCGCTCGATCTGTCCGACATCTGCCGCCGGAGTCTGCCCATGCTTCAGGCCGTCATGCCGAAAGACGTGGCCATGGAGACCGATTTGCCATCCACAGGGCCGACCATCAGCGCGAACACGATCCAGCTACAACAGGTTCTGACCAACCTATGCACGAATGCCTGGGAGGCCGTCGGTGACGGTCGAGGCGCCATTTATCTCATAGTCAAAACGGTTTCGTCGGCGGATATCCCCGAATCGTTCCGCTTTCCCGTGGACTGGCAGCCGCAAGACGGTATCTATTCCTGCCTGGAAGTGACGGACGCAGGTTGCGGGATCGCGAGCCAGGATATCGAGAAGCTCTTCGACCCGTTTTTCTCCACCAAATTCGCCGGCCGGGGCCTGGGACTGTCCGTGGCTTTGGGGATTGTGCAGACACACGGCGGGGGCATCACAGTGCAGAGCGAGCCGGGCCAGGGGAGCGTCTTTCGGGTCTTTTTCCCGGTGTTGACGGAAGCAGTCCCCCGGCAGTCGGAGAAAGTGGAAAACGTCCCGGAGAGTGAAGGGGGCGGCACGGTGCTGCTGGTGGAAGACATGTTCATGATGCGGCATATAGCCACGAAAATGCTGGAGCTCCTGGGTTTCTCGGTGCTCGAAGCGCGGGACGGGGTCGAAGCGATTGAGGTGTTCCGGCAGCATCAGGGCGAAATCCGTTTTGTGCTTTGCGACCTGGCCATGCCGCGCATGGACGGATGGGAAACAATGGTGGCCCTGCGAGAACTCTCGCCCGGCCTCCCTATGATCCTGACCAGCGGCCACAACGTGGCCCAGCGTAGGGTTGGCGACCATTTCAAATTCCCCGAGGCATTCTTGAGCAAACCGTATGGGTTCAAAGAACTTTTTGACGCGATCGCCCGCGCTCTGACACACAAGAAATAGCGGGTATGGGAACATCTCGGGCAGATATATGGAATCGATGCGCGGGACGGCGTGGCGCTGGACGATCGATCATTCCAGCTGGCATAAGCGTTGATGGAACAGAAAGATTAAGAAGGCGCCTATCTTTTTTTCTGTGCGTGCTGCCCGATTCCGCACAGCCCGAAAAATATCTTATCTTACTGAAAATAATAAGCTTTCAGAAAAGTTATCAACACCATGTTCATAACTTTATCCCAGATTAACCCCAACCATCATTGACAACTTGTCCCAGACGACTAACTGTTAACCCAAGGAAGACAACGGGTCCGATAATTAGAGGGTCGGCCATCATCCTCCCCTTGAAATTCGGTTGACCGTTATCTTCTGATGTGAGGTGGCCCTTTTTCTCCTCCTTTTGGGCCACCTCTTTTATTGTACAATGCATCAACCTCATGGAAGACCTCAAACTGCCCCTCATTGACCGGCATGGAACCAATCGCTTGTTTCTGCATTCCAACAAGTCGGAGTAGGAATCATGGTTGCCCATAACCACCCTCCACAGATCCGGACGTGCGGGACTACCGCATAGAGCTCGCCTATATCGGTGCGGGGGATCCAGAAACGATTGGAGTATTAAATCGCCCAATCCGGGACCGGCGTAACCCCCTCCTTTAATTTGGCTACCACCAGGGTGATGTCGTCCGACTGTCGAGCTCCCAGCGTAAAGGCCTTGATGTCCGCGTAAACCGCCTCGAGGATCTCCTGGGCTGTCGATCGGGCGCCGTTGCGAACCACCGAGCGGAACCGTTCCACCCCGTAGGCGTTCCCATTGCGGTCTTCGGATTCCCAAATCCCGTCGGTGCCGATCACGACGATCTGGCCCGGGCCGACCTCGTGGTCGACGTTCGATTCGTAGGTGAAGGATTCCTCCACACCGAGGGGGATCCCGCGGCCATTGAGCTCCCGGAAGCGGTCGGGTGCGGGATCGTACACCAGCACGGGCGGGTGGCCCGCCCGCACCCAGGTCAACGAGCGCCGTGACGGGTCGAACCGGACAAACGCCAGTGTCATGAAGCGGCCGCTTTCGCTGACGTCGCGCGACAGGTTGCGGTTCAGCTCCGTCACGAGCTGCGACGCATCTCCGCACTGGTCGGCCCGCGTGCGCAGGAACGCCCGTGCGGTGGTCATGAGCAGCGCCGCATCCACCCCGTGGCCCGCCACGTCGCCGACCACGACGCTGAACTGGTCTTCGGGACACCCCTGGACCCAGAGGAAATCGTAGTAGTCGCCGCCGATCTCCTGGCAACTCAGCGTCCGGCCGGCGATGTCCAGGCCTGGGATCGCGGGTGCGGCCTGCGGCAGCAGGCTGCGCTGGACTTCCCCGGCCAGCGAGAGCGAGCGCTTTTGCAGGGTGAGGTCGATCACGAACACCATGTTGCCGATGATTCGGCTGTTCCCGTCCCGCAGCGACATGCCGTGAACCAGAACCGGAATTCTGCGGCCCGAGCGGTGAACGATCGTCCCCTCGTGCTCCACCAGCTCCTGCGCGAAAAACTCGTCTTTGTGTGCCATCAGGTACGCGCCGTAATCGCCTTCGGCGTACCGCATGGGGCTATGGCCGATGATGTCCTCGCGCGCGTAGCCCACCATTCGACAGAAGGCCTGATTGACGTCCGTGATCGCGAAGCGGCTGTCCATCAGGAAGAAGCCGTCCATCGATGTCTCGACGATGCGGCGGAATTTTTCCTCGCTCTTGCGAAGGGCCCGTTCCGCGAGCATGCGCTGGAGCTCGGCTGAACCCCGTGCCGCGAACACCTGGAACACCGCCTTTGCGCGCGGGTCCGCAGCCATCGGTCGGGTATCGAGGACAGCGAGGTTCCCGATCACGCGACCGGCCTGGTCAAGCAGCGGCGCACCGAAGTAGCTCGATGCCTGAATCGCGGTCAGACCGGGATTGTCGGGATAGAGCCGGATGATCTGGTCGGGGTAGTGCACCAGCTCGGAGCGGCGGATGACCGCTTCGCAGGGGGTCCCCGCGATGTCGATCAGGAAGTCCTTGGTAAGGCGGCCGTCGGCCCAAAACGCCAGCACACGCAGCTGTTGACTCGCTTCGAGGTACTCGGTTGCCCAGGCGCTATGCGTGTTAAGGGACTTCGCGAGGTTGGTCACGAGCGCGTCGAAAAAGCGTTCTCCGGTGACGGTGGCCGTGCCTTCCAGGATGGCCCGCAGGGCGGCGTTCTCGTCCTCGACGCGCACGGGTGTTGTGAGATAATCTTCCATCATCGATCCTCGGCTGCATCGGTCAAGGGCCGGATGCATTACCAGTTACAATAGGTCCGTTGGGTATCCTTGGTGAGCTCTGATACCTCTTGGATCGTTTTGACCTGATGAATGACCTCATAGGGGTCCTGGGAATCGAATTGAACCAGGGTGAGGGTGGCTTTACCGGGTTGCTGTTTCTGTTCACTGAGAAAAGCAAGGAGGGACTCAGCCCTCCTTTTTCATTGCATCCAAGCAAGGCTGACACGGCTGTGTCACGGCTTGATGTTTTGGTTCAAATGAAAAATATTACCAGGGTCATGCTTTCTTTTGATCTGTGCCAGCCGTGCAAAGTTTGATCCGTACGCGGCAGCGATGCGATCCGCTTCGTCCTCAGTCATGAAGTTTACATAGGCCCCAGCGGATGCATAGGGCGCAGATGCTTTGAAAAAGTCGCGTGCCCATACGACACACCTCTTATCGTCCGCCGAGTCATCCCAGCGCCCGTGCACATTGAGAACAATCTTTGTATCCCGATGGCCATATGCAGTGGCATCTGCGGAAATTCGGTTGGATGCCCCGGCGATAAGCGCAAGGAAAATCTCGCACTGCGGTGTGGGTAGCTTCCCGGCGAACTGAATGATCGAATCCAATGCCCCGTCGCTGAGCTCTGAAAAATTATGGGATTTCCAATAGTTTCTCGCACCAGGCGTCACCAGCGGGTCAAAGGCCTGTTGCCACTGCGCGTAGGGCTGAGCACCGATGTGTTCACCATGCGCATCGCCAAAACTGCGCAAGGGCTCGATGAGCTTTTGAGCCTCCGTGTTATCGCCTGCATAAAAAACGGCCAACACCACGACTTCCTTGCCGTGCACGTTTGCCGGAAGAAAAGGCAATGGTGGTGCCTTGCGCAATATAACCCACACATTGATTTCCTCGGGGGCTGATATCGCAAATTCACGATATTTCTTGAGCACCTGCCTGGCCTGGTCGAATGGGAATACGAGCAAACCGGCGATTATTTCAGGCCCTACGGGATAAAGCTTGAATTCGAACCTAGTGACGACACCGAAGTTGCCGCCGCCGCCCCGAATCGCCCAGAACAGCTCTGTGTTTTCCTTGTCGCTGACTCGTATTTGGCTCCCGTCGGCTGTGACCATTTCGGCAGAGACCAGATTGTCAACTGTCATTCCGTACTTTCGAGTCAGCCAACCGAAACCGCCGCCCAGCGTAAGACCGGCAATACCGGTGGTAGAGTTGATTCCCAAAGGAGTGGCCAGCCCGTGTGCCTGTGTCGCTTTATCAACATCGCCCAGTGTTGCGCCGGGTTCCACATGAGCGAGCCTTTTCTCAGCATCAACGTGAACATTCCTCATCTTTGAGAAATCGATCATTACACCATCATCGCACACTGCGTTGCCAGCTATGTTATGGCCTGCACCGCGTATGGATATCTCCAACCCGTTGTCTCGCGCAAAGGAAATAGCATGCGGTACGTCCGCTGCGTATGCGCACTGCACAATGACCGCAGGCCTCCGATCGATCATTGCGTTCCATATCTTTCGAGCTTCATTATAGCCCGGATCGGTGGGCAGAATCACTTTGCCCTTCACTTTGCTTTTCAGCTTCTCAATCGATTTTTGAGGTAGTGTTTTCATGTTATTTATCCCTCACGTATAAAGTTCTTCAAAAGATCCGCCAGCCGATGGATATAGACCTAATTTGAAAGAACTCAGGCTCGAAAGACTGAGTTGCAGGATATCAAAACAAGTGTAAAAAAGTCATTAATGCAGGTGGCTTTAGTTGGCAATGGGGCGAATCACGTATTTTTCGAAATCTACTAAAATGTAAGGTATTCTGAATGGCAGGCTTCGATGGATTACATCGATTTGTATCAGTCCCATGCCGACGATCCGGAGACCCCTCTGGAAGAAACCCTTGAAGCATACGCACAACTGATCCGGAGGGAAAGGTCAGAATCATCGGCGCGTCAAACTATACCGCGGAGCGGCCACTCAGGCTCTGCAGGTCAGCGAAACCCAAGGATACCCCGCCTACCAAAGTCTACAGCCTTTGTACAATCTCTATGATCGTGCCGACTACGAAAGAGCACTCGAACCCCTCTGCCGGTAAAAAAATTTGGGAGTGATCTGTTACTTTTCGTTGGCCAGCGGGTTTCTCACAGGCAATGAGGTACCAGTTATCTCTGGCCGACTCCTGTAGGTTTGGGGAGGAGATGAAGGCTGCAAATCGGCAGAAGAGGGAAAGTCGTATGGTCTCCCGTTACTACGCGCGACTATCCGGACGTCAAGGGACTACAGGATTCGCTGCCACGCTTCCCGCCCAGTTCAATGCGTATCTCTGAAACGGGCAGTGTGGCTCTAATATGGGTTCCCGCCCCCGGCCGGGAGTGGATGGAAATAGAGCCGCCGCAAATCTCAACGCGCTCTTTCATGCCTCGCAATCCATAACCGCTCAGGCCATCGCTGCTCTCAAGGGCTTCATGGGGGTTGAACCCGCACCCATTGTCTTCCACCTCGAGTTCTAAACCATCGGCATCCTTCTTCAGGCGAATGTTAATCGTATCGGCCTTGCTGTGTCTGGCCGCGTTGGTCAGGGCTTCCTGCATTACCCGGTAGACCACGATTTTGTAATCCTCCGGGATCTCATGCTCCTCCACTTCGATCTGCCGGACCAGACGAATATCTTCGTACCGCTGACTGAACTGCCGGGTGTACCACTCGATGGTGGCCAGGAGCCCCAGATCGTCTATCGACAGCGGGCGCAGGTTAGCCGAGATGCGCTTGGTCTCCTTGATGGTGTCCGCCAAGTGGGAAATGAGTGTCCCCAGCAATGCCGACCCGCCAACCGGATCCCGGACCGCCTGCCCAGCCACTTCTTCCAATCCGAACTTTATGGCCGCGAGGCTGCCCCCGATGCTGTCGTGGAGTTCGCGCGCGACACTGCGCCGGTCCGCTTCCAATGCTTCCAGGCTCTTGCGCGAAAGCGCTTGCAGATGACGCTGTGCTTCATTCAGCCGTTCCTCCATCTCTTTTCGCGCGGAGATGTCCTTGCAAATCGTTGCCACAAAAGCAACTTCGCCGGATTCATCCGTCAACGGAAATGCCGTCAAGAGGGTAGGAATTATCCGTCCGGACCTGGCTTTCCGCAGACCTTCCCAGTTGCGGATTTCTTCGCCGGCGCAACATCGTTCCCGCAGATGCGCGGCCAGGTGGCTCGCGTTCGGGTAAAAAGAGCGTGTCGACGGGCATGCCGATCAGTTCCTCCCGGCTCCAGCCGTATTCAACCTCCGCCTCCCGGTTCAATTCGACGACCTTCCCCGATAGATCCTCGATGATGATCGGGTCGGCGGCGTCCATAAATACTCGGGAGAGCTGGCGAAGCTGGGTTTGGATTTTTTTGCGCACGACGATTTCATTCTTCAACGCCGCCACGGTGTCTTCCAGCGCCAGGGTTCGTTTCCGGACGGTTTCTTCCAGTTCTTCGTTCGCCTTCCGAAGCGCTTCTTCGCTGTTGCGCAGCGCCTGCTCGTTCTGCATGCGCACCATGGCTACCGCCACCTGGTCGGTCACCGCCTTCATCAGGCCGAGGTCATCCGGGCTGAAGGTTTCCCGGCTGCGGGTGCCGAACGACAGCGTGCCGAGCATCCTGCCGTCCACCCCTGTCAGCGGGTGACAGGCGTAGGCCTTTATGCCATAGGACTTCACCAGCTCAGTGCGTACGTCGGGCGTTGTGGGAATGTGCTCCGCCACGATGCGCCGGCCGTCGCGGGCTACACAGCCGCAGACGGCCACACCGAAGTCAAGCCACTCGATCCGGCGCGCCTCTTCTTCGGGGATGCCCGCCCAGGCGTTCAGGCGCAGGCGGCCCATCTCTTCGTCCACCAACAGAAAATTGAAGAAGCAGTGACAGTCCAGGTGTGCCATGACCCGGCCGGCAAGGTCCCTGACATGGGCCAGGGGATCCCCTGTCGCCAAGAGTTGCTCCGCTGTGTTGGCGAGCAGCCTGAACCGGGCTTCGCTCTCGCGCAATGCCTTTTCGGACTGCTTGCGATCGGAGATGTCCTGGGTGATGCCGAATCCACCCAATAGCTGCCCTTCCGCATCAAACTCCAATTCGGCCCGCTCGCGAACCCATTTTACGGCGTTGCCGACGACGATCCGGTGTTCGATGTCATACGGTTCATCTTGCAGAGCTGCCGTCCATTTCCGGTCCACGAACGCACGGTCCTCCGGATGAACGATTGCCAGAAACGTCTCGTAGGACAGGGGCGGGCCTTTGGGCACCCCGAAAATCCGGTGGTTCTCGTCGGACCAGAGCAGCTCGTTGCGCTGCACATTCAGGCGCCAGCTTCCGATCCGTCCAACGGACTGCGCCCAGTTCAGATCCGCCTGGTTTTCACGCAGGGTCTGTTCGACCCTCTTGCGGTCCGTGACATCCCTGAAAAACACACTGATGCCGTCCTCGGAGGGATAGGCGTGCGCCTCGAACCATGCGTTCAGCGGCGGGTAGGCCGATTCGGTTGTAGCGGTAACGCGTTCGGTCATCGCCTTCCGATACGCGCGCTCGAAGTCGGAGCCGACGGCTTCGGGGAAGATCTCCCACAGGACACGACCCAACATCGATTCGCGCGTCTGCCCGATAGCCTTCGCCCCTGTTTCGTTCACGAACGTGACACGGAACTGTCGATCGAGGCTGAAGAATCCGTCGCTGATGCTCTCTAAAATCGTTATCACCCGATCGTGGGCGTTTTGCAACGCCAACTCCGTCTGCTTGAGGCGGCTGATATCCAAGTTGATCCCCGCCCAGCAGAG
The DNA here is from genome assembly GCA_963696325.1 of uncultured Gammaproteobacteria bacterium. Lineage (GTDB taxonomy): Bacteria > Pseudomonadota > Gammaproteobacteria > Competibacterales > Competibacteraceae > CAVOJV01. The sequence goes on from CAVOJV010000056.1 coordinate 9,698, forward strand.
GATCTCTCCCTTCTCGTCTTTCACCGGCACACCGCGCGCAAGCACGGCATGCCACTGTCCGTCTGTTCCGCGGAATCGGTGTTCGATGTCCCAGTTTCCACCGGTCCGCACACATTCTTTCCAAGCCGCGATGGTGCGCTCGGCGTCTTCCGGGTGCAGCACGTCACCCCATCCGAAGTTTGAGCACTGCTCCTGGGTAATGCCCACCATTTTCAGAAAGGACTCGCTGGCATAAATGTTGCGACCATCGGCAGCGCAAACCCACACACCGTAGTCGATCGACTCCCCTATGGCGCGATAAAGCCGCTCGCTTTCACGCAACGCATCCTCGGCCCGTTTGCGCTCGGTGATGTCCCGAACCACGCTGACCAGGGTCTGCATGCCGCCGATGGTTGCACCCCGGGAACTGACCTCCACCGAAAAGGTGCTGCCGTCTTTCCGCCGGTGGCGCGTCTCGAAAAGAGCGCCTTGGTGTTGGGCTTCGGCCATCTGGTCGGCGGTTTGCGCCAGCGTCCCGGGCATTCGCAGGTCCTGGATGGTCAACTGCAGCAGCTCCTCCCGGCTGTAGCCGTAGGCTGCGACGGCGGCGGCGTTGGCCTCCAGGATGCGACCGTTGTCGCGCTCAATGTAGAGGATGATGTCCCGGCTGTTTGCGGAGAGCAGTTCATAGCGCCGCAAGGTCTCCTCAGCCTGCTTGCGGTCCGACGTATCCCGGATGATCAGGTTCGTCCATTTCGTCCAACCGCCGCCGGCCGCGAAGACGAGAACGTCCGCGGGGAATTCAGCCCCGTCTTTTCGGCGCAGCGTCATCTCCAGGTATCGGCCCGAGCGTTCCTTGAGCGCTGTGCCGAAACGCTTCGCGGCCGTCCGCCCTCGGGTGCCATCAGATCCGTCAACGGCCTTCCGGCGGCCTCCGCGTAACTATAGCCCGATAATGGCCTCTGCCTGAGGGTTCCACAACACCACTCTTTCCCTGGGATCGAGGGAAATAACGGCGGCGCGCAGGGCGTTCACCAGCGCCCGGTAATGGTCTTCGGACTCGAGGTAGTAATCGGCCGCAGCCTCCCTCACATCCAGGCCTTTTTTAACCGCCGTGCGGATGGCAACCATGAATGCCGCCAGGAGATAGAGATTGCCGAGGCCTTGGGACAGGCGTCCTGTCCAGCTGAGAATGCTTCCGGGAACGGCAATGGAAACATCGACTAGTCCCATGGCGATGAGGACGAGCCCTAAGCCGTAACAGCGGAGCGACAGGCTGCCCCGTCGGGCTGGCGTGCCGGATCAGAAACGCGGCGGCGACGGCCATGATGGCAACCGACACCGTAAGGACAAGCTGCCGCACCGGGGTCGTCCCCTTTCCCGGTATGTAAAAAGCCGGGGTCAGGTCGTACTGTGCCGCTGCCCAGAAAAGCCCCGTGAGAGCCAGGACTGCCAGGTAGGCGGATGCCGCTTTGAAAGCGGTCGGATCCGGCTTGCTGGCTCTCGGCTGTCCTGCGCGCAGAGACGCCGCCAGATGGAAAAAAGAGGCGCAAAAAACACCGAGATTGTGCACGGTGACCGCAACGTTCGGGCCTTGAACAGCCCCGATGCTCAAACTCGATATAAAAAAAGACGACCCCATGGCGACGAGGCCGCACCCGGCATAAAGCATCTCGGGCAGGCCGCTCGCCAGATAGCCGCGCAACGCCAGCGTGGCCCCCCAAGCGGATACGCCTGTGACCAGCAGCGTGTTGAGCAACAATGACATCACGCGGTTTTCGTAGCTGACCTCCACGAAGCCGCTAAACCAGATGAAAACCAAGGTCAATGCGACAACCGCATAGACCGGCAGCGCCGTCATCCTGTCGGTCCAAGCGGGAACAACGGGCTCCGCCGCGCGTGTCTCTATTTTCACATTGCCCCCTTAGCCGCAGGCACTTCATGCGGCGATGTCACGACGAAAACGGAGCCCGCCTGGTGGAATCCCCCGAAGCGGTGTTGAAGCTGAAGTGATGGATTTTCAGAAAGATAGTACGTGATTGCTGCTCTTTTTGGCAAGGAAATTATCATGGGGTTATGCTGTGTTTTATGATTTGTCGAATACATTTTCGTTTCTCATTGAATACAGTATTCAACCCTATTCCGAAGACCCCGTTTGTTGATGTTAAGCAAGGTCACCGGGAGCGGAAGGGTCTGCCGGGTTTTCGCCTCGGACCAAAGCGGCGAATGGCAAATGGCCCGAAGTTTTTTGAACCCAAACTATCCCCTTTGACGCAATCAGGCGGTGGACTTGGAGGTCGCATGGCAGAGGCTGAGACGATTGGTTCGATGAAGAATCTGGTGGCGTACATCGCGCAAAGCTTGGTGGACAACCCGAACTCGGTATCGGTCGCCGAGGTCTCCTCGGGTCAGACCATGGTGCTGGAACTGCACGTAGCGAAGCCGGATATCGGCAAAGTTATCGGCCGTCAAGGCAGGACCGCCCATGCACTGCGCACCATCATCAATGCCGCTTCGGCGAAAGAAAAGAAACGGGCTGTTTTGGAAATCGTCGAATAGGATCCATCCCACAACCGATAGAATCGCGCCCGTCTATTCCAAAACCCAAGCGCATTCTCAGGCTGCGAACAGCCCGGGGAGGAGGCGTGCCGCCGGCGTCGAAGACCACGGCATCATAATGGCGGTCCATTGCTCACTTCAGAGGAAAGGTATTGGAGCGGTCATCGGGCGACACGGCCCGATTGAACGCGTGAAACAAATTTCCGCAGGGACACCAACCGCTGTCGGTTCGACCACACCCAGCCGGCGCCGTGCAACCTTATCAGCTCTCGCAGGTGAGCCCGTTCGGCCGACGAATCAAAGCCTGGGGGCGTCAATTCCATGCGAAAGCTGCCGTACAAATCCAGAGGGTCTTTCCAGGCAGTCGGGAAACATCCCCGCGGGCTCCAGGGCCGCACCGCGCCCCAGTTACTTCCGCGTTTGATGTCGGGTCCCACGCATACCGACTGCATAGCCCCCCTCCCTCAATCCTCACCGCATCGCCTGAAATCTTCTGCTGGCTTTTTCCTGAAACAGTCGATCCCCCTTGGGTGCACGCCTAAGTCCCCACGTTATTCCGCAGCCGGTTGCACCGAGTTATACCTCGGGCCGGCGCCGGCAGGGAATACGGCGAATTGTGTATTTGTAATACCCCCCGCGCGCAAATCGGTAATCCGTCAAACGCCCTGCAGAGGCCAGACAACCGCCACCACGTCCACCAATCCAAGACGAGATGACCAGCGGGCCGAACCGCCGCGCGCCTCCACCCGGCTTCTTACGGCAACGAAATCCACTCCCCGCTCGGAACCGTCTTCCAGAGGGTTTTGCGGGCTGCTATTTTGCGCGTCATCCAACATTTTCAGCTGAACGGTGCCGTCGCCGGACCGGAGGGAAATTTTGATGCGGCTCACGCGGCCGCGCGCAACCGCCGGTGACACGATCCTCTCCAGTACATGGAAGATGTCGGCTTTCAACCAGGCGGGGATGTCGCTCTCAACCACCTGGATTTGGGTTCGGATGCGGATGCCCGGGGCTGCCTGGGACAGTCTGCGACAGAGCCATTGGATGGCCGGAACGATGCCGAGATCATCCACCATCAGCGGGCTGAGCCGTTTGGTCATCTCGCGGACGGCGGCGACCGTTGTCTCCAAATCCTCTATGATCCGCTTCAGCGAAACGGCCATTGCCGACGGCCCCTCGCGTTCACTCAGCGGGATCATGGCCTCCGTTCTGAGCTTCACGGCGCTGAGGCACTGGGCGATATTTTCATTGAACTCCCTGGCCAAGATTTTGCGTTCGGTGTCCTGGTATTGAAGCAGTTGGCCGGAAAGCCGCTTCAACAGCTCTTCCGACGCCTTCAGTTCTATCTCTGCCTTCTTCTGACGCGTGACGTCGATCTCGTTGCCGAGAACCGCCGGTCGACCGTTGTGGTCGATCACCGTATTGCGGCGCTGAACCCAGATGACATTTCCTGACTTGGTGGTGCATCGCACTTCATATTCATCCGGAACGCTCGCCCCCCGAAGGCTCCTGCCTGCCACATCCGGAACGGTAGCGCGGTCTTCCGGAAAAACGAGGCTGAGCGCGTCCATACCGACCATTTCACCGGCGCTGAATCCGTGAATTTCAGCGAACTTGGCGTTGGCGAACTTGATGGTGTTATCCTGGTTGATGTATATTCCCGTCATCGAGTTGTCGATCAAGGCCCGGTAGTTATTCTGCAACTCTCTCAGCAACAATTCCGCACTATCCTGCGCCCGCACGCTGCGCAGTAGCTTCCACCCTGCAGTGCCGACGGCTCCGAACCCGAGCACCCACAACACCAGAAAGGAGCGAGCGTGAGTGGTGAGTTCTTTCCGGCGGTAGTCCAGATACTGTTCCATGGGCACCGCGATGCTGATCCCGCCGCGAACGTCCCCGCTGTGATCCCCTTGAACCTCGTGGCACTTCAGGCACGACTCTTCCGTTTGCAGCGGCCGCATCAATCGCAGGTAGGGTTCGCCCCCCATGTCCGTGAATTCCATGGCTTCATCGCGTCCGGCCTCAAATGACAGCAATGAGCGGCTTTCCCACTCATCCGGAGCGGTCTCTTCCCGGAAATACCTCAAGCCGGTGATCCGTCCGCGGACGTTGTGCAGGCTGCTGTAATGCTCCATCATTTGACGGATCATGTAGGCTGGGTTCATCAAGGTCAGCAGCCTGCCGGAGGGGCTGTAAATATCGCGCTCAGGGACGTGAACCAGGAAAGGGTTCGGCTGGGTTTTATGTGAAACGGGGACGTACACACCCCCATGGGATGCACCCCAGAGTCGGGCCGCCTGGTCCTTGTTGAAATACGCCCTGGCCTCGGCAACCGCCAGACCCTCGGCCGTCCGGTGGATGTGCAAGGCGTCCTTTAGAAACAGCCCAAGGACAACAACGGTCCACAGGACGAGCAGGACGCGGAAATGCAGTTTTATTCGCTCGGAACGCAATGGTATCTCCGAAAGAGATTTATCTGTTCCCCGTGGCAAGGATAGCAGGGGTCGGTGGTGGCGCAAATGGGGTCGATCCTGTATTTTATGGAGCGATTTCAGCCAGAGACGCCCGACGGTTGACGCCGGTTGAGTTTTCCTGTCCACTGAGATATGGTAAAAAAATTCAAACAGCAGATGAGGTGTCTGCCGGCTGACCCGCACGAGGCCCGCGGCAGGCAGGCACCCTTAAGGGCCGCAGGAGACTTCCGACATGGAATCCAAGAAGCAGATTTTCATTGTCGAAGATCACCGGCTGTTTCGAGAAGGCCTCAAGGCCATGCTGTCGCTCGACCCGGGATATGAAATCATCGGAGAAGCCGAGGATGGCCTGGAAGCCGTCCGGTTGATCCGGAAATCAAAACCCGACCTCGTTTTGCTGGACCTTTCCATGCCGCGGATGAACGGGTTCTCGGTCCTGCGGGAAATCAAGGGGGCGATGCCCGAAGTCAAGATACTGGTCCTGAGCATCCACGAGTCCGACCAGTACGTGCTGCAGGCGTTCGAAGCCAGGGCAGACGGCTACGCCATCAAAGACTCCAGCCGCGAGGAGCTGCGGGTAGCCATCCGCAGCGTGCTGGAGGGCAAGAAGTACATCAGCCCGGGCGTTGCCGGCAATGTCCTGGAAGGCTACCTCGACGGGCGCAAAACGCTGAAGAGCAAAAGCGCCTTCGACACGGTGACAGAGCGCGAGAAAGAGATTCTGAAACTGCTGGGGGAAGGGTACCAGAACAAGGAAATCGCCGAACTGGTGCACATCAGCGTGAAGACCGTCGAAAAGCACCGCGCCAACATCATGGCCAAGCTCGATCTGCACAATGCCGCCGCCCTCACGGCGTTCGCCTTCGAGCACGGCCTGATCACCACCAAGACCTGAGGGTCGATCGAATTTTTGAACCGGCGGGCGCACCGTGCGAAACAACGGGAGACTGCTGAAGCCCTTTCGTTAAACGTTTGCGCTCGAGGCGGACCTCACCGGTCACCCATGCAGAAGGCGGCAAGCTCCATCGAGTGATAGTCCAGGGTCACATCCCCCCACCCCAGGTAATGCAATCTCGCGTTGACCGCAGGCAGGGTCACATCGGGTGACTCGCGCAGAAGCTTTTTCCATTTCCCGAAAAAAACCATCCATCTGAGCCTGACCCACCCCCTGCCGCTCCAGCCTTGCCACCAGCAGAGCCCTGAGGTTCCGCGACATGTTGGCGGCCGGGACGTCATGCGCCGCCGCTTTCAGAACGCTTTGGATCGTTTTATCGACCTGCGCCAAGGTAAACGGCTTTGAAATCACCTCGTCCACCGCGGTGCTCTTTCTGGAAAAAACAGTCTCCCTTCCCCGCACCCGTCATAATCACGACCGGTGTGCGGGGGGAGCTTTTCTTGATGCTGCAGGCAAATGCGACTCCATCCATCCCGGGCATTTCATAATCCGACAAGACGACGTCGAATTTGTTTTTAAAAAAAAGATTCAATCCATTTTCGCCGCTGTCGGCGGACGACACTTCGTAACCAAGCCGGGACAGCATTTTGGAGACAACAATTCGAAAGACGTTGTTATCATCGACGACTAAAATGTTTCCGCCAGTCTCCATCTCCAATTCCTCCTGCAGGATATGGTTTTCGCTAAAATTATATATTCATCGGCCAAAACGTCCGCTATTTCCAACCTCTGGCTCCACCTGCATGTAGCACCTCATGAGTATTGTCTAAGTTAACTGTAAATATCAGGTGCCAGGCCGACCCACTCTGGCCTCAGGCCGGAGTATCCCGAGCTTATGCATCCTCGCTCTCAAGGTGCTCGGGTGGAGGCCCAGGATCGCTGCGGTCCCGTCTTTTCCTTCGATGCGCCATCGGGTTTCCGAAAGGATTTTATGGATTTGATTTCGCTCCACCTCTTTTAAGGTTCTTATGGCGGATGACATGTGGCAGGGATGAAATCTCCAGTTTATCCGTCAGATGCAAGACCGGCCCGGGGCACAGGATCACGGCCCGTTCAATGATGCTTTCAAGCTCCCGGACGTTCCCGGGCCACGGGTAATCCTGAAGGGTCTTCATCGTCTTCTTTTGGACCGACGTGATCTGTTTGCCCAATTTCCTGGCATATCGCTCTATGAAGGACTGGGCCAACAGCGGGATGTCCTCTTTCCGCTGCCGTAGTGGGGGGACCGTGATGGGGAAGACGTTGAGCCGATAGTAAAGGTCCTGCCGAAACCGGCCTTTGCGGACCTCTTCCTCAAGGTCTCGATTGGTCGTAGCTACGATCCGCACATCGACTTTGATGGTCTGGGACGAGCCCAGGCGCTCGAACTCGCCATGCTGAATCACCCGCAGCAGCTTTGCCTGCAACTCCAGCGGCAGCTCCCCGATCTCGTCCAGGCAAAGGGTGGAACCATGGGCGACTTCGAACCGACCGACCCGCCGGGCATCGGCCCCGGTAAAAGCCCCCTTCTCCCGGCCGAACAATTCGCTTTCAATTAAATTAGCCGGCAAGGCAGCACAGTTGACCGTGATCAGGGGCCGATCTTTGCGAGGGCTCATGTTGTGGATGGCGGCAGCGATCAGCTCCTTTCCCGTACCGGTCTCCCCAAGGATGAGTACCGTTGTGTTCGCCGGCGACTTCTTGCCGTGCATGATCACCACCAAGGGCAGGTCCGGCTGCGACGGTGCGGTGCGTAACTCCGCCCCGCTTTTTTCAAAAGATGCCAGCTCGCCGAGAATGGCGCGCAAGGTCTTGCCCTGTAAGCCGAGCAGGTAAGCGAGCGGCTCCAGATCCACCGCCACGTCGGTCAATAGGTCGGGCCACAGCGATTGCAGCAGGCCCTGCGGATCTATCTCCCGCATGATCTGCCCCCGGAAAATGCTGTTCATCTGGCCCTCATTGGGGGTATCCACCAGCACCAACCCGGCCATCTCCTGGGGGTAGCGGCTGGCATAGAGGCGCATGTTGTAACCCCCGAAGGAATGCCCGGCCAGAATATAGGGGGGGAGAATCGCGGCTCGCTCCAGCAGGGTGTGCAGTTCGGCGGCGATGCGGCCGCTGGTGCGCGGGAGGGGGCCGGAATCGCTCCAGCCGTAACCGGCACGGTCATAGACGCAGGTCTGCGTGGTTTGCGCAAGCTCGGCCTGTACCCGGCTCCAGTCCTTGGATGAACCACCTAAGCCGGCGTCCAAAATCACCGTCGGGCGGCCTTTGCCGAGGCAGTGAATATGCAGCTTGTGGCCGCCGACGTCCAACCGGATTCCCGGCGGTCGCTCAGCGGCCGTGGTCCCACCCGGCCCAACCATCAGCAGAATCAGCGCAATACTGGCAGCCAGCAGGTTCAGGTGTTTTGACATACGGAACTCGAATTCAGAGTGGACAACTTTAATCGGAGCAACTATATCTGCATCTTGTGAAAACAGCGTCGCCTTTAGTGCGATAAAAAACAGCTACAATAGCCATCAACTCTACTACATGCCGGAATTCACCCGTGATGCCAACGTTCTTACGTAAGTTCATCGGCTTGATAATCCTTATAGCCACTGTGGGGGTTGCCTCGTGCCAGGCGTTAATTGCCGCATAACCGTGCTGGTGCAACCACTGCCTGCTTGCTCACAACGCCCTACCCAAGTTTCCCGTATTATAGCTGCTTCACGCCATGGCGATTAGCTTCAAGAGACCCTCCGACCGCCTGCCCTCCGCCAAGGGGTTGCTGCTGTTCCTGCTGCCGCTGCCGGTGCTGATAGCCGCGCTGTTGGCCCTGGGCAAGAGCAATTTTTTCGGTTTTATCGCCAACACGGGTGATTATGCCCTGTATCTGGCCGGGGCGCTGCTGGTCCGGCGCGGCCTGCGCAACGCCCAGGACTACGAACGGCGCAAGATAGCCCATGCACCCTACCCGTTCAAGATGCTGGGAGCGGGACTGGTTGCCGCAGCCACGGGTTGCACAGCCTTCCTCGCCGCCGGTTACAGCCTTCCCATCGCGGCGTGCTTCGGGCTAGGTGCGCTGCTCGGCTGCTACCTGGTGTATGGGTTCGATCCCCGCGCCGAGAAACAGGCCACTGATGCCTACGGCATGGACACCACCGTACAGGTCGTGCAAGCCCTGGACAGCGCGGAACGGACTATCGCCGCTATCGACCAGGCCAAGCGGGAGATACGCAACCCGGAACTGAGCGCCCGCCTCAAGCGTATCATTGCACTGGCCCAACAGATTACTTCGGTCATTGAGGAGAATCCCCAGGATTTTCGGCGGGCGCGCAAATTCCTCAATGTGTATCTGGAGGGCGCCCAGCAAGTGACTGCGGGCTATGCGCGCGCCCACCAGCGGGCCCAATCGCAGGACCTGGAAGATAATTTCCGCCGCGTGCTCATGACCATTGAAGACGTCTTCCAAGAGCAGCACCAAAAACTGCTGGAACACGATTTAATGGATCTCGACGTACAGATAGAGGTGCTGGCCACGCAGCTCAAACGCGAAGGGGTAGTCTGACCAGTTCCAAAACAAACCTTGCCGTTCCACTCGAACCACCGATCAGCCAGGAGGATGAGCACCATGTCCCAGACTACCGAACCGTCCACCGCCCTCAACGTGATCGAGAATTCAGCCTTCGCAGAGCTGGTTCCCGCCGTAAAACGGGATCTCGCCGCTCATGTGACCGCGCCCGAGGAAGACCAGCGACGTATCGCCGCGCTGCTGGCCGAAATCGAAATGGCCGACAGCAATTCCATCCTCTTTTTCGGCATCAAGGCGCAGGAACAGCTCACTAGCATCTCCGACAGCATGCTGGAAGGGGTGCGTTCCAAGGATACCGGACCCGCCGGTGAAGCTCTGAATGAGATGGTCATCGTCCTGCGTGGCTTCAATGTGGACGAGCTGAACCCCAACCAACAGGGCTTCTTCAGCAGGTTGTTTAACCGGGCCAAACCACTCGCCAAATTAATCCAGCAATATGAAACCGTTCGCAATCAGATCGATACCATCAGCAATGCGCTGGAGCGCCACAAGACCAGGCTGCTGACCGACGTCGCCTCCCTGGACCGCCTGTATGACGCCAACCTAGACTACTTTCATACACTGGAACTGTATATCGCGGCTGGCCAGGAGAAGCTGCGCCAGCTTGACCAGGCGACCATTCCCGCTCTACAGCAGGAAGCCAATACCACCCAAGCGGTTATCAAGGCCCAGGAACTGCGGGACCTGCGCAGCGCCCGCGACGACCTTGAACGGCGCGTGCACGATCTGCGACTGACCCGCCAGGTCACCATGCAGAGCCTGCCGAGCATTCGCCTGGTTCAAGAAAACGATAAGGGTCTGGTCAACAAGATCAACTCGACCATGGTCAACACGATTCCCCTCTGGCGCCAGCAGTTGGCCCAAGCCATTACGATCCATCGATCGGGCCAGGCGGCGGAAACCGTCAAAGCTGCTACCGATCTGACCAACGAGCTGCTGGCGGCCAACGCCGAAAACCTCAAACAGGCCAATGCCGAGGTGCGCAAGCAGATCGAGCGCGGGGTTTTCGATATCGAGACGGTCAAAAAAGCCAACGCCACGCTCATCGCCACCATCGAGGAAAGTCTGCAGATCGCCGATGAAGGCCGCCATCGCCGCCAGGAAGCCACCGTTCAGTTGCAATCCTGCGAGGCCGAACTGCGCAAAACCCTGGCCGCCGCGCAGGCCAGATCCACCACTAAGCCGAGCGCAGGGTCCAGTTGACCCCGGCAAGGCCTGCGCTCAGGCAGGGTTCCAGCGATGGGTGAATGTTGGGGAGTGAAGCTGTTTCTGAATCATCACCACCCTATCCGCACCATTGCGAACTGACAGGACCTGGCGGGGTCACTAATAATTAGTTGTCATAACCCGCCAATACTTCTAAGCTAAGTATGAGGGCATGATGCCCTACCGCACTCAGTATCTCTTAGGCAACTCTCTCTGGTAGTTTTTGGAAACCGCAGTTGGATTGAGAAGCGGCCGGTTGTCCTCAACATGGCGGCAAGCTGGGATAATGATATACATGCACATAGAGCGTTTTCTGGATAGTTTTATTCGAGCTTCACGCTAAGGTGCATTCGAGATTTTGAGACCATTGGAAAATAGTTATGAATACGAATATCTATGTAGGTAATCTGGCCTATGACGTCACTGAAGATGATTTACGGCAGGCCTTTGAGTCCTGTGGAAAAATCACCTCCGTCTCGCTGATAAAAGACAAGTTTAGCGGCCAGTCCAAAGGCTTTGGGTTTGTGGAAATGTCCGCGAAAGCGGAAGCCCAGGCCGCCATCAGCAAACTGAATGGCCGCGAACTGAAAGGACGGGCTATAACCGTTAACGAGGCGCGTCCTCGCAACGACGACCAGCGCGGCGGCGGCGGCGGCAGGCGCGGCGGCGGCTGGCGCTAGAGAAACCCTTTTCATCACCCTAGCTAGTCATCACCCTAGCTAGGGTTGAGTTTGAGGCAGGGTAAATGTCCTGCCTTTATTCTGCCTTACCCCACGGCACACAGGCCTTGCGTACGCGGCTGCGGGATCTGCTCAATAAACCCTCAACGCTCACTTCCCGCAATTTTGTCGTACCGGATCCTTCACAATAGGATTAAGCTCAGGTAAATCGCTTCGCGCGCCCAGTGCCCCATCAAATTTTCGGTAATGTTCTACGCGCCAAATAACAAGATCATCAAATTGTAACTTTTTTACTGAAACGATGTACTAGAGAACCAGCCCGTGAAACATTCAGAACCCCTTGTGGTAACTAAAAATCTGCTTAACGAACTGCACACTTTTGCAGCTCCCTGCATGTTGGAAGCCGCCTTACAAGCAGTGCTCTCCGAACTGGGTGTGGCTGCTTCGAAAGCCCTGACTTTGTTTAGCTACCGTGCCGAATTCAAGGAGGGCGCCCGGGAGGGGGACAGCGTACAAGTCGCCATCGAGGAAACAGCCGGTGCACTGCCGGGCGACCGGGAGTTTGACGTTTATTTCAGCAAGGGCGAAAAAATTGGCCGAATCGGCAAATGGCATTTGGTATTCACCAAGCGCACCGAGGGCCATCCGCTACCCTACAGCATCGGCTTGGCAGCTGCTGATGGTCGTACCGATACCCAACTTTGGAAACCGGAACCCACGGTCGCCACCGGCAATTTCTTAGAGGATGCGCAATCCCTGTTGTGGCTGGAGGGACAGTGCGCACGGCGTTATATGCTAAGGCTCGATAGCGAATTCGCGGCCGAGGTTAAACTCGACGATGACGTGGAAACCCGTATCTACGGAGGCATTGCGGTGGTCACTCATTTGGCCCGCTGGCCGGTGCCTGGCGAGATTTTACGCTGCGCGGTTCAGTACCAACTCCCGCTGCGGCAGCAGCCTCGGCAGGACAGGAAAATGGTATTTGATGGGGTTCTGGTGGCGGATCAAGGTACCGAAACCTTTCTGCTGGGTACCTTCCGGTTTACGGTCATGCGCCTGAACGCCCAACGTTTGAGCATCTATCCGGGCGGCGCGACGGAACGGCGCTAAACGCCACAGGGCTTGTTCGGTTTGGAGCCAAAGGAAACTTGCATGAAATCAATGAGAACCTTGCTTGCTCTCGTTGCCCTGGTGTCACTGGCCCCCAGCCTGGCGCTCGCCCAGAACATTCGCCGGGAGTGCGTTCAGGATCTGTGCGTATCGGCCGCGCTGAAAAACGCGAAGGGTGTCGATGCCCTGAAGAACCGCTGGGTGATTGCTCGCTCATAACCGTCCCAGCAAGATTGCAATTTTCAGTTTACCCTGTATTTCACATCCGGCAGCCGGCGTATTGGAAGTGCTTGAAACGCCATCCCCAGATCGCGGATTATCCATCCAGCAATATCTCCCGGATCGCCTGCTGCCGGAAACGAAAGATGCGCTCAAGCTGCGCCTTGACCAGCGGGCCGGCGATTTCCCCACAAGGCCACAGCGGCAGTTTGTAGTGGACATCGTCCTCAATCGAGGTGACACCATCCAACTCCCGGAAGCGATGGGTGTGGACCCAGCGCGCATAGGGTCCGTGCAATTGTTCATCGGTGAACTCATGGGGCGGGTTCCAGATGGCGATCCGCGTTTGCCAGCCAAACGGAACACCGAACAGGCGCAGTCGATAATCGATGAGTGTACCCTCGCGAATCACGAGCGGCAGCGGCGTAAGAATTTGAAACCCGAGTTCCGGCGGGGTGATGCGCTGCAAGTTGCCGGCATTCGAGAAAAAATCAAACACCTCCGCCAGCGGGAGGGGAAGGTCCATCGAGGTCTTTAGAAAGCGCATCGTACTCACCGAAGTTATACATCACCTATAAACCTTTCAGGCCATGGTAAAAGGCTGCCAAATTTGCGATATCGGTATTGATGGTAAGCTACCAGTCCTATGGCCTCCGACCAGTTCCTCCAACCGTAAAGATAATAACCATGCCCAACCTGTTTGAACCCTATTCCCTCAAGGACATCACCTTTCGCAACCGCATCGGTGTCTCACCCATGTGCCAGTACTGGTGCAATGACCGCGACGGCAAGCTGACCGATTGGCATCTCGTCCACCTGGGGTCGCGCGCGGTGGGCGGCGCCGGACTGGTGATGTGCGAGGCTACGGCGGTCGAGGCCCGCGGGCGGATCACGCCGCAGGATGCCGGTCTCTGGGAGGATGCCCAGATCAAGCCACTGGCCCGGATCGCTCACTTCGTCAAGCAATACGGCGCCGTGCCAGGGATGCAACTGGCTCACGCCGGGCGTAAGGCATCCTGCGCGCGTCCGTGGGAAGGCGATCATTCGCTGCGCGACGACGAGGGCGGCTGGGAAACCATAGCCCCCAGCCCCATCGCCTTCGGCGGTTCCGGCAACCGACTCTGGCGCGTACCTCGCGAGATGATCAAGCAGGATATTGTCACCGTGCGGCAGGCATTTGTCGCCGCCGCCCGGCGGGCCGATGAGGCAGGTTTCGACCTGCTCGAATTGCATGCCGCGCATGGCTATCTGGCGCACAGCTTTTACTCGCCGCTCGCCAACCAGCGCACCGACGCGTACGGCGGCAGCTTCGCCAACCGCATCCGGTTCACCCTGGAAACCGTGCGCGCCCTTCGCGCCGTCTGGCCGGAACGCAAAGTGCTGGCGATTCGCCTGTCCTGCACGGATTGGGTGGAAGGCGGCTGGACGCTGGGAGATTCCGTCGAACTGGCGCGGCTTCTGAAAGCCGAGGGCGTGGACCTGGTCGATTGCAGTTCCGGCTTTGGCGCAGCGAGCGGGCGTTATCCGATCGGGCCGGGCTGGCAGGTGTCGCTGGCGGACACCATCCGCCGCGAGGCCGGTATCGCGACCGCCGCGGTGGGCGCGATCACCGAGCCGCGGCAGGCCGACGCCATCGTGCGGGAAGGCCAGGCCGATCTGGTGTTGCTGGGCACCCAGTTCTTGCGCGATCCGTATTGGCCACTGCACGCCGCCGCCGCCCTGGGGCAGGGGAAAGCGCACGCCCTGCCCTCCCCTTATGACTATATGGTGGGCGGGTTGAGCTATAAGAATTGAAACGGCAAGTCGAGATGCGTTAACGCTACAATCCTGTTGAGTTCCAGATGATTAATAGGTTTTTTTGTAAGAGCGCGGGTTTCATCCGGTAGTATTCCTTCAGTTTGGCCACTGGGGTACAGGACCGATATTCTTCTGGGGAATGTACTGATTATAGAGGTGCAGATACTTCCCCAGGGTGGTTTCCAGGTGACAGGCGGAGGCGAAGGTGGTGGTTTTCAGCACCTCGGCGACACGGCCGTTACAGCGTTCGATCATGCCGTTGGTCTGCGGGTTTTTGGGCTTGATCAGGCGGTGGTTGATAGTGCGTGCGGCACCGGCTTGATCGAAGCCGTGCCGGCTGGCTGGCGTTCGCCGGTGGCGCAGAACCGGTCGCTGAACGCCTTGCCGTTGTCGGTGAGGACGGTACGAATGACAAACGGTGCCCTGGCGTGCAGTTGTTGCAAGAACCGCACGGCGGTGGCAGCGCTCTTGTCGGGGCGAATCTCGAAATTGACCCAGCGGCTGGCCCGGTCGATGGCGGCTAACCAATAGCAGTGTTCGGCCTCGTCGGGCATCCGGGGCAGGGAATTGACGCCGACAGGGGCGAACCCGCCGAAGCGTT
Source organism: uncultured Gammaproteobacteria bacterium (assembly GCA_963696325.1). Classification (GTDB taxonomy): domain Bacteria; phylum Pseudomonadota; class Gammaproteobacteria; order Competibacterales; family Competibacteraceae; genus CAVOJV01. The sequence goes on from CAVOJV010000056.1 coordinate 24,834, forward strand.
CGACAAATCGTCACAATAGACAATTTGCATCGCGAAGCGGCCCGCAGGGTAGCGTGCGGGGGGTACGCTATGAATTTGACAGACCGTGAGTTGGTCACCCAGGTGCCGACTCGCCCGTTGAGCCCGGCAGGAGGGCGATTTTGCCGAGCGGCCGCATCAGCCACCTTCCAGTGCCGGCTCGCACCTCCCTGGCCCTTGAGTTTTCGCGCGTCAACCCGCAACATCAAGTGTTAGCGATTCACCTCGATTGACGACGATTGATCCCGAGGGCATCATCCGGTCAAAATAAGCAATTAAGTCCATTGGAATTCCTCTCCTTGAGATTCATATCAATACTAATGGCTCCACTGTTATCCCGGCGGGACACAAGCACCGAGTCCAGAATCTTGGCAACACTACACGTGTGATCATCGAGGTACAAAGTGGCGGCTATGTGGCGAGGACGACATTGTGCGGTTTGAAGATCATTATGGCTGGGTTTGCAATGAGCATTAAGCGCATGCTTAGCCCGGGGGTTGGCCAGTTGGGTACCTACTCGCCACGACCTGTCTCTTTGCGCCTCGTACAACACAACAACCAACTGCGTGGGCACCCCTTGCCCAGAATTTCCATCGTCGTGCCCTCCTTTAATCAAGGCAGGTTCATGCGGGCAACTTTGCAGTCAATCATTGATCAGCGGTATCCAAATTTGGAACTGATTGTTGTTGACGGTGGATCGACAGACAACACGCTCTCGGTGATTAAGCAATATGAAGCTCACCTTGCCTGGTGGGTTAGTAAGCCGGATTCCGGCCAAACCGCGGCGATCAACAAGGGATTCATGCGGTCAACAGGCGAGATCATGGCCTGGATCAATTCGGACGATCTCGTAGCCTCGGGAGCGCTTCAACAAATTGCTGACCACTTTGTTAAACACCCTGAAACTCAGGTTGTGTACGGGGACAGAATCCTGATCAACGAGGAAGGTCTGGAAATTGGCCGCTGGATTCTTCCCCGTCACTCCAGGCGAGTACTCCAATGGGCAGATTTCGTACCTCAGGAAACGCTCTACTGGACACGCAACGCTTGGAATCTAATTGGTGCTCGACTAGATGAAACCTTTCGTTTCGCAATGGATTGGGATTTTCTGCTACGGCTCTCTGCAAAGCAGATAGACATTCAGCATTTGCCTGTATTCCTGGGCCTATTTCGTATTCATGATCAACAAAAAACTTCGAGTCAGATGTCTTCAATCGGCCAAGAAGAAATTCGAATAATTCGCCATCGAGAATTGGGGTTTCAGCCAACACGCTGGCAGTTGATCCTAAACACTGCGCCATTCTTGCTGGCCGCAAAATTCCATGAGCTTAGCCTCAGGCCGGGTCTTGCAAGGCGTATCGGCGTATGAGCTTAAATTACTCCACCTCACCCCGCGCCATTTTCGGCAGCCTGCTCAATCATCGAGAGTTGATATGGGAATTGGTCAAACGGGACTTCATTGGCCGGTATAAGGGATCGATTATAGGGGTCGCATGGTCGCTGCTACATCCCCTGCTCATGTTGGTAATTTACACCCTTGTATTCAGCGTTGGGTTCAAGGCGCGCTGGGGGGGGGGGAAGAGAGCAAAGTCGCATTCGCGCTTGTGCTCTTCTCCGGCATGATCGTGCATGGTCTGTTTGCAGAATGCCTAAACCGTGCGCCGGGAATTATTGTCAGCCAGTCCAACTACGTCAAAAAAGTCGTTTTTCCGATTGAAATATTGCCTTGGGTCGCTCTTTGCTCTGCTATGCTGCATTTTCTAGTCAGCCTGGGGCTGCTGCTGATTTTCTGTATTTTCACCGGAGTCTCACTGAAAGCAACCGTTGTACTTGTGCCGATTGTCATGCTGCCGCTACTGTTGCTGACCCTTGGTTTGACATGGCTGTTTGCGTCGTTGGGAGTGTATCTGCGCGACATCGCCCAAGGCATGGGTGTCGTAACCACAGTGCTTATGTTCCTTAGCCCTGTTTTTTACAAAACCAGTGCATTTCCGGAGGACTATCAATTTTTCTTCGCGCTCAACCCGCTAACTCTACCGATAGAACAAATCAGAGATGTGATGCTCTGGGGAAATGCTATCAATTGGGGTAGTTGGGCCACAAGCTTGTTTGCTGGCAGCGCAATTTGCTATTCCGGATTTTGGTGGTTTCAGAAATCGAGAAGAGGATTTGCCGATGTCCTCTGATGAAATCGTTATTAACGTTAAGAATCTCAGTAAGCGTTACGAGATTTATGCCACACCTAGGGATCGACTCAAGCAGTTAGTGTTTCCATCGATCTATACGATATTTGAGCAAATAATTGGCTTGTTTGGCCGCGCAAGCGACCGCACGGCTCCCCAGTATTTCCGAGAATTTTGGGCGTTACACGATGTGTCCTTTCAGGTAAAGAAAGGCGAAACGCTGGGTATCGTGGGGCGTAACGGGTCTGGAAAATCAACGCTTTTGCAGCTGATTTGCAGCACCTTAAGCCCAACTAGTGGTGACGTCACCGTCAACGGGCGCATCTCTGCACTGCTGGAACTCGGATCGGGCTTCAATCCTGAATATACCGGGCGGGAAAATGTATTCTTGAACGGCCAGATTCTTGGACTTTCACAAAAAGAAATCGAGTCTCGCTTCGAAGCTATTGCTGAGTTCGCTGACATTGGAGATTTCATAGATCAGCCTGTAAAAACCTACTCCAGTGGTATGGCTGTCCGCCTTGCATTTGCCGTTGCCAGCAACGTTGATCCGGAGATACTGGTCATTGATGAGGCGCTTGCGGTTGGCGATGTCATATTTCAATTCAAGTGCCGAAAAAGGATGGAAGAGCTCATTGATAAAGGTACCACCTTGCTTTTTGTTTCGCATGACATGAACTCGGTCAAGTCTTTTTGCAACAGGGCGATTTATCTTGAACACGGGCAGAAAAAAGCCGAGGGAACCCCTGAAGAGATTGTAGAAAATTATTTTATGGATGCACGCGCCGAGCAGTTACAAAACCAGCATATTCAGGCTGAACGTGCCATCCCGAAAGTCATCGGCAAGGATATAGGAGGCTTTGGAACCGCTGATGGAGATATTCTTTACGCAAGATTCGTCACCAACCAAAGACAACATTCAATTTTCAATTATCAAGGCATCATTGAATTCGAGGTAGCCTGCAAAGTTAGCTCTCAGGTAAAATATCCTAGTTTGTCCGTAATCGTGCAGACACCTAAGCTCTTAGCCTTGGGAGGAAAGTGGGTCAGCTTAAATAATATCGATCCTGCAAAGGATGGTGTCGAAATCGTCAGGCTACGTTTTCCGGCAAAACTCAATGAAGGTAAATATTTTGTTACCTTAAGGCTGGAGGAGCGTGCAGGCAAAGACATAATGTTTCCGCTGCACAAAATCCCAGGGGCACTGGTATTTGATATTGTGAAGTCAGATGACTCCTTGCTGGGTTTCATGGACTTACAAATAGATCACGAATTTTCTACCGACGCCGCACGAATCAACGAATGATAATATCCCATCAATATAAGTTTATTTTCATCAAGACAATCAAGACCGCAGGAACGAGTATCGAAGTTTTTCTATCACAGGTATGTGGTCCAAACGACATCCTGACCCCAATTTACCCGCATGTGGATCCGCATGTCGCGAGAAATTATGAAGGCTTCTACAACCATATGCCAGGTCCTCAAATTCGCGACCGGGTCGGGCGAGAAGTATGGGACAATTATTTCAAGTTCTGTGTCGAACGTAATCCATGGGATAAAACAATTTCTGCATGGAATATGGCTAGCTTCAGGTCGGAACAACCAATTCCTCTGGATTTATTCTTGAATTCCGGGGAATTTCCGGTCGACTATCCGAAATATACCGAGCCTGGAAAAAAAGACGAGATCATTGTTGATCGTGTGGCTTATTACGAATCATTACTCGATGAACTTGGTGAGATATTTGCCCGTCTGGGAATACCATTTCAAGGAACCCTGGGCGTAAGTGCAAAATCAGAATACAGAACAGATCGTAGACCTTATCAGGACTTATTGAACAAACAGCAGGCAGACATCATCAGTCAAAAATTTTCACATGAAATAGCAATACATGGCTATTTCTTTGATCAAATGAGCAGAGAAATTTCGTGATATCAGTCAAGCACGGGTTTGTTTTTGTACATATTCCAAAAACTGCAGGCAATGCTTTGCAAACCGTTTTGAGGAAGTACTCTGAAGACAAAATCAGACGCAGAGATACCTCTCAGGACGGCATTGAACGCTTTGCAGTTACAAGTAATTTTGGTACCACGAAACACTCCACTTTAGCAGATTACTATAGCGCTCTCGGTGCCATAAGATTGATGAATATGTTTCGCTTTACCTGTATTAGAAATCCATGGGATAGAGCTATTTCCTATTTCTTTTCCCCGTTCAGGGGGACAATTACCTGGGATCGGGATGCATTTATCAACGTTCTTGATGAAATAAAACCAATGCACAATTTCCTGAGTTTTCCCACGGAAACGCCCGATACGATCCCATCCGTTAACATGAATTTCATCATGAGATACGAAACTCTGAATGAAGATTTCGCAACGTTATGTGATTTATTAAAAATAAGGAAAAAGAAATTACCTCTAAGAAACAAATCCAATCGACTTCCATATCAAAAATATTATGACGAAGAGTTAATTGAACTTGTAAAGACTCGCTTTCGCCAAGATGTGAATATTTTTGGATATGCATTTGATAAGACTGTAAACCACCGGCTCTGCCGGTGAGACTTGAAGAGGCTCTGCCGTTGCGGCGATGAAGTAGACAGATCCTCCTGAGGAAAGCCCCGGGGCTCTCCCAAGAGGAACTGTCATGCGAGAGTGGCGAAGTTTAGCCCACGTGAAGCGGGGCTGTAAGTATGATCTGGTGATCGTCCCGAAATACCGATGCAAGGTGTTGTTTGGTAAGGTATGATAATAAGTTGGTCAGATTTTGCGCCAGGCGTGTCGTCAACGAGGGGTAGAGTTGATCGAAGGACACGCGCAGCCGGATCATGTCCACCGGGTGCGGAGTGTGCCACCCAAGTATAGCCTGGCTTTGGTGGTAGGCTATCTGAAAGGCAAGTCTGCGATGCAGATCCATCGACACCTGTTGGGCGTGAAGCAAGATTTTACCGGCAAGCTTTTTTGGTCTCGTGGTTACCGTGTGAGTACGGTGGGGCTGGATGAGAAGATGATCCGGGCCTACATTCGCAACCAGGAGGAAATGGACCGTCAGAGAAAAGCTTAACCCATAGCTCCTAATAGGGACTTTCCTCAAGCCACGCGCTCTGCAGGTGGTTGGTGGCTCGAGTGGAAAGAGATTCGAACTTTAAATTTTTCTCAGCCTCAAATTGCATCCGTTTGTAACACTGAGCCTGAAGCATAGCGACAGAGGGAGTTCGGTTATACTCATGCGCGCTACCGGTACTTGATTAACAAAATGCCGCACCTACTTTTGTTTAAGTTATTGAACCTTTGCCCTAGTTTGATTTTTTTCCTAAAGGCCTAGAATCTTGATTGGCGATCAGGGCCAAAATCTGGTTTTTCTGTTGTCCATGCCACGGGCAGGATCGACGCTGCTTAGTCTCCTGCTTGGCAATCATCCGGACATACACTGCCCACCTGAGCCATGGCTTCAATTGCTGCTAGCGGAATTCTGTATGGCTCCTGATAACGACCAACTTCCGTTTGATGAGTACACCGCCACCCTTGCTGTAGGTGAGCTTATACGTAACACAGTGGGCCTTGCTGAAAATAGAATCACGCTGATAAAAGCCTTCCAAGAACTATTTTCCATGCGGAGCAAGGAGGATGGTGCAGCGCACTTCGCTAGTACCGTTTACGACGTTTGCACGTCTCAAGCCGGAAAACCGATTTTTGTCGATAAGACCCCTCGCTATTACCACGTTCTGGAGTTTCTCGACAGGGCGTATCCCGCCGCAAAGAAAATCCTGTTGAAGCGCAATCCACTGGATATAGCCCTTTCATATAAGACAACTTGGGGGGTGCCGGTCGATGAGATGGTGGGGCGGGTCGCAACACCCAACACTGTGGACTTTGCAAAAGGTTTATTTGAATTACAACGCTATGCGTCATCCCAACGACCAGACATTTTCGTTTTAACATATGAAGATTTGGTTGCTAACCCCGAGAACTGTCTGAGGCATGTTTGTGATTTTCTTGGTGTTGAGTTCTCACCCAAGATGCTAGCCTTTAATAAAAATAGGGCTTTGCTTGGGGCTCAAAAAGCGTCCGCTGTCGGTGACCGGAAAGTATTGCGCGCCGGGCGAAACCTAGATAAGTCATCACTTGGAAAATGGCGAGATGGTCTATCTCTCGATGAGAAATCACGACTGACTGCCTTTTTGGGTAAAGACATCTTTGAAAGGTATGGTTACCAACGATTGATTCAGGATCTTGTCGAAGATGGCGTTGATTTTCTCCCAGAACAAGAATCTGAAGCCATGCGGTTTGTAGCGCTTGCCGCGTGCGAGACAGCGTCTGTGATATCCAGCCAGATGGGCCGATGGGCCTACGTGGTTGCTTGCGCCGGTGCGAGTGTAAGCGATTTTGGAATGGCAGTTGATTTGCTATTGCAACGCTTGAAAGGCGACGCACCACTTCGCGATAGTGTAGGCGACCTGATACTGGATATCGTGCGCCGGTATCACCTATCTGAAGGTGATCGCTCCTCACGACTAGCGGAGATCGAGCTACTCACTGCCGCGCTCAACACGGCTAGCGCGGAGCGTGAGTCCCACTTGGGGCATATCGATGCCTTGACGCAGGCTTTGAAGACGGCTAGCGCGGAGCGTGAGTCCCACTTGGGGCATATCGATGCCTTGACGCAGGCTTTGAAGACGGCTAGCGCGGAGCGTGAGTCCCACTTGTGGCAATTGACCGAGAGTTTTACCTACAACAATTGCTTGCTGGAGGTGCTCAATCGTCGTCCGGTTCGGATTGCAATGCGACTATTTGGAATAGCGCTGCCTCGCTTGGCTCAGGAGCCAAACACCCTCCAACACAAACACAATTAAAGATCGAGAAATAGAGATGGCTGTTTTGCCAACGATATCCATAGTGACGCCTTGCCTCAATCAGGCGGCCTACGTCGAAAAAACATTGCAAAGCATTCATGATCAAGACTACCCACATCTCGAACATGTTGTGATGGATGGCGGCTCGACCGATGGCTGCCTGGAGATTATCAAGCGCTATGCAGATCGCCTGGTTTGGGTAAGCGAACCTGATGACGGTCAGTATCAGGCCATCGCCAATGGCTTTGCCAAAACGACCGGTGAGGTGATGGCCTGGTTGAACTCTGATGATATCTATCTGCCGGGGGCATTACGTGTCGTTGGTGAGATATTCCGCAATTTTTCTGATGTTGAATGGGTTACAACGCGATTCCCTATGGGGATTGATGGAAATGGGGCGCTAATTAAAATGGGGTGCTTCTCCGGGTTCTCAAAGCATCATTTTTTGCGTGGTGATTATTTACCAGCATGCGGTTGGGAGGCAATGGGCTTTATTCAGCAAGAATCCACCTTCTGGCGGAGGAGTCTTTGGGATAGGGCTGGGGGATTTTTCCATAAAGGGTTGAATTACGCGGGGGATTTTGAACTTTGGAGCCGGTTTTTTCAGCACGCACATCTCTATGGTGTAGATGTTCCAATCGGCTGTTTTCGACGCCACGAAACTCAAAAGACAAGTATTGCTTTTCAGAGATACCTGGACGAGGCAAGAGGTGTCTTTTTGAATGCCGGAGGAAAAGTGTTGCCACATTCCGTGCAAAAACTTCGCATGCGGCTAGTAGACGCCTGCGGTACATCCGTTGGTTGGCGTCGCCATGCCAGCAGGATTGGACTACTCAACGGGGCAAGAAATATTACCTATGACTGGGGCCGCTCCTGTTGGATTAAAGGACAGTAAATGAAAAAGGTAAGTAGAAGTTATCCAACATTTGCCGAATATGCCAAAAGGGTGACCGAAAGTCCGCGGCTGTGTGGAGGTTATCGCACGAAGGATCATGCGATAGTACATAACGACATGCCACTTATAAGCATCATCACCGTCACCTACAACGCTGAAAAAACATTGCTGCGAACGCTCGAAAGCGTGAAGGCACAGACTTACCAAAATATCGAACACATCATTATAGACGGCGGTTCAACTGACGGGTCGCTCCGTATAATTCAAGCCAACGAAGACGCTATCGCCTATTGGTGTTCTGAGCCAGATCATGGCATTTACGACGCATTCAACAAAGGTGTGGTGCTCGCCTCAGGTGAGTACATCGGGATCTTGAATGCTGACGACTATTATGAACCCGACCAGCTAAAAAATGCGGTGGCTGCTCTGATTAACTCAGGCGCACCGTTTGTTCATGGGGACATCGTTCTGCATGGTTGGCAGGGCCAGGATGTCGGGTTGCTCGGAGACCCTCATTACGCGCTCAAAATTAGAGAGCGAATGCCCTCTTTGCACCAAGTGACTACACTTTGCCGTAAATCTGTCTTCGAACACTACGGACATTTTTCAACAAAATACCGGATTGCGGGAGACTTCGATTGGTATCTACGGTTGGCCAATCAGGGGTGTATTGGAGTTCATGTACCTAATGTGCGCGCACATATGACCGCTGGTGGAGTTTCGACTACGCAGCAAAGAAAGGCGTTTTTTGAGGCGTTAATGATTACTTGGCGACACGGATTGGGGCTCCCGCAAGCCTTGCGTGCTACGTTGCCTCGCATAATTTTCCCCAATGGCACACCGGAGTTGTTGAATCGCCTGGCATGCGCCAGCCGCGATCCGTTGTCTGCCGTTTCCCATCTCTGCTCCCGTATCGCGGCGCGAAAGGGGAACAATAGTCGTCGTGTAATTGATTCGGGAAATCGGCTACCTGTTATTCAGGCGTTTGTAGCAGCCAGACATTTAACCCTGAACCTAAGTCCATTGGGTTTGGAATGGATCTACGAAGTTGGACTAAGGTCTAGAACTTTCGTTAACTATTCAAAAACGTCAGAAGCGGCGGCGACTGATCTGATGCTTAAGGCTGCAGGAAGTAGCCGTGCTGAAAGCTTGGAAGATGCTGACGTATTGATCATCGATGAAGAACAAATAGACAAATTTTGTGCCGGCCAAATTCTGGAAAGAAAAACCATATTGGTAGTTCTCGGAAAGAATTCGATAGGGGATAGTTGCTTTGCGTTTTCGTTGTTGGATTTTGGAGGGATTGTAGGCTGCGGTGTGCTGATTAATCCGACCCTGTCTCTCAGGTAAATTTTTTCATGAATACTAATTTTTCGCCGATAAGAAATTTATTTCTGGAGGGGCGGCCTGCCACAGTAGTCTTTGTCAATGATACGGGATTCATTGGTGGAGCGGGGGTTGCACATCGGCGACAGATACAGTCATTTCTATCCGGGGGGCATAATGTGGCTGCGGTATGCTGGCTCGAAAATCTGCAACCGAATCCTCTTCCTCCCCGCGGTGGAACGTTTCCTGGACAATGGCTTGGACTGCGAAGCTTCCCCGCAATCCATCGTGATAATGGCCTGTCTGATAGTGAGATCGCTCTTCGAATACGCGATGTAGTGGCTTCTTTTAAGCCGGATTTGGTTGTCTTTGGAAATCTGCATTGGGCCAGTTGGACAATTGAGGTAATCGAAAAAATATCGTCTTCTGGTATTCCATCTGTTTGTTATCTACATGATTGCCATTGGCTAACCGGGCGGTGTGCCTATACAGGGACATGCAGGAAGTTTGTGACTGGCTGCGATAGTAGTTGCCCCAGCCCGGAAGAGTATCCGTCTGCGCCCCCCCACGTTATCGAAAAAAATTGGCTGGATCGCCAGCGTGTTTTTTGTGGTAACAATCCGGTGCCCTTGTTTGCCAATAGTTATTGGATGCAGGCCATGGCAAATTCAGCATTTCGAGGGAATGCAATAGTTAGGCTCGTTCCTTTGGGGTTGGATCATCAACTATTTTCTCCGATAGACAAAGCGGTTGCTCGACGATTACTCGGGCTCCCACCCTTTGGGCTGTTAGTTTTGGCAGGGGCGGTGAACTTGAAAGAGAAGAGAAAAAGCGGGCCGGTGTTTGACCAACTCCTATGGTATATTTCAGCGCAAAGGCAAGCTAGAGTTGTTGCCTTTGGCGCGCAATCCAGCGAGTTCAAAAGCGTGATTAGTCTGGGGCAAATTTTTGATGAAAGGATGATGCCTATCATCTACAGCGCAGTAGATATTCTTGTGCATACAGCGCAGGAAGAATCTTTTGGTCAAACCCTGATGGAGGCTGCTGCATGCGGCATCCCTTCAGTTGCCTTCTCGTCCGGGGGAATGGTTGATATCGCCCGTGCCCACGAGAATGCACTTACAGCAACCCCGGGTGACGCAATTTCATATATAAATTCCGTCCAAACATTGCTTGACGATGAAGCGCTGAGGATGAGTCTCGGTCATGCTGGTTGTCGAATTGTTAAGAACGAATACACATTGGATAAGCAATATCAGTCGTGGAGTTCAAATATCTCTCTTCTCACTAGCTAAATATAGGATGCATTGATGGAATTGCCTTTCCTTAAAAATTTTTTCGCAAAATTAGCTGGTAATTCAAGCCTCAAACCCGTAATAATAAATTCAAGTAGTGCTCCATTTCAGGTTGCCGATGATCCTCCAGAAACGATTGCTTTTCGTGCAGCATCGACAGTTCGGGCGCTTGAGCGAATTGCTTCGCGTGGTATTGAAATTGGAACCGTTATTGATATTGGGGCATCGAATGGCATGTGGACTGCTGCGGCGATGCCGATTCTCCCTGACGCTCGTTACTTGTTGGTTGAGGCACAAAACGGCCACCTGGACTCGCTTAAAGATTTTGTAAAAAAGCATCCCAATACTGAATACGTGCTTGCGGCGGCTGGAGACGAAGAAGGAGAAATATTCTTTGACGACAGCAATCTGTTCGGTGGGTCGCAACAAAGAACAAACGGCTGGGGCAAGGATACGTGTACCGATGATTACCGTGGACGCAGAGGTAAAACGGCGGAACCTCAAAGGCCCCTATCTTGTAAAATTGGACACGCATGGCTTTGAAGTGCCGATACTTCAAGGCGCACTTGAAACGCTGAAGTCGACGAATTTGTTTGTTATTGAAACCTATAACTTCAGAATTGCTCCCGGTTCGCTGCTATTCCATGAAATGTGTAGTTTTATGGAAAAACTTGGGTTTGGAGTAATCGACATTTCTGAACCTCTTTGGCGAACCCACGATCAATCGTTTTGGCAGATCGACATGTTTTTCGTGAGGCTTAATGGGCCGGAATTCTCACATTTGGCATACGCATAGCTTTTGCATGATTACAAATTACATCAAGGCGGTAATAAGGAAAGTATCGGGTATGGAAGACGTTCAGAATGAATTGAACTGGTGTAGAACACTGCGCCGGATTCACGTGCGAGACTCGATTGACATCGAGGAGCTTTACCGCACTTTTGTGTTCCCAAACCTGCCGCGAAGACCAGGCCGTGAAGGTCTCCTTTCCGATTTGATTGGCACCTCTATCAGCGAAGCAATCTACATACTGGAATCGCTTCATGCCGGACTTCAAGTGGAAGGTGATATCTGTGAATTCGGTGTCGCGCAAGGGGCGACTTCCAAATTGCTTGCATCCGAGATCATGGATACCGACCGCGAGCTTTATTTGTTTGACTCATTTGAAGGGCTTCCCCCCCTTCTGCAGAAGACGTTTTGATTGACGATATCTTTACCCTAGGGTCGATGGATCGATACAAGGGTACGATGATGTCGCCGGAAAGCGACGTAATGGAAAAACTCATTGCTATTAATTTCCCTGGCCATCGCACGCACGTCATGAGGGGATGGGTGGAAGAGTCCTTGGCCCGAAGCGATGCGCCCAAGAAAGTTGCTTTTGCTTATGTTGATTTCGATTTTTACGACCCGATCAAAACCGCTCTGGAGTACTTGGATCGCGTGATGCCGGTAGGGGGGAGAATCGTAGTGGATGACTACGGATTTTTTCCGAGGGGGCGCAAAAAGCCGTCGATGATTTCGTTCGCGCTCGAGACAAGAGCTTTTCTTTTGAGCACGCCACTGCCTTTCGCTGGAAAGTTTGTGGTGCTTGAGCGAGTGGCTCTCACATAACGAACGTACCCCCATCCCAACACTTTACCGGACATTAATCGTGGATCTACGCGAGAACTGCTGGGAACAAGCCAAGAAACTAAGTGGTATCACAAGATTGATCTCAGGTGATGGCCATTATCAGGTCCAGGCAACATTTACGAGAATTTTTGGAGTCCAATTCGCCAAGAAATAGATCAGATTGATTACAACGACAAGATCGTTTTTAATTTAGGAAGCTGGGAGATAATGTCTTAGTGTTTATCTCACTGAGCTTCTGCTTGGTGAAGGCCATGAATTCCACGGCATCAAACGCCGTCCTTCGCTTTTTCAGCACCGACCGTATTAATCATTTTTACCAAGCCCCATATTTCTCCAACCTCATTGAGGACATTGACTGAGATGCACATTTTTTCATGTGCCCAAGACGGCGGGAGAACTTGTTAACACAAAAAATATCAAATGAACTTTCTGCGACAAATGTGGTTAGCATCGTTACCGCTGCTTCCTTGGCTTTTCTAAATGATGAACAACTGAATCAAGCAGACTTTTTTAACAGGTCATTTCGGCGTTGCGATTCTCAACCAAATTCAGGACACGCTACCGAAGCTGCACTATTCTTCGATCACCAATTGAGAGAATTGTTAGTCAGTTCAAATGGAAATGCTATTTATATAAAATTGGCATCCTAGGTAGGGGGGCGGGGGGCGGGGGGGCAATTATGTTTAAGTATATTGATCCGAAGCTGAATGCAAATACGAATAGAGATAATCTCAAGAAAATACTAAGCGACACAGACTTGCCTGGCATTGAAGCTGTCTTTCGGAATCTTCAAACTTGGACGTTTGTCAGTGATCCGACTTTTCTTATGCGGAAGTTATGGCACATAGAAGATAAACAACAACTTCTCGATTTGGCACGCAAAAATATCGCGGAATTGAATGCTTTTGGTCTTTCGGAGGAAATGGATAAAACTTTTGAGCTATTCAATATGCAATTCAGATGGAGCCTGTCTAACGATGCGCGAGTCGGCTCGACAAGTCATATAGAACTTGAAGTGGATGACGAACTGACTGAGTTAATTGAAAAGAACAATGAGCTCGACACTGAACTTTACTCGTGGGCCAAGGAAGTTTTCTTTGAACGCTATAACAGGTTAGTAAGATCCCCGCCACGCACGTCCAACAAGTGCTGACAGGGGGAGACTTGTTCAGCCAATCAAAATATTGAAACTAATCTGCTTGGCACTGAAAGAATTGAGGCACTTAGGAATGAATAACAATAGAAAAGCTCTAATTACTGGCGTCACCGGTCAAGATGGTGCTTATCTCGCTGAGCTTTTGCTTGGGAAGGGCTATGAAGTCCATGGCATCAAACGCCGCACCTCGTTGTTCAACACCAACCGTATCGATCACCTTTATCAGGATCCGCATGAACCTGATCGTCGCTTTATCCTACATCATGGTGACTTGACCGATTCATCAAGCCTTATCCGCGTTATCCAGCAAGTACAACCGGACGAAATCTACAACCTGGCCGCGCAAAGCCATGTAGCAGTGAGTTTCGAAGAGCCCGAATATACGGCAAATTCGGATGCATTGGGAACACTACGGATTTTAGAGGCAATTCGAATTCTAGGATTGGAAAAAAAGACCCGCTTTTACCAAGCCTCGACGTCTGAACTCTATGGCCTTGTCCAGGAAATCCCGCAAACGGAAACGACTCCTTTTTATCCGCGTAGCCCTTACGCAGTGTCCAAACTTTTTGCTTACTGGATTACCGTGAATTACCGGGAGGCATATGGTATCTATGCCTGTAATGGCATTCTCTTTAATCATGAGTCGCCGATCCGCGGCGAAACCTTTGTCACCCGCAAGATCACTCGCGCACTCTCTCGAATCAAACTTGGACTCCAGGACTGTCTTTACCTTGGTAATCTTGATGCCAAGCGAGACTGGGGCCATGCCCGCGATTACGTGGAAATGCAATGGCTAATGCTGCAGCAAGAAAAACCCGAAGACTTTGTGATCGCGACCGGCAAACAACACAGCGTGCGCACATTCATTGAACTTGCGGCGACTGAATTGGGAATAGCCGTATTTTGGCGCGGCGAGGGCGTGCAAGAGAAAGGTTATGACCAAAATGATCGTTGTATTGTTGCCGTTGATCCGCGCTATTTCCGACCGACCGAAGTCGATACCCTATTAGGCGACCCAAACAAAGCCAAAACCACGCTAGGATGGTCACCCAAAGTGGCTTTTAAGGATTTGGTTGCTGAAATGGTGCGCGAAGACTTGAAGGCAGCTCAACGGGATGCATTGGTAAAACAATATGGATATAAGACATTCGATTTTAAAGAGTGATGTATCGAATGAAATTCAACGATAAAATTTACGTCGCTGGTCATCGTGGCTTGGTGGGTTCCGCTATCCTCCGGCGGCTGCAGGCATTAGGATATGTAAATATCGTTACCCGTACCCATGCTGAACTTGATTTAATGGATAGCACAGCGGTAAGTGCTTTTTTTAAAAAAGAAAGACCAGATTACGTGTTTTTGGCGGCCGCCAAGGTGGGTGGCATTCTAGCCAATAGCACTTACCCGGCCGATTTTATTTATCAAAACCTTGCAATTCAAACCAACGTTATTCACAATGCTTGGCTAACTCAAGTTAAGCGTTTGTTATTTCTTGGCTCATCCTGTATCTATCCCCGCGACTGCCCACAGCCGATTAAAGAAGAATATCTGTTGACGGGGCCTTTAGAGAACACTAATCGACCTTATGCAGTGGCAAAAATAGCCGGTATTGAAATGTGCTGGTCCTACTATCGACAGTACGGCTCTCAGTATTTGGCAGTTATGCCGACCAACCTCTATGGACCTGGCGATAATTATGATTTAAATAATTCTCATGTTTTACCGGCATTGATCAACAAACTACATACGGCAAAAATAGCAGGAAAATCCTCTACTTTCGTATGGGGAACAGGGAACCCGAGGCGAGAATTTTTATATAGCGACGATATGGCCGATGCATGTATTCATATTATGAATTTATCAGATGATTCGTTTAAAACTTTTCTAGCAATACCCAGCCAACCCCCCTTGATAAATATTGGTTGCGGTCAGGATTTAACTATAGGCGAACTGGTTGAGTTAGTGAAAGATATAATTGGCTTTTCGGGGCAAATCGAGTGGGATGTCACTAAACCAGACGGAACACCGCGAAAGCTTCTCGACATCAGCAAGCTCTATTCGACAGGGTGGCGGGTTAAAACAAACTTAAGAACTGGAATTAGGCTTGCCTACCAAGATTTTATTTCTCGATTTGGCTTTAACTGACTATTTAAGATGCAGGACCTTTCCAAAGCTGCCGTAACCGTGGTAGTACCCAGTTTCAATCAAGGACATTTTTTAAATCAAGCACTTGAGTCTATTTTTGTCCAGGATGTAACTGTTGAGGTCTATGTTTTGGACGGTGGCTCAACCGATAACACGCTGGCTGTTATCAAACGCTGGGAAGCGAGCCTGGCAGGCTGGGAAAGCGGTCCGGATGCGGGTCAATCATGGGCGATCAACGAAGGTATTAGCCGAGGCCAGGCACCTTATGTAGCTTGGCTCAATGCGGATGATATTTACCTGCCGGGTGGATTACGCTGTTTAATTAATGCTCTTGAGCAACATACCGATGCTCCAGTGGCCTACGGTAAAGCGTGGACAATCGATTACTCTGGGCGCAAGATCGTTCCTTACGTAACAGCGCCTTTTTATCCTAGATTGCTTGCAAATTACTGCTTTATATCACAACCTGCAACACTGGTTCGCCGCTCGGCCTGGGAAAAGATCAATGGGGTCGATGAAGATCTCGACATGTGCATGGATTACGATCTATGGTGGCGATTATATAGACATGCCGGTAAGTTTATTTATGTGAAAAAATTTATCGCGGGCAGCCGAGTGCATCATGAGACCAAAACCGCCAGCAGAAGATCGGATCATTACCGCGAAGCTATGCAGGTTGTCAAAAGGCACATGGGATATATACCTGTTAAATGGTACCTGTCATGGCCCATAATGGTGTCGCTTAAATCATGTCTATACACTCTTAAACAGAACTTTTTTAAGAACCCAGGCAAATTTAAGTAATCTTTGCATAACGCTGAAGGGTCTAAACCTGTCTCGCTGGGGGGAAACCTCCTTGGACAAACACGCTGACACTTCCATCTGACAACTGCATCGTATTGATCCCAGCCCATAACGAGGAAGCGACGGTGGGCTTTGTCGTCCGCTCCGTACAATTGGCGCTGAACTTTGCCGTGGTCGTCATCGACGACGCGAGCACCGACGCCACCGCTCGGGCGGCCCAAGCTGCCGGCGCCACGGTCTTACCCTTGTCTTTACAACTAGGCGCCTGGGGAGCGACGCAGACTGGGATTCGTTATGCGCTGCGGCACGGTTATCAAATCGCTGTCACCATGGACGCCGATGGTCAACATGATGCCTCTCAAATCGGCGCGCTGCTCGAACCCATACTGGCCGAACGGGCAGAGGTCGTCATCGGTGCCTGTCCGGAGCGGGCCAGCCGTGCACGCCGCATCGCCTGGTCATATTTCCGTCTGCTCACCGGTCTGGGGCTGGAAGACATTACCTCCGGCTTTCGTGCGTACAATCATCAGGCGATGCAAATGCTGGCTTCAGCCGAAGCTAGTCTGTTGGACTATCAGGATGTTGGCGTGCTACTGATACTGAAGCGCAACGGCTTGCGCATCGCTGAAATCCCTGTATTCATGCAGGCGCGCGCGTTAGGCGGGTCGCGGGTTTTCAGTTCGTGGCTGGTGGTAAGCAAATACATGTTGCAAACCAGCCTGCTATGCATCGCCCGGGTTGGTAGATATTATGGGCTGTCTAAACCCCCTAGCCTCGCCGAACCTGATTCATGATTTCCTACCAGCTCGCCTCCACGTTCATCGGTCTAACCATTGCTGGCGCTATCCTGTTTCTAGTCCGCCGCGACCACCTACATGGACCTTACGCGGTATGGTGGCTGGGTATGGCGATAACGGTCGTGTTGCTGGGATTCTTCCCCCGGATCTTCGACCACCTGGCGTTATGGGTGGGCGTTGGTTATCCGCCTATTTTGGCAATCGTACTCGGATTGGGACTCATGCTGATCAAATTGCTGACCATGGATTTGGAACGCTCTCGCCAGGAACGCCAGATTCGCCGTTTGGCGCAGCGCCTGGCGATGTTGGAAGCACGCCCACCGACGACGGAAACAGCCTCGGCAAGCGACACATCCCCCCCTGAAGATCGTTCGAATGAATGGGACGCATAGCGATGCGCGTCCTGCATATCGGCAAATTCTTTCCACCCTTCGCCGGAGGTATGGAATATTTCCTTGCCGATCTCTTACCAGCGCTACACAGCCTGGGCATTACCGTCGCCGCTCTCGTGCATGCACATCCGAGCGTTCCGGCGACTGGTCCACAACCAGGACAGGCTATTCCTCTATGGCGGGTGCCATGTTACGGCCGGCTGCTGTACGCACCCATCAGTCCAACGTTCCCCCTTTGGCTGGCACGGGCCATCGATGATTTCAGTCCCACTATCCTGCACCTGCACCTGCCCAACACCTCAGCGTTTTGGGCGTTGGTGGTTGCTCGTGCTCGCCGCCTGCCCTGGATCATTCATTGGCATGCAGATGTGGTGTCTTCACAACTCGACCAACGCCTAGCGCTAGCCTACCAGTTCTATCGCCCCTTGGAGCGGCGCCTGTTGGCGACCAGCCGGGCTATCATTGCTACCTCGCCTGACTATTTAAATTCCAGCACAGCACTAAGACCTTGGCAGGCTAAATGCCAGGTGATCCCCCTAGGTTTAAATCCGGAACGCATCCCCTTCCCGGCTGCAATCGCTCTTACTCAGGCGGCGCATCGCTGGGGAAACGCGTCTTTTAAGGTGTTAGCAATAGGACGGCTGACTTATTACAAGGGCCACGAAACACTGATCCAAGCTGTCGCCGGGATTCCCAAGGCGCGGCTGATGATTGTGGGCACTGGCGAACGGCGTCTCCGGCTGGAGAATTTGCTCAAGACACTCAGGCTACAGGAGCGAATCACCCTGACTGATTTTCTGCCGGAGGCGGAATTGCATGCGCTGCTGGCGACCGGAGATGTCCTGTGCCTGCCTTCACTGGAACGCACAGAGGCTTTTGGCATGGTGTTATTGGAAGCCATGCGGTTTCAAAAACCCGTGGTTGCCAGTGACATCCCTGGCTCTGGCGTGGGATGGGTGGTGCGTCAGGGTAGACATGGGTTACTGATTCCACCCAATGATCCGGATGTGCTGGCACGAGCCTTAAGGGAGCTGGCTGAGTCGCCTCAGCGAAGAGTGGAACTGGGACAAGCCGGCAGGCTTGCTCTGCAAGCGATATTCGATATCAAGCAGGTTGCGCAACGGATGCGGTTTGTATACGAGACCGTCTGTCACCCACAGCGTTGAGCAGAATGAGCACGTAGAAAAGCAACATAGGGACCATATGCAAGAATAAGCGGTTGTTACTGGTGCCCTGCTCCGCCCACCGGCTGGCATCAGTCAGGAAAAACAGCACGAAAAGCATCAAGAACCCGGTACATACCTGGACTGAGCACAAGCGCAATACTCGGTTTGCAATCCACCAAGGGGTTGTAAGGAGAACCACAGCGATGAACAAATACCAAAACAAATGCCAGTTGGCGAGAATGAAGAAGTTTTGAATAAAGGAGTACCAGTTCGGCGTGAATCCCAGGGCAAACTGCCCAAGACCAGGGAATTGAATCAATTGGGGCGTTACGTGTATCTTCCCTATCAACGGCAGATTGGCGGAAAACCCACCCACTATAAACCATACACTCAGCAACCCAGCCAACGCGCCTATCGTGGCAAGTTGCGTCTTCACCCTAGTGCGCGCCAGCAATAGGGCTGGGATAAAGGTCAACAACCACACGGTGCCTTCCGACTTGATTAGCGGACAGAACAAGGCCAACGCCAAGGCCATTAAACCCTGCCGATAATCACCCGTGCGCAACCATTGGAAAAAGGCGATAGCCGAGAAACTGAACACAGTCGCCATCCATAAGTCCGCATACCCCGCCAGCGCCACATGCACATCCAGGAGCGGCATGGATAACAACAGGTAAGTAAACAACATGCTTTGCAGGGGACTACTTCCCCATAGGCGAGCCTGCCCGTAAAAGCCCATCCCCAAAGCGACAACACAGAGCAGCCATGGCAGGTTGTTGATGGACTCATCCCACTGGCCATAGGCTATCGCTGTCCACAACTGGATCAAGGACACCGTGGCGGGATAGTGCCATGCATCGATGGTGTAGCGCGTTGCGGTCGTATCGGCCAGCCATGTAGTGGCATCGACAAAGGGAATCAACTGCTTGAACTCAAACCAGACCCGCGCCCGCACCGACCAGGTCGTCCACGCATCCCAGGGATGCAGAGGACGCCAAACAACTTCGCCGGCAAGACTGCTCAAACGGACCACGAGCAAGGCCAGCAACAAACCATAAACCCATTTTTGCAGCGCAGTTTGCTCACTCCACGTGGACAGCACGCCACCACTCCAACCATGCTTAGGTGCATTTCTCGTCAGCCATGAACCCAGGATGGAAATCACGACCAATAACACCGCAACCAAGGCGAAATTAAGCGGTAACCCCATGGTGTCGACGCAACGCATGATCAGCGTAGTAACCACAATTCCCAGAATATACCCATACCCCAGAAGCATGGGCCAGCCTCCCGGAGAGGCTATTAGGCAGGGACGCGACCAAGCCAAACCTAACCACCAGGGCAACAGCAGAGCAATAACAAGCCGCAGAATTTCCATGCATCAACTACTAGGCTGCACTTGAAACAGCATACCCAAGGGCGAGGAATAGACTGGCTTCACGGGTAGTGAATTCCCCTTTCCCCATTTCAGTACCTGCTCAGCGGCATCGTAACGGACGTTCTGAAATGGGTTCAGAATCAATACATAATCTTCCTTGTGTGTCTGCTGTGGGTTGGGCGGATAAGAGAGAGAAGAATAAACATTATGCGGCAGAAGATGATACCGCGTGCGACTACTTAAATAATTGGAGGTCCCTGCTGGATCGGCGCTTACCAAAAACAGTCGTACCGGCTTATCCGGCAGTTTCCTCTTGATATCAAGCACAAGCTGAAAAAGCTTGCCATCATACGCCGCGAGTTGCTTGTCCTCCCAGCTTTTGCCAGCGAATTGACTACGGGTAAGCTGTAGCTGTTGCCATAAATGCCATTGCCAATGAACATCCAGCGTTAACCAACCGGCCAGGAAAAATATTGTAACAGGCAGGAGCGTCAGCGGTTGTCGCCGGGCCAGACCAAGCCCAGCCCAGAGCAGAGCGCTTAACCCAACCCATGCAGCCACAGCAGGTACACGCGGAAACATCGCGTTAGGGGGACTTCCTGTGATGAAGTGGGCGGCGCGCTGATTCCAGCTCTCAAAGAAGGTCCAATCGCTCCAAAGCTGAACTATTAAGGCCCTCACAGTGGGAATAGATTTTTTCAGTTCCAGCACCTTAATGATTATGGGTTCTGCCTGTTCCCCATATGCCTTCACACCAACAGCGGCGATAGTTCCAGTCCAGTAGGCCACGGTAGATAAATCCACATGACCAGTCTTACTGCCCGCATGAGTTAACACAAGCTCCCTGATGACGCCGGGCTCTGCTTTTGTTGACCAGATAAAATATATATCTGTGCGCTCCTGGAGACCGTCGATAGTCCATTCCAACCTTGTATAGTCTTCGGCTGCAATGTTCAGATTCAACCAACTGAGTAAAATTACGCCTTGCCTTGCGTTCGGTTGAGTTCCCAAACCACCGCGAATCGCATTTACTTGCCCCGCCGCCGCCGGAAAATCATCATACAACAATGAAACGGCGGTCGCAGTGCTGTAGCGATCATCTGTCAGGTAATAGGCGAGCGACAACAAGATTATCAACACGGCGCTGATGGCCAGCACGCATACCGCGTTTATAAACTGAACCATGCAATTCGATCGGGACGCTAACGACATGCGAAAAGCCTTATCTGCCTAACTGGATGCCGCCGGTAGAATAGCATCGATCCGCCCACTCTCCCATTCGGTATTCCCTGGATGCCTACATCCATTTCCAGCCATGCTGGTTAAAAAAGGTGAACGCCGAGCGCAGGAACATACCGATATGCCGCCGGCCTTTTTTGGCGGCGTGGCCCCCGAAATGGGTAATCCGCACGGTAGGAACATAGGCGGTGCGCGCCACCCGTGCGGTCCGCAGGCTGATGTCGAAATCCTCGAAATACATAAAATAGGCCGGAGAAAAACCCCGCACCTGCGTCAATACCGAACGCCTGAACAACATGAAGCAACCACTGACAATAGGCATATCCCACACCACGGCATCGCCCAACAGGTCTCGCAGTTCATAGCGATCCAGACGCTTTTTAAAGAGTTGCTTGAAAAACGAAGGCGCGAATCCCCGCAACAACAGATCCAATACGGCCGGATAGCGTTTACACAAATATTGCCTGTTGCCTAGGCCATCCACCACCGCCGGCGTCAACAAACCAGCGTCCGGGTGCGCTGCCATGAAAGCCAGGGCTTGTAACAAGGCATTTTCCGCCAGCAGGACATCGGGATTCAAGATCAGGTGGAAATCGCACGCGTAGCGGCGGATCGCTAGATTATGTCCAGCCCCATAACCGATATTGCCATGTCCGCTCAGCAGTTCCATCGCATCAAACCGGCCAGACCGGTCGGCGTCTGCCAATAAATTCTGCAACTGATGCCGCCAGACATCTCCAGGACCATTATCTATAAAGAACAGCCTGGTGCTCCCCAGAACCTCCAGGTTCTTGGCATACCCCACAGCCCGTTCCAAACTCACCAACGTCCGCGCAAGGACCGGCAGGTTTGTGGCATAGGTGACGACCGAAACAGCCAGGCTGGGCAACTCAAACAGGCCAGCTTTTCCCAAGGCTCTATTACCCGGCTGAACGATGACTTCAGAACCCACACCGGCACATCGCGAAAACGGAAAATCCCTTCTCCATGACCTGCCTCAATTTCCCCGGTGATACTCTCCGATTTTCCTGGATCGAGCGCCGCTGCCGCCACACCCGCGGCAGTTGGCGAAGCGCATCTCCTTTCGCTGTTAAGATCACCCGCCCCTGACCGCGCAACCCCAGCCAGATAATGCTGGCAATATTGATCATTACGTGCTGTGGTAAATACAGCCAAAACAGAGCGCCTGGCATGTTTTTCACATATGTCCACACCAAGTTGCGATGGCCATGATAGGTGGCGAAATCGCTGCGCCTGCCCACGATGCCCGAGCCCACATGATGCACAACCGCTGACGGCACATACAGGCAACGATGGCCCAACAGCCGCAAGCGATAAGCCAGGTCAACATCTTCCATATAGCAAAAGTACGCCTCATCGAAGCCGCCCGCCTCCACAAAGGCTGCTCTCCGGTAGAGGGCGGCGGCGGCACAGGGAGCGAACACCTCTTGCTGGCGCATGGCGTTACCCAGCGCCTTGCAGCCATGAAACTTGCGCCAGGCCAGCCCTGACACATGATAGCTGTCGCCTGCGCCATCCAGTGCAGTCGGGTCATCGGCTTTAAGCATGCGGCAGCAAAAGAATGAATAATCGGGGTTCGCGAGGGCGGTATTTTGAAAAGCTTCCAGCCAGTCGGGCTCTGGAAAGGCATCCGGATTCAGCAGCGCGATCCAATCAGTCTCGACCGCCGGGGCAACGGCCAGATTATTCGCCGCGGCAAAGCCGAGGTTTTCCTGACTTTTGATTAGGTATACACACGGATACCGGGTCTCCAGTTCAGCCAGGCTGCCATCCGTGCTGGCATTATCCACAACAACAACGCGCTTGGGCGCCACGGTTTGCGCGGCCAGCGCCGCCAGGCATTTCGCCAGA
The DNA here is from genome assembly GCA_963696325.1 of uncultured Gammaproteobacteria bacterium. Taxonomy (GTDB): domain Bacteria; phylum Pseudomonadota; class Gammaproteobacteria; order Competibacterales; family Competibacteraceae; genus CAVOJV01. The sequence goes on from CAVOJV010000056.1 coordinate 47,988, forward strand.
TAGTGACCGGCATTGTGATTGACAATAATGACCGTCACATCAACGATCGTAGCCATGTCCCCGCCGATCTTTCCCAGGTAATGGCTCAATCCGGCGAGACAACTGAGATAGTGTAGTGGTGGATAAACAACCGTAACCAAATTTCAGGCAGCCTGTCATGAGGATCAGCGATTCCCTCGCCGCCCGTGTAGCCAGGTCATTGCCTGTCGGTAGGGCGTTGACCAGCGCCAGATAGTGGATGCCTGTATGTCAGCCAGCGCACGACGCAGGGATTCCAGTTCCTCCGCTTGTATAACAGCATACTGTATGCGCTCAGCGAGGCTTGCCTCAAGAAGGTTCACTTGATTGTCTAGCTCAGCGCTCCATGACTCCAGCTCAGCGCTCCGTAACGCCAGTGCAGCTTCGCGGGCTGCCAGTTCAGCATTGTGTGACCGCAGGAGCGCATTCTGCGTTTCAAGCTCGGCGGAACCGGCTTCGACAGCCGCCAGAGCGGTTTGTATAGTTTGCAAATCCTTGCGCGGAACGCAGTGCTGGACCAAAGCCAGGGAATCCATGGACATCGGCCAGGTAAGCTGCACTCGTAGGTCTCCGCCTTTTTCCAGACCCATCAAAGCTTCTTTAGGAATGGGAAGTTCTACGGTAGGATCTACACCCGTTAACAATGCGGTGACCCCCGACTCCCCGGGGAGCAGGTCAGCAATTACAACCTGCTGGCTGGATGCGGAATCTAAGCTACTTCCGCGGCCATCCCACGCCCAGCAGCACTGTCCCTCGCTGTCATGAAGGCTTATTCCGAAAATGCGCAACAACCCAGGACGATCGGCCAAATCCAGACGCAGCGCAGTAATTCTCTCAGGCGAAGACGGGATGGGAAGCGAAAGCATTTGTTTGTCTTTGCCCAGGCAGCCAAAAGCGAAACTGCTATTCCTTTCTAAATAACCTCCATGTTCTGAGCGCCAGAACAGTTGACACGCAAAGCGCAATTCCGGGGTAGCAAGTGCCTTAGGTGGTTCCTGAGACTCACCATTCTTACCTGCTTTGGCTTCGATAATAAACTGATAAGTAAAGGCATCAGGCCGGGCCAGCAACCCTCGAACTAGGGCCGGTGGGAAGGCGTCTAGGTAGCGCGCTGTAAATTCAGACTGGCGCGGTTCCATGACAACGCTATCCTGACTGCATACTACGAAACCTCGTTCAGTGAGGAAGGCCAGTAGCGATGAGCGCGTAAAAAAACGCAGATGAGTCTGGTCCAGCAATCCTTCCGGCCGGTAGCGGAATTCATCCGCTAAAAGACCGGCGATAAGACCAGCATAAGCCACGTTGGGAATAGAAATAAGGACACGACCCTCGGGTTTCAGTAAATCTGCCAGTTGCTCGACGAGCCGACCAGGGTCACGCAGGTGCTCGAGAATATCCGCACAAATGATGTAATCGTATTGCGCTTCCGGAAATAAGCTGCACAGCGAAATCTGCTCTAGATTGGCGACCTCCAGATGCCGGTAATAACGGGCAGCCAGCTCAACAGCAAGCGGGTTATATTCAACGCCGTCCACTGTGCAAGCGAGGTTCTCAGACAAATAGCGCCCTAGGATCCCTGGACCCGCTCCAAGATCCAGTACCTCACTGGCCGGCCTCACCAGGCGGACTATCTTGGCCAGAGAATCCTGGCCATTAGGATCAAGTGCGCGGTTATAGATATGCGAGGACTCTGAGAAATCAATCATGGAAATTGGCCTTGTTTAACTAAAATCAATGCCTGCGAAGAAAGGCAGGATGCTATTCCTTAACTCATCGCACCGCCGTAATTTCCCCCTGCTCCACCCTCTTAGTCAGCGCCTGTGGGCACTTAGCATAAGTAAGATTCGAAAATCGCAATTTGATATTATCCATAAGTTACAGGCAAGGCCTAGCTTGGCGGCCCCCGTTATCGAGAAGTTACTCGACTAGAGTAGAACCTGACGATGACAATGGCGACTTTATCCATGGAGAACAAGGATCATCATCTCCAGTTCCCTTAGTAATGCCAGGTCAAAATATGAAGCGCTAAATTAGTGATTAATCCGCCAGGGTTTACGTAAGCGTGGAGGAAAAGCAAAGGAAACTTCACCACCGATAAGGACGAGATTGGGATTATAGAAAGGATCATGCGCAATCATGCTATTCCAACGCGTTTTCATATATGCAATCTCCCTTAAAAATTGCTCCCGCCGTTCTGGAGATTTTGGGCGCCCCAGGGTAGCGGATTCGTGGTGATATAATTCAGCATATGGCGTCCACAAAATGCGGTAACCCTTTTCCTGTATGCGCAGGCATAGATCCACGTCGTTAAAGGCGATTGCCAGGTTCTCCTCATCGAACCCCTCCACCTCATCAAAAACAGGGCGCCGTAGAACCATACAAGCTGCTGTTACGGCGGAAAAATTTTGCAATAAAGTTATTTTACCATGATACCCAGGATTACCTCGGTGTAAATACTGATGCGCATGCAATGCCACCATGTCTGGACAAAGGAGAATACCGGCATGTTGAATAGTATCGTTTGGGTAGTACAATAATGCACCAACGGAACCAATCTCCGGACGTAAGGCATGACTGACCATTTCCCTAAGCCAGCCCGGCGAGATCACCTCGACGTCATTGTTGACCAGGGCGATTATTTCACCCGAAGCTTGTCTAACAGCGACATTATTGATCGCCGAATAATTATAGGGAGCATCGTAGCGAATCACCCGTACATTAGGTAAAGCATCTAGTACCTTAAGATAAGCTAATGTCTCTTGATGCTTGCTTTGGTTATCCATAACGATTAGTTCTAAATTGGTATAATCGGTTTTTTTCGAGAATCCCCTGTACTGCGATTCGCAACAGATCGAGTCTGTCTTTGGTTGGAATAATGATGCTAACTTTGGGTAAATGCTCAGGCAATTTATAAATAACACGATGCATAGAATAACTATGCGCTGTCGTAACGTAAGCAGAGATTTTCTGCCGGTCTAGATGCTGCTGAAGTGCTGTTCTGGCAGCCTCGTAAGCATAACTTTTAGCGTCCACTCGATCCGCAACTGACCCCTCAACAGCACGCCAATGGTACAACACATGGGGAATATGTCGGATTTGATTTGCCATTATTCTCTCGACGATACGCAATGCCAAATCATAATCTTGAGAGCCTTCAAAGCCTTTTCTAAATCCACTCGCTTCCCTCACCAAGGAAGCGTGATAAACTCCAAGATGGCTGATTACATTTTGAGAAAGAAATAGATCTGGATTCCAATTCGATTTGAAATAAGGACTATAACGAACTCCTTGCTCATCAATCCTATCTTCGTCGCTATAAATTATACGTACCTGTGGATATGTATTAATTTCTTCAGAAACCATGTAAAGAGCATATTCTGGCAATTCGTCATCGTGATCCAGTAAAGCAATCCATTCACCTGTCGCGAGTTCAAGAGCACTGTTGGAAGCCGCTGAAATATGACCATTATTTTTTCGAAAGACGACTTTAATTCTTGGATCTTTTGACTGATATTCTTCAAGAATACGGCGAACATGAGGAGCAGTAGAGGCATCGTCCGCAATGCATAATTCCCACTCGAGATAAAGCTGAGCTAACACAGAATCGATAGCCAAACGTAGCCACTTCTCATTTGTATTGTAGACAGGCATGATTATCGATATCAACGGTCTATGCTTAAGCTCTTCAATTCGTTCACGAATCCTATTTCGATCAAGATCGGTGATGGTATCGTAAGCATTAACCCAGTCCTCATAACTTGAAGAAGACGATTTTTGTAGTGTCAACACAAGTGTTGCGATATAAGACTTCAAGCCACGTAAACCATTTTTTTTCCATATTTTTAATACTTTCCCCTTTAGATCTTGTAAGCGTTGCAGAGTCAGTGGTTCATGTATTAATTTATCATTGACTAACCTCCATAGCGCGCTGAATTTATTAATTTCAAGAATCTTCATGTCCCTTAAGGAAAAAATACCAGTTAGGGAAGGCGGATCAAGCCTTACAGCCTGCACGTGATCCGGCAGACGAAGCATAGTTTCAATTCGACCATTACCACGAGGCAAAAGAATTGTACGCTGTTCGGAAAAACCGCTACCGTCATCGATATAAAGTACCGGTTCCATAGTAATATCCTGGCCTTCCGCCAGATAAGAGATTATCACCCAACGGCAAGGAAGTTTGCGCCGCGATGATCGCAGTATGAATTGGGGATCATTACCGGTACTCCGATATTTCCCATCCTCTTCATGAATGATATGGTTGGCAATCTCAAGCGTAATGTAGTGAACACGCCGCCAAAAAAAACTGGAGCCCATTTTTAAATCCAGAGGTAGTGGTGTCACGATTAATCTCAGCCAGCTGAGGGCGTTGTCCCGGCTTATCGGGCCAAGCTATCCTAATCTGCACGCCTTAGCACTGCGAAGGTCATGTCGGGATCATTGTCGTAGCCGACACCGAACACCGCAGCCGACTCGATGCTCTCCTCATGCAGACCAGCCTGCCGAAAGGCGTCTAGCCAAGCCTCACGGGAGCGCAGACAGCAACAGGTAGGGTCAAGGTGGTCCCAGAGGTTAGGCTTGGGGGTGGTCACCACTACTTTGTCAGCTAGGCGTACCAACTGCTGCAGCGCCTCGAAAATAAGATCCTCAGGCAACCGCTCCAGCACGGCGGTACATACCGCTATGTCGAAAGGTTTGTTTGTCGTAGCAAACGGAGAAAACTCAGCACTGCCAAGTTCACCGAGAACCACTCGGTCGCTTACCGAGGGCAAGGCTGCCGCTACTACTGCTGATGAGCGATCCAGTCCCCACACCTCAAGGCCCTGTTCGGCCAATGCCTCAGCTAGAAAGCCTACCCCACAACCTACGTCCACAACGGTGCGACAGCCTGTCACTTTTACCAATTGATGGGCAAACTTCCGGCAGGCCGCCCTCGCGGCGGTCGTCTCCCCCAAGCCGCTGGTCTCGCTCCGGAATGGAGTACACTCGGCCAAACTGTGACCTGTTTGTGGCGCCACCTCCGGCAGCCTGAAGCTCAACAGACCGGGAAAACGCGGCGGATCGAGTAGACCATGCACATCAAGCAGAGCCGGATTCCAGAATTGATCACCTTGCACCAAGCGGGCATGGTGGAGCGTAAAGAAAGCATTGGCCAGTCGGATTTCACGACTCAGCATGTCGGGAATATCTTTCTTCGAGAACTGGCCGTAATGAACCACGACGGCATGCGGCGTGAATACCATTGATTGCCCGGTAGCGCGGACACGGAGGGTCCAGTCTACGTCCTGATAGCTGAAGCTAAAGGTCTCCTCCTCAAATCCACCACTATCAAGGAACAATTGCCGAGGAGTCAGCATACAACCACCGCTCACCCCAAGAACCTCACTGATTACATGCAGCGAGAAACCAAAAACGGCCTCTGCCCCATAGTAGTCAAAGGGATCAAAAAAGTAGGGGCGCCCGTCGCGGCGTATCCCTGCCACTATCCGCGTAAATTGAGTACGTCCGTTAGGGTAAACGAGCCGAGGTCCAACCGCGGCTACACCCGGGATCTGACAAAGAGCAAGCATAGTCTCAAGCCATTCAGGCGTGACAACTTCAGTGTCATCATTGAGAAAAAGCAGAAAGTCACCGCGGGCGGCGCTCGCCGCCGCATTGTTCATGCGTGAGAAAAAGCCATTTTCCACCTCAACAAGACGCAGCCCCAGCGCTTTGCAGGTTGCCTGCAATGCAGAATCGCCAACTGCATTGGTGGCCAGCAGCACCTCGATATTCCGATAGGTAGTCTTGGCCCGCAGCGTATCAACACAAGCGCGCAAGAGCTTAGGATTGCGCGAGGAGATGATGATTGAGATCAGCGGTTGGCCTTGATGAGTCAGGTGAACACGGTAAGGACCGCTGGCGCTGACCAAATCTACCGTTCCCCTAAGACCACGGCGATGCAGTGCTGCGATGATGGCGCGACGTCCGGCATCAAAGGCTGCCGGCCGCGGCATGCCGCTATTTGAGCCTGGATGCTGACGCCAAGAATACAGTATCTCCGGGATGTGCTGTACCCGGTCAGTACGCTCGGCAAGACGCAACACCAGGTCGTAGTCCTGGGCTCCGTCGAACTCGGCGCGCAGACCTCCAAGTTCAAAAAGCAAGGTCCGTCGCACCACCATGAAGTGAATGACGTAATTGTGCTCCAACAGCGCCAGCGGTGACCAGTCAGGTTTAAAGTACGGGTCGACATGGTGGCCATTAGCGGTAACAGAGTCCCGATCAGTGTAGACAACGTCTGGGTCGGGTTCTCGGATAGCGCTCGCGCCACGAAAAACAACGCCGCCGGGTCAAGCAGGTCATCGTGGTCGAGGAACCCGACCCATTGCCCTGTGGCTAGCTGCAGAGCCTGGTTAGTCGCTCCCGAGATGCCTAGGTTGATGTCCAAGCGCACCAGCTTGATGCGCTCATCGCGCCTAGCCAACTCGCGCAATACAGCAGCGACCTCCGGATTACTGGCATCGTCGGCAATACATAACTCCCAACGCCCATAGACCTGGGCCTGTACCGAAGCCACTGCAGAGGTGAGAAACTTGAGAGGCGGGTTGTGCACAGGTAACACGATGCTGAGCAATGGCTGTGACGGTAAAGCGTCGATCGCCGCTCGCATATGGGATAATGCGCGCGGTGTCAGAGTGTTATGGGCAGCGAGCCAGGCCGGGTAAGGCTTAGCCGTCGCTACTATGGGGCTAACAGCATGCTCAGCTGTCCCGCTGGTAATAAATCCATGGACCTTTGGAATCACCTTTGAAAAGAAGTTCTTTAACTGATATCTCCGGTATGTGGAGAGCGGCAAACGGCGATATACAGCACGAGCAATCCTCACGAACTGCTGTGCGGACCAATATAGCAGGTGCTTCAATGTTATCATTATTCTGCTCACTCGATTTTGCTTATTTTGAGACTAGGGCTACACAGTTGCAGCCAATTGATCCAACAGGCCCACCCAATTCTGGTGGTGAATTTGCGCCACGTCGTCTTCGGGTAGAGGTGCGAAATACCGTGCTGCCCACAGCACCCGACGCTCGCACGCCAGCACATCGAAAAACACGGCCTCCGCCTTGGCATATTAGGCGGCCATAAGGGGCACCGCCGATTTGCCTGCACACCATCGCTGAGCCATCAGGCTGGCCGGTGAAACCGGTTCCAGATCGGCAATTTCCAGCCGATTATATGGGGCCGCCAATTTGCGGCGCGGGAATTGTCTTCGACGCCATCTAACTGACAGGTCAAGAGACTTGGCCAGATAGCGTCCCCAAACACCGGGGCCGGTTTCCAAGTCCAGTACTCTGCTCCTGCTTTGCTCCCGACGGGCGATCTTGGCCAGGGAATCCTGACCATCCGGATAAAGCGAACGAACATAAGGGTGTTGTCCGGGATTTGCAGTATCTGCCACGGATTTCTCGACTGGCCGCTAACGATCAACTTAATGAAGACGGGATAGGATAGGCCTCGGCTTCCGATAGATCGGCCTCGGCGATGGACAGTTCGATGCGGCGCATCGGTATTCCCACTAGCCCCTGATGATTGCTGCTGGCATGGCATTTAAAGGTCAGCACGTCATTGCACCAACAATGGATCAAATGATCCGCCTGGGTGCCTGCTGCAACCGCCACGTCTACCGAATAATCTCCAACGGGCAGCACCGGCATGCGAAAAGAAAAGCGGGCAATCAGAGTCTGGCCGGCATCCACTTCGTTATATTTTTCCGCGTACGTTAAATACGTGTTATCCCCGAACAGATTTTGCCCCAAGCGATCCTTTATGAAAAAGCCAATGATAGGATTAATAATGGAATCCTCGGCCACCGCGCTCACCAACAACGTCACCAACTCCCCGCCGACGATCCAGTGCAGTGGTCTGTTATGTTCATCCAGAAAATACACATCACAAAACTGGGCGGCCTTCGTGCCATAACCGGCCCGGTCTGGCTGAAAGGGCAGCAATTCAATATCGTTGCGAAAACGGGTTTGGTTAAGGATGGCCAGACGTTGGTCATAACCATCGCTCTCGATATCGACAGGCGCGCTGTTAATGACCCGCAACTGTGCTTGCCGAGGTTTTTGCCCGTCGCCTATCTGCGACTCTCGCAACGTAGCGACATAGCGCTCGCAGACTTCTTTTGCCGAACCTAACGCCCGCAGCATGCCATGCTCCAGCCAGAGCACCCGATCGCATAAATTTATTACCGAGCCGGTATCATGGCTGACAAATAGCAAGGTGCCATGGGTTTGAAACTTTCTCAGAAACCGCATGCACTTCTGCACAAAGAAAATATCGCCAACCGCCAGCGCCTCATCAATAACGAGGACATCGGCATTCACATGGGCTATCACTGAAAAAGCCAGCCTCACATACATACCGCTGGAATATATCTTCACCGGTTGGTCGATAAAATCGCCAATATCGGCGAACGCCAGAATATCGGGTAGATTGGCATCGATTTCAGCATCTGTAAGGCCCAATATGGACGCATTGAGGTAAACATTTTCTCTGCCGGTAAATTCCGGATTAAATCCTGTCCCCAGTTCTAACAACGCCGCAATCCGCCCATTGACATCGATGTTTCCCGAGGTTGCCGTCAGAGTGCTGCACAATAGCTTTAACAGCGTCGATTTTCCAGAGCCATTGCAACCGATAATGCCTATGGTCTCACCGTGTTGAACTTGAAATGAAATATCCTTGAGCGCCCAGAATTCACGAAAATACTGTCTTTTCCCCCGCCATAACATTTGCTTCAAGCGGTCCTGGGGATGTTCGTAGATATGGTAACATTTACTCAAGCCATTGGCGGTTATCACTAAATTTTCGTTTTTCATAGGCTACTCAAGATCCTACAAGCTTATATAACGTCTGCAAACCCTTTACGGGTCCGCCTGAACCAATAACCGCCGAGGAGCGCTATGACAATCGAGAATGCCAAGATGGCAAAATAGGAATCCCAGGCTGGGATCTGGCCGAATATCGCTACCTCGCGGGCTTGCTCGATGATCAAGGCCAGAGGATTCAACGCCAACCAAGGCCGCAGAAAATCAGGAAGGGTACTGAGCGGGTAGAAGACCGGACTGAGAAACATCAATAACTGCACGAGCGGTATAACGATTTGCTGAGTATCCCTAACATAGACCCCGAGCGAGGATAAAAACCAGCTCATACCCAATCCCAGCAAAATCAGCGGACAGAAAATAATCGGCAGAAAAATGGATGTCCATTGGACACCTGCATAAAAAAAGATCTGCATCAAGAATATCACGATAAACCCAATGCACAGATTTATAGCAGCGGAAGTCACCAGCACAACCGGAAGGAGTTCGAGCGGAAAGACCACATTCTTGACATAGCTTTGACGGCTTAAAATCAAACTTGGCGACCGGCTCATGCACTCCGCCACAAAGCCGTAGATTGTCATTCCAACAAACAAAATAATCGCGAACTGCGCGATGCTCTCGTTGCCGCCTTTACCCCAGCGACTTTGAAAAATAACCCCAAAAAAGAGCGTAAAGACTAATAACGACAGCAAAGGCAGAAAGAACGACCACAACAAGCCAAAATAGGACCCCTGATAGCGCTCATTGAAATCTCGGTTCAAAAGCTTCTTAAATAGCTGGCGATGCCGCCATATCTTATTCATAGAATACGGAAAAAATAGTCAAGGAAAGCGGCTCAATAGAGTTTCGCAAGCGGCAAGCCAACCCCGGCGGGAAAAGTTGTCAATCCGCATTGCGCTTAATGGCCGCGCCCTGGCCACCACCGGTGCCAGAAACGGCGGGATGACTTTTCAGGCTGTTTGCTGGCGGCCGCGCGCTGATCACCCACCCAGATCGCTTGCGGTGCTTGGCCCTTTTCATAACGTTCCCACATCATACGATAAGCCTGCTCCAGATGCCTGACAAACCGCTCCGTGTCAAACAGCGCGGCCTGCAAGCGATTAGCTGCAAGCCTGCTGCGCAGACCGGCCAATGCTTTCGGGTGGGTTGCCAGATGGACTGCCTTGCGTTCGTACGCTTCAAGGGTCTCGGTGATCAATTCCGGCAACCCCACCGCCTGTAACAGGCTGGCTCCCACGCGACCGGCGAAGGTCTGGCCTCGGCAGGTCAAGACCGGTAACCCCGCCCACAGCGCATCGCTGGCAGTGGTATGAGCATTGTAAATCCGCGTGTCGAGGAATAAATCCGCCAAGCGGTGGCGCTCCAGATGGCGGTCCTTAGGCAGGCGTTGGGCGAATATGAGCCGTTCCCCAGTAACGCCATGCATCTCGGCTTCTCTATGGAGGTTATCTTTTACCTCATCGTTGGTGGCGTATAACCACAGAATGCTCTCAGGCACCTTCTTGAGTATGCGCATCCAGACAGCGAACATGACCGGATCAAGCTTGTAGGCCTGGTTGAAACAGCAGAATACGAATCCCCTCTCAGGCAACCCCTGATCCGAACGGCTTATTCCGGTTTCGGCAATCTCCTGCCAGTGATCATTCACCTGATAGCAATCGGGAAGGTAAACGGGCTGTTCCGAGAAAAACTGGGCGTTTTCGAGCGGTAACACGACCGGATCGGCAACGATGTAATGAATAAAATCCGCCCCCATGGTGCCCGGAAAGCCCAGGTAGTTCACCTGGACGGGCGCGGGTTGCAGGGCAAAAATCTCGGTACGTGCATCCTTCGTATACGCCATCAGATCCACCAGTAGGTGGATGCCATCCTGATGAATGCGCCGTGCCGCCTGAGCATTGTTAAACTCGGTCAAGTCTACGAAGTGGTCGCAGTCCGCTTTGATCTGACGGTAGTAAACGCTGTTATCATCTTTAGAGAGCGCATAGCCGTGGATTTCAAAGCGCTGGCGGTCATGGAGTCTGAACACGCTACGCATCAGGTGCGCCGTGGGGTGGTTGCAAAAATCCGCCGAGACATAACCGATCTTTAGCTTGTCTATCCGTTCGTTCACGTAAATGAACGACTGTGAACGCTTTATTGCAGCCATGCCAGACTGGATACGTTCAGCTTGGCTACGCGCTACCGCCAACTGCAAGCTGGGCAGCAGCGGCAGGGACAAGGCCTGGAAGGAATCCAGGGGCACCTCTGCGCCCTCGGCAAGCGCGGTCTCCACCAATTCCCGAATAGTATGAATTGTAGTGAGATAATCGGCCCATTCACAACGCGTCAGCCGGTCCCCGACATGACTGGTATAAATAGCCCTGGGATCGAGATTACTGGTTACAGAGTCCGCGGGTCTAAAATTAAAGGGGCCATTCTGATAATTATCCCTGAATGCCACTTTATCCAGGCGTTCGGCATTCGCGAAAGCTTCCCGGGCCTCCGCGAAACGTTGCAGCCCAGCCAGCGCTCCCCCCAGGTTGGCATAGATTTGCCACTCCAGACCCTCACGTGACAACAAGCGATCGGAGACCTGCAACGCTTCCTGGAAGCGTCCCAAGGCAATCAACACGGTGGCTTTGGCCATTAACGCCTTAGTATGCGCAACATCCAAGGCTAATACCCGCTCTACAGCGGCTAATGCCTGGATGTTTCGGTTCAGCAACAACAATACCGACACTTGGCTGAGCAGCAAATCCTTATGATCGGGATAAAGCGTTAACCCCTGCTCCACACAGGCCAGGGCGTTGGCATTTTGCTGTAACCACAGAAACAGTTCAATCTTGATCAGAATCGCGCCAACTGCAGGAGGATCCTGCTTTAATAAGGGATCGAGCGCCAGCGACGTTTCTTCATAACGCCGCAGCGCCAACAGGGCACGCGCTCTGATCAATTGTATTTCGTCGGCAAACCGCTGCGTCTCCGGGATATGCTGAAGCTCAGCGAGCGCGTCCTCGTAGCGCTTCATACCCAACAGGGCCTGCAGTTTATTTTGCCAGCCGGTGAGACCCATTGGGTCTACCGTCAAAGCGGTTTCGGCGACCTGCAACGCTTCCTCGAAACGTTTTAATTCCTGCAACGCCTTGCTCTTGTTGAGCAGGGCTTTCAAATGTCGCGGATGGTGGACCAGTATCCGGTCCAGGGTTTCCAGAGCAGCGCCGGGGCGCTGCAAGCCGAGCAGGGCGGCGGCCCGGTTGAGCAGCGCGCTCAGGACATTGGGCTGGGCCGCCAAGGCTTCATCGGCCGATTGCAAGGCCTCGGCATGCCGGCCCAGCGCAGACAGGACGGAGCTGCGATTGATCAGCGCATTGGTATACCCGGGCCGCAACGCCAATGCCTGATCGAACGCCAACAGGGCGGATTGCTGCCGGCCCAGACCCAACAGCGCCATGCCTCGGTTCATCTGCGCCGTCACCTGTCGGGCATCGATAGACAGCGCATGATCGGCCACCGCCAGGGCTTCCGCATGCCGGTTCAGCCGCAGCAGGGCAGTGCTCTTATTCAGCAGGGCTATTACCTGATCGGCATCCAGGGCAAGCACACTGTCAGCCAGGCGCACCGCTTCATCAAACTGGCCCAATTCAAGCAACGCGGCGGAACCGATGAGAAGGGCGCGCTGGTTGTTTACATCCAGTCCTAACGCCTGCTCTACGGCTTGCAGGCACGGGATAAACCGGTCCAGGCTGTACTGGGCATTCGCCAACTGCAGCCATGCCTGGAGCTGGTGGGGATCAAGCTGGCAGACCCGGGTGTACAGATGACAGGCCTGCTCAAACTCGTTCTGCTTGCATAACCGGTCTGCCTGCTCGAGTAGGCATTGAGGGCTTAACGGTTCAGAATTCATAAGACAAAGGTAAAAAGCGCACAGCGCTGCGTGGCAAACAAGCTCAGCCGCGCAATAGGCCAGATCGATACCTATTGCTTGGTGTCATGGTACCACTGGCCATCGATGAGGACCCAGGCATCCTCCAGGTTTTGTTTCCACCAACCCATGGTACCTACCATGACATCCCCGTTAACCCGCACGGTAGCCCGCTCACCGTCCACGGTGATCTCTTCGATCTTCACGTTCCTGACGGGGAGTCCGCTGACCACTCCGGCCTTATCCGGTGTCAGCCACCCGCCAGGCCGCGCAGCGGATTCCATCTCATACAGCGTTCTGGTATCTCGGGACTGCCTGGCCGCCCAGTACTTGGTGACGCGCTGCTCTAGCGCCGCCTTAACATCTTGCTGACCTTCCGCGGCGAAAACGTTAAGCGTCAACAGCCCTAGGATCAGGAATAATACACGACTGATAGTTTGGATGTTCAACATGGGCGTTCGCCTTGTGATTGAGCACGGGTTAATTGAAGTGAACAAACTCCCGACCCATTTAAAACTCAAGGTATGGCGCTCTTGAGATCTGACATTTCCACGCTGACACCAACCTCCTTGGCCAGCTTCCAGGCATACGCCTCGCGGGCCTTGACATGAGCTTCCTGGCGCATCCTGGCGAGTGCGTTATCACGGACGTTGGCATATGGCGTTATCAGAGCATCCCGCTTGTCTTTCAGCAAAATAATCTCGTACCCGGCCGGCGATTCCAGCACATCGGTAAACTGCCCCACTTGCAGCCCGGCCACGGCGTTGTCTAGCCAGGGGTCCTGCTTGAGCGGCAGAAACCCCAGGTCACCATCAGCCACCTTCGCTTGAGGATTCTCGGTGAGCGTTTTAGCCAGTTCCGTAAAGGATTCTCCCGCGCGCAGGCGTCTCAGGACAGCTTCGGCCCGTGCCTTGACCGCGGTGCGGTCCTCGGGGCTCGCATTGGCGGACACCCGCAACTGGATCTGGCTGACCCTCACCGTGGCCGGAATCCCGAATAGTTCCTGATGATCCAGATAATATTGGTGAATATGTTCCTCGGTGGGCACAGCGTTCGCCTCTGGGAAGTGGCGGGCGGTCAGCGTTTTGTAGGCCTGCACATAGTCCTGTTGTTTGAGCGGCCGATCGCTAGGCAGTAATCCTTCCCTGCGCATACCCTCTTCGATCAAGCGGTCGATGATCATCTCGCGAAGCACCTCCGCCCGACCGTTGTCGGTAGTCGCCACCTTGGCAACTACACTCGTATCCTTGGAGATATATTGCATGAAATCGTCGACGGTAATTTTACGGTCGCCAACGCGGGCCATGATGACTTCTTTTCGAGGCTGCTGTACCGCACCCATCTCCATTGACGGAGCAGCCGCAGTCTGTTTGGTCGTATGTTCATCAGATCGTTTCACGGCACCTTCCGCAGCGGGGGCAACCGTTTGTTCAGCCAGCGGGGCCGTCTGAAACAGCCCCAGCAGGCATCCCGCTGCGGCTGTTAATTCTAAAATCTTCAGCAATTTTCTGAGCATATATACCTTAACCAGCGAGGCTTCTATCGACTATTTCAGCTATTAGTATCCGTGAACTTTGGAAAAGCATCCCACAGCGGACCATAAATCGCAAAGGAAGGGGCAGCACCTTGGCTGGCCACTACCGCATCCAGCCAACCATCACCGTCAACATCCCTCAACTCCACCCCGTTAGGCCAACCGTTCAGCGGCAACGTGATGTTCTCAAAACTGCCCGGTGTATCCTTGAGCTCCCGGTAAAGCACCAGTGCTTTTATTCCACCGGCCAGCAGATAACGCGTGCCGTCCTTATCTTGCCCCGTGGTCATAGCATGTATGCCCGGCTTTACCGGGTAAGGAATGGCTTTGCCTTCGGTAAAATTACCGTTGCCGTCATTGATAAGGACTGCAATCTCCGGCCGTATCGACATCGGCACCAGGAGATCCAGCGTGCCATCGCGGTCGATATCGAAGGGAATGACATGCCGCGGCCAACCCGTCTGGAAAGACCACAGTTTGCGGGACACGGCTTCCTTATCCGGTCCCGGGTATTCTACCACCCATATTGTATTACTCTGAAACGCCGTGAGTAAGAGTGCCGGGACGCCATCTCCCTTCAAATCCCCCAAGCGGACATGCCCTAATCCTCCTGCACCGAGAGGCAAGGAAAGCATGGACTTCGCCTCAGCCTTCTCCGCATCGAAATCGCGCAACAAGGTCAAGCTGTTACCAGAATAGGGAACCACTGCTAGACTCGTGCCCCAACCCGGCCAGCCAAAGACAGTGCTCGTCCGGGGTCCTGGCTGTGGGTGTTCGGCGACCAACTCCAACTGGCTATCTGGCCGCGCCGCGACCACCTTAAGACGGCCGTCTCCTTCCGCATTGATCAGATAACGTTTCGGGGCGCCCGGTAAGGCAATCATGTCGTTAGGATGAAAACCGGCTATGGCCTGTTCAGGGATCACTTCGAAACGGCGCGGCGACACCTGCCTATAGATTTCGACGAAATTACCCCCATGTGAGGTAAACGCCAGATCAGTCAACCCATCGCCGGTCAAGTCGTCTAGTAGCACATGGATCGCCCCTTTGTGTTGCACAGGAAACAGGGAATAGGAGGAATCCAGCTTTTCCTGGGATTCGGCGACGGCAACACTCGTGGCGTCCGCAACCATCAACCATAGAGCTATCGCTATTGTTGATCTATTCATCATGGCCAATATTCAACTCAGACAAAAAAGACGGCGCATCGAAATGCGCCGTCTTACTTAGCAACAACTCGAAAGGGTTACACTAAACTAACCGTGTCGGTTACTATCCAATCAGGGCGCTGGGGCGGGTTCTGCTGGGACACCACCACTAACCCCGCGTTCATGAGCCATCTCGGTTTGTACCTGAACGCCCGACCCCGATGCACCGATACCGACCAAGCTAAAGGCCACCCCAGCACGTCTACTACCCGCACCAAATTCGCCTACACTTGCACCCGCGCCATCCTGAATCGAGAAAATCACAAAACCCGAATCGACGGCAGGGCTCGTCTGCGCAGCATCAGGAATAACGTGGGGAGCCCCGAAAGCGCTGGTAGCAGCGGGGTTGTTAGTCGTAACGCCGGCCAGATTCGGGTCGGTAAGAGAATTTATGACAGTCAGCTCATTCGACAAGTCGATAGTCGACGATACGAATGCCTCATCGGCATCATAAACCAAGACGCCGACGGCCCCACGACCAGCGTCATTATTAGGCAGCCAAACGACAAAACGGGTATTTCCACTCAGGGCTGGATCATTGAAGTACCGCAGGCTGAATTGCGCAACCTCACTACCACTTCCCACAGCAGGTAACGCCATACCCGCGCTTACCGGGTTTACATTCGATGGAAATCCGGCACTGTAAGAAACCTCATCAAAGGGATCACTGTCAGCGACATCATACAACGGCAGCACAGGAATAAAGGCTTCCGACTGCCAGAAACCCTGAATCAGGTAGGAAGCCCCCCACAGCGCAAGCTGACTGGGGGCACCACCATTAGCGCGGTTATCACCGATAACCATATAGCCCGCCACACCCTGAAGGTTTGTGCCCGTTGTCAGGAAGTTCCAGTCCATACGGACGAAGTCATTACAGGTTACCGCAATGAGACCATCGCGCTTTTTTACACTCTCGGTATCAAAGAAGTACCAGTGCAAACTTGGCCGGTTCCCCGCCGATGCCGCTGCACTGTCATTAACGCATCCCGGGGGTCCTTGGTTGATAGTTCCATAAGTAAACCAGGGCGCGGGCGGGTTCTGATCAGGTTGCACATTGACGGAGGGCGGCAAATTGTCCCCCACGACAACACCAATAAGCGTATTGACTTGCGACGCAGCATCCGCGATCACATGAGGAACCAACAACGCACCGCCGGGTTGACCTAGAATGACCGCCTGAGCGGCACCGGATGCACCAAGGGCGGCCGCGACAGCGGACGCCACACCAATCTTGTTAAACTTTGCGAACATGATGTAACTCCTATAAGTTGCTTCGCACGAGCGCTTTAAAAACTACAGTAAACTACGACAAAAAGACTACATTGGAATTTCAATGGTGTCAACAGAACAACACAAATTTGCTGTCTACGCAACATTTTTTATCTTTACAACAAAGGCTACACCGCGAGGCTCCTGATCATTAGATCCCTCTTCAGTTAACGGGATTGCTAACGAAGCCACTGCGCAACAAGACCGTCAAGCGATTAATTTTTATTATAATTATCCAAATCTGGCCAGGCACAACGGAAGCCGTTGCCCAAGCTTTCACATAATTTAATCAGTTTACGTTTAGAAACCCAGCTTGGCAACCCATTCACCGTTTTACTTTGATTTCAGCCAGGAAGATCAGAAGGTATCTGTTGACAGTATAGTCGGTCCATGGCGCAACGAAACCCTTTCGTTGTTTATAAGCCCAAACTAACCGCGTGTTGTATTTACGCAAATCAGGGATAAGGCCAGTGGTCAGGAACCCAGCACCATCGGCGCAACAGCTTTCATCTTTTCCCGCAAATCATCAATAATATTTTGATTATCCTGACTATTTTCAACAACTTTTGGGGTAATCAGGACCACCAGTTCGGTCCGGCTCGAGACGTTGTCGGTTTTCCCAAACAGCGCACCGAGCAGGGGAATCTTATAAAGCCCGGGAATCCCGCTATCGCTATCGATTTGTCTGTCCCTGATCAATCCGCCCAGGACGATACTTTGCCCGCTTTGCACAGCCACCCGGCTGGTAATAGTGCGTTGGTCGAAAGTGCGCTGTCCGGTCGCCGAATCGATCGGCCCCACATCCGTCACCGCCTGATTGATATCCATCGTAACCAACCCGCCTGCGTTGATCTGGGGCCGCACCTGCAGGAATACGCCGGTATCCTTATATTGAAAGGAGCTAGTGATAACACCGGTAGTGACGGTCTGTGGTCCCGAGATGGGCTGCTGAGTGCCCACCCGGATGGTGGCTTCCTGATTATCGCTAACCATGAGGTTCGGCGCGGACAGCACTTTTAGCTTGGACTCGCTCGCCAAGGTGTCCAGCAAGGCACGGACAAAGCCGGCGCTATCCGTTATCGCATAGGCAAACCCGTTACCCAGGACGTTAGCGCTGGGCAAGGGGGTAGTTATGGGTACGTTGGTTCGGAGATTTAATGATCCATACCCCGTGTAGTTCCCCACATCGTTTTTGAAGTACCACTGCAAGCCATACCGGAGAGCCCCGGTTAGCGTCACTTCGGCGATCGTGGCTTCCACCAGAACCTGCCGCCGGGCGACATCCAGCTTGCGGAGGGCACCGATAATCTTTTCCTGATTATGCTTGTCCGCCCAAATCAGCAAGGCGTTATTATCGGTGTCCGGGACGATGCGCACCTGCTCCGCGCCCATGCCCAATTCCGCCGCTTTGACCCCACTGCCCCTTGCGGAACCTGTCGCATTCCGCGACTGAGGCAGCGAGCCTCCCGATAATCCGCTCGAACTCCCCGACAATCCGCTTGAACCTCCTGATATGCCACTCCCCATCACGCCACTCGAACCTCCCGAGAATCCGCCTGAACCTCCTGACGATCCACTTGAATCTCCCGACAACTGTACAGGCTGCAAGCCGGGCGCCACCTGGCCCGCCGAAGACGCGGTGGCCGGGGAACCCCCGCTTCCGAAGACCGCATTCAAAATGGATGCTAGGTAATCGGCAGTGCCGTTTTGCACCCTATACACATAGAGCCGCTCACCGCCGCTACCATCAAGACGCTCCACCCAAAGGCCGGCCTCCTTGAGATATTCAGGCTGGGGGGTAATGACCAAGACGGCGTTAAGCTGATTGATCGGCACAAACCGAAACAGCCCGGCCAAGGGCAGCTTGGACGCTTCACCAAACATGCTATCCAACTGCGCCGCGACCGTCTGGCTGTCGATATTCTTTAATCGATAGAGGCCCACGGACATTCCCTTGAGCCAATTGACATCGAAGATATTAATGGTCTCCTGAATCCTGATAAGTTCCTGGGGCGTTCCCCCCACGATGAGCATATTGCGAGCCGCATCGGTGCGTAGAATCGCGCTTTGGGGAACCAACGGCTCAATGAGTTTTTGCATTTCCGCCACGCTCACGTAGCGCAGCGGCACAATGCGAACAGCATACCCGAAACCCAACCGTGCTTTACTGAGCTGAGGAGCCACGCTGGACGCCGCGTTGGCCAGCGGCACCACTTTATAGACCCCGCCCTCACGCAGCAGAGCCGCCTGGTTCATTCGCAACAGGGTCTCCAAGGTGGGAATCAACATATCCTTGGGCAAGGGCTGGCTGGTCTGCACCGTCACTTCGCCCTGAACTTGGGGATCGATAATATAATTTTCCTGGAGCGCATCAAAAACGACCTTGATCACGTCACGAATGTTGGCGCCCTCGAAATTGAGCGTGATTTCTCCGTTGACCTTCTGAACCGGGGCGGGTTTGCTGGCGGCCCGCGCATTGACAAATTGACCCGTACCGGGAAACAGGGTAACCGCTTCGTTAAGCCGATCCGGGTCGGGCCGGGCACTGTCGGATAACGGCGCCGCGCTAGTCAACGGAGTGCGAATGGAAGTCCCGATCAGGGGCTGGGTAGAAACCGCATCAGCTTGCGCGGATTGCTCAGGCCCCATCTGCGTGGCGCAGGCGTTCAACACCAACGCCAGAAATAGGCCAAAAGGCCGTATTAGAAAGGATGATGCTTTAATCAACGTTGCTCGCTCTCAATCCAATGGACACCGTGGCGAAAAAACGATGGGCGGCTAACGAGCCGGCGTTTCGGCAGGCGCGGCGGCGGGGACAGTACCCCCAACGTTCTGGCTTTTTTCCACTTTGGGCATCCTGGCAACGGGACGGGCAGTGGTTTTTTTGTTACGTTCCAACGGCAGATTCTTAACCACGTCACCCCTGCGCAGGAGCACGCTGGTGGCCTGGACCGACTCGAGTTGCCAGCCTTCCACTGTTTCCCCCACCCGCAGACGGGCAATCTTGCCGCTTTTATCAACTTGCAAAAGCGCCATCATCCGCTCCGGTGTCATGACGACGCCCAACAAACTGAACACTGCATCGTCACCTGGTTTTTGCTGGCCTACCGTGTCCAATACCTCGGCAGGACGGCGGCTGGCCAGAAAAAAGGGGGCGTGCAATAATTTCATCATACCGGCTCAAGGGGGCAATGGCGAAACTTTCAACCGGCTTGACCTCAAGGTCGCGTGCTCCCTGGGTGGACTGACTGTTAGCGCTGCCTCCCTTAAGCCGCGGCGGGTTTACCCATTCGACCGCAACAATGCCTGTCATGACTGCGCAGAACGCCGCCAAGCCAAGCGTTACCGCATTACCCATTTAAGCCTGACCTCTGCGCAGATAGCCAGCCAACTCAAACTGAATCGTCAACTGCAGGCTGGTTTCGACTTGGCCGGCTCTGGAATCGCGGCCAGGGCGTCGAATCATGTTCGCCCTAACCTGAAGATTGCTGATAAACAGCAAGGGACGGCCCGTTTCAAGGGCATAAACAACCTTTTGCAAGACGACCATATCCCCTGTCATCTGCACACTGATCGCCACGCGGAAAAAGGCGCTTTCCTGTACCACCGGCAAAATCTGGGTGCTTACCAAATGGCCGCCATTAGCCTCCACAAAGGATTTTATCTTCTGCTGTGCATCGGTGGCTGCTAATGTTGGAGATTGCTGCTTTAGGTAGTAGTCATCCACCGAACTGTCCTGTCGGATTCGCTGTATCCGCGCCTCCAGTTCCTGACGCGTTGCCAACATCCTGTCGAAGCGCTGCAGACGATCTTGCAGACTTTCCACAGTGTTCTGATAGAACTGGTATTGCAAAACCACGGGCCGGGCGATCAACCAATAGGCACCTGCCAAGGCGACCAGCAATAAACCCAGCGCCGCTAGGCGGTGATAATTTGTTACTGCTTGCAAAACCACTCTTAGGGCTCTCTGGCGATCTGCGCGGACAGATAAAAGCGGTCTTTACCCGCTGCGCCGGCGGTTATTGGTGAAAGAAAAGTGGCATTTTGAAACAATTTCGACGCTTCCATCAAACCAAGCAGCGCCGAAGCGGTTGGGGATTGTCCGCGCACCCGAATTTCGTTGCCAATGATTTCCAATTGCTCGACCCAGGTGGCATCCGGCAGGATAGTCGTTAACTCCTTCAATAACTCGATGTTCAAAATACTTTCCTTCCGTTTTTGGAACAAAAAACGGGACGCTTCAATGGCATTTTCCAGTTCGCTGCGCAGGGCCAGGATTTGTTCGGCTCGCTTTTGCGCCGCCGCTACCTTGGGCAACAACTCCACCACCAGGCTCCGCTGTTGCCATAACGGCAGCACCCCTGCCAGCAACAGCAACCCAGCGGCCAGACCCGCCAGCGCCCAGTGCAGCCGGCGGGTAAAGCGGCTCTTATCCGGACGCTGTTCCAGCGGCAGCAGATTGATGCCGGAATCCTCTCCCTTCACCTCAACCCGATCCGCCGCCACCCCGAGTTCCGCCAATCGGGTTACCAGTGGATCGACCAAGGTCCGCAATACCCCGACAAACCGGATCTTGATGCGCTTGAGATCCTGGCGCCGTTCCAACACGGCTAGATCATAGTAGATCTGGCCAGCGCTGAAGGGAGTTAGGCGATCTATCTCAAAACCCACGACCTGTCTCAGGTTAGCCGCGGCAGCCAGCGGCAGGGTAACGTCTTTCAACAATACCTGCTCGGCTGGCAGGCGCAGGATGATTTGTCTGGCATCGGCTACCAGTGCAGCAATTTGCTGGCGCAAGGTGTCGCCTGGCAGTGCTTGCAGCGGGTATTGTTCCAGCTCTCGGCATTCCCCGTCTTCCTCCAGCAGGAAGCAAAGGTCCTGGCCACGGATCTCAAGGATGAGACGCACGGGCGCCTCGGCAAACAACCGGCGCAGCGACCAGGGCAGACACGCTAGCAACCCGTTTCCCCACCAGCGCAGGAAGGCGCCTATTTCGGGCGGGATTTTATAAGACATCAGTCTTGACGCCGAGTACATGGATTTCAAATTGATCAGTCTGCTTTGGTTTTAGGACTCCGCGGCCGCCAGCGTGCGTCTCGCGACCCCTATCTGCCCTCGCGCCTGGCGCGCACACGGTAAGGCGCAGACCCACTTGCCGGGACTACCACCGCTTCCAAAAAAGCCTCACTGCCTGCGTCCAGGCGAGCCTCCACAAAAACATGATACGTCCCCACCTTGCTTTGAGACAAATAAGGCCCGCTCTCCGGCAGTTGTACTGGCGGCAGCCCCTGGGCGGCATTCTCCGCACGCGCTTGCAAAAATCCGGCAACCGCTTTTGCATCCATGCCTGGCAAAGCCCTCAGTACAGGCTCTGGCGCCAGGGCCGGGTTGACCCCGGCGTTATCAGAATAAACCGTTAATCCTCCCGCTATCGCTTTATAAAGTTCTGGCGTCATGCCCAATACTTGCTGGAGTTCCTCAACGCTCTCAAAGGGCCTGTTCTTGGGCCCTGTAACTCGCCCGGCGGCGCGGTAATCCGCACCTTCGGCGCCATTTGGATGACGCAAATCATCGGGGTCTCGCCAATCTTCGATGGCATCCAGGAGCTTTTCCAGTTCCTCGGCACCTACCCCAGCAAAGGCCAGCAAGCCTCGTAAAAGAATTCGATCGGCGTTGTTTAGATCAATCAAACCGCCTGCGTCCACGACCGCAATGCGCAACTGGCCTGATCCAAACCGCCATTCCCGAACGCTACCATCCACCGGCCAGGGCGGGACGCCGGGTGTTTGCTGGGAAGCATCCAGCACCTGGAGCATGGCATACGTCACGCCAGCATCAGCCAGTGCCCGCGCCTGCGCACGCTCCACTCTATTAATAGCCAGCCGCGTTTCCGTGCGCATGGAATAAGCGAAACTACCCGCCATCACGGACAATAACGTCATGATCCAGAGTACGATGACGAGGATAATGCCGCGTTCATCGGGCAATCGCTTCATGGTGGTTTCATGCGGGTCAGGGTGGGGGCCAATCCGGCACGACCGCCACCAGATCCGGCCAGGGGTCCCCCCGCCACTTGAGGTTCAGCCGCACCAGCGCCGGACGCTGCTGCGGGTTCTGCCAGCGGTCACGCCAGTATGGGCTCTGAGCACCTGGATCGAGGCCAAAATAGGCCCATTGCACCTCAGAGACACCCTCCAGCAATACCGTTTCCTCTCCTGCGTGATCCCCCTCCGGGTCGGCAGGGCGGTAAGGATACCAGCGCATACGAAGTTGGCCAACACCGCCGTCGTCCACGGCATAAAGCTGGATAACATACAAACCACCGAGACCCAGATGCGCAAACAGAGGCGCGACCAGGCTCACGCGCCGTGGCTCACCCGCAAACACGACCACCCGTCCCTCGGTTGCATCTTCGCGAAACAGCGACAGAGATTGCTGCAACTGACGCCGGATGAAATCCTGTGTCAGGCTGATCTGGGTGAGATTCTCGGCACGCTGCTCGCCGGCATCCCAACTACGCGTGGCCAGCCTCAACCCACCATACACCAGCACCAGCACCATGCTCATCAGCGTCATGGCGATGAGCAACTCCAACAGGGTAAACCCGGCTTGGTTGCGCACGTCCGGTCAACCGCTACTGGGCACCAACCGCAGTGTTTGCAGCATGACCGAGCGCGCCTGTAGCGGGCCAGGCCAGAAAACCTCTACCGCCAACCGGTACGGCGCTACGCCGGGAACCTCCGCTAAATTTTCCTCTGCATACGGCGTCACGGTGCTACGCCACTGAAATTTTTCATTAATCCGCCCTTCAGCCACGGCCGGGCTGAGAGGGGCTTCCCGCCCAAGCGCGGCCAGTATGGATTCCGCGTACAGGGTGGCCTGGGTATATTCCTCGGCGATAGCCGTATTGCGTAAACCACCCGCGAACACCTGCAGCAGCACCCCAAGAGAAACCCCTAGGATGGCGAAAGCCACGAGCACTTCCAGCAGGGAGAATCCCCGTTGTGGACCACTACCTGAACCGGGCCGCATCAGCGTTCCTCCTATTCCTGGATGGTGATGCGACCGGTGAGCCAGTCCACGTTCACGGTATAGGCAAGCCGCTCATTGGCGACGGTGATATGCCCTCCGGTGGAACTGCCATCCGGAAAGAAGCGAATGCTTCCGGATGAACCACCCAGTAGCTCAGATTGCGCGGTGAGCAGCTTGATCGAGATGGCCTCGGGCAAGGAAAATTCACGTTCGCTACCCGTCACCTGAAAACGCCGCCGTTCCAAGTCCAGGGAAAGGGTTCCCTCATGCTGTTTAGTGACTGCCTCATTGCGCGCGGACCGTAACGCCGCCGCCAATTGCCGCGCCGCTCCCTTAAGCTCGGAGGACTTGGCCAAACCCGACAGCAAGGGCGGCACCAAGGCGACCATGGAGACGGCGATTATCAGCACCACCATCAGCTCGAGCAAGGTAAAGCCATTGCTATACCGTGGTGACCCCGGCGCCGATAACCGAGTTCGCCCACCACTGCGGCTCATTGCCAGCTCACGACGTCCTGGTTTTCTCCCTCGCCACCCTCGGCGTTATCGGCCCCCAGGGAATAGAGATCGAATGGTCCGTGTTGACCTGGAGCTCGGTAATGATAGTCACCGCCCCAAGGGTCCTTGGGTATCGTACTCTTCTTCAAATAGGGACCATTCCAGCGGGTCGCGCCCGGCGGCGCCTGGACCAGCGCCTGCAATCCCTCGGCAGTCGTGGGATAGCGCCCCACTTCCAGGCGATAGGCGTCCAGGGTGGTGCTCAGGTTCTCGATTTGCAGGCGCGCCGTATCCGTGTTGGCCTTGCCCAGGTGTTTCAGTACCTGCGGTCCCACCAGGCCCGCCAGCAGACCCAGAATAACCAGCACGACCAATAGTTCAATCAGCGTAAATCCGCGCATCGCCTCAAGTGGCAATCGTTTATTGGCATACATCGAAAAAAGTCTCCTGATAGAGTCAATGCTTGATCAATGCAAGAATTAATTCGCGAGTTTCAGAGCCTGACGCCTATCCCTAAATCTTAAAAAAGGCGTTTCAATAAACCGATAGGAGCATATCGATATGCTCACCGTCAATAGCACAAAAAACGCCAGGAGAATCATTCTGGATAGAGTATCACTGTCCATGCGGGGCTCAAGATATATTTTTGTGATGCTCAATGACAATAAATTTGAGAGGTATATCGAATATGACCAAGCTGCGAAATTCGCAATGAACTTATTAACAAATGGAAACTTTGACCTATCCAAGTTTACAAAATAAGGAAAGCAGCAAGCAAACCCCAATGAAGTAATTGAAAAAAGAAATGTTTTTGAAAAAATATTAATATCCCTGTCCACGCCAAAAAAAATAATAATAGAGACAATCAGTATTGTTAGCCCGACAAACAAATATTTCTCATTGTTTATGAACCTGCCAAACTTATCCAGAATAAGTGCCAGTCCAATCCCATACATTATTGAGTCCAGTCTGCAAAGCACAATCTTTCTTACCCCATCGTCCCATAGGGGGTCACTCTCCATCACATATATGATTCGATAAGCGGTGAAAAAGAATAGTATTGCCAACCCTGTTACGATAAAGGATTTTTCCCAGTTCTTTATAAATTTGTTCAAGGCATATATCACAACCGGAAATAGCAGATAGAAAAACTCCTCGACCGCCAGACTCCAGGCTTCCGGGAAGAAATCAGGGTGCTTCCAGGCAAAATTCTGAAGAAAAAAAGAGTATAATTTGAAATCTGGAAGCTCGTTATTCAACAAATGAAAAAAAATCACGTTTACGGCCAAAAAAAAATAGTATGCCGGTAAGGTTCTATACCATCGCCTTTTCCAAAACGATACCACGTTAAATACATTTCTGCGCATTTCCCTGATTATAATTCCGCCGATCAAATAACCACTGAGAACGAAAAAAAGCTCTACGCCCCAGAATCCAGCCCACAATAAGTTTTCAGTTTCTGGCCAATTCGAGGCCAAAAAAAACGAACTATGCGATATCAGCACCAATGTTATTGCCAGCGTTCTTATCAAATCAAGACCAAATTTTCTTTGCATGCATTAAATTCTTTGGCGGCCTAAAAATTAAAAATTGTAATACAAAAGAAATACCGCGCCTGAAAAATGGCTGTACCACGCACGGCAAGTCAAACCGCCAAATCATTAAGGCTCAGGATGGCCACTAATATAGACATGATAATGCCAGCGATGATCACCCCAAGCCCCAGAATCAGTACCGGCTCCAGCAAGGCAAGCAGACGTTTGACCGTCGATTGCACCTCGCCGTCGTAGGTATCGGCCACCTGGAGAAGCATCTCCTGTAACTGGCCGGTTTCTTCGCCGACGCGGATCATGTGTATCGCCAGCTTGGGAAATGTACCCGCCGCCAACAGCGGCTCGGCCAGCCCCTGACCCGCTTTTAGATTCTCGGCCACATCCCCCAGCGCGCTGGCAAGCATTTGATTGGTCAGGGTTTCCTTGACGATGGCCAGGGCCGCCAGCAGCGAAACTCCGTTTCCTAGCAGGGTCCCCAGGGTTCTCGCGAACCGCGCCATTTCCACCTTGGCCACGAGATCCCCCAGCAACGGTGCTCGTAACAAGAGACCGTCCCAACGATAGCGGGTCTGTGGCCGGCTCAACTGTTGTTGTACAGTCAGCACGAGGCCAACGAGCACCAGCAGTCCGACCCACCAATAACTTCGAAACCCATCCCCGACCGCAATCACGACCTGGGTTGCCAGCGGCAGCGCCTTGCCGGCGTCCGCAAACAACTGCTGGAACTGGGGCACTACGAAGGTCAACAGGATAACCACCGACAACCCGGACACCCCAAGCAGGATGAGGGGGTAAATCAGCGCCGAGGTAACGGAATCCTGGAGCGCCTTGGAGCGCTCCATGAACTCAGCCAGGCGCGCCAACACGACCTCGATGGAGCCACCCGCCTCACCCGCGCGAATCATGTTGAGATAAAATCGGGAAAATACGCTGCTCTGGGCCTCCATCGCATCAGCCAGCGACGAACCTCCCCTGACCCGCTCCTGAATACGCGCCAATAGCTTCTTGACCTCACCCTCATCGCTGATGCCGATCAGGATGGTCAGCGCCCTGTCCAGGGGCAGACCGGCGTTAAGCAGGCTGGACACCTGCTGGGTCAACAGGGTTATTTCTTTCTGGGAAACTTTATTACGCCTGCCCAACAGGGGCTGCCGCCAGCCCTGCGACCAGAAACCGGCGGCGGACTCTGTGGCGCTGACGGGCAACAGCCCTTGATCGCGCAACCACTCGATCACGGCTTCCTGGGTTTGGGCCTCCATTTCCCCTTTCTGCAATTCCCCGGCGGTGTCCACCGCCTCGTATCGGTAAAGGGGCATTAGGCTAGGAATCCTCGGTGACCCGCATGACTTCCTCGATGGTCGTCAGACCGGCGACGGCCTTGCGCAGCCCGTCCTCATACATGGTCAGCATACCTTCGCTCCGGGCAGTTTCTTGAATTTCGCCGGCATCCGCGTGCTTCAGGACCAGGCGGCGCAGCGGGTCGCTCATAATCAGCAATTCCATGATCGCCGCCCGGCCCCAATAGCCGGTGCCCCCGCATTTTTCGCAGCCTACCGGCTTGTACAGTTGCACGGTATGCGTCTCCGTAAACCGCTGCAAGCGCAGTTCGTCGACCAGCTCCGGCAGGGCCGGATAAGGCTGCCGGCAATGTGTGCAGAGCGTGCGCACCAGTCGCTGGGCGAGAATACCGTTGATAGTGGAAGTCAACAGATAGTCCTCGACCCCCATGTCCAGCAAGCGCGTGATGCTGCCGGCCGCATCGTTGGTGTGCAGGGTGGATAAGACCATATGGCCGGTGAGTGCCGACTGTACGGCTATTCCCGCGGTCTCCAGATCACGCATTTCGCCGATCATGATCACGTCCGGGTCCTGGCGGACGATAGCCCGCAGGGCGTTTGCAAAGGTCAGGTCAATCTGGGGCTTGACCTGGATCTGATTGATGCCTTCCAGTTGATACTCGACCGGATCCTCGACTGTCAGAATTTTTCTTTCCGGGCTGTTCAGCTTTTGCAAGGCCGTGTAGAGCGTCGTGGTTTTGCCGCTGCCCGTGGGCCCGGTGACCAGGAGAATGCCATGCGGTACCATGAGCACCTCCAGGAACCGGCGCAGCATGTCGGAACTGAAGCCCAGCAATGCAAAATCCAGCACCATGCTGGCCTTGTCCAAGATGCGCATCACCACGCTTTCACCGTGCAGGGTGGGCACCGTGGAAACACGCAGGTCGATCTCCTTGCCCTGCACGCGCAACTGGATGCGACCGTCCTGGGGCAGGCGGCGCTCGGCGATGTTGAGCTTGGCCATGATCTTGACGCGGGAAATCACCGCCGCCGACAACCGGACCGGGGGCGATTCCACTTCGCGCATCACCCCGTCCACTCGGTAGCGCACTTTCAGGCGGTTCTCGAAGGGCTCGATATGGATATCCGAGGCGCGGGCGTCCACGGCCTTGGTGATCATCAAGTTCACCAGTCGGATGACGGGGGCCTCGCTGGCCAGATCCTTGAGATGCTCGATATCATCCACATCATCCGGACCGTCCGCCATGCCGATAGACTCGACGATCTGCCCCATGGCGGATTTCCCGCCGCCATACAGCCGCTCATAGGCAACCTCGATCTCCGTGGGCAGTCCAACCCGCGGCAATACCGGCTTGCCGCTGGCGAGTTGCAGGGCGGAAATAGCATAGGTATCCGTGGGGTTAGCCATGGCCAGCACGATACGCTGGTCCTGCTCGAAGAGCGGAATAACCTGAGACTCCTTTAGAAAGCGGGGCGATACGGTGTCTTCCAACAGGGGGAGATCGGGATAGTCATCTGTCTTGACCAACGGCAGCCCGTACAGGGCGGCAAAAGCCTCCGCCATGTCCCGCTCCGAGACCAGCCCAAGCTTGATCAAGATGGCTTCCAGCGGCTCGTCGCTGGTTTCCTGGACCCGCTGCGCCCGCAGCAGGTCGCTCTCGGCAAGCTTGCTTCTCTCGACTAAGAGTTCACCTAGCTGTTTGCTCAATACGTACCGTCCGCTTATCTGGCTGAGGTGTGGTAAGCCGGGCTGAGGAAGGCAAAACCAGGGGTTGAACGGTCAGCGTTTCAGACTCTTAAGCATCGTCTCCAGCCCCGCCAGCCAAGGACGCGGCTCAATGCCAAAACAGTCCGTGAATCGCTCGCACTCTAATACCGAATTGGCCGGGCGCGCGGCGGGAGTTGGATAATCCGCAGTCGCGACGGGTATGACCTCCCGAACCCGGAGAGGTTCGTGCCGACGCGCCAGGTCCACGATGGCCTGGGCAAAGCCATGCCACGTGGTGGCCGGAGCGCCACCGTAATGGTAAGTGCCCCACGCCAGCTCCTGGCCGGCGCCGATGCGGCCCGCCAGGGCCAGCAACACGTCGGCGATGTCAGGGGCGCAGGTGGGGCAGCCGTGCTGGTCGGCAACCACCCGCAATGTGTCCCGCTCTCTGGACAGACGCAGTATGGTCTTGACGAAGTTATGGCCGTGCGGGCCGAACACCCAGCTCACCCGCAGGATGAGGTGGGTGGTCAGCACACCCCGTACCGCCTCCTCGCCTGCCCATTTGCTGCCGCCATAGGCGCCCAATGGCGCCACCGGGTCGGTTTCCCGATACGGTTCGGGTTTGCTGCCGTCGAAGACGTAGTCGGTGGAGAGGTGCAAGAGCGCAATGCCCTGGCGGGCGCAGGCGGCGGCCAGGTAGGCGGGACCGTCGCGGTTCACCGCATAGGCGAGTTCCGGTTCCTGCTCGGCCCTATCCACCGCCGTGTAGGCGGCAGCGTTGATAACCAAATCCGCGCCGCTGCTCTCCAGAATTTGTGCCACCGCCCTGGCATCGCTGATATCGAGTCCAGAGCGATCCAAGGCGATCAGTTCCTGACCCAACGCAGGCGCGCGGCGGGCGACCTCCCAGCCCACCTGACCGTTGGCCCCGGTCAACAGGATTTTCATGCACTGCCCTCATACACCGGCAAGTTCTCATCTGCTTGCTCGGCAAGCCGCGGATTGCGGGTGTCCTTCTCCGACAGGATCACGTCCACGGGGGGCCACTCGATACCGATGTCCGGATCGTCCCAGGCGATGCCGCACTCGGATGGCGGATGGTAATAGTCAGTGCATTTGTAAACGAAATCCGCTTCTTCCGACAGCACGCAAAACCCATGAGCGAATCCCGGCGGCACATAGAACTGGCGCAAACTGCGGTCGTCCAGGATGCAGCCCACCCAGCGGCCGAAAGTAGGGGAACCCCGCCGGATGTCCGCCGCCACGTCGAACACTTGGCCACGGGTCACGCTCACCAGTTTGCCCTGCGGTTGCACGAGTTGATAATGCAGGCCGCGCAGAACGCCCTTGCGGGAGCGCGAGTGATTATCCTGCACGAAGCAGGGCGGCAGGCCCGCTTCCTGGTAACGCGCCTGGTGATATGTCTCCAGGAAAAAGCCGCGCTGATCGCCAAAAACCCTTGGCTCGACAATCAATACGCCGGGCAATTCCGTTTCGATCACCTTCAAGGCATTGTCTCCCGGATCAAGATGTCTAGTAGGTATTGGCCATAGCCGTTCTTCGCTAGCGGTTCCGCCAGCCTGGCCAGTTGTTCGGCATCGATATAGCCCATCCGGTAAGCGATTTCCTCGGGGCAGGACACCTTCAGGCCCTGGCGTTGCTCGACCACCTGCACGAAGTTGGAGGCCGCCAGCAATGATTCATGGGTGCCCGTATCCAGCCAGGCATGCCCCCGCCCCAATAATTCCACGACGAGGTCCCCGCTCGCCAGATAAGCCTTATTAATATCGGTAATCTCCAGCTCACCCCGCGCCGAGGGCTTGATAGTCTTGGCGATGGCGACCACGTTATTATCGTAAAAATACAGACCGGTCACCGCATAACGCGACTTGGGGAGCTTGGGTTTTTCCTCGATATCGATGGCTCTGCCCTCGGCATCGAAGCTCACCACTCCATAGCGCTCGGGATCGCGCACATAGTAACCGAACACCGTGGCGCCCTGAGTGCGGCTGGACGCCCGCTGCAGAATTGCCGATAAGCCCTGGCCATAGAAAATATTATCGCCGAGGACAAGGCTGACCGGGTCCTGGCCGATGAAGCGCGCGCCAATGAGGAAGGCCTGGGCCAGGCCATCCGGGCTGGGCTGAACGGCATAGCTGATGGTCAGTCCCCATTGTCCGCCGTCGCCCAGCAAGGCTTGAAATGCCTCGAGGTCGCGGGGCGTGGTAATCACCAGGATCTCCCGAATTCCCGCCAGCATGAGGGTGGACAGGGGATAGTAGGCCATGGGCTTGTCGTAGATGGGCATCAACTGCTTGCTGACCGAAATGGTCAACGGGTGCAGGCGGGTTCCCGAGCCGCCGGCGAGGATGATTCCTTTATAGGGCATGAGCGTGCTGACTACTTGGTGCTTGCAATTTACAAAGCCTACTCCACCGTCACGGACTTGGCCAGATTGCGGGGCTGGTCAACGTCGGTGCCTTTCAGCACCGCCACATGGTAGGCCAACAACTGCAAGGGGACGGTAAACACGATGGGGGCCACCGATTCGGGAACCGCACCCAGGGCCAATACCTGGGTGTCGGCGCCCAGATGGGTATCCACGGCGTTATCCGCGAACAGGAACAGTTCACCGCCCCGAGCCCGCACCTCCTGCAGGTTGGAGAGCACCTTTTCCAGCAGGCCGTCCTTGGGTAGTACGCAGACTACCGGCATGTCGCCATCCACCAGGGCCAGGGGACCGTGTTTCAGTTCGCCGGCCGGATAGGCCTCGGCGTGGATGTAGGAGATTTCCTTGAGCTTCAAGGCCCCTTCCATGGCGACCGGATACTGCGTGCCGCGACCCAGGAACAGGGCATGGCGTTTGTCAGCGAAGTGCTGGGACAGTTCCTCAATGTCGTTATTGAGGGCCAACGCCTCCTCAAGCTGGCGCGGCAGTTGTTCCAGATCGTGAATCAGGGCTGATTCCTTATCAGCCGACAGACCAAAGCGCCGCCCCAAAGCGATAGCCAGGAGTCGGAGTGCCGCCAACTGCGTGGTGAATGCCTTGGTGGAGGCCACGCCTATTTCCCGACCGGCACGGGTCATGAGGGTTAGATCGGATTCCCGGACCAGTGAACTCTCGGCCACATTGCAGATAGTCAGGCTGGACAGATAATCATGCTCCTTGGCTTCCCGCAGGGCGGCCAGGGTATCGGCCGTCTCCCCAGACTGGGAGATGCTCACGAACAGGGTGCCAGGCGGCACCACGCAATCCCGATAGCGGTACTCACTGGCCACTTCAACCGTGCAGGGAATGCCCAGGGATTCCAGCCAGTAACGGGCGATCATGCCGGCGTGATAGCTGGTCCCGCAGGCGACGATATGCACGCCCTTGACCCGATCGAATACCGACCGGGCTTCCGGTCCAAAGCAGTCCTCCAGCAGGCGTCCGTCGAGCAGGCGTCCTTCCAGGGTCTCGGCCACCGCGGTGGGCTGTTCGAAAATCTCCTTGAGCATGTAGTGGCGATAACCGCCCTTGTCGGCCACTGCTCCCGATTGCTCGGAGCGCTTGAGCCGGCGCTCCACGCAGTGACCGCTGCGGTCATAAATCCGAAAGCCGAAGCGGCTGACGTCAGCCACGTCGCCATCGTCCAGAAACACGAAATTCTGGGTGACCGGTAGCAGGGCAAACACATCGGAGGCGATAAAGTGCTCGCCAATCCCGATTCCCACCACCAGGGGACTGCCCATGCGGGCCGCCACCAGGCGACTGGGCTCGCGGTGGCATATCACACCCAAGCTGTAGGCGCCCACCAACCGGGCCACGGCTTGCTGCACGGCCCGCAAGAAGTCCACTTCTTCACGCAGATACCAATCAATCAGATGGGCGATAACCTCGGTGTCGGTATCGGACTCGAAGCGGTAGCCCTTGGCGATCAACTCGGCCTTGAGTTCCTGGTAGTTCTCGATGATGCCGTTGTGCACCACTGCCACGGAGTCATTGCTCACATGCGGATGCGCATTGCGCTCGCTGGGTTCGCCGTGCGTGGCCCAGCGGGTATGGGCGACACCCAAAAAGCCAGCCAGGGGCGCGTTGACCAGCAGGTCCTCCAAGACCTTGACCTTGCCCACCGCCCGCCGCCGCTCCAGTCTGTCCGCATTGTTAATCACTGCGATGCCGGCCGAATCATAGCCACGGTATTCGAGCCGCTTGAGCCCTTCCAGCAAGATAGGGGTAATATTCCGCTCAGCAATAGCGCCAACTATTCCACACATGACTAATTCCTTGACTTTTCAATGACTGATCCATGCTGCCCATGACCACAGCAGCAGCTCGCGCGACGGCCGCTGCTATCCCGGACACCCCGTTTTATAGCAATTGCCATTGAGCAAAGGACGCGCCAGCCAAGCTGGCTGATTAGGTTAGCCGTCGTTAATTTCATTCATTTATTATCGCTTATTATCGCTCACCGAGTTCCGATGGAGCAGGCGATCACCCATGCCAGGAGGCTCAAACTCAGGGGAGTACCTGCCGTTTATGTTCGGCCACCAATACCGCCAGCGCACAGGAAGCCATGCGCACCAGGTTGCCGTCGGCTCGACTGGTCAGCACGATAGGCACCCGCGCGCCCAGCACGATGCCGGCGGCCGCCGCGTTGGCCAGATATTCCAACTGCTTGGCCAGCATATTGCCCGCTTCCAGATCAGGCACCAACAGGATATCGGCGTCACCCGCCACCGGGGAGACGATGCCCTTGGTGTTGGCGGCCCGTTTGGAAATGGCGTTGTCGAAGGCCAGCGGCCCATCCAGGATGCCGCCGGTAATCTGGCCGCGGTCGGCCATCTTGCACAGGGCTGCGGCATCCATGGTAGCCTTGAGTTCGGGCGTCACCGTCTCCACGGCAGAGAGAATGGCCACCTTCGGCTGCTCCAGGCCGATGACATGGGCAAGATCGATGGCATTCTGCGCGATATCGCGCTTTTCCAATAGGTTCGGCTCGATATTGATGGCGGCGTCAGTGATGAGCAGCAGCTTAGGGTAAGTGGACACATCCATTACATACACATGGCTGATGCGGCGCTCGGTGCGCAAGCCAGCGTCCTTGCGCACCACCTGGGCCATCAATTCGTCGGTGTGCAGACTGCCTTTCATGAGGATCTGCACGGCGCCGCTTTGGGCCAACTCCACGGCTTTGGCGGCCGCGGCATGGCTGTGAGGCACGTCGATGATCTCATAGCTTGAGATGGCGATCCCAGCCGTGGTGGCGGCGTTACGCACCTTGGCCACAGGGCCTACCAGCACCGGCCGGATCAGATTAGCTTCGGCCGCCCGAATGGCCCCTTCCAAGGATACCGCATCCACCGGGTGCACCACGGCAGCAGTCACGGCGGGAAAGCTGTCCGCCAGTTCTACCAGCTGCTTGAGGCGGCTGCCATGCTCCTCAAAATAAACGATGGGTAACTCGGTAGGCGGGCTACAAATTTTTTGGGTCGGCGCCACGACCCAGGCCGTGCCACTCAGCACCCGCTGGCCATGCTGATTGACCCCCTTGCAATCCAGGGTAACTGAATAATCGTCAGCGTCTTTCCGGGTAACTGTAACGGTTACTTTGACAGAATCGCCCACCTTCATAGCCTCATGGAAGTGCAGGTTCTGGGCCCGATACACACTTCCTGGCCCCGGCAACTGGGTGCCCACTACCCACGAAATCAGGGCGCTGCCCCACATATTGGGCGCCAGCACCTGATACAGCATATCGTCCGTGACATACCATTTTTCTCTGTGGGCAGGGTTAATATCATTACCCCGCAACACGGCAAACAGTTCGATATCCTTATCGCTGAGGGTGCGCACCGCACTGGCGGCATCACCAACCCGGAGTTCGTCAAAGGTTTTGTTTTCGATGCAGTCCATGGAATGAGTGCTGGTTACTGCTGTAACACATAGGTACCGGGGGCCTTCTCCACGGGCACGTAACCTTTGTCGGGATTGCCCATGGTGGGGGGTGGCGCGGTCCCGCTGGAATGCTCCGTCAGCCACCGCCGCCACTCCGGCCACCAGGACCCTTCCCTCGCCGGGGCGCGTTCGAACCAGGCATCCGGGTCCAGATAATGCTGGCCGTTGGCCTTGGCCGACACCCGATAATGGCGGCGGGGACGGCCAGGCTCGCTGACGACACCGGCATTGTGACCGCCGTTGGTCAGCAGAAAAGTGATTTCGGTGTCGGCCTGTAGGTGCAGCGTGTAGACCGAGCGCCAGGGCGCGACGTGATCCTGTTCCGTGGCTACCGTGAAGATGGGCACATGGATATCGCTGAGGGCGACCGGGCGGTCATCTACCAAATACTGGCCGTTGGCGAGCGCGTTGTGCAGAAACAGCCGACGCAGGTACTCCTTGTGCATCTTGTACGGCAGCCGGGTGGCGTCGGCGTTCCAGGCCATCAAGTCGGTCATGGGGCTGCGTTCCCCCAGCATATACTCGCCCACCAAGCGCGACCAGATCAGGTCATTGGAACGTAGCAGCTGGAAGGTGCCGGCCATCTGGGTGGTATCCAGATAGCCCTTGTCCCACATGATATCCTCCAGGAAGGTCAACTGGCTCTCATCGATGAACAGCAGCAACTCGCCGGCCTGGCGAAAGTCGGTCTGGGCGGCGAACAGGCTCATGCTGCGCAGGCGCTCGTCCCCATTCCGGCCCATCGCCGCGGCGGCGATGGCCAGCAGCGTGCCGCCCAGGCAGTAGCCGACCGCGTGAATCTGGCGCCCCGGAACGATGGCGGACACGGCATCCATGGCCGCCCCCACGCCCAGCCGCAGGTATTCATCCATTCCCAAGTCATGGTCTTCGGCCTGGGGATTTTTCCAGGAGATCATGAACACCGTATGGCCCTGGTCCACCAGATACTTGACCATGGAATTCTGGGGAGACAGGTCCAGAATGTAGTATTTCATGATCCAGGCCGGCACGATGAGAATAGGCTCGGCCTGCACCTCGGCCGTGGTGGGTTCATACTGCAGCAATTCGATCAAGCGGTTGCGGTAGACCACCCGGCCTGGGGTAACCGCGACGTTCCTTCCCACCTGAAACTGTTCGACGCCCACCGGTTTCTCGTTGGCGAGCAATCGTTCCACGTCCTCTATCCAGTTTTGCCAACCCTGTAGCAGATTCGCACCCCCCTGCTCCAGGGTACGCTTCAGGATCACCGGGTTGGTCAGAGGAAAATTGGCGGGCGAGCCGATGTCCAGCAATTGCTTGGCCACGAACCAGGTCACGTTCTTATGGCGTTCCGAGGGACCGCGCAGAGCAGTGGTCGCGTTATACCACCACTGCTGGCTCAGCAGAAAAGACTGATAGTACAGATTGAAGGGCCAGACTCGCCAGCCCGGATCTCGGAAGCGCTGATCGCCAGGCAAAGGCTTGATGCAGGGTTCCGTGTCAGATTTCACGGCGGCACGTTGCGCATACACCGCGAGCCGAGCCAGCTTGCGTACCGTCTTCTGGGTCAATTCCAGTTGCATGCCAGGCGACATCGCCATGTGCAGCACCCAGTCCTGGTAAGCCTGGGCCAATGCCACCGGCGATATGCCCAGGGTGACCCGCCCGATGGAAGCGCGAATCATTCGATCAAGGGCGCTCCTGAAGGTCACTTTCGAAGTAGGTTCGCGCATCTCATTCTCCCCAACAGCATGCTCGCAACGGCCAGCCTGGCGGTCGCCAGACCTCTCCGGAACGGTTCAATGGGCTTATTGTGCACCGCACCATTCAGCTTGCCAAGATACGCCTTGCACCAAGAAATTGCAAAACCTTTAACCCACGGATACACGGCAAGGCCGGCCCTAACCAGCCCTCACACAGACATGCCGTGACGTGCCCCATCAAAGCGACACTGCCCGATCCATCTCGGTTGTTTCATTCATATCACGGATCAGCGACTGGAGATAGGTACGAAACGCCTCACCCAGTTCCTCATGCCTGAGACCATACTCGATGGTGGCCTTCAAATAGCCCAGCTTGCTACCGCAATCATAGCGGCGGCCTTCGAACTCGTAGGCCAGCACCTGTTCCTCCTGCAGTAACGCGGCGATACCATCGGTAAGCTGGATCTCATTGCCGGCGCCACGCGGGGTCCTTTCCAGGAGATCGAAGATGCGCGGGGTGAGGATGTAGCGACCCACCACCGCCAGGTTGGACGGCGCATCCTGAGGCTTGGGCTTTTCGACGATACCGTCCAGATTGCTCAGCCGCTGGGCAAAGGACAGGGGCTTGATGACACCGTACTTCTGAGTCTCGGATTCCGGTATCCGTTCAACGCCCAGGATGGAACACTGGTATTTATCGAAATAATCGGCCATTTGTTTCAGAGCGCCATCCTGGCCATTCTCGATCAGGTCATCGGCCAGTAGCACGGCGAAGGGCTGTTCGCCCACTACCGGCTTGGCACACAGCACCGCATGCCCCAATCCCAAGGCCTCGGCCTGGCGGATATACACGCAGTGAACATGGTGGGGGACGATGCCCTGCACCACCTGGAGCAAATCCTTTTTGCCGCGTGCCTCCAATTCCGCCTCCAGTTCATAGGCCTTGTCAAAATGATCGGCAATGGCGTTTTTGGTGCGCCCAATGATAAACACCAGGGTGTTTACCCCCGCCGCCACAGCTTCCTCAACGGCGTACTGGATCAAGGGTTTGTCCACGATGGGCAGCATTTCCTTGGGGCTGGCTTTGGTGGCGGGCAAGAATCGCGTGCCTAATCCAGCCACCGGGAAGACCGCCATATGAACTTTCCGTTTCACGTTATGAACCTCTTTATTTTGGTTAACAGCAACTCTAATGGTCCGGCATTATACCGTTGCCCACAACTCAATGGGCGCGCAAGGAAACGATGGCCGACGCTCAAGCCGACTTCCGCTCGTCCTTGCGAAACACCAGCCGCTCCTCGTCAACGTCAATTGCGATAACATCGCCCGGACCGAACTCGCCCGCCAGTATCCGCTGGGCCAGGGGATTTTCCAACTGCTGCTGGATAGCCCGCTTCAACGGCCGGGCACCGTAGACCGGGTCGAAACCAGCCTCGCCCAACCGGTCCAGCGCCCTCTCGCTGACATGCAATTCCATGTCGCGATCGGCTAACCGGCGCCGCAGATACGTGATCTGGATGCCGGTAATGGCGCGGATCTGCTGGCGCCCCAGCGGATGGAAGACCACCACTTCATCGATGCGGTTGACGAACTCGGGCCGGAAGTTGTCCGCCACGACGTCCATCACCGCCGCCTTCATGCGCTCGTAATTTTCTTCCCCGGCCAGTTCCTGAATCAATTGGGAACCCAGGTTGGAAGTCATGACCACCACCGTGTTGCGAAAATCCACCGTACGGCCTTGGCCATCGGTCAGCCGTCCGTCGTCCAGCACTTGCAACAGCACGTTGAAGACATCCGGGTGGGCCTTTTCCACCTCGTCCAGCAGGATCACCGAATAAGGCTTGCGGCGCACCGCCTCGGTCAGATACCCGCCTTCCTCGTAACCCACGTAGCCGGGAGGCGCGCCGATCATGCGGGCCACCGAGTGCTTCTCCATGAACTCGGACATATCGATGCGCACCAGGGCTTCCTCGGTATCGAAGAGGAATTCCGCCAGCGCCTTGCACAGTTCCGTCTTGCCCACCCCGGTAGGCCCCAAGAACAGGAACGAGCCGTTGGGCCGGTTGGGATCGGAAAGACCAGCCCGTGAACGACGGATGGCATCGCTCACCGCCCCCACCGCCTCATCCTGGCCCACCACGCGGTGGCGGATGGCTTCCTCCATGCGCAGCAGTTTGTCCCGCTCCCCTTCCAGCATCTTGGCCACCGGTATCCCGGTCCACTTGGAGACTACCTCGGCGATTTCCTCGTCGGTCACCTTGTTGCGCAGCAGCTTGAAGTCCTGCTGCTCGACCGCGCCGGCCTGCGCCAGTTGCTTCTCCAGGGCTGGAATGCGGCCATAATGCAGTTCGGACATGCGCGCCAGATCGCCGGCGCGGCGGGCAGTCTCCAGTTCCAGCTTGGCGCGTTCCAGTTCCTCCTTGATATGGGCCGAACCCTGCAGGGCCGCTTTTTCGCTCTTCCAGATCTCTTCCAGATCCGAATATTCGCGCTCCACCTTGCCAATCTCGTGGTCCAGATTCTCCAGGCGCTTCCTGGAAGCCTCGTCGGTCTCTTTTTTGAGGGCCTCGTGCTCGATCTTGAGCTGGATCAGGCGCCGCTCCAGGCGGTCCATCTCCTCCGGCTTGGAATCGATTTCCATGCGAATGCGGGAAGCCGCCTCATCGATCAGGTCGATGGCCTTGTCGGGTAACTGGCGGTCGGTGATGTAACGGTGCGACAGAGTCGCCGCCGCGACGATGGCCGGATCGGTGATCTCCACGCCGTGGTGCACCTCGTAACGCTCCTTGAGGCCGCGCAGAATGGCAATGGTATCCTCCACCGAGGGCTCATTCACCAGCACTTTCTGGAAACGCCGCTCCAAGGCGGCGTCCTTCTCCACGTATTTGCGGTACTCGTCCAGCGTGGTGGCGCCGATGCAATGCAGTTCGCCGCGGGCCAGCGCCGGTTTCAGCATGTTGCCGGCGTCCATCGCGCCCTCGGCCTTGCCGGCGCCCACCATGGTGTGCAGTTCGTCGATGAACAGGATGATGCGGCCCTCCTGCTTGGCGAGATCGTTCAACACCGCCTTCAGCCGCTCCTCGAACTCGCCGCGGAATTTGGCGCCCGCAATCAGCGCGCCCATGTCCAGGGAAAGCAGGCGCTTATCCTTGAGTCCTTCCGGCACCTCGCCATTGATGATGCGCTGGGCCAGGCCCTCGGCGATGGCGGTCTTACCCACGCCGGCCTCGCCGATCAGCACCGGGTTGTTCTTGGTGC
This sequence comes from uncultured Gammaproteobacteria bacterium, assembly GCA_963696325.1. GTDB lineage: Bacteria > Pseudomonadota > Gammaproteobacteria > Competibacterales > Competibacteraceae > CAVOJV01. The sequence goes on from CAVOJV010000056.1 coordinate 87,760, forward strand.
GGCGGGCGAGTACCTGGATGGTGCGGCGGATTTCATCATCGCGGCCGATCACCGGATCAAGCTTGCCTTGCTCGGCGCGCTCGGTGAGGTCGATGGTATATTTTTCCAGCGCCTGGCGTTTCTCCTCGGCATTGGGGTCATCGACTTTCTGGCCGCCGCGCAACTTTTCGATGATCGCCTCGATGGAGCCCTTGGCGGCGCCGGCCTTGCGCAGCAGGGTGCCCAATTCGCCCTTGTCCTCCAGGGCAGCCAACACGAACAATTCCGAGGAAATATAAGCATCCTTGCGCTGCTGGGCCAGCTTGTCGGTAAGGTTCAGAAGCCGGCCCAGGGCATTGGAAATCTGCACATCGCCCGCCATCCCCTCCACCCGCGGCAAGCGGTCGAGAGCCTCGCCCAACTGGGAGCGCAGCAGATTGACATTGACATCGGCCTGAGCCAGCAGGGGCCGCACGGTGCCCCCTTCCTGGTCCAACAGGGCCGCCATCACATGCACCGGTTCGAGGAACTGGTGGTCACGGCCCACCGCCAGGCTCTGGGCATCGCTCAGGGCCATCTGAAACTTACTGGTTAATTTATCCATTCGCATGGAGCAGTTCTCCTTAATCGAAGCGTTATTAACTTTTTAGATTGAGGTGTATTTAGTTAATTCAAGGGAAGCACACTATAAGTGGGGAGCGCCAGCGCAACGCTTATCGATTGGCGCTCAGCCAGATCAGGCTGGCCATGCGCCCGGTGCGGGGACTGCGACGGTAGGAGAAGAAGCGCTCACGGTCCGTAAAGGTACACCAACCGCCGCCATACACGGCGGTGACCCCCAGCGCGCGCAATCGCCGGCGTGCCAATTCGTAGATATCCGCCAGCCAGCGCCCTGCCGGTGAAGGCTGGAAACAGGCGGCATCGCCTGGATCGAGCGCCAGGAAAGCATCGCGCACTTCATCGCCGACCTCGAAGGCATTTGGTCCGATGGCCGGCCCCAGCCAGGCCAGCAATTTGTCCGGAGCACAGCTTAAGCGCGCCACGGTCGCGGCCAGCACGCCCGCCGCCAGACCCCGCCAGCCGGCATGTACCGCGGCGACGCGGGTACCGGCCCGGTCGCACAGCAACACCGGCAAACAGTCGGCGGTCAACACGGCGCATACCCGGCCCGGCGCAAAGGCACAGGCGGCATCGGCCTGCGCGGGCGCGGACACTTGCTCCGCGGCGACGACTTCCCGGCCATGCACCTGGTTCAGCCAGACGGGCTCCGCCGGCAGTTCCAGCAGGCGCACCAGGCGCTGGCGGTTGACGGCGACATGGTCGGGATCATCGCCGACCTGGTCGCCCAGGTTGAAACGGTCATAGGGAGACAAACTGACGCCGACGCACCGAGTCGTGGTCACCGCCCGCACCCGGGCAGGCGCCGGCCACTCGGGAACGAGGAGCGAGTATTGTTCCAGGTCAGCCATTAACGCCTTCACTGTCTTCCCGCAACCTGTCTTCCCGCAATACTTTCAGCAGCTCCGCCATGTCCGCCGGCGGCTCGACCCGCCATTCCAATCGTTCGTGGCTGCCCGGATGGCGCAGGGACAGTCGCGCCGCGTGCAGCGCCTGGCGCCGGAATACCTGTAAAATTTCCAGGCAGTGCGCCGTGGCTGCGGGCGGGACGCGCGAACGGCCGCCATACACCCGGTCGCCCAGCAGCGGGTGGTGGAGATGCGCTAGATGCACGCGAATCTGGTGGGTGCGGCCGGTTTCCAGCGTCACGCGCAGGTGAGTATGGACGTGGAAGCGCTGAATTATCCGGTAATGGGTGACGGCAGGCTTACCGCCCGCGGTGACTGCCATGCGCTGGCGATCCACCGGATGGCGGCCGATGGGCGCGGCCACCGTGCCGCCCGCCGTCAGCACACCGACCGCCACCGCCTCGTATTCGCGCTCCATGGTATGCGCTTGCAGTTGTTCGACCAGAGCGGTGTGAGCCCGCAGGCTGCGCGCCACGACCAGCAAGCCCGAGGTGTCCTTGTCCAGGCGGTGCACCAGGCCAGCGCGCGGTAGTAAGGCCAGCTCGGGCGCATGGTGCAGCAGCGCGTTAAGCAGGGTGCCGTCGGGATTGCCGGCGGCGGGATGCACTACCAGACCCGCCGGCTTGTTAATAACCAGGATGTCGTCGTCTGCAAAGCGAACATCCAGCGGCAGGTCCTGAGCAAGAGCGATGGTTTCCTGTTCCTGAGGCGGTTCCCCCGTCACCCGCTCGCCACCCAGAACCAGGTCGCGGGGACGCCTGACCCGCCCGTCCACCTGCAGATGTCCGGCTTTGATCCACTGTTGCAGGCGCGCGCGCGAGTAGTCCGGCAACAAGCCGGCCAGCGCCTGGTCCAGGCGCTGGCCGGCGCAGGCCGAGGGAATATCGCAATATATCGGGCCGCTGTTGGGCATGGTCTTTAACGGGCCTGGCGCGTTATACTGATTTTTAAACTCATTTGTGACCGTAGCTATGCTGGGATATAAACACATCGATCCACTAAAATTTCAGGGGCGCTGCCCCGGCGCCGCCAGCGATGGATGATCGCCCTCGACCAGGATCGCCATAGGATCGCGAAGAACACCACCAGCAACTGGCCGAGTTTCTCATCGGCTCGCGGAACAGCCAGAACCCCGGGATGTGCAGGTACAGCCACAGATTCACCTGCGACAACGGTTCCATGAGGCCCTTGGCCAGGAAGACGAAGACCCCGGACAGGCCGAGCAGGACCATGGCGATCCGGCGGCGGGCGGGGAGGGCCAGCAACGGCGCCGCGAAGACCAGAGCGGGGATCAAGTACCTGATCCAGATCCAGGCCGGGCGGTCGAGCGCGTCGGTGAACGGCAGGTACTGCGGCAGGTACCAGGCCCAGTTGGCGGTCAGGGTGAGTGCGTTCGGGATCTGGTTGTTGATCTGCGCCCAGGTCCAGTTGGTGGGGTCGGTGAAGGAGGCGTTGGATTCCGCTCCACCCCCGCCGGTGTAGGCCTGCAGGAACGGCAGGATCCACCACAGGTTCAGTGCGATCACCCAGGGCACGGCCATCACGTCCCACTTGAGAAGTCGCCAGAACCCGCGCCAGCCGTAGAACAGCCCGGCCAGCAGCAGTGCACAGGCGCTGGCCCAGATGGCGGCCACCACGAACATCGGGGGGTTGAACGCGAGGAAGGCGATCGGCATGAACGCGAAGCCCGCGATCGGGGTGGGTACGGTCCGGCCCTGCGCGACGCGCAGCGCGATCCCGGTCAACAGCGCCAGGGTTCCCACCGAGATGATGTTCAGCGGGTTGGGGATACGAGTCAGGAAGAAGCCGTTCATCACGGCGAACGTCCCCGCCATGACGATGCCCCACTCGCTGCGTACGATCGCGCCGGCGGCGTAGGCGACGCCGAACGCCACCAGCCCGTAGATGAGCGTGTAGAACATCCACTGCGCTACGGTCTCGTCGAACCCCAGCGCTTGGCTGATCTTGATCAGCAGGAACTCCGGCAGTCGCCCGATCGTGTGGGCGGCGGACCCGGCGCCGGTGATCTGGTAGTTCCACGACCACAGCACTCCCGGTTCCCAGCCCTGACGGATCAGGGGTCCCATGTCGCCGGTGGCGATGAACGTGCCGGCCCGGAACCACCGGCTGACGATCAGGGTGGAGACGGCCAGCACTATCGCGTAGGCCCGGCCGGGGTGGAATCCGGGCGGCCACATCCTGCTGCGGTGATCGGACGACCCGTGCTCCGGCACCTGCTGCTCGGAGGGCGGTGCCGACGGGGAGGGGGGCACGGTTCCCAGGCTCACGCAGCCACCTCAAGGAACGTGCAAGTGCCCGTCTGGTTCGTCCGCTGAGAAAGCCGCAGCATGGTGCCCTGCCCTAGTGTGAAGTCCATGATGACCGCTTTGCGGGCCGGATTCCAGCGGGCCGATGTGGTGCGTGGGCTCGCCGAAGCGCTGGGGGCCCGACAGTGGGCCTGGCAGGGTCCGGCGGGTGCCGTGGAGCAGTGGGCTGCGGCCGATGACGCCAAGGACCTCGACCTCTGGTGCGGTGACGCCGAGGAAGAGCAGGTGCGGGCGGCGGTCGAGGCCGCGCTGCCCGCGGCCCGGATCGAACACGCCGACGATCCCCGACGGCTGCGGCACACGGGCTGGGCGGTGTTCACGGACACCGGACTCGCGGTCGTGGACATCACGTTCGGTGACCTCCGGGTGGGTCCCCTGCTGCTCGCGCGCGGCGCCGACATCGACGTGGACTCCGAGCATCGGCTGGTCGGGACGGCTGCCGCCGCCGATCTGCTCGTTCGCCCGCTGTTGCGCGGACGGATCCCCGGGGATGCCCGGCTCGAGCAGGCACGCGTCGCGTGGGCGGCTGCCGGCCACGACGATCGGATGCTGGCGCGGCTGACCTGGGGGCAGGCGCTGGGACCCCTGCATCACGACGTCGTCGCGGTCCTGGAAGGCGCGGCCCCGCCACCCGACCTCGCCCGCCGGGCGCGCACGGTCCTGCTGCGGGCGACAGTGGCACCGGCTGGTCTGGCGGCGGCCTGGAAGCAGCGCCGGTCGATCGTGCCCGCGGGGCGGCATGCCGGGCCGCTCGGGCACCGCATCCGGGGTGTCGTCGTGGCCACCGTGGGTACCGATGGATCGGGTAAGTCGACAGTCGCCGAGCAGACGCAGGAGCGCCTGCGTGCGGTGGGCTTGCGGACGACGACCGCCTACTTCGGGATGGCGCGGGGCAACCTGCCGGGCGTGGGTCTGGCACGACGACTGCTTGGCATTCCGGAGCCCGGCGGGGAGGACAAGTCCGCTGCGGGGCCGGAACCAGCGGTCGACGTCGACGCGGCCGGCCCGCCGCGCGACCACCAGGCCCTGCGCCGCGTCGCCGCCTACTACTACGCGGTGGAGTACGGGTGGCGATACCTGTCCACCGTGGCCGGTCCGCGGCGGCGCGGTGAAGTCGTCATCTGCGACCGGTATGTGTACGACCTGCGGGAATCCCCGTGGCCGGGTTCGAAGGCGTCCGTGCTGGCTGAGTTGCTGGTGCCGCCACCGGACATCATGGTGCTGCCGGATGCACCGGCCGAGATGATCCACGCGCGCAAACCGGAGCGTCCGCTGGCCGAGCAGAAAGACCAGCAGGAGAAGTTCCGCGTGCTGCTGGCCGAGCGTCCCGGTCGTTGCGCGAATCTCCTCGTGGACACCTCCGGCGCCACTTCCGACACCGTCGGCCCATTGGTGCGGGCGATCGTCTCCGCGGCGCACTTGGATCCCTGCACGCGGCCATGAACGCCGGTTCGCGCCGGACCACCGTGCTGGCTGCGGTGATTGGCCTGCTGGTCGGGCTGGCGGTGGTCGCACCCTGGATGCGGGGCGGCTACCTGTTGCTCCTGGACTGGGTGAGCGGCCCCAACCAGACGCTGACTCCCGGCGTCTACGGGTTGTCCGGCTCCGCGCTGGATGCGATGCCCTTCCGGATCCTGACGCAGGTCCTGCGGGAACTCTTCGGGTCGGCGGCGACCGCGTGGATCCTCATCCTGGGGTACTTCCCACTGGCAGCCGCCGGAGCGTCCGTCGCTGCCGGTGGGACCGTCTGGCGACGCTGCGCGGCCGCGTTGTTCATCGTGTGCAACCCGGTGGTGGTGGACCGCGTGCGGGTCGGGCACGTGGCGTTCCTGCTGGGGATCGCCCTGCTGCCGTGGTTGTTCGCGTCGCTGCTGGAAGCGCGGCAACGCAGCAAATGGTTCGCGGTGCGGCCGGCGCTCTGGTACGCGCTGGCCATCTCGGTGAGTCCGCATGCCGCCTGGCTGGGACTCGCGCTGGTGGTGGCGGTGGCGTTCCTGCCCAGACCCACGTGGAAGGACCTGGTCAGGTCACTGCAGGTCGTGGTGGCCGCGGGGCTCGTGTACTCCTACGCATTCGTCCTCTGGCTCACCAATACGCCTGCGTTGCGGGTCACGGACGCCGATCTGCAGGCCTACGCCACCCGCTCCGGACCCGGCGGCCTGCTCGTGACGGTGGCGAGTCTGCAAGGCTTCTGGCGCACCTCGGACGATGAGGCCGTGCGCAGTCTGTTCGCTCCGGCGATCGGCCTGCTGCTCTTCGTCGGGCTGGTGGTTGCTGTGGTCTGGGGGTTCGCGCTGCTCGTACGCCGGGAGTCCGATCGAGCTGCGCCGTTGATCGCCGTGACCGTGATCGGCCTGCTCATGGGTGCGGGCATCACCGGCCCGATGGGGTTCGGGTATCAGCTCGCCTTCGACCACCTTCCCCTGTTCGAGGCCATGCGCGAGCAGCAGAAGTGGGTTGCGCTCGTGCTGGTCGGCTACTGCGTCGCGTTCGCCGCCGCCGTCGAGTGGCTGGCGCTGCGGGTGCGGGAGAAGTCGGTGGTGCTGGCGGTGCCCCTGGTCGGCGTCCCACTGGTGGTCGCGCCGGCCCTGTTCTGGGGCCTTGGCGGTTCGATCTCGACCAGTCAGTACCCCGTGGGGTGGTGGGGTGCGAATCTGACGATGGGCAGAGGCGAGGGGCTGGCGCTGTTCCTGCCCTGGCACGCCTATCAGCCGTTCGACTTCTCACAGGACCGGACGATCGCCACGCCGGCCAACGCCTTCTTCGACCGGACCGTGCTCACCTCCGATGCAGTGGAACTGCCCGGCCTGCGCACTGACTCGACCTCCCTGCGGACGGCCTACCTCGACCGGCTGATGGCTGATGCCGGCGGTGGTGCATTCGGCCGGCTCGTGGCGCCCCTCGGTGTGCAATACGTCGTGCTTGCCAAGACGCCGGAGTTCACGAACTACTCCTGGGTGCAGGAGCAGCCCGACCTGCAGATGGTTATGGATACGCAGTCCATGACCGTGTTCCGGGTGCTGCCGCAGGGGACGGGCCGGGTGGTCCAGCGGCGCGTGGCAACGTACGAAGAGGTGCTGCAACTGGCGGCCGCGGGGCAACTCGGGACGGAGGCGACGACCCTCACCGGTGACGCCGCCGCCGATGCGCGAAGCGACACCGCCGGGGGATTGCGCAAGGCGGGCGCCACCCGCTGGCAGGTGTCCCCGGGGACTCCCGGCTGGGTCGTCATCCCCGAGGAGTACAGCCCCGGTTGGCAGCTGGCGGGTCGGTCGGGCGTGCCCACGGTGGCGGGCACCATCGCGCTTGAAGTCGGTTCGGAGGCAGCCGTGGTGGACTACGCCCCGTGGCGGATCCTGCTGCCGGCGACGCTGGGGTCTATCGCAGTACTGCTGCTGCTGGTTGCCGGTGGCTTGGTCGAGCACCGCCGCGCGCTGGTCGCGCGGTGGGGCCGGTCAGCGCCACCGGCGGCCCGGTAGGTGCGGGCATCGGGGTGTGCCCCGGCCCGGGTACGGGTAGCACCACGGGTGCACCGGTGGGTGCGGGCATCGGGTGCTGGGCCACCATCAGCCCTGCGGGCGGCGGGGCCAGCAAGAGCCCGGAGTCGTCGACCGCAACCGGTTGCTGGGGTCGGCGGCGGAGCATGCCGACCGCGGCCAGCAGGATGATCGGCAACGCGACCACCCACGGCACCAGACCCATCAGGTTCACGCCGTTCGGCAGCGGCGGCACGGAGCCGACGAGAGTGCGAGTTGCGCCGGACGGGCCGCGGCCGATGGCCACCACGGTCGTACCCGGTGCGGCGGCATCGGTTCCGGGGAACGTCGCCGCGACCGTGCCGGTGGTGTCGGCACGCACTGCGACGGGGTCCTGGCTGCCGAACTGGATCGAGACCTCGGACAGCCCGCGGAAGCCGACGCCATCGATGCGCAGTGACGCAGAGTCACCATCCATGGCGATCCGCTGCGGGTCACGGGTGGCCCCGGAGTCGCCGCTGTTGCTGTCCGACGGCACCGGCGGGGGCGCCGCTGCCAGCGCCTTGTCCTGTGGCTTCTTGTCCCACGACACCTCCAGCCCGTCGGCGTTGCCGCCGTATCCGGGGCCCTGGTCGGCGTACGCGATCGCCGGCGTGCCCAAGGAGAGCAGCAGGATCAGACCGGCGACGAGGCGTTTCACTGTTCTACTGTGACGGCGGTAGGTGGGTGGACGCCATACCGCGCGGCGGATGTGGAACCAACCCGGAGCCTCCCTTGAGGAGTCCTTGACGATGGCCGGTGAGCGTGAACGTGTGACCGCCACCGCTGCGCCCGCCCAAGGGGCCCTTCGATCGAGTCGGTTGTCGCGACTGGCCGCGCCGCTGTTCATCGCCGTGGTGGTGCAGAGCGTCGCGAATCTGCTCTTCCACGCCGTCGTCGGCCGTGCCCTCAGTCCGGCCGAGTACGGCGCGCTCGGCACGGTCCTGGCCGCCATGACACTGGTCGCGGTCCCGTTGTCCGCCCTTCAGACGGCGAGTGCCCGGGCCACCGCGACGGTCGGACTTTCCGCCGCGACGACCCGGCGGCTGTTGTCCCGGACGGTGCTGTTCAGCCTGCCCGTCGTCCTCCTGTTGGTGGTCGCCGCCGGCCCCGTGGCCTCCTTCCTGCACCTGGAATCGATCTGGGATGCGGTGGTTCTGGCCCCGACATTGCTCGTGGCCGCCCTGATAGCAGTGGTTCGCGGGCTGCTTCTGGGTGTCGGCCGCAGTGGTGTGGTCGCCGGCAGTTACATCGTGGCCACCGTGGTCCGGCTCGGCCCGGGCCTGGCGCTGGCAGCCGTCGCCGGGGTGACCGGTGCGCTCTTGGGCACGCTGCTGGGGGAGTTGGCCGCCCTGCTGCTGGTGGTGGTTGCCGCCTGGCGGGCACCCGACGGGCCGCTGGCCGAACTGTCGGGCAGCGACTACCTGCGCACCGGACTCGTGGTGTCCGGGCTCTTCCTGTTCACCACCGTCGACCTGTTCCTGGCGCGGCACTTCCTGCCCGCGGCCATGTCCGGTGGATATGTCGCAGCCGCCACCATCGGCAAGACGGTGCTGGCCCTGCCAGCCGCCGCGATCTCCGTGGCCTACCCGAAACTGGTCGCGGGATGGGCCGATCGGCAACCCGGCCCTGCCCTGAAATCGTCACTCTTAGTAGTCGGCGTGCCGGCCCTCGCGGCAGCTGGCATCGTGGCGCTGCTACCCGGCCTGGTGCTGGCCGTTCTCTACGGGCCGGGCACCTACAGCGATGCGGTATCGGTCACGCGGGTGCTGGCGTTGGTCGCCGGGCTCAGCGCCTTCGTCAGTGTGCTCACCCATGCCGGGCTCGCACGCCGGCGCTGGACGGCCTGGCTTCCCTGGTTCGGGGCGGTGCTCGAGGTCGTCGTGATCGGGGTGTGGCACGCCGATGCGACCGCCGTCGCCCGGGGTTCGGCGGTTGCCGGCGGGGTCGTCCTGCTGGCGCTCATCGCCCTGGAGCTGCCCGCATGGCGCACTCCGAAAGACTCTGATCGCGCGTTGCATGCGGCTTGAGTTTCGCTTGATGTGACGCCGCCACCGTGAGGGCATGGCACAGATCACCCCCCAGATTCCGGCTCTCCTGCAACACTCCCGCTTCCTGGCCGCGCAACTGCTGCGGCTCCTGATCATCCTTCCCGCTTTCCTCGTCGCGGCCGCGCTGATGCTCGTGGAGCGCCGCCGCCCCGCCACCCCGGCGTCGATCGGCAACGGACTCCGACGACCCGCTGAGGTTGACCTCTCGGTGGTCATCCCGTTCTTCAACCCCGGTGCCTCGTTGCGGCCGAACGTGGTGGAGCTGGTGACTGCGCTGCAGGCCGAGGGCCTTGCCTATGAGGTGCTCGCAGTCTCCGACGGTTCGACCGACGGCTCGGAGCGCACCATCGACGGACTTCCGGGAGTGCGTGTGATCGAACAGCCGGAGAACCGCGGCAAGGGGGCGGCGCTTCACGCCGGGTTTTCCCAGGCCCGCGGACGCTACCTTGGCATGGTGGACGCCGACGGCGACATCGACCCGACCTACCTGTGCGACTACCTTCGCCGGGCGCAGGTGCACAACCTGGAGGTCGTGTACGCGAACAAGTACTTGGCCGGCTCCCGATCCGCGGCCAGCGGCGTGCGCAAGGTGATCTCCCGTGGGTTCGTCACTTTCGTCACCGCCTTGTTCGGCCTGGGCGTGGACGACACGCAGACGGGCTGCAAACTCTTCCGCCGGGACGCGATGGCCAAGGTGCTGCCCGCGATGCGGGAGCAGCGGTTCGCCTTCGACCTGGAGTTCTTCGTCGCCGCCAAGCAGGCCGGCATCACCCGGATGCAGGCCGCACCGGTCGAGTTGCGAGAGCGCCTGGCGGGCTCCACCGTCGGCGCCAAGGCCATCCTGCGGACCATGCGGGAAGCCCTCACCGTCTTCGGTCGGCTGCACTTGACGTCGACCTACCGCGCCCCCAGTGCCCAGATCATCGAACTGCCCACCATCCACCACGAGATCCTGCAGGCGGCCTGACATGCGAATCCTCATCCTGACCTGGCGAGACCTGGCCCACCCCCTCGCGGGCGGTGCCGAGGTGTACACCGAGCAGGTGGCCAAGCGCTGGGCCGCCGATGGCCATCAGATCACTTTGTTCGCAGCGGCGGTTGCCGACCGGCCCGCCGTCGAGAAGGTCGACGGCTACACCGTGGTCCGCTCGGGCGGCAAGTACACGGTCTACCGCAAGGCCCGGACCTGGTGGCAGCGGGTCGGCCGGTTCCAGGAGTACGACCTGGTCATCGACATGATCAACACCGTCCCCTTCCTGGCACACACCTGGATCGAGGACGTTCCCACGGTGGCCTTCATCCACCAGACCTGCGAGGAGATCTGGGCGCACAACGCGCCCTGGCCGGCCAGCATCCTGGGCCGTCAGTACCTCGAGCCGAAGTGGCTGCGGGCCTACCGCGGACAGCCCGTGCTGGCGGTGTCGGAGTCGACCAAGGCGTCCATCGAGCGGTTCGGCGTGTACAACGTCACGGTGGTGCCCGAGGGTTTCGAGCCGCCAGCTGCTATCCCCGACGTCCCGAAGGCGGACCAGCCGACCCTTGTCTGGTGTGCCCGGCACGTCGCGTACAAGCGCCCCATGGATGCGATCGAGGCTTACCAGATCGCCCGCCGGGAGGTCCCCGACCTGCAGCTGTGGATGATCGGCGGCGGCCCGGATCTCGAGGCGGTCAAAGCGAGCGCGCCGGAGGGGGTCAGCGTGCTCGGCCGCGTCAGCGAGGAGGAGAAGGTCTGGCGGATGGCTGCCGCCCACGCCCACATCGCCACCAGCGTCCGTGAGGGCTGGGGGCTGGTCGTGACCGAGGCGGCCGCGGTCGGCACGCCGACGATCAGCTACGACGTCCCCGGATTGCGGGATTCGACGCGAGCCGCCGGTGGTGTCGTGGTGCCCGCAACGCCCATGGCATTGGGCCGGTGGATTCCGACGATGCTGCAGCGATGGGCGTCGCAACCCGTTCAGCCCGTCGCCTACGGGGGAGCACACTCGTGGGACAGCGTGGCCGATGCCGTCTTCGCGGCCGCCACCACACAGATGCGCAAGCCGGGTCTTCGGTTGGTGCCCGATGCGGCGTGACGGCAAGGCCCGGCAGTGGGCCTGGCGGATTCCGTTGATCATCGCGGTGACGGCCATGCTCCTGGCGGCTGCCATGGCCGCCCTCGGGCAGCGCGCGGTGTCCGACCAACTCGTGGTCCTCGGATTCGCCGTCGGGGTGATCAGTGTCCCGTTGTGGTTGGTGACCGGTGTCAAGGAGGAAGTCCGATGAGAGTCAGCCTGATCGTTCCCACCCGTAATTCGGTGCGCACGCTCGCTTCCTGCTTGGAGTCCTGTCGCAACCAGACGCATCAGGACGTCGAGGTCATCGTCGTCGACAACAGTTCCACCGACGGCACGGTCCGGGTGGCCGGGGAACTCGCGGATATGGTCTTCGACCAGAAGCCGGAGCGCAGTGCCCAGCGCAACCGGGGTGCCGCTGAGTCCACCGGCGACATCGTGGTCTTCATCGACTCCGACATGGTGCTCGAGCCGACCGTCGTGGCCGAGGTGGTCGCCGTCTTCGAGAGCCGGCCCGAGGTGGGGGCCGTCATCATCCCGGAACGGTCCTTCGGCGACGGTTTCTTCGCCTCGTGCCGGGTGCTGGAGAAGAGCCTGTACGTGGGGGATTCCGATGTGGAGGCGCCGCGCGCCTTCCGCCGCGAGGTCTTCGAGGCGACCGGCGGCTGGGACGAGACGCTGACCGCGGCTGAGGACTGGGACCTCGCCGACCGCACCGCAGCCCTGGGCACAGTCGTGGACCGGGTGGATGCGCTGATCTGGCACGACGAGGGCCGGATCCAGCTGCGGGTCACGTACGGCAAGAAGCAGTACTACGGGCGGTGGGTCGCGGAGTACTTGAGCCGCCACCCGGAGGGGCGTTCCCATCTGTCCCGCTCCGGGGTCGTCAAGCACGCCGGCACGCTGGCCCAGCATCCCGTGAAGGCATCCGGGCTGGTGGTGTTGAAGTCCTTCGAGGCTGCCGGTCTGCTGCGCGGGATGCGCAAGGCCGCCGCCTGATGCGGATCGTCCACGTCATCGCCGAATTCTCCGGGCATGAGGCGATGGGCCGAACCGTCACGGAGACGGCCCGGCGGGTGCCCGGAGAGCACATGCTCATCACCACCAGGGCTCACGACGGGGCCGACACCTTCGCGGACGTGGTCGAGCTCGGCGGCACCGTGGAGACGTTCCCGATCGGGCGCGGCGACGCCCTCGACGCCGCTCTGCGCAGGCTGGCCCCGGATCTGGTGCACCTGCACGGCGGCGCCTTGTCCCCCCTGCTGGCCGCGCGCACCGGCATCGCCGGGCAACCGAACCTGCTGACCATGTATGCGTGGCCGACCTTGCCCTCGCCGGTGCGGTTGGCGCGGGGTGGGGTGCGGGCGGCGCTGCAATCCAACGTCCTGCGACCGCGGGTGCTGGCGACCACGGTGTTGCCGCGAGCCGCTGTGATCCGCTCGCTGCGGTCAGCCGGCACCCGGGTGGTGCTCACCCCCGACCCTCGGGTGGAGCGCAAACTGCGGGGCGTGGATGTCCGCCGGCTGGGATCCGGTGGCCCGGTCGACGCCCGCCGAGCCGTGTACTCCGACGTCGCCCCCGTCGTCCTGTTCGCCGGGCGGGCGGAGTCGGTGCGCGGGATCGACACGTTGCTGGAGTGCTTCCCCGAGGTCGTGCGACAGGTGCCCGACGCACGGCTACGGCTGCTGCTGATCCCTCGTCCGGAACTCGATGCGCTGCTGGTGAAGGCTCGTGCCGCCGGCCTGGGCAAGCACCTCGAGGTGGTCACCGACCCGGTGCCCGACCTGCTCGGCGAGATGGCGGCCGCCCAGGTCGGGACGTGGCCGTTCAAGTACGACTACACGACCTCGCCGCCGGCCATGGCCGCTGCAGAAGCACTGAGTGTCGGGCTGCCCACCGTGGCCACCGACGTGGCCTGCCTGCAAGCGGTTGTCCGGGAGGGCGAGAACGGCAGCGTCGTGCCGCCGGCGGACCCGAAGGCACTGGCCGCGGCCATCGTGCGCCTGCTGCGCGACCGGGACCTGTGGCAGCGCTACGCCGAGGCGGGTCCGGCTTGGGTGACCAGCCGACTTGGTTGGGACGGCATGGCGGCGACGACTGAGCGGGCCTACGCGGATGCAGGCGGGGAGTAGGTAGGTCGCCCCGGCGGCAGATTGCGCGGTGGGCAATGTTGTTGCTGGATCTGCAGTTTGCTCTCTTGGCCTGGCGGTGTCGGGGCCTTGTGCGGGGTAGCAGATTGCGCGGTGGGCAATGTTGTTGCTGGATCTGCAGTTTGCCTGCTTGGCCTGGCGGTGTCGTGGCCTTGTGCGGGGTAGCAGATTGCGCGGTGGGCGATGTTGTTGCTGGATCTGCAGTTTGCCCGCTTGGCCTGGCGGTGTCGTGGCCTCGCCAACGACCGACCGAGAACTTCGCGCCGATTCCGGCCACGGATGGCCGGAATCGGCGCCACGTTGCAGACGATGACGGGGCGCGATCGCCGACCCTGCGTCCCTTTCGGACCGTCGGGCGCCTCAGACTTGAGATGTGGACGAAGTCGAGCAGGGGAGGCTGTCGCTGGTCACGGCGTTGAAGCCGACGTTGTTCGTCACGTTGCGCACCGACGTCGTGCAAGACGCAGACCCGGCCGCGGTGCAGGAGTACCGCGCGACGGTGAATGTCGAATGGTCACCCGATGATGGTCCAGAGGTCGATCTGGAGCTGCTATCGGCTCTGGCCCACGTGGACGCGGAGCACTTCCTCCCCGAAATCGGCAACGTGTTGCCAGACACCCTCGTGATCCCCGTCGGGCAGGGCGAGTTCTTCTGGGCCGACTTGCGTTCTCCCACATGCTGGGAGGAGTTGTCCGGCCGAGGCCTCGACGTCGGGCTGGTGGGGGAGGCGCTGTTCGGGGAGGCGTTCGATCTTGCGAAGCTGCGATCCGTCGTCGACCTGGATTATGGCCGGGCACTGATCGTGAACAGCATGGAGATCGCGCCCGCGTGGCGGGGAGCCGGATTCGGCCTGCTGGCGACGGAGCTCGCGATCGGTGAGTTGGGACGGGATGCCGACGTGGCCGCTCTGTACCCCATGAAGCCCGGATTGGCGGATCTCGCGGAGCGGGCGGCGGTCAACCGCGCTCTGTCCGAGTACTGGGCGCGGATAGGTTTCGTCGACTTCGACGGGATCATGATCCGAGACCTGTCCGGTCGCGATGAGGTCGGCTCGGGCGAGTGAGTCGGGCTCGAACCCGGGCCGGCGGTGACACAGTGGTGTCATGGCCAGTCAGCACAAGTCCGACAACCGCGACGACGATCAGCAACTCCGGTTGGCGGTACTGATCGACGCCGACAACGCGCAGGCGTCTGTGATCGAACCCCTGCTGGCGGAGATCGCCGGACTCGGGGAGGCGACGGTCCGGCGGATCTACGGCGACTTCACCTCGTCGCAGAGCGCCTCATGGAAGAAGGTACTCCAGCGTCACGCGATCAAACCCATGCAGCAGTTCGCCTACTCCACGGGCAAGAACGCCACCGACAGCACGCTGATCATCGATGCGATGGACCTGCTCTACACGCGGCGCTTCGACGGCTTCTGCCTCGTGACCAGCGACAGCGACTTCACAGGCCTGGCGATGCGCCTGCGCGAGGAAGGTCTCATGGTGTTCGGCTTCGGGGAGCGAAAGACGCCGGAGGCGTTCCGCAACGCCTGCCACCGGTTCGTCTTCATCGAGGTGTTGCGCGAGGACGCCCGCTCACGGGAGGCCGAAGAGTCCGATCAGGTGGAGGAGCCGACCAAAGCCGCCCGCCGTAAGGGGGCGGAGGCGCAGTCAGACACCAAGCCGAAGTTCCCGCGCAAGTTCATGCTGGCCGCGCTGGAGGAGGCGGCCGACGACTCCGGTTGGGCTCGCCTGGGCACGTTCGGCTCGTACCTGAACAAGTTGCAGCCCGACTTCGATTCGCGGCTGTACGGGTACCGAAAGCTTTCAGATCTCGTGCGGGGTCGCGACGACATCTTCGTCACCGAGCAGCGGGAGTCGCCCGGGTCGAACCAGCGGGTGCTGTACGTGCGGGCCAAGCAGGGCCGCGGGCGGTAGGCGGCGCCTCAGCTCGACGTCAGCGTCCCCACCCGGATGGCCGTGATGGTGGCCTGAGCAACCTGCGGTGCACCGGACTGTTTGAGGCAGTTGAGGGTCACGGTCTGCGGGGAGTCGAGGGTCACGGTGGCGGTCTGGGCGATCGCGACTACGGCGTTGGCAGCCAGCAGTGTCACGTTCTGTGCAGCGTCGTTCTCGATGCTGCAAATGACCGACCCAGCCCCTCCGTTGGCCAGAACGTTCGCGCGGCTCCACAGCACGTAGGACCCCGCCGGCAGGGTTTGGGTCGTGACCACCGGCTGGAACGCATTGGTCAGGTTCAGCAGTGCCCCGACCCGCTCGGAGCGGTACGCGTCGCTCGGTCCGCGCTCGCCTTGGGCGCCTTGCGGGCCTTGGGGGCCTTGCGGCAACTGGCCGCTCGCGAAGTCCTCGGACAGCAGCGAACCGTTCTTCACCTTCGAGGAGGTCACCGCGCTCTTCTTGAGCTTCTTGGTCGTCACCGCGCTCTTCTTGATCTGTTTGGTCCCCACCGAGTTCTTGGGGATGCTCAGCGCCGCGTAACTGGCGCCACTGGTCGCGATGAACAGTGCAAGCAGGGAGATGATCAGTGAAGGGGTGAGGTGTCGTCGCAGCATGCTGAGAACGTACGCCCCTAGGTGTGGTCCAGTCCGCGCGGCGCACGGCCGACGTTGTGAATATCTCGTTTGATGCGACGAATATTCACAACGTTGGGGCGCGTGCTCGCCGCGCCGACTGGCATCGGCAGCAGCATGGCACCGGTAACCGTGCGCCACGATTCCGGGAGGGTGACTGCGTCCAGTCCGTCTCTGTCCGTGAAGGAGATGCCGTTCGACAGCCCTGCCCTTGATCATCTAGGGTCGGTTCATTGCACCGCGGCCGCGCGTGGCATGAGAGGCAGCGACATGCGCATCGTCAAGATTCTGACTGCCACAGTGGCCGCTGCGACGGTACTTTGCGGGGTGCCTAACGCCCAGGCCAGCGCAACCCGCGAAGAAGCCGTCGCCGACGTTCAGCACGACGATCAAAGAGGGTCGCAAGGCGGTCCGTTCCGCGCTGAAGCAGACCGAGTCGACGTCGGCATCGATGGCGTTGGTGTCCAAGGGCAAGGTGGTCTGGAGCCAGACCTTCGGTCGGGTGAATCCCGCCGGCAAGAGGCCATCGCCGACGACCCTGTACGGGGTCGGGTCGGTGAGCAAGGTGGTCACCACTATGGCGGTGATGCAGCTGGTGGACCAGGGCAAGGTCTCACTGGACGCACCCGTGGCGCGGTACATCCCGGACTTCGCCATGGAGTCCCCGCAGTACAAGCAGATCACCGTGCGGATGCTGCTGAACCATGCGGCCGGAGTGCCGGGCACCAACTTCTCGGATCTTTGGAGTCACAAGCCGATCTCCAGTTACGTCGACGGCGTCCTGGCCGGGCTGCGCAACTCACAGTTGAAGACCACTCCGGGTGCGATGAACGTGTACTGCAACGACTGCTTCACCTTGGCCGGGGTGGTGGTGGAGCGCGTCTCTGGGATGCCGTTCCAGGACTACGTGACCAAGAACATCCTGAAGCCACTGGGCATGAAGCGCTCCGTCTACCCGACATCGGTGCCGGCGCCGGGCACCGTCGCACCGATCGTCCAGGACGGCAAGGCCCAGCCGATCGAGATCACCAACGCCTTCGCCTCCGGTGGTCTCATGTCCACACCCGACGAAATGGCCCGGCTGGCCATGGTCTTCACCGGCGACGGCGTGGTCGGCGGCAAACGGATTCTGTCCAGTTCCGCTATCCAGCAGATGGCTGTCGATGAGACGGCCACCGGCCTGCGGGTCGGACCGCCCAGTTTCCTCCGTTACGGCCTGGGCTGGGACTCCGTCCAGGACCCGGCGCTGAAGTCCGCCGGTGTGCTGGGTTGGACCAAGGGTGGCGACACCGTCGACTACCACGCGTCGTTCGCGATCGCTCCCGACGATGGTCTGGGGGTCGTCGTTCTGGGTGCCGGTAGGAGCTTCAGCTCCATCGCTGCCGAAACCGTCGCGCAGACGGTGCTGCTCAACGCCCTGGTCGAGACCGGTGCCATCAAGAAGATGCCGAAGCAGGTCAGCGGCACCCCCGGCAAGGGCCAGGTGACCGCGAAGATGGCGAATTCGAAGATCAAACAACTCATGGGCACGTTCCTGGCACAGAACGAGACGAAGAGGATGACCAAGGCGAAGAACCGTTCTGTGAAGGTCGCCCTTCTGGTCGACGGTGCCTGGGTGCCCACTCCTGGCAAGTTCGAGTTGCGCAACGACGGGGCGTTCTGGGCCACCAAGTCCCCAGGTACCTCGATCCGCGCGGTGAAGGCGTGGGGCCGCACCTACGTGCTGCAGCGCAGCATCGGTGGAGTGGGGACCTACTACTCCTACGTCGCCCGGGGGCAGAAGGTCCGCTCGGGAGGTGCGTTGTCGCCTGCCTGGCAGGCCCGTTTGGGCAAGAAGTGGCTACTGGCCGACGAGAGTCCGGAGTCGTTGAGTTGGACGCTGTCCGGTACCCCCACCGTTGAGATCCGGTCCATCCCCGGCCTGTCCGGATACCTGCTGGCTACAGGGGCGCTGGTCGATACCGTGCCGTTCGACGCCACCACCAGTGACACCATGGGCTCGATGTTCCTTGCGATTCCGCTCGGGTTCGGGCGCGACCTGTTCGACTTCGCCTTCTCGAAGCAGAACGGCGAGGAGTTCCTGTCGTTCGCCAGCAGTGTGCTGCGGCCGGCCGCGACGGTTCCGGACCTTTCCGGTGGCAGCAACACGGTCACCATCGGGTCCAGGGGCCTGGTGGAGTGGCGCAAGGTCCCCGCCGCCTCGACGGTGACGGTCTCAGGTCAGAGTGACTGGAAACTGTTCGACGGCGACTTGTTGATGCTCGACTCCGGCGGCGCGGCCACCGCAACGAAGCAGGCGCCGGCCGGGGCCTACCTGGCGGTCTTCGGTCCGGCGGGGAGTACCGCGACCGTGGTGG
>CAVOJV010000057.1:0-4988 GCA_963696325.1 uncultured Gammaproteobacteria bacterium
GACTTTGAGACACCACGTTGATTAATTTAGTGTCTAACCGTTGTGTATTTTTGGGTTAAGGTTCTCCTGGGCGGTGGTTGGCGGATTGATCCAAACGGCGGTGGGCAAACTGGGCGGTTGGGGGCATTTCCCTTTGAATCGCTTGGGGTTGGCGAGGAAAGCGGCCTCCAAGGTCTTGGCGCGTTCGCGGTACACCGTGTCGGCCAGACCGAAGTGGACGGTAGCCGGGGTCATGAAGGCGATACCCGAGTGGCAATGGCACTGGTTGTACCACCGGAAGAACCGCTGGCAATGGCGGCGGGCATCCTCAATGCAGCCGAAGCGAGCCGGGAAATCAGGCCGATACTTCAGCGTTTTGAACTGCGCCTCGGAATAGGGGTTGTCATCGGAGACATAGGGCCGGCTATGGGTTTTGGTGACATCCAGGTTGACCAGCAAGGCGGCCACCGGCTTGCTGCGCATGCTGGAACCCCGGTCGGCATGGAGCGTCAACGTATTCGGTTGGATACTGTGCTTGGCTACCGTCTCGGCGATCAACTGCTCGGCCAGTTCGGCGGTTTCCTGCGGGGCGACCATCCAGCCGACGACATAGCGGCTGAAAAGGTCAAGGATCACATAGAGGTGGAAACAGGTCCATTGGGCGGGCCCTTTGAGTTTCGTAATATCCCAGCTCCAGACCTGATTGGGCGTGGTGGCCAGGAGTTCTGGCTTGGCATAGATCGGGTGAATCCGCTGGGGCCTGCGTTCCCCCGACTGGCCGTCCGCCGCCAGGGCGCGGTACAGGGTACGCACTGAGCCGATATACCGTCCCTCGTCCAGCAGGGTGGCGTAGACGAAATAGGGCGAGCAGTCGGCGAAGCGATCGCTGTCGAGTTCGTCCAGCATCCGCTGCCGCTCCTGGACCGAGAACGCCAGCGGGGCGGGCGGCCGGGGTGCCGGTGTTGCCGTCGCGGGCAGCAAGTGGCGCTGGCGGGCGTCTTCGCGGTAGACCGCGCCGCGACTCAGGTTCAGGGCGGCGCAGGCCGGGGCCAGGCCGACTTCCGGGGCCAATTGGTTGAGGGCTTGCATCAGCAGCACGCGCTCGGTGTCTCGTCCGCTGGCAGTCCGAGCAAGGCGCAAAGTTTTTTTTGGACCTCAATGATGGCGTGGGCCTGGGCCAGCTTGTGGCGCAGGCGGTCATTTTCCTGGGTGAGGTGGGCCACACGACGATCCTCGGCTTGGGCGGGATCGGCCTTCCGCCCGCGTTTTTGCGGTTCCAGCGCGGCGTGTTCGACCGCAGCGCGTTGCTGGCGCCAGGTGTTCAAGTGGGAGGAGTAGATACCTTCCTTGCGCAGCAAGGCGCCAATGTCGCCCGGCTGGTCACAGCGGTCGGCGGCCTCCAGAATGCGGCGCTTGTCGCTGCTGGAAAACTGCCGACGCTTGGCCGTGGCAACCACCTCCGGGTCGGGCCGCGCGCCCTCTGGCGCAGATAACAGGGGGGTCTCCATCGTCTTTTCCTTCAATTCGATCATGATTCTGAACAGCCTTTCTACTCTAATTTCCGAGGGGTGGGTGTCTCAAGTCATATTGGCACGGGGGGGAGCCATCCGCGCTTCATCCCGGAAACGGCGCGACGTCTGGGCGATCCGCTTTTCACGAAGGACCTGTTCATCGACAAGTATTACATCGGCCAGTTCGTCGAGAGGCGCGAGCAACTTCTCCAGGAGGTTCTTCAGGGCCTCGACGCCGACAGCAAGGCGGCACTCGCGCTGATCTACATGTGCAACGGCCGTCTGGAGAGTCCGATCCAACTCCGGCCCTCAGAGACACAGGCTCTTGAGCGTCTCGGTAGCGATCTGGGCGGATGCATCGCCGCGCTCGAAGCCCTGAAGGGTAGTCTTGTGCTGCTCTCTCACGCAAGCTGCGAGTATGTGTGGCAGTTCAAGCATCCAACCATCGGCGACGCGTACGCGGCAATTCTGGTCCAGAGTCCAGAGCACCTTGGCATCTACATGGAGGGCAGCGCGCCTGAGCGGCTGGTAGGTCAAGTGACTTGCGGCGACGTCGGCATCGAAAATGCGGTTGTGGTGCCGAAGTCATTGTTTCCACAGATGCTCGCTAAACTTAAGGAAATGTCGCGAAGCAAGTCGTATAGGTCCGCCTGGCTATCGACGTTTGGCGCGAACCGGGACCTACAAGGATTTCTCGCTCGCCGTTGCTCCAAGGAGTTCCTATCGTTGTATCTACAAGGCAATCCCGGCTTGCTCGACCAAGTTGCCGAACCCGGACTGTACCTCGACACCGTATCGGAGGTGCGCCTAGCGAAGCGCCTCCATGAAGTCGGGCTCCTGCCGGATGAGAAGAGGAAGAAGTTCGTTGAGACGGTGAGCAATTACGCTCTCGAGGGGCAGGACGCGGACGCTCTGAATGACGAGGGAATCCGAAGCCTTTTCACCAACGCTGAATTCGAGAAGCTGGTGCGAAGGGTGCGAACAGAACTGCTGCCGCGGCTTGGCGCTGTCCGGCGCGAGTGGGAAGCCAACCATTCTTCAGGCGAGCCGCCCGAAGAGTATATGCAGCAGCTTCTCGAGCTATTCGACTCTCTAAAGAAGGTATTCTGCGATGACGAGAGCGCGAGTAAACTCATTGATCGCCAAATACGGCGTACGAGCGAATGGATTGACGAAAACACGCCGGAGGAACCCGAGAGAGCCCCTCGAGAATTGGGAAAAGTCGAAGCGCAGGAAGAGCCGCAAAGCACGCGCAGTATCTTCGACGACGTGGACGCGAATGAGGACGTTGAGACTCTATGACGTTCGACTCCACCCGATTTGCGAGGAGTACAGCGGCATCCTGGGACCCCACATCCGGACGCTGCACGAAGCACGCGCGAAAGAGTACAAGGTCGAACAATTCGAACGGCGCGGCATAACAAGCCGCTGCAGCTGACTGGCTTCGCCAGCGGCTGAGCGGCATGGCGTTGGGCGGCGCCTTCGGCACATTTTCCCCTCGTGTCTTCTTCACGAGGTGTAAGCGATTGAATGAAACAGAGAAACGAAAAATGCTTCCTAGCTGCTCACAATTTCCCCTGCGTCCTCCACGGCTGGTTGCGATCGCGAAAGACACATATCTTATGCCCACGACGCCGTTCCCAGATAATGTTAATCTTCCAGGAATCGCTGCGCCAAGATACGGGCAAGATATTACCTACGGTTACGGCCGAAGCGCACCAGGGAAAAAGGACGTCGGAAGCACTCCGGCGGTGCTAAAGCCCAAAATGCGAAAGCTGCTGACGAGCTTTGCGAGCGGCGATAAGACCGGGATGGCTAAGAGACTGTTCGATGCTTTCTTGCAGGACACATGTAGATTGGTTACCTACTTCGATGACGCTTCACTTAATATTGCGGCGGGTTCCCATTCAAACATTAAGTCTTTTTGCAGTGCCGCACTCTCTGCAACGAACTCGCCCCACAAGGCCGTCGGCAAAATTCGCATTCACCAAGCGCTTAAGAACGCCAACTGGGACATCAGGAAGATGTACATACCCGCCGGTCTCGGAGTACCTGCCTTCAACCTGGGCAGTAAGGCATTTTCTACCCAAGATTTCGACAACGGGCTGGGCCTCATGATCAATGGCGTGCAATACATCTACGTGGTAGCGACGCACTACAATTACGACAGCGTAGCTAAGAAATATTGCATTACGCTTAAGTTCATCTTTTATGACGTTTTCGGGCTGGATGACGATGACCTCAACGAGTTCGGGGCATCGTCGGACTCGGTTTTTTCTTCGAGCGCAGCCATCGGAATTACCGCATGGTGGCAACTGCAACACCAGCACGGCTACGCGCCTCTGGTAACGCGAATTATCTTGGAGAAAACCTATGAGGCTCCAGCAGAGTGAATCTTCCGGCCCCAAGTTACCCAGCACCGGACTTTCGGCTTGCGTTTTAGGCCTTGTGCTTTGCCCGTTCGCCTATATCGCGATCGGTGCGCTTACTGGATTTGCACCCGCATTCTCATTCCTGACGCTACCACCACTGCTCGCGAGTGCAGGCTATCTTCTTTATCGGTTTCTCTCGAGACCAGTGCCGGGTTCTTCAAGTAACTTGCTCGTGTTAGCAGAGATTATCAGTTGGATTTTGATCGCTGCGTTTCTCGTCGTAGTTTCTGACTTCACACTTCTGAACAGATTTGAACGAATCGGATTATTCTCTATGCTATTTTTGGTCACCACCTTAGTCTCGTTACCCACTGTGCTCGTGCGCCAAACAGCCTTGGGGGAAAGGCTGAGATGGTTGCCGGACGTAGTCACCATACTCTTGCTGCTGGCTATTCTTCTGGTGGCATTAGTTACAATGGCCGTCTACCTCTTTCGAGCACCTGCGTTCCCCTAAACAGGTTGTTGAACGAATAAAGGGGTCAGGCTCGATTTATTCCGATAGCCCATCGAGGTAGGACAGCCAGGGCAATCGCATTAAAAAATATCTTAAAATCAATATATTAGTATTTTAGCTGATGTCGATGGTTATCTGGAGGATTTGAACGACCGGGTCGGGGGAATATAATCAGCTTAAAGTCTCTCGATGGTTTTGGAATAGCTAACGAGGTTCACCCTATGGTTCTCCGCCCTTCAGTTCAGCCACCCACTGAATTAAAATCGCCCCGGCAGTGGGCGGTAAAACCGCTGGCCCGAGCGCTCAACCATGCCCAAGAATCGTCGGTTCCCCTCGTGGTCAAGCCCGTACCGATGATTTTAAAAAGCTTCTCGACCCTCACCGATCCCCGTCTTGATCGAAGGAAACGGCATCTGTTGATCGATATTGTGGTCATCGCACTCTGCGCCGTAGTGTGCGGTGCCAATGACTGGGTAAGCATTGAATCGTTTGGCCGGGCCAAATACGATTGGTTTCAAGAATTCCTGTCCCTGCCGAATGGAATTCCGTCTCACGATACGTTTGGCCGGGTCTTTTCCTTGCTGTCCCCCGACGAATTCGAAGCCGGTTTAT
>CAVOJV010000058.1:0-87023 GCA_963696325.1 uncultured Gammaproteobacteria bacterium
TGAGGAACCGCGGCTTGGCAGGTGAGCGCTGAGCCGGGCAATATGACGATAGATTGTCTGCTTGCGTATTCGACTATGTGCGGCTGCGGTATCGATATGGTGCCGGTACCCGGCAATATTGCTGATGCGGAAATTGCTTCAATAATGCTTGATGTCGCAGCCGTAGCGCTCAAGCTTGATAAACCGCTCGGCATTCGGCTGCTGCCAGTTCCGGGGCGGTCCGCCGGTGAGATGACCACCTTCAATCATGATTTTCTCCACAATACGAAAGTACAGAACATACGATATTCCGGCTGCTCTGCGCTGTTATCTAATGCTGCACAGCCGTTTTGCTTCCGGTCATCGGATAAGTAGAAAGCAGAATACATTACCATTTTGACTGTGGTTTAACAGGTCGTTGAAAAAAGTAGTTTTTCTTCAGGCTGGTCAAAAATTTTCAAGATGCAAGGTGTGCGAAATTCTAAGAAAATGAGGCGTATTCGGGATGTGCAATTGGATGCAGGGATGAGCACAACGCAGCAGACAGGGGGTCTTTTCTCAACATTCGACTTAAAGCTTGAAACAAGTTTTTCCGGCTGAAGTATTGTATGCAGGAGAATGCCTTTTTATGGTAACAGGCTAAGAAATAAATCACAGATTTATACATGGTAAAAATCAAGGATATGCATTTTGATTTGCTTTCAGAGAGAATAAAATAATTCTACTGTGCTGCAGTATTGAACCTGACCTGCAGCAGCGAACGAACATTGAGCTCTCTCGCGCAGCAGCTTGACTGGGAATATATTGTTACCATCACGATGCGCCATGGTATTGCAAGTCTGCTTTATAAAAACATTATCGACCGTGTAAACAAATCATGCGTCCCCCCCATTTTTGACAGTCTGGAGAAGTGCTATCAAGGCGCAGCGTATAGAAACCTTCTGTTTCTGAAGGAATATGATGACATAGCCCATGCATTTAGCGCAGAACAGGTCGCCCTTCTGCCACTCAAAGGCATTGATTTTATCAGAACCGTTTATCCAAATATTGCCCTGCGCACGGCTAATGACATTGATATTCTAATCAAAAAAGCGGTCCTGGGTCGTGCAAAAAACATACTGCGCGGCTGGGCGATGTGCAAAAAAAGACCGGGCATGCGCCGGAGGAGATTTTTCATTGGGTTTTTTCCCGGCCGGTTGCTGTTGCAACCGTGTTTTTTGAGCTGCACTGGGATCTGGATATTCCCCAATCGCCGTTCAAAGTCAGGGTAGATGATTTCTGGGACAGAGCAGAGATTGTTAAATCAGACGGAAACAGGTATTACCGTCTATCGCTTGAAGACAGTATACTGTTTACCGCTTTCCACATCTGAGATCGCCTCTTGCCGGTGATACCCTTGGCATTGTATCGCTCAGGGGGCTGGTGGATGTGGCAGAAATCATCAAGAAGTATGGCAGCAAGATAAACTGGGACGCTGCTATTAACAGGGCACAGCAATACCATGTGGAGCGGCCGGTACTGCTGGTGCTGTATCTTCTCGAAGAGCTTTTGCATGTTACGTGTAAAAGAAGACGTGCGTGAGCAGCTGCAAAAAAAAGGCTTTCAGGAAGATATGCTGAATCGCATGGTTACAGAGTGGATTTTTTACTGCAAAAAAACTGATGATATATTTCTGCCAAATATCATTGATGTGGCAGCGTCAGAAGATGGCCCTGCAAAAAAACTCTCCGTCTCAAAAATATTCCATACGATGTACGTCGTTCTGCGTCATCAATTCCGCACCGCGCCATCTCTGCAGCAGGCGTTTAAAGTAATCCGCATAACCTGCTGGAAGTCATTTATTAATTACCTCAAAATAGGGTATCTGATGGTTTGCGATTACAAAAAGACAAACAGAATGCTGCACGATGAGCTGGTCAAGAAAAGCGAACTTGAGGAAATAGACAACTGGATTCGCAGCGGCTGAAGAACTATTCAATGCTCCCTGCGTGCTGCCTCAATGGTTTCTATGAACTGGGCGGCGATTTTGTCACGCGAAAAATCGGTCTCAGCAAATATCCGGCCCCGCCTGCCCATCTCCTTGATCTCATTCGCATGCTCTCGCATCCATACCACCGCATCAGCAAAAGCAGCGGGATTATCAGGAGGCACCACCATCCCGCACTGGTGAGCCTGAATCATATCCGCCAGCCAGCCGGGATAGTTATTGATCACCGGCAGTCCTGAGGCAATATAATCAAAAAACTTGTTTGGTGACGAACCGTAGTAAAGCGAGGGAATGTTCTTCAGCAGCATCATTCCCGCATCCATCTGCGGGAGGATGTGCGCAAGCTCCTCTTTGGAATTGATGGAACCCAGCTGGTCATTGCGTCAAGGCCTTCGCGTTTGCTTCGCTCTATAAGGGTTTTACGCAAAATACCTTCTCCGATAAAAACGAATCGAATTCTTTTTCCCCCCGTTTTATCAATTCTACTGCTGCATCGAGCACTGCATCAAGCCCATTGGCAAATCCGTGGGCGCCGGTATACACCAGCCGGAAATCGTCAGGCTCACCGAAGCGCGGATCGGTTAATTTCCCGGTGCCTGGCTGGAACAGATCAATGTCCGATGCGTTTGGAATCATAGCAACCTTGTCGCGCGGATAGCCGGTGCTGCAGATACCATCCTTTGCACCGGGTGAAAGCGCAATAACCCGGTCAGCGGCGCGGTATATCTTCCGCTCAAGCCGCTCCAGATACCAGATTAACAAGGGGTTTTTTATTGCACCCATGTTTATGGCGCCCTCAGGCCAGCGGTCACGAACTTCAAATACGAACGGAACCCCGAGCTGCCGCGCCGCCCTCATGCCGGGTATGCCGACGGTGAGCGGCGGAGATGTGGCGAATACGAGATCAGCGTTAAGACGGCGCACGATTTTTTCTGCAGTTCTCGCAAAACGGCCAAATGCAAGTATGCGGCGGGCAAAACTCATCCTGTTGCCATAGGGCTCAGCAATCCGTATAACATGTATGCCATCAACCTCAAACTCAATAATCCGGTCACGTGCATTATCAGGTTCTTTAAAGTTTATATCAGCAACGTCATATGCACCACAGACCATGGTGACCTGATGCCCGGCCTGGAGCAGGCGCTGGCTCATCTCATAGGAGCGCGTTCCGGTAGCGCCACGCTTTGTTGAAAAGAGTTGATGAATGTAAATAATCTTCATAGTGCGAAAAAGTTATTAAAGACAAATGAAAAATTATAACGTGAGATCAAAAAAATACCCGTGCTGTTTCATACAGTAAATTATGACTGTCTTTTTTGCGCAGTGCATTGAAAAAGAATCGGGTGCCGCCGCCATTGTTTAAGAGTTTTGTAATTGATAATTGTCAGATTATTTTTCAGGAGGTTGTCATGCAGCCGTCTCTTGTCCAGGTAAATGTACCACTTAAAATCAGTAAATGCTCATGAAAAGAGGAGGAATTCCAAAAAAATTATAAAGAATACCATTGAACATGATGAATAGCATACCGGCAATGGTTTTGAGCCTTGATGTATCATCAGGTTGTTCATATGAAGTCACCATTCTTCTAAGCAAATACCATATCGTATGGTCAGTAAAAGTAAAAAAACCATCAGGCTTAAGAACTCGCGCCACTTCTTTTAAAGCATATTGCTGGTCAAGCATGTAGAGTGTTACGCCGCTTACTACATGATCTATGCTTTCATTTTTGATTGGCAGTGAATTACCATTCCCTTTTAAGTAATATATATTACATTGTGTTCCGGGCGTCCGTGCCAGAGAGTTTTGATAATTCGCGGCTTTTCTCAGACTGCCAGAATCCCGGTCTAAACCCAGTAATAATTTTGGAGCTAACCTGCTAATTCGCTGCAGATATTTACCTTCCCGGCAGCCCACATCAAGAATGACTTTATCTTTAATGTTTTCTAAGAGTTCCATAACGTGTTATTATTATATTTTTTATGAAAAATATTTAATAAATTAAAATTACTTTTACCGAAAGTTATCACGGTAAGATAAAAAGCAGGCAATCTATAATAAATAATATGGATGTAATAAGCCGTTAAGTGCTCTACTGCCCCGCCGGGGACTTCTGATATAAAAACATAGTATCTGTGATACCTGCCGCTGTCACAATGTATTGATTTATATCAGAAATTGTTTAATAATGCATAACTAAAATGCAGCCCTGAAGGGAGAAATCAGATTGAAAATAGTACTTGTCGCCGGCGCGCGCCCCAATTTTATGAAAATTGCGCCGCTTATAAAAGCTATTGAAAAAACAAACAATAAGAGCAGGCACATAGCCTGGAAATTAGTTCACACCGGCCAGCATTACGACTCCGCGATGTCAAAGGTATTTTTTGATGACCTTGAAATTCCTGAGCCGCACATTCATCTCGGTATTGGATCCGGAACCCATGCGGTGCAGACTGCAAAAACCATGATAGCTTTTGAGGACATATGCTTGTCCGAAGCCCCTGATATAGTAATAGTTGTTGGCGATGTAAATTCAACCATCGCATGCAGCATGGTAGCAGCTAAGATGGGGATTAAGATTGCCCATGTGAAGCCGGCCTGCGCAGTTATGACCGAACGATGCCGGAGGAAATAAACCGGGTTCTTACCGATGCCTTTCGGATTATCTCTTTACCTCCTGTGAGGATGCAAATGATAATCTGCAGAAAGAGGGCATTGACAAAAACAAGATATACTTCGTTGGCAATGTTATGATTGATACGCTGCTTGCGTTTAAGAAAAAAAGTGAGCAATCGGTAATTATGCAGCAGCTTGGACTTGAGAATTCTACCGGCAAAAACAGGGATTTCGCGCTTCTGACATTACACCGGCCCGGCAATGTGGATAATAGAGAAAACTTTGTCACGCTCATCGGGGCTTAAAAAAGGCATCTGAAAAGCTCCCCATAATTTTCCCGTACACCCGCGGACCAGGAAACAAATCGAAACATTTAACATGAGCGAGCACTTTAATTTTTGCACACATGCCACGGAACCCCCCAATGGGATTATTTGTGTGGAGCCGCTTTCATATCTTGATTTTTTGCAATTGATGGCTCATGCAAAACTGGTTTTTACTGATTCGGGCGGCATCCAGGAGGAAACGACCATTCTGGGAGTGCCCTGCATCACGCTCAGGGAGAATACCGAACGTCCGGTTACCATAACTGAGGGAACCAATGTGCTTGCCGGCACAAATGCAGTCTAGCCTGCCATTCGACAACCGATTGTCTACGGCGAGCCGCGGAACTCCTCAGCCGTGGCCTGCCCGGGCTGGCTGATGCCCTCGCGCCTGAGGATTTTCCACACCGTCAGGGCGAGGATCGCACGTCCAGCCAGAACGACACGTGGTCGACATACCACACGTCGAGGGCGAACTTCTCCTCCCAGGAGATCGCGTTGCGGCCGTTGACCTGGGCCCAGCCGGTGATGCCGGGGCGCACCTCGTGGCGCCGCGCCTGCTCGGGCGTGTAGCGGTCCAGGTACTGCATCAGCAGCGGCCGCGGGCCCACCAGGCTCATCTCGCCCTGGAGCACGTTGAACAGCTCGGGCAGCTCGTCCAGGCTGGTGCTGCGCAGGAAGCGGCCGAAGGCGGGTCAGCCGCTCGGCGTCGGGCAGCAGGCGGCCCTGGGCGTCGCGGGCATCGGTCATGGTGCGGAACTTGAACAGCGTGAACGGCCGGCCGCGCAGACCGGGGCGGCGCTGGCGGAAAGCACGGGAGAGCCAAGTTTTAGCCGCACTGCTAATGCGGCTGGGACAAGCAACAGAGAGAGTACAGCCAACGCAGGAACTGCCAGGCGCAGATCGAACAAGCGCTTGCCGAAACGGCTGTACATCAGTCACACCAGGCCCTGGATCAGCGCCACGATTTTCGGCACGCATGCGGCGCGGCTGTAAAATGCGGCAGGCTGACCGACCGGGCATGCTGACGATACAGGCTTAGCAAGTCCGGTTGATCGCGCAAGGTCGCGCTGCCCGGGCATACCGGATCCGCGTCACCTACGCCGGCGTTGATTCCACAATCGTGTTCAGAAATGACACGGGCTAAATCGCTGCCGTCGCGGCTGAGACCCCAGCAGTGCACTGCCGGCTGCCATCATATAGTACGTCTTGCTGGGCATGGACACGCCCTCGGCGCCTTTCGCCAGCGCCACCAGTCCGATGTCGGCCATGGCCAGCGAAAAGGGCAACGCCGATTCCGGCTGAAACGGGAGAAAGGTGAGGTTGCTCAAGTCCAACCGCGCGCACTGGGCCTCGAGAGCTTTGCGTCCCGCGCCCTCCCCGATCACGACGAAGTGAACATCCGGATAAGCCTGCAGCTGTGCGGCGACAGCCGGGAGGACAGTCAGGTCGTGCACCATTCCCAGGTTACCGAGTACAGGACGGTGAGTTTCCCGCCTGGCCATGCTGGCGCGTGAAAGGGTTTTCTGCTTTGGGTATAGGCCGGATCCAGTCGGTATCCACCCACATGGGCACGATGTGGATGGTCGAGCCGGACGGCATCCCGCTTGTGTACTGCGAAAGCGTGTGCGCTAATTGAGGCGAGATCGTGATGACGCCGTCGGCATGGCGGATGGCGGCGCGGTTGAGCGCGCGCCAGGCACGGACCACCAGCGACTGGTCAGTAAAGCCGGCGAAGCGCACCAGAGCTTCCGGGTAGATGTCGTAGAACAGGAGGACGTAACGCTGGCCGCGCAGTTTTTTGGCGGCGTAACCCAGGATCGGCGACACGGGCGGATTCGTGACCAGGAAGAGCAGCGGCCGGTTGCGTTCGCCCCACACGCGGCCAAACGCCATCCCGACAAAGGCCGCCCAACTGAACAGTCGGGCAGGCGCGCTGGTGTTTCGGTTGCGCGGCATCACCAAAGTCCGCCATCCACGACCCGACATGGACGACGCATCCGGGCTGCATAACGAACCGGGCCTGTGGCGGTCGCAGCAGCCTCGACCAGTTCGCGCAGCAGCGGCCCACTGCCCTGGTTGAAGAACGCGACCCTGGTCACCATGTTCGCCACACCGTCACGCTGTCCAATCCAATCATCTCTCCTTTGTCCAGGCAACTCAACCGTGAGGCGATCTGGGATGTGCTTTCCCGGCTATCGGCACGCGCTCGAACCAACGCCGGTCATTGAGCCTTCTTGCCGGCCGCCGCCTGATACACAGCCAACGTCTGACGAGCGGTCTGCTCCCAGGGAAACCGGGCGACATTGGCGCACCCCTTGCCCACCAACTCCGCCCCGCAGACCAGGCGTGCACAGGCAGGCGCGAATGGCGCGGATCATATCCTCGATGGAATAGGGATCGAAAAATCCGGCGCCGTCGCCCGCCACTTCCGGCAGGGAAGCGGCGTTTGAGCAGGCGACCGGGACGTCGAGGGCCTGGGCGTCCAACACAGGCAGGCCGAATCCCTCGTACCACGAGGGAAACACCAGCAAATCGGCATGCGAGAGCAGCGGCGCGACATGCGCGTTCGGCACATAGCCCGTCGCGACGATGCGGCCGGCTGTGTCGGCGCCGGCATGACCGTCCAGATGCAACGGCAGGTGGCCGACGAGTACCAGCGCGTGTGGCACTTCTGAGCGCAGCGCGGCGAAGACCTGCGCCAATAGCGACACATTCTTGTGCAGCCGCCGCCGAAAGCGATGATATACGGCCAGCGGATGCCGTAGCGGTCGGCGAGGTCTTCCAGGACGGAGCGCCGGACGCGGCGACCGGCTCGCGGGGGCCGAGGTAAGTCACTGTGACGTTGGACACGTCGGCTTTGATGTGCTCGGCGATCTGGCGCTTCGAAAGTCCGACAGTGTCAGGATGTGATCCGACCTGCGCGCCGACTGGCGCACGAAAAGCCCAGGAACGCCCGTTTTGATCGTGGCATCACGGTGCGCATGGCCTCGTAATTCACGTCGCAGATGGTGACGACTCCGGGCAGGGGTGAATCAACGGGCACACGTAGCCCGGCGAATGGACCACTTCGGCGCCGACACCGAGCTGAACAGGCAATACGATCTGCTCCCAGGCGTAACGCGCCGGCCTGCTCGACGCGCGGACGCCGCACGGCACGCGATGGAAAGTGGGTGCATCAGGCAGGACCAGATCGGCGGATTCACGGTTGAGGAAGATATAGTACTCGTTTGTCCCGTCGATGCGCGCCAGGGCATGAACGAGTGACATGGCATAAGTCTGCGTGCCGCCCACGACGCCTGGGATGAGATACAGCAGGTTGACGGCAATGCGCATTTTATGGACAGCACCAATTCTTCGGCGTGCGCCGCGCGGGCGTGAGCATCACGCGGACACCGGCGGGCCAGCCTGTCTGTTGATCAGCTGATAAAGCGCCTGCACCAGCCGCTGCTCACGCGGTGTCTTGAGCAGCTCTGCCCTGGCGGCGACAACCTCGGCGCGCACTTGCTCCAACCTGCCGGGATAACCGGCGATATCGACGACGCACGCATCAATGGATGCGGGCGAGAGTTCAGTCAAAAACACAGCGCTCCATGCTGGCGGGCATAAATCTCGAAAGCCGGCAGGCGATTGCAGAGCACGGGCGTACCAGCGAAATCGAGGCGTAGAACTTATTTGAGCAGGCGTATGCCGAGTTCAGGCAGTCGTTCTCATAATACACGAACGACGCGTCGGCGCCGCTGAGCCATTGCATCGTTTCATGGTTGGGGCAGGCGTCCAGCACAGTCATGTGGCCATGGCGTAGGTCCTGGAGGTATGGCTTCAACGCGCCGTTGCCCTGGACGACCAGGTGGAAGTTTCCAGCCTGGCCGCTTCTACCAGCTGTTCCAGCCCCCGCTTGGCGATCACGGAGCCCTGGAACATGACCACGAATCGGTCATCGGGCACACCTGCGTTTCGCAGGTCGGCGCGGGCCTTGTCGCGGTCCACCGCCTTCTGGTAGCCCATCGGGAAGTTTCTCGAGCACGACGTATCCTCGCTGCATGCCGTGCGCACGCAGCGTGAGTTCGGCCCGCTCCTTCGACGGCACAAGCCACACGTCACACGCTTTGAGAATCAAACACTCCAGCCACTTGAAGGCGCTCGCCATCGCCGGGCTCCCGGCCATGCCCCAGATGATCTCGTGGGCGTTGAACACAAACTTTCTACCGCGTACGACTTTGGCGAACAGGCCGGCAAATGTTACGGCACATCGCTGCACACCACCACGTCCGGATTATCCAGCAGGACTTGCCGGACGCCGTGCCAGTTGAGCTGCGCAACCCGCGCCAAGCCGGTGAAGTGCCACACGCGCTTCCCCGGGAAAGCCAGCCGCAGCTCGTGCAATCGAGCACGCTGAAAGAGCGGCTCGTCTCCATGGGGACATCTCCGCACCTCACACAGCACAGTCCACATTAACATAAAATTTAGAAGCATCTAAAAACAAACGGTAAACGTTACAAGTATTTGGACGACGGAGAGCATGCGGCCACCGCCGGCACGCGGGCCAACCAAACTTCCTAAACCCTTTGCCCCAATATCACCATATTCGTCTCGCATCAATTGTTCACAACCAACAGTGCCACCGTCCACCAGCTTCGCATAGCCTAACTCATCTGATTTTCAGTTCAAGCCACTTACTGGGTCCTCTATCTCGCAGGTAATGCCTATTTTTTTTTTTTTTTTTGGTGCTAACCTGCTTCAACAGTTCGTCTTTGCTCCAGAATCTCACCAGCATTCAAACATCAACGCGGAAGCGGCCCTGCGCGGTACCAACGCCAAGTTCGAGCGTCGCTTCCGGCGTATCGAGGACTGGCTGGCCGAGGCCGGGCGCACGCCGCAGCAATCTTCTCTGGCGGAGATGGACGCCCTGTGGGAACGCGCCAAGGCCGATGAGCGGGGCGAGAGTCCGCCGGACGAGTCCATTGCTAGTCGAGATGCAGTTGAGCGCCGGGTTCCAGACCCAAACGGTGCGCGCTGCCGCCGTTGATCTCCAGGATGTATTTCACCACTACGGCGCTTGCAATGACAGGGCAGGCGGGCGTGGTGCAGGGCGGTACATTGGAGTGGAGTTCCACGAGCCGGCCAGCGCTGTCGAAGTAAAGTATGTCCAGCGGGATATAGGTGTTTTTCATCCAGAACGCGGTTGGTGCGGCTTCGGGCTGGATGAACAGCATGCCGTGATCCGGGGGCAGTTGGGTGCGAAACATCAGACCTCGCTCTCGTTCCACTTCGGTCGCGGCGATTTCCACCTGGAACCGGGCGGCATCGACCCGGATAACCGTCTCGGC
Source organism: uncultured Gammaproteobacteria bacterium (assembly GCA_963696325.1). GTDB lineage: Bacteria > Pseudomonadota > Gammaproteobacteria > Competibacterales > Competibacteraceae > CAVOJV01. The sequence goes on from CAVOJV010000058.1 coordinate 10,233, forward strand.
CTGGCCTGCGGGGGAAACGTCGATACCAGCCCATAGGGTTAACGATATTAGCAGCCATGTACCGATAGCGGTGCCACGGGTCCCAGCTTGGAGTAAGCCATTGGCACGAGCGGATGTCATTTAGGGTGGTCAGCGTGGTGTCAGCGAAAGTCAAATGATGGCATTAAGCCAAGGGAAGTGGAAGTTGGACCAAAAAAAGAGGTGCCTGACGGCACCTCTCAAGAGGAGGATAAAGCGAGGAAGGATTCAACATGCGTGAAAGCAGGCGGGCCATACACGTTCCTGCCATACTTTCACGATCTAATGACAAGCAGGGTTCATGCCTATTTTTTCTTTTTATTATAAAACAAAAACTTAACTTTAACTGATTGAGCAATGTCGGTATCATGACACCCAGTAATGCGCTGAATAGTGACATAGGGCATTGTCATTATTACCCAAAATAGTGCAGCAGGCCGATAATGGTCATCCTGGTTAACCGTAAACCTCGAAGATTATGAACTACAAATTTGAAATCTTGGAAAAGATAATAGCTTATAGCGGGTTTTTTCGATTGGAAAAATACCGGTTGCGGCATGAACTGTTTGCGGGCGGCTGGAGTACTGAGGTCAAGCGGGAGTGCCTGGAACGGGGCCATGCGGTCGCGGTACTGCCGTATGATCCTGAGCGTGACCGGGTGGTCATGCTGGAGCAATTCCGTATTGGCGCACTGGAGTTGGCCAATCCTTGGGTGATGGAGATTGTCGCGGGCATTATCGGTCCTGGCGAGAGCAAGTTGGACGTGGCCCACCGGGAGGCCATGGAGGAGGCCGGCTGCGAGTTGCTGGATATCGTGCCTATCTGCGAATACCTGGTCAGCTCCGGGGGCAGCTCCGAGACGATAACCGCGTACTGCGCGCGGGTGGATACCGCGCAGGTGGGCGGGATTCACGGTCTGGCCGAAGAGCACGAGGACATCCGTGTCCACGTCCTGCCCTTCGACGAAGTCATGGCGTTGCTGCGCGATGGTGCCATTCCTTCGGCAACCCCTGTCATCGCGCTGCAGTGGCTGGCGCTGAATCGCCAGGCGTTGCTGGCCAAATGGCGAACAGCGGTTGCTACAGACGCAGCCGGCGCAATTCCGGGTCCGGTTGGCTTTTCTCCCAGATCTCTGTGAAAAAATTTAAGAGTTCCCGAGCCTTGCCGAAGGCTGCCTGGTCATGGCTGCCGAGGCAGCGGCGCGGGTCGGCCAGATGGAGGAGGGCGGTTTGATCGGCAATCATGAATCCCTGGGCAAATTCCGGCCGCTCACGAGGTTCATTCTTGCCCAGGGTGTGCAATTCTATGGCGCTGCTGAGACGTTCTAGCAGGTGCAACAGGCGGGGACAACTGCGGCGCCAGCTTGCCGCCGGCGGCAGCAGCAGCTGAAACCGCAAGCGCGGGCGCTCAACGATTTTGGCGCGGATGGCATCCAGCACCTCGTTATCGTTATACAAGCGGGGTTCCACGTAAGGGGTGTAGAGATGCAGGCTGCGCTGGATCCCGCCCACCAGGTCGAGCAGTGCCCTCTGCGTGTCTTCGGGACCGTTGAGAGAAATGGCTGGATTCTCCATGTTTCCTCCTGATGCCAGGGAAAAATCACCCTCAGTCGTTTTCATAGATGACCAGGTAGCCTTCATTGAGCAAGTCTAGCAGGAGTGCCCGCGCCGCGGCTTGCTGTAAGGCCCCGCGCAGCAGGCTCGGGGTCAGCACCCGATGCTGGCACAGCAGGGGGGCGAGAAACGCCACGGCTGGACCCAATAGGAATTCCTGGCCGTCGATGAACAGAATCTTGTCCTTGCCCTGCTCGGTATAGGCGAAGCGGGAGCCCGGGTTGCGCTCCAGGGTCCCATCGCCGCCGAGATGCGCTGTGAGTTCCGCCTCGTTGAGGGGTTCGGGTTCGGGTTCGGCGCCGAAAGGGGGCTTGGGCTCGGTTGCATAGCGGCCGAACCAGCTTTCCATAATCTCGTCTTTAGCATTCAGATACTGGCGCAGCAGGTCTTTCACCTTGGTCAGGGTGACGGCGGTGAGCGCGCCGGGATTATCCTGGAGGTGCAGATCCGGGTCCGTGTAACGGGCGTCGGGGTCGATGTTGGCCACCAGGAAATCCAGGAAACCGCTGAGCAGTTCCCGGTGGCTGGGGGCGCGAAAGCCGATGGAATAGCTTAGACAGGGTTCCAGGGCCACGCCATGATGGGCGACCCGCGGCGGCAGGTAAAGCATGTCGCCGGGTTCCAGAATCCATTCCTGCTCCGGAGTGAAGTCCCGCAGGATGCGCAACTCAGTAGCCGGGAGGACGTTGTCCGCGCCGACCGCACGGGTGCTGATCTGCCAACGCCGCCGGCCGCCGCCCTGGAGCAAGAACACATCGTACTCGTCCACATGGGGGCCGACCGAACCTTGGGGCGCGGCGTAACTGATCATCAGATCGTCGATACGCCAGTCGGGGATGAACCGGAAGGGTTCGATGATGGCGGCGAGATCCGGGGCGTGTTTTTCCGCATCCTGTACGAGTAGGGTCCAGTGGGTCTCGGGCAAGGTCAGAAAATCGTGGTCCGTGAAGGGGCTGTGGCGCAGTTCCCAGGGGTGCGTGCCGTCTCGCTCCAGGACCAGGCGCGCCTCCACGCCCTCCTCGCAAGCCAGTCCCGCCAGTTCCTCAGCAGAAAAGGGATCGCGAAAGTCAGGCAGGGCGCCACGGATCAAGAGGGGTTGTTTCTGCCAATAATCCCTGAGAAAGTCCGTAGGGCTCAGGCTGCCCAGTAGCCGTGACGCCGGTATGATCATAAATTAACTAAAATTGCGGGACTGCGCGGCGGCATTGCCGGTATAGCTCTCGGGTGTCAACGCCAGCAACCGCTGCTTGGCTTCAATGGGAATCTCCAGGCTTTCCACAAAGACCCTGAGGGCGGCCCTATCCACCCGCTTGCCGCGGGTCAACGCCTTGAGCTTTTCATAGGGTTTCGAGATACCGTAACGGCGCATCACCGTCTGGATGGGTTCGGCCAATACCTCCCAGTTGGCGTCAAGATCCTCTAACAGGCGCTCCGTGTTCACCTCCAGCTTGCCCAGGCCCTTGAGGCAGGATTGGTAGGCGATCAGGGAATAGGCGAAGGCCGTTCCCATGGTCCGTTGCGCGGTAGAGTCGGTCAGATCCCGCTGCCAGCGGGAGACCGGCAGTTTGCCCGCCAGATGGCCCAGCAAGGCGTTGGCCAGTCCCAGGTTACCCTCGGCGTTTTCGAAGTCGATGGGGTTGACCTTGTGCGGCATGGTGGAGGAGCCTATCTCGCCAGCCACGGTCTGTTGCTTGAAATAGCCGAGGGCGATATAGCCCCACAGGTCACGGCAGAAATCCACCAGCACCGTGTTGAAGCGGGTTATGGTCTGAAACAGTTCGGCCATGTAATCGTGGGGTTCGATCTGGGTCGTGTAAGGGTTCCAGTCCAGACCCAGGTCACGGGTGACGAAATCCCGCGTAAAACTTTCCCAATCGATATCCGGATAGGCAGCCAGGTGGGCATTGTAGTTGCCGACGGCGCCGTTAAGCTTGCCCAGCAGGGGTATACTGAGAAGCTGTTCCCGCTGGCGCTTGAGCCGATAGGCCACGTTAGCCATTTCCTTGCCCAGCGTGGTGGGGGAGGCTGGTTGGCCATGGGTGTGGGACAGCATTGCTTGTTCCGCGTAATCGTGGGCCAAGCGGCGGATGACGTCGCCAAGCTCGTCCATCAAGGGCAGTAGGGCCTGGCTGCGGGTTTCCCGCAAGATCAGCGCATAGGCCAAATTGTTGATATCTTCCGAGGTGCAGGCGAAGTGAATAAATTCGCTGATGGATTCCAGTTCGGCATTGCCGACGATCTTTTCCTTGAGGAAATATTCCACCGCTTTGACATCGTGGTTAGTGGTACGCTCAATATTCTTGACGCGTTGGCCATCTTCGAGGCCGAAGTCGTCCATAATGCCCCGCAGGACATGCTTGGCATGCTCGCTCAGCGGTGGTACTTCCACGATACCGGGGTGGCTGGCCAGTGCCTGTAGCCAGTGGATCTCCACCAATACACGGTGACGGATCAGCCCATACTCACTGAACAAGGGACGCAAGGACGAGGTTTTATCGCTGTAACGGCCGTCGATCGGGGAAATAGCCGTAAGGGAGGTAAGTTCCATGGCAACTCCATCTAGGACTGGGTCATCTGGATCATACACTATCCAGCCCTGCGGTGCGGAATCCGCAGCGAGGGAGGGTCGTGCTATGCTGAAAGCGGTGCTATTTGTCACTGCCCTCGATAACATTTTTGGAGGTATAAACATGTTGACGCTACACGAAGGTTTGCATAACGATACTATCGTCATAACCCGCCTTAAACTGTGCCGGGTCCAATTGATGGACGACTCCTCTTTCCCTTGGTTGATCCTGGTGCCAGCACGCCGCAATATCCGCGAAATCTACGAACTGGAACCCCCTGACCGGGCGTTGCTGATTGAAGAGGTCGCCCTTGCTTCGCGAGTCATCGTCGATCTTTACCAACCAGACAAGCTCAACATCGGTTCCATGGGCAATCTAGTGCCCCAACTGCATATCCATATCATCGGCCGCTTTCACAACGATAGGGTCTGGCCGGGGCCAGTGTGGGGCAGGGCCCCGCGCATTCCTATGCCAAGGACGATCTCGACGCCACCTGCAAACGCTTGCGAGAGGCGTTTGCGGCAAGCCCTTAACCTAGGGATAGGTATTCGTTTGCCGCTGTAGCACGGTCAATAGGTGGGTATGCGGGGGCGTCTGACATGCTGCCCCTGGTTGCGCTCAGGTATTGCTCAGTAAAAAATCGCTCGCGGTCGACCAGTAAATCGCCAGGTTTCATGGAAGATTTCTAATTCTTTTCCCGCTTTAGTAGATGGACTGTTGGATTATCATGTTGACCACGACCATCAGTGTGTGGGGAAAGCATTTTAATAGTAATTATGATTGGAATACCGATGGCCATTAAACATGTACTTGTTGTAGATGACTCAAAATCCGCCAGATTCGTCTTGCGCAAAATGCTACAGGCCATCAATTTACTGGTGGATATGGCAGAGTCGGCCGAAGACGCCCTAAGTTATTTGGCGACTACACGTCCTGATGCCATTTTTCTGGATCATACGATGCCAGGGATGAGTGGACTGCAAGCGCTGAAGGTTATCAAGGATAATCCGCAGACGGCAAACATCCCTGTCGCGATGTATACCTCCAAGGAGGAGGATGGCTATATTGACCAGGTAAAGACTGGTGGCGGGGTGGGCATATTGCCTAAGCCAGCCACTGCGGATGCTCTGAACGCGATCATGCGCGAGTTAAACGCCGCCATCGAAGTCGCCAGGGAAAAAACCGGGCCGGTTGCCGGGATGGTTACTCCCGATCAGTTGGGGGTTGCCAGCCATTTACTGGAAAATATCGCGCGCGCAACCGCCAATGCCGCGGTAGACAGCGCTATTCAGGCCCGGTTATTGCCTTTGATCGAGGAGAAACTGGCGGGGTTCGGCAAAGCCATGTCAGTTGGCAGTGAAAGCGTTGTCAGGCAAATAGCGAGCAGTGTTTACGAAAGTCAGGCAAGTAATCATGCCAGGGAGTTGCAGCGGATGAAAGCTCAACTTGTTGGTCTGGAAGCCAATTTGCAAATGCCTGGCAAGCTCGATCAAGGGTTGGCGCAGGAGGTCCGCGAGATGGCAAAAGTGGTGGCGGTCCGGCAGGCGGAGGAAACGGCGCAGGCGATTGCCGAACAGACGGCAAAAGATGTTGCGACCAGCTTGACGGGCAAAGGACTGGATGTGCGCGTGAATGAGATTTCCCGGCAGTTGACAGGGCGGCTGGAGACTCAGTTTGCGGTGCTCAGGAAGCTGCAAACGCCTGACAAGCTTGATCCGAAACTGGCGGAACAGGTAAAGGAGACGGCGCAGACGGTGGCGGCCCGGCAGGCGGATGAGACGGCGCAGGCGGCTGCCGAGCAGGCAGCGAATAAAGTATTGAAAATGAAAACTGAGGAGATTTTCAACCAACTGGCGCGACAGCTTGGCGCACGCTTTGCTAAACGTAACGCCGAGTGGGAGGCGCCGGATAAACTCGATCCGCGACTGATGGAGGAACTTCGCGAGATGGCGCAAGCGATAGCGGCCCGTCAGGCGGTCGAAATGGCTCAGGCAATTGGAGAACGCTGGGCGGTCACGATAACGGACGACGTCTCGGTTCTGACCAGGGCGTTGATCAAGCGTGTATATAAAATCCTGGGATTGACCCTGGTTATCAATTTGCTCCTTATTGGAATCCTATATTACGTGAAGTAAGTCTTAATAAGGTTTTTTGTCGCCTATTGCTTTTTGAATATGCAGAGTTAACTCTCATGAACCAGATCTTTTACGGTGTAATTGGACTGACCGTTGGATTAATTATCGGATTGATAATCAGCGGAGTTGCTTTTTATCTCCTTCCTTATCGTAAGCTGAAAAATGCCGGCATCCAGCAAGCCGAGCAGCTAAATCAGGTGGAGATGAATAATGAGGAGTTGGAGAATAAGCTTTTTATGGAGCAAACCCAGTGGCGGCAAGAGCGGCAAACCTTTTCCCAGCAGCAGATGAAACTGGAGACCGATCTCCAGCAGTCACAAATCGACAAAGCGACATTTGAAAAGATGCTCTCCGAGCAAAATAATCGCTCGGCTGAGGAGCGTAAGGGCCATGAGCGAAAAGCCGAACAGCTTCGCGATCTGGTAGAGCGGGCACTCCAGGAAAAGGCGGCGGTGGGTGACAACCTGAGCCAGAAAACCGTCCAGTGGGCCCAGGAACGGCAAGATCTGGAATATGAATTAACCCAACTGCGGGCGAGTCTTGAGCGCCTCCAGCGAGAACAAGCAGAGGCAGAGAATCGGTTGGACGAGCAGCGCGAGGCATGGGAACGGCAGGATTTGGGCGTGCATGCCCAGTTAGCACAGATGCAAGTCGATAAGAAAAAGCTTGAACAGAAACTCGCCGGCAAGCTAGAAGAGGAGCGCAACAACTGGGAGCAGCAGCACCTGGAGTTGGATATGCGGATGGTGCAGGCCCAGTCTGAAAAAACTATGCTGGAGGAGAAGCTGGACGAACAAAACGAGGCTTGGCAGTTGGAAAATATGGCTTTACAAGCTCAACTGACCCAATTACAAGCCGACAATAAGGTGCTGGAAGATAAGCTGGAGGCGCATAAGCAGCATGCTGAACAAACTCAGCAGGCGCTGGAAGAGGAGATCGAACAACTTCTCGAACGGCTTATGCGGGTTCAGCAGGACTGAGTTGCCATCCGGGTTTGCGTGAACCGCGCGATAAAGAGCAGCTCTACGCGGGCTGCCAACACGTAATCAATCGGATTCGATAGTCCTGTGGAGAAAAGCCTCGATCAACTGGCGCGCGGCGATAGTGGGTGGCAGGCGGCCTTCGGTGACCGCCGCCTCCAGGTCGGGAATCCGACGGCGAACTCGGGGATTTTCTTTCAGTGCCGTCACCAGGCTTTCCGCCGTCTCGGTCCACATCCAGGCCCGCGCCTGGGCGGCCCGGCGGGCCATGATCTCTCCATGGCTCGATAGTGCCTGCCGATAGCGCCGGACAGTGGCCCAGACCTCGGCGATACCTCGATGATTGAGGGCGGAGCAGGGCTCCACGGGTACTGTCCAGTGCGCCGAGCGAGGGCGCAATAAGCGCAGGGCGTTGCGGTAATCCGCCACCGATCGCCGAGCTGGCGCCTCCAGATCGCCGTCCGCTTTGTTGACGAGGATCAGATCGGCCAGTTCCATGATGCCGCGCTTGATACCTTGCAGCTCATCCCCGCCGCTGGGCAACAGCAGCAGGATGAACATGTCGGTCATCTCCGCCACCGCCGTCTCGGACTGGCCGACGCCTACCGTCTCCACGATCACCACATCGAACCCCGCCGCCTCGCAAAGCAGCATGGACTCACGGGTGCGGCGGGTGACACCGCCCAGGGTCTTGCCCGCCGGCGAAGGCCGGATGAACGCCTCAGGGCGTTGGCACAACCGCTCCATCCGGGTCTTGTCCCCCAGAATGGAGCCGCCGCTTAGCGCCGAGGAGGGATCCACCGACAGCACCGCCACCCGGTGCTGTCGGTCGATGAGGTGGTTGCCGAACGCCTCGATGAAGGTGGATTTACCCACCCCTGGAACCCCTGAAATTCCAAGCCGCATCGAATTGCCGGCATACGGAGTAAGGCGTTCCAGCAAGTCGGCCGCGGCATCCCGATGATCGGCACGAGTGGATTCGATGAGCGTGATGGCCCTGGCCAGGGCACGGCGCTCGCCCGCTAGGACGGCGCTGGCCAAGGTTTCCGGATCGAGGTTTCTGCGCTGCTTCACGCTCATTCGAACTCGATGATGGGCTGGTCCACGGCCAGGCTGTCACCCGGCGCTGCCAGGATCTTGGCGATAACCCCGTCCTGCTCGGCGCGCATGACGTTCTCCATCTTCATGGCCTCGATGACCGCCAATTCCTCACCACCTTTAACCTCCTGGCCCGCCTGAACGGACACTTTGGATAGCAGCCCCGGCATGGGTGAGAGCAGATACTTGGAGAGATCCGGCGGGGCTTTTACCGGCATGAGTTTCTGGAACGCTGCTGCCCTGGGCGTCAGTACCCGGATATCAGCCTGCGAGCCCCAGTGGAACAGACGGTAGGTCAAACCGCGGCGCTCCACCTGGATGCAGACGGAATCGCCGTTGATCGTGCCCCGGAACAGCGGTTGGCCAAACTGCCAGTTACTGCGCACCTGGTACGTTTCGCCGCCAAAGACCACGTCATGACCACTCGGTACGGACTTCACGGTAACGGAATGATGTTCACCACCCATGATGACCACCCAGTCGTCTCCCACCTGCTGCTCGTGACCTGGCAGCTGGCCGGTGATCCGGGCGGCCCGATCCATATAGCTGCGGTTCATGGAAGCGGCCACGCTGATGATCAGGGCCGGGTCGTCGTGGGGGATGTCGGCGGGATGGAAGCCGTTCGGGTATTCCTCGGCGATCGTATTGGTGCTGATCCGTCCGGTCACGAAGCGGGGATGCAACATCAGCGCGGCCAGGAAGCTGATGTTGTGGGACACGCCGCGGATGCAGAACTCGTTCAAGGCATCGCGCATGTGCGCGATAGCCCGGTCCCTGGTAGCCCCATAAGTGATCAGCTTGGCGATCATGGGGTCGTAGTACATGGACACTTCGCCGCCTTCGTAAACCCCGGTGTCCACCCGTACGGTCTCGGTTTCCGGTGGCGGGAGATAGCGTACCAGCCGGCCGATGGAAGGTAGGAAGTTGCGAAAGGGGTCCTCGGCGTAGACCCGCGCCTCGATGGCCCAGCCCTTTAGCTTGATATCGGCCTGGGTGAAGGGCAGTTTTTCACCGGCGGCGATCCGAATCATCAACTCCACCAGATCCAGCCCGGTGACATACTCGGTAACCGGATGCTCTACCTGGAGCCGGGTATTCATTTCCAAGAAATAGAAATTGCGCTGGGTATCTACTACGAACTCGACGGTGCCAGCGGACTGATACTGCACCGCCTTGGCGAGGGCTACCGCTTGTTCGCCCATGGCGCGGCGGGTTGCTTCATCGAGAAAGGGAGAGGGGGCCTCTTCGATGACTTTCTGATGGCGGCGTTGCAGAGAGCATTCACGCTCGCCCAGATACACCGTGTTGCCAAAGCTATCCGCCAACACCTGGATCTCGATGTGGCGAGGTTCCTGGATATATTTCTCGATGAACACGCGATCGTCGCCAAAGCTGGAGCGGGCCTCGTTGGAGGCGCGTTCGAAACCATCGAAGCACTCAGCGTCGTTCCAGGCCAGGCGCATGCCCTTGCCGCCCCCGCCGGCACTGGCCTTGAGCATTACCGGATAGCCGATTCCACGGGCTATCTCGACGGCTTGGTTGGCATCCGCGATGATGTCCATGTGGCCGGGAATAGTAGTGACACCAGCCGCCTTGGCCAGTTTCTTGGAGGTGATTTTATCCCCCATGCTGTTGATGGCATGGACATTGGGGGCGATGAAAACAATTTCTTCCCGCGCGAGTGCTTCAGCGAAGGTAGCGTTCTCGGACAGAAAGCCATAGCCGGGATGGACCGCCTCGGCGCCGGTGTCCTTGCAGGCCTGGATAATGCGATCCATGACCAGATAGCTCTGGGCCGTCGGTGGTGGGCCGATGAGCACGGCTTCGTCCGCCATCTCCACATGGAGCGCATCCTTGTCGGCCTCGGAATACACGGCCACTGTTTTGATGCCCATCTTGCGGGCGGACTTGATGACCCGGCAGGCGATCTCGCCGCGGTTGGCGATCAGGATTTTCTTGAACATTATCGATCCCTCACAGCGGAATGTTGTCGTGCTTGCGCCACGGGTTTTCGAGCTTCTTGTCCCTCAGCATGGCGAGCGAGCGGCAGATGCGCCGACGGGTGTCGCGGGGCATGATGACATCGTCGATGAAGCCGCGGTGGCCGGCGATGAACGGATTGGCGAACTTGGCCCGGTATTCTTCAGTACGCTCAGCGATTTTCTGAGGGTTGCCGATATCCTGGCGGAAGATGATTTCCACCGCCCCCTTGGGGCCCATGACGGCGATCTCGGCGCTGGGCCAGGCAAAGTTCACATCCCCGCGCAAGTGCTTGGAACTCATTACGTCATAAGCACCGCCATAAGCTTTGCGGGTGATCAGCGTGATCTTGGGCACCGTGGCCTCGGCGAAGGCGAAGAGCAGCTTGGCGCCATGCTTGATGATGCCGCCATGCTCCTGGGCAGTACCGGGCATGAAGCCGGGCACGTCCACAAAAGTGATGATGGGAATATTGAAGCAGTCGCAAAAGCGCACGAAGCGTGCCGCCTTGATGGACGATTTGATATCCAGGCAGCCGGCCAGCACCATTGGCTGGTTGGCGACGATGCCCACCGTCGAACCCGCCATGCGCGCAAACCCGGTAATGATGTTTTTGGCGTTTTCCGGCTGAATCTCGAAGAAATCGGTATCGTCCATCACTTTGAGGATCAGTTCCTTCATATCGTAAGGCTTATTGGGATTGTCTGGCACCAGCGTGTCCAGGGACAGCTCCTCGCGCTCGGCCGGATCAGGAGTGGGTCTGAACGGCGGGTTCTCCCGGTTGTTGGCGGGCAGGTAATTCATGAACCGGCGCAGCATGAGCAGCGCTTCCAGATCGTCCTCGAAGGCCCGATCGGCCACGCCGGACTTGGTGGAATGGGTGATGGCACCGCCCAGTTCTTCGTGGGTTACCTCCTCATGGGTCACGGTCTTCACCACCTCGGGACCGGTAACGAACATATGGGAGCTGTCTTTGACCATAAAAATAAAGTCGGTCATGGCCGGCGAGTAAACCGCGCCGCCGGCGCAGGGTCCCATGATCACCGAGATTTGGGGTATCACCCCCGAGCCCAACACATTACGTTGGAACACGTCCGCATAGCCGGCCAGGGAGGCAACACCTTCCTGAATGCGCGCGCCACCGGAGTCGTTAAGGCCGATTACCGGAGCGCCCACCTTGATGGCATGATCCATGATCTTGCAGATTTTTTCGGCGTGGGCCTGGGACAGAGAGCCGCCGAAAACGGTGAAGTCCTGACTGAAAATGAACACCAGGCGGCCGTTGATGGTGCCATAGCCAGTAACCACGCCATCGCCGGGCACGGTCTGCTCGCCCATGCCGAAGTCGGTGCAACGGTGCTCGACGAACATGTCCCATTCCTCGAAGCTGTCCGGGTCCAGTAACAATTCTATGCGCTCGCGGGCGGTGAGCTTACCCTTGGTATGCTGGGAGTCGATACGGCGTTGCCCGCCGCCGAGCCGGGCGGCCGCTCGCTTTTCCGCCAACTGATGAATGATGTCGTACATTGAATGCTTTCTCCTTGAAAAACTCAGCGAAGATAGGCGCCAACGGCAAACCGCTGGCGCTTGACTGGCAACGCGCAGGCGCAAAGATACCGGGCAGTTAGATGACTGCTAAGGAAACATTGCTTGGCCTCTTCAGGCCCGTGCGGTCAGTCATGCACTACTTGGGTCTACGCCGCTAGCCGGCGCTTTCTGATCAACTGGATGACCTCGCTGGCGGCGACAGGGATATTGGTGCCGGGGCCGTAAATGGCGGCCACGCCCAGCTCCAGCAGTCCAGCGTAATCCTTGGGTGGAATGACGCCGCCGCACACCACCAGGATGTCGTCGGCGCCTTCTTTTCTGAGGCCCTCGATGACCTGGGGCACCAGGGTCTTGTGGCCGGCGGCCTGGGAAGATATACCGATCACATGGACATCGTTCTCGATAGCCTGCCGTACGGCTTCTTCTGGCGTTTGAAACAGAGGCCCGATATCCACATCGAAACCCATGTCCGCGAAGGCGGTGGCGATCACCTTGGCGCCGCGGTCGTGGCCATCCTGGCCCAACTTGACCACCAGCATGCGGGGTCGGCGGCCCTCCTCGTGGGCGAAATCTTCTATGTCCTGTTTGATCTTGGCAAAGGTTGCGTCATTTTGATAAGCCGCACCATAAACGCCGGCGATAGAGCGGATGACCGCACTATGGCGAGTGTAAACCTGTTCCAGGGCGGTGGAGATCTCACCCACTGTCGCCCGCGCCCGGGCTGCGTCTACGGCCAGGGCCAACAGATTACCAGTGCCATCGGCTGCCGCCTGGTTCAGGACTTCCAGCGCCTGCTGGCAGCGCGCCTCGTCGCGCGCGGCGCGGACTGTCTTGAGCCGGCGGATTTGTGAGTCGCGGACCGCGCTGTTGTCGATGTCCAGAACATCGATCGGGGGTTCTTCCTGCAGTTGAAACTTGTTGACGCCGACGATGACTTCCTCGCCCCGGTCGATGCGCGCCTGCCGTCGGGCCGCAGCTTCCTCGATACGCAGTTTCGGCATACCGGATTCCACTGCCTTGGTCATGCCGCCCAGGGCTTCCACTTCGTCGATGAGCTGGCGTGCTTCCTTGACCAGGGAGGCGGTCAGGGCTTCCACATAATAGGAACCTGCCAGCGGGTCGACGACCTTGGTGATGCCGGTTTCATCGCGCAGCACAAGCTGAGTATTGCGAGCGATGCGGGCAGAGGTTTCCGTGGGCAGTGCCAGGGCTTCGTCGAAGGAGTTGGTGTGCAGCGACTGGGTGCCGCCCAGGACGGCCGCCATGGCCTCGACGGTGGTGCGGATAATGTTGTTGTAGGGGTCCTTGCTGGTGAGGCTGACGCCGGAGGTTTGGCAATGGGTGCGCAGCATCAGCGAGCGCATGTCCTTGGGCTGGAACAGCTCTTCCATCAGGCTGGCCCAGAGCAGGCGCGCAGCGCGCAGCTTGGCAATCTCCATGAAGAAATTCATGCCGATGGCGAAGAAGAAGGACAGCCGCGGCGCGAAGGAGTCGACTTTCAGTCCGCTGGACAGGGCCGCCCGCACATATTCGACTCCATCGGCCAGGGTGAAGGCGAGTTCCTGGACATTGGTCGCACCGGCCTCCTGCATGTGATAGCCGGAGATCGAGATGGAGTTGAACTTGGGCATGTTCTGGGAGGTGTAGCCGATGATGTCGGCGACGATCCGCATCGAAGGGCCGGGCGGATAGATATAGGTATTGCGGACCATGAACTCCTTGAGAATGTCGTTTTGCAGGGTGCCGGCCAGCTTGTCGGGCGCGACACCCTGCTCCTCGGCGGCGATGATGTACATGGCCATGACCGGCAACACAGCGCCGTTCATGGTCATCGACACCGACATCTTGTCCAGCGGAATCCCATCGAACAGGATTTTCATGTCCTCTATGCTGTCGATGGCCACCCCGGCCTTGCCGACATCGCCGACCACGCGGGGGTGGTCGGAGTCATAGCCACGGTGGGTGGCCAGATCGAAGGCGATCGACAGACCCGTTTGGCCGGCTGCAAGATTCTTGCGATAGAATGCATTGGATTCCTCGGCGGTGGAAAAGCCGGCGTATTGGCGTACCGTCCAAGGCTGGCCCGCGTACATGCTCGCTTTCGGTCCTCGCACGAAGGGCGCGAACCCGGGCAGGGTGTCGTTATATTCCAGCCCTTCTAGGTCCTTGGCTGTGTACAGCGGTTTGACGTCGATCCCCTCGGGGGTTTTCCACACCAGCTCATCGAGTGCGCGGCCCCGCAGCTCTTTGCTGGCAAGGGTCTTCCAATCGTCGAGCGTTTTCTTAGGAAAGTCCGCCATTGTTATAACCTCGCCTTATATAAGGATACTTATCGGATAACAGTACTGAAACCTATGCTGCAACACAACAAAATCATAAATCTTTTTTGCAATTTTGGGCAGAGCCATGGATCCCTAACCGGACTTAATTATTCACCTCCTCAATACACGCTCAGATCCTCTACCCAGACCAACTCGCAAGCCCCATTACCGGTATCGTCACGGGTCAACGAACTGCGCCAATGCGAACCGTCGTCCCCACGGACTTCGACCAGATAGCCACTGACTTTAACGATATTGCCCGGGCGCACGCCCTGGAAGCGATGCTCGATGGCTGGGGTCGCTGGAATCATGTGCATATTAGCACTATGGGTTTCGATCTCCTGACGGGGAATGGGAAACACCGCGGTACGCCAGGTATAAAATCGCCCGCCCTGACTCATATCGAGCTGTTCCAGTACCGCGGTGTCTGACATCCTGCCCCAGCCTAGGGTCAGATCCAGGGGGCGAAACGTCAGCACCCCGGTCAAAGCGATACTCCTTTTTCAACAGCACTCGGGCTTCCACCTCAAAATGAGCCAGGGGTTTAAGGTGATAACCGTTTTTCTCAAGGTCCGGGACGGATTCGGCAAGCGTCTCCTGAAGCGGTTGCTGAGGCGCTACGATCCCCGGGGGATGATGAATGGGGCGGTCTCGCCAGGTAAAGTAGGCGCCGAGCAGGCAGATACCTAGCAGTATCCAGAATTTTCTCATGAGTCTAAGTGACTGTGTCGCTGGGGCTTTGCTCACAGGACTGGAACCAGGCCAGGTCCTGGTGCAGTTGTACTACCTGCCCAACGATAAGCAGGCTGGGAGATTTTATCTCCAGCCCCTCCAGTTGCCGAGGCAGGTTGGCTAGGGTGCCCACCCGTACCCGCTGTTCCGGCTGGGTGCCCTGTTCCACGAGGGCGGCCGGCATAGTGGGGGCAAGGCCGTGTTCCACCAGCTTGGCGCAGATGGTCTCGATGCCTTCCGAGCCCATGTAAAACACCAGCGTCTGCGCGGGTTGGGCCAAACTCCGCCAGTTCAGGTCCAGATAGCCGTTGCGGTGGTGTCCGCTACTAAACACACAGCTCTGCGCATACTCCCGGTGGGTAAGAGGGATGCCGGCGTAAGCGGCGCAACCGGAGGCGGCGGTGATGCCGGGTACTACTTGGAAGGTAATGCCCTCCCGATGCAGCGCTTGCAACTCTTCGCCGCCGCGCCCGAAGATGAAAGGATCGCCACCCTTGAGGCGCACCACCCGCTTACCCTGGTTGGCGAGTGTGATCAGTAGGCGGTTGATTTCAGCCTGGACCAGGGTAGGTTTGTTCTTGAGCTTGCCCACGTAGATGCGTTCGGCGTCCCGGCGGGTGAGTTCCAGAATGGCAGGAGCGACCAGACGGTCATAGACCACCACATCGGCTTGCTGCATGAGTCTGAGTGCGCGGAAAGTCAACAGATCGGGATCGCCTGGGCCGGCCCCCACCAGATAGACCTCGCCCGGGCTCGTTGCCGTGTCCGCTTTCCCCCGCCGCAGGGCGGCTTCAACTGCGGTCTGGGCCGCTGCTTCCCGGCCGGATAAAACCATCTCGGCGATGGGGCCTTGTAAAATCTTTTCCCAGAACGAGCGTCGCTGCGCGGCGGGTATGAGCTGCTGCACCTGCTCCCGAAAGCTGGCCGCCAGCGCCGCCAGGCGCCCGTAGGCGGCGGGAATGAGGGATTCCAGCCGGCCCCGCAGCAGCCTGGCCAGCACTGGCGAAGAGCCACCGGTGGAGACGGCGATAAGGACGGGGGAACGGTCGATGATGGCCGGCATGATGAAGCTGCACAGTTCCGGTTGATCGACGGCGTTGACCGGCAGGGCGCGAGCCTGACAGAGTGCCGAAATACGCTCATTGACCTGCCTATCGTTGGTGGCGGCGATGACCAGCACGCAACCGTCCAGGTTGACCTCGTGGAAGCGCGCCTGACGGTGAATGATGCGGGCTTCGGCATACAGTTCCCGCAGCGCGGGGCAAAGATCAGGCGCTACCACCATGACCCGTGCGCCAGCCTTGAGCAGCAGGTCAACCTTGCGGGCCGCCACCCCGCCGCCACCCACCACCAGGCAGGGGCGGTCGCGGAGGTTCATGAACATAGGCAGATAGTCCATGGCGCCTCACTTGCCTTGAATTTGTGCTACCGCGCAAATCAAGCGCCCCTCACCCAGCAGCGCCTCTACCCGGTCACCCTCCTGTACCTGCTGCGCCTGGCGAATCAGTTCTCCTTGCGGGTAACGACGGAGGATGGCATAACCGCGGCCCAGAGTTTGCAGAGGGCTGACTGTATGCAGAGCCCGGCTGGCGGCAGTGAGGCGTTGGTGGTCCACTAGCAGACGCTGGCGCAGGGCGGCTGCCAAGCGCTGGTAAAGGGACTGTTGCCGTTCCTGCAAGTGCAGGATACGCACACCGGGTGCCTGGCCATGCACGCGCATCGCCAGGCCGGTTACCTGCGCGGCGATGCGCTTCAAGCGCACTTCCAAGGCGTGGCGCAGGCGCTGTTCCAACTCGTCGAGGCGTTGCGTTTGATCCGGCAGGCGGCGGCCGGGGTTCAGACGCAGATGCCGTTGCTCCAGCCAGCTCAAGGTTTGCCGGGCAGCAGCCAGGCGCCGCCGCATGGCGTCCTGCAGCCCCGCTGCCAGCATGTCGAACTTGCGCAACCATTCTTGGCGGTCTGGACTCGCCAGTTCCGCCGCCGCCGAGGGAGTTGGCGCCCGCAAATCGGCGGCGAAATCGGCGATGGTGACATCGGTTTCATGTCCCACCCCGCTGACCAGGGGAATGGCACAGGCGTGAATGGCGCGGGCGACGACTTCCTCGTTGAAGGCCCACAGGTCTTCCAGGGAGCCGCCGCCGCGCACCAGCAGCAAGACGTCGCAATCACGGCGTGCCGAGGCTAGCGCGATCGCGCGGGCAATCTGTGCGCCGGCGCCCTCACCCTGTACCGGGACCGGGTAAACCAGGACCGGCAGGTCGGGGAAGCGGCGCCGCAACACGCTGAGTACGTCCCGGATGGCGGCGCCACTAGACGAGGTGATGACACCGACACGGCTTGGAAAGCGGGGCAGGGGGCGCTTGCGGCGCACCTCGAACAGTCCTTCCCGTTCCAAGCGTAGCCTTAGTTCGTCATAAGCGCGGCGCAGGGCGCCGTCGCCGGCTTCTTCCAGATATTCCACGATGAGCTGGAAGTCACCGCGGGATTCATACAGGCTGATGCGCGCCTGCACCAGCACGCGTTGGCCGTTGGCAGGGCTGGCTGGCGTCAGTTGCGCACGGTTACGAAACAGGGCGCAACGCACCTGGGCCCTGGTATCTTTGAGGGAAAAATACAGGTGACCGGAGGCCGGCCGGGAGAGATTGGAGATCTCGCCTTCCACCCAGACCAGTGGAAAGCTTCCCTCCAGCAGGTCGCGCACTGCCTTATTTAGGTTCGAAACGGTATAAACATGCCGCTCGCCGGCGGCAGGGGTCATCGTCATGGAGCGGGTGCACATCCGGTGGTCAGAAACGGCATGGGGTTCGCATTAAAACTTGCTAATGAAGTTTACCATCCTGCTGTAAAATTTTATAATCCACAGATTTTACCGGTCTTGAGGCCACTCCTATGCGCATTGTTCAAGAAGCCCTTACCTTTGATGACGTGTTATTGCTGCCTGCGTACTCGACGGTGCTGCCCAAGGATGTCTGTCTCAAGACCCAGTTGACCCGAGACATCACCCTCAATATCCCGCTGGTGTCGGCTGCCATGGACACGGTTACCGAGTCCAGTTTGGCCATTGCCCTGGCCCAGGAAGGTGGTATTGGGATTATTCACAAGAATCTCTCCCCCGAAAGACAGGCTTACCAGGTTCGCCGCGTTAAGAAGTTTGAGAGCGGGGTCATCAACGATCCTATCGTAACCTCGCCAAACACCAGTATCCGTGAAATATTGGAATTGACCCGCGCTCACCATATCTCTGGCGTGCCGGTCGTGGAAGGTGAGGACCTGGTGGGTATCGTAACCAGCCGCGACCTGCGCTTTGAGACCAAACTGGACTCGCCGGTAAGCCGCATCATGACGCCTAAAGATCGTCTGGTGACGGTGAGGGAGGGGGCGGACCGGCAAGAAGTGGTCGGCTTGCTGCACAAATACCGCATCGAGAAGGTGTTGGTTGTCAACGATCGGTTTCAACTTCGAGGCATGATCACGGTCAAGGATATCCAAAAATCCAGCGATTATCCGTTAGCCTGTAAGGATGATCTGGGCCGCCTGCGGGTGGGCGCCGCGGTGAGCACTGGCGCTGGCACCGAGGAACGCGTAGAGGCATTGGTCGGCGCCGGTGTGGATGTCATCGTGGTGGATACCGCCCATGGCCATTCCCAGGGGGTGCTGGAGCGGATACGCTGGCTCAAGCAGCATTACCCCCAAGTGCAAGTGATCGGCGGTAATATCGCTACTGCCGCTGCTGCCCGCGATCTGGTGGAGGCTGGCGCCGACGCCGTCAAAGTGGGCATCGGTCCGGGCTCCATCTGCACTACCCGCATTATCGCCGGCGTGGGCGTACCACAGATTAGCGCGGTGGCCAATATCGCCGAGATCTTGCGGGACTTCGATGTGCCGCTGATCGCCGATGGCGGCATCCGCTACTCCGGCGACATCGCCAAGGCCATCGCCGCCGGTGCTCATGCGATCATGATCGGCGGCCTGTTTGCCGGTACCGAGGAAGCTCCCGGCCAGGTCGAGCTCTACCAGGGCCGTACCTACAAATCCTACCGAGGCATGGGTTCCCTGGGCGCCATGACCCAGCAGCACGGATCGAGTGACCGTTATTTTCAGGAAGGCAGCCAGACGGAGAAGCTGGTGCCAGAGGGTATCGAGGGCAGGGTGCCCTACAAGGGTAGCCTGTTGGCCATCGTGCACCAGTTGCTGGGCGGTTTGCGTTCCAGCATGGGTTATGTGGGCTGCCAGGATATCGATGAAATGCGCACCAGGCCACAGTTCACCCGGGTAACATCGGCCGGGATGCGGGAAAGCCACGTACACGATGTCAGCATCACCAAGGAATCGCCCAATTATCGGATTGATTAGGCTTGCTATGCACTGGCCCTTGACTCCGTAGCGGGTTGGCAGCGTATCCAGGGGGTAGCTGTAGCGACAGCAAAACCCGGCAACCCTTAGAAAGGTATTTATGACCGCCCGAGACATTCATTCCGACCGTATTCTCATTCTGGATTTTGGTGCCCAGTACACTCAGTTGATCGCCCGACGGATACGCGAAATCGGCGTTTACTGCGAGATCTATGCCTACGACGCTGACAGCGCCGCCATCCGCGCCTTTCACCCAGGGGGTATCATCCTGTCTGGTGGGCCGGAATCCACCACCGTGGCGGAGGGGCCACGGGCGCCGCAGATGGTATTCGATCTGGGGGTGCCGTTGTTGGGGATCTGCTATGGCATGCAAACCATGGCGGTGCAATTGGGTGGGCGGGTGGAAACCTCCACGCAGCGCGAGTTCGGCTATGCCCAGATTCGTGCGCATGCGCATTCCAGCCTGCTCAAGGACATCGAGGATCACGCCACTGCTGAGGGTTATGGCCTGTT
This sequence comes from uncultured Gammaproteobacteria bacterium, assembly GCA_963696325.1. Taxonomy (GTDB): domain Bacteria; phylum Pseudomonadota; class Gammaproteobacteria; order Competibacterales; family Competibacteraceae; genus CAVOJV01. Next base: position 30,091 of record CAVOJV010000058.1, read on the forward strand.
GGATGTGTGGATGAGCCACGGCGACAAGGTCGTGGAATTGCCGCCGGGTTTCGTACGCATCGCCAGCACACCCAACACCCCGCTGGCGGGTATGGCCGATGAGGAACGGCGCTGGTTCGGCGTCCAGTTCCATCCGGAGGTCACCCACACCCGCCAGGGCGGCCGCATCCTGCGGCGCTTCGTACTGGACATTTGTGGCTGCGAAGCCTTGTGGACCACCGGTAACATCATTGAGGACAGCATCGCCAATGTACGTTCCACGGTGGGCGATGAGGAAGTCCTGCTGGCGCTGTCCGGCGGCGTGGATTCCTCCGTGGTGGCCGCCCTTCTGCACCGGGCCATCGGCACTCAGCTCACCTGCGTGTTCGTGGATACCGGCCTGCTGCGTCTGCACGAGGCGGACCAGGTGCTGCGTACCTTTGCCGAGCACTTGGGCGTGCGGGTGATCCTGGTGGATGCCGAGTCGCGTTTCCTCGGCGCGCTGGCAGGGGAGCGCGACCCCGAGCGTAAGCGCAAGATCATCGGCGCACTCTTCGTGGAAATTTTCGACGAACAAGCTGCAAAGCTGAACAATGCCCGCTGGCTCGCCCAGGGCACCATCTATCCGGATGTCATTGAGTCTGCCGGTGCCAGGACTGGCAAGGCCCATGTGATCAAGTCCCACCACAATGTGGGGGGGTTACCCTCGGCCATGCGCTTGAAGCTGCTGGAGCCCCTGCGGGAACTGTTCAAGGACGAAGTGCGCCAGTTGGGGGTAGAACTGGGACTGCCTTCCGAGATGGTCTGCCGGCATCCGTTTCCCGGACCAGGACTGGCGGTGCGTGTACTCGGGGAAGTGCGCAGGGACTATGTGAACCTGTTGCGTCAGGCCGATGACATCTTCATCGAGGAATTGCGCCGCCACGGTCTCTATGAGCGCACCAGCCAGGCGTTTGCCGTGTTTCTGCCGGTGAAGTCTGTCGCGGTCATGGGCGATGGCCGTTGCTATGCCTACGTGATTGCATTGCGCGCCGTGGAAACCAGCGATTTCATGACTGCTCAGTGGGCGCAGCTGCCCTATGAGTTTCTGGATCTGGTGTCCCGCCGTATCATCAATGAAGTAGTGGGGATATCCCGAGTGGTCTACGACATTTCTGGTAAGCCGCCGGCGACCATCGAGTGGGAGTAGCGTTTCCGCCGTGGCTCGGCCTCTGGGGCTGGCGACGGGCATTTGGATTTCAAGGCTTTGGAGATATATTGAGTGGAAGACCTGGCAGGCACCATCATCAGTGACGAGGACTGGATGGCGCACGCACTGACCCTGGGCCAGGAGGCCGCCCGGCAAGGCGAGGTGCCGGTGGGCGCAGTGCTGGTGGCCGTCGATGGGACGGTCATCGGTGAGGCCTTTAATCGTCCCGTAGCAGCCTGTGACCCGACCGCCCATGCCGAGATCCTGGCGTTGCGCCAGGCCGCCGCCCGCATCGGTAATTACCGCCTGCTCGACAGCACTCTGTACGTTACCCTGGAGCCTTGTCCCATGTGCGCCGGCGCTCTGGTCCATGCCCGGGTGGGGAGGGTGGTATTCGGCGCTGCCGATCCCCGGGCCGGAGCTGCCGGCACGGTCTTCAATCTGCTTCAGTCGGCGCATCTCAACCACCGCGCCGAGGTGAAGGGTGGGGTGCTGGGGGACTGCTGTGGCCGGCTGTTACAGGACTTCTTCCGGGGCCGCCGCGCAATGGCTGCCCACTCCCCCGTTCTTGCCAAGCACAAAGAGGCATGAATGCTTTCCCTGAACAGGGTGAGCTTGTATGCTATGAGCCCAGCAACAGGGTACCCCCCGATTAAGTTGCCTGCTGATATAAATGCTGCGTTGCTCAGGGAGGCAACGCCTCAACCCTAAGCCAATAAACACAAAAAGGCTGGTCGATGGGATATTTCATTCAGCAACTTATCAATGGTCTGACGCTGGGCATGATCTATGGCCTGATCGCCATCGGCTACACGATGGTGTATGGCATCATCGGCATGATCAACTTCGCCCATGGCGAGATCTATATGATCGGCGCTTTTATTTCGATCATCTGCTTTACTCTTCTGAGCGCGGCCGGCATCACCTGCCGTGCCGCTGGCGCTGCTGATCGTTCTCGTGGTAGCCATGTTTTTCACTTCCGTGTATGGCTGGACACTGGAGCGGGTCGCCTATCGGCCGCTGCGGGGGGCGCCACGACTAGCGCCGTTGATTTCGGCCATCGGCATGTCCATCTTTTTGCAAAACTACGTGCAGATCATCCAGGGGGCCCGAGTTAAGCCTATGCAACCCATCATTCATGGGGGGATTACCTTGCTCGATCGGGGCGCTTTCGTGGTTGGGTTTAGCTACATTCAGATCCTGATCTGGATTTTGACCATCGGCCTGATGATCGCCTTCGCGCTGCTGATCGGGCGCACGGCGCTGGGCGCTCCCAACGCGCCTGCCAACAGGATCAGGTCATGGCCGCGTTGCTCGGCGTCGATGTGGATAAAAGTGATCTCGCTGACCTTTGTCATTGGCGCAGCGCTGGCCGCTGTCGCCGGGCTGATGGTGACCCTGTACTATGGTGTCGTGGACTTTTTTATTGGCTTTCTGGCTGGCCTGAAGGCCTTTACTGCGGCGGTGCTTGGCGGTATTGGTCGTTGCCGGGCGCCATTTTGGGAGGCCTGATCCTGGGTTTGGTGGAGGCGCTGTGGTCGGCGTATTTCACCACCGAGTACAAAGACGTTGCGGCGTTTTCCATCCTGGTGATGGTATTGATTTTTCGCCCCACGGGTCTGCTGGGTAAACCGGAAGTGGAAAAGGTATAAGGCATGGTAAGCCCGACCGCCGCCGCCTCCAGCGATTTCCTGGTCTTGCTCAAGGATGCCGCCGTCGCCGCCCTCGTGGCGCTGGCCCTGGCCGTCCCTCTGGTGGGGCTGCATACCGTGGATCAGGCCGGCGGGCTGGCTATCGAAACCCGCTTCAACTGGGTGGTTATCGCGGTCGTTGGGGTATTCTGCGGGCGCCTGCTGCTGCGGTATGTGCTCACTTTACGAGGTCGCCGCGAGCCGCAAAGCGCAGGGGCGTTCGTCCATCTTGGGGCGGTGTTACAGCCCTATGTCAAGTGGCTGACGGTCGCCGCCCTGCTGGTTGCCTTCGTGCTGCCGTTTCTGCCTTTTTCCAGCCGTTACGTGATCGATCTGGCTACCAGCGTGCTGATTTATGTCATGCTCGGCTGGGGCCTGAACATCGTTGTCGGGTTGGCGGGATTGCTGGATCTTGGCTATGTGGCCTTTTATGCAGTGGGTGCCTATAGTTACGCCTTGCTCGCGGTGCACTTCGATCTGTCGTTCTGGATCTGCCTGCCGCTCGCTGGCCTGTTCGCCGCGCTGTTTGGCGTGATGCTGGGGTTTCCCGTCCTGCGCCTGCGGGGCGATTATCTGGCTATCGTGACCCTCGGTTTCGGTGAGATGATCCGTATCATCCTGCTGAATTGGTACCCGGTCACCAATGGGCCCAATGGCATTTCGGGCATCCCCCGGCCCTCCTTTTTCGGGTTGCCGTTCGATCGAACCGCGGCAGCAGGCGCCACTAGCTTTCATGAGGTTTTCGGTATTGAGTATGCAAGTACGCACCGGGTGATATTTCTGTATTTTCTGATTCTTTGCCTGGCCCTGCTCACCAATGTCTTTACGCTCAGGATTCGCCGGCTGCCGATAGGCCGCGCCTGGGAAGCGCTGCGCGAGGATGAGATCGCCTGTCGCTCTCTCGGGGTAAACCCGACCAATACCAAGCTGACCGCGTTTGGCATCGGCGCCATGTTTGGGGGGTTTGCCGGTTCCTTCTTCGCCACCCGACAGGGATTCATCAGCCCGGAGAGTTTCACCTTCATCGAATCGGCCACGATTCTGGCCATCGTGGTGTTAGGTGGCATGGGCAGCCAGATCGGTATAGTGATTGCCGCCCTGTTTCTGATTTTGCTGCCTGAGCTGGGGCGGGAGTTCGCCCAGTTTCGGATGTTGCTGTTTGGTGCCGCGATGGTGTTGATCATGATTTGGCGGCCCGGTGGCCTGCTCGCTCGGCGCGAACCCACGCTGCGACTGCACGGGCACGATCCAGCGCGGGCGCCGCCGCCATGATCCAGGCAGCCGCCGGTGTATCCCGGTCGTTGCTGACGGTGGAGCATCTGACCATGCGGTTTGGTGGCCTGGTGGCTATCGATGATCTGTCCTTCAGCGCCAATCACAGGAGAAATCACGGCGATTATCGGGCCTAACGGGGCGGGCAAGACTACGGTCTTCAATTGCCTTACCGGTTTCTACCGGCCGAGTGTGGGGCGGCTGACGTTGCATGCCACCCATGGCCCGCTGTATCTGGAGCGTATAGAGGGATACCGTATCTGCCGGGCGGGTGTAGCGCGCACCTTCCAGAATATTCGCCTGTTTCCGGCGATGACAGTGCTGGAGAACCTGATCATCGCCCAGCATAATCTCTTGATGCGGGCTTCGCTGTTTACCGTTGCAGGTTTGCTGGGACTGTCCCGTTACCGCAATGCGGAACAGCAGGCCGTGGAGTTCGCGTGTTATTGGCTGGAGCGCGTCAATCTGCTGGCGCAAGCCGACTGGGATGCTGGCAACCTGCCCTACGGCGCCCAGCGTCGGCTGGAAATCGCTCGAGCCATGTGCACCCGGCCGTTGCTGCTGTGCTTGGATGAGCCGGCGGCCGGCCTGAATCCGCGCGAATCGGCGGCACTCAACGCCTTGCTGCAGTCGATCCGTGATCAGGAACATATTGGTATCCTGCTGATTGAACATGATATGAACGTGGTCATGAGCATTTCGGACCGCATCGTCGTGCTGGATTATGGGCGCAAGATCGCTGAGGGTACCCCCCAAGCCATTCGCAACGATCCCGACGTTATCAAGGCCTATTTGGGCGAAGAGGAAGACGAGCAATTGCCTCCCGAGGTCGTGGAAGACCTGCAACGACAAGATGACTAGCAGAGCTGAACAGAGGGTTCTGCCACCGTGTATCTGATCGCCTCTCGTTCCCGATGCTGACGGTAACCGGCTTACACACGTTTTACGGGCGCATCGAGGCCTTGCGAGGTGTGGATCTCATGGTGGCAAGCGGTGAGATCGTGGCCTTGATCGGCGCCAATGGGGCCGGCAAATCAACGTTGTTGATGACCATTTGTGGTAAACCTCGCGCCGCCCGTGGGCAGATTTTCTTTGGTGACGAGGACATCACGGCGTTGCCCACCTTCGCGATCGTGCGGCGGGGAATCGCTCAGGTACCCGAAGGGCGGCGGATATTCCCGGCCCTGACCGTGCTGGAAAACCTCCAGATGGGAGCTCTCACCGCGGACCCGGCCCATTACGATGACGATCTGCCGCGCATCTTCGAACTATTCCCTAGACTCAAGGAACGGCAACGCCAGCGCGGTGGCACTCTATCGGGCGGCGAGCAACAGATGCTGGCAATCGCCCGCGCCTTGATGAGCCGCCCACGCCTGCTGCTGCTCGATGAGCCCTCGCTAGGACTGGCGCCGCTACTGGTCAAGCAGATTTTCAGGGTGATCAAGGAAATCAACGAGCAACAGAAGATCACCTTGTTTTTAGTGGAACAGAATGCCTATCACGCCTTGCGTCTCGCGCACCGCGGTTATGTGATGGCCAACGGGCGCATCGTGATGACGGGGACAGGCATGGAACTGCTGGCCAACAAGGAAATCCGCGCCGCCTATCTGGAGGGCGGTCATTGAATCTTTACGAGAGGGGTTGCGTTTGGAGTCATTGCTGGGTACGTCGTTGCAGGTGTATATCGGCTTGACCGTGACCTTCATGGGAGTTGTCGCCTACCTGGCCGGTCAGGCCATTGCCGATACCTGGCGGCCATTATGGCAGGTATTTCCCAGTTGCTTCCTGCTGGGACTGGTGGCACGGTTTTTGATTTATGCGCTGTTTCAGGGCAGCTTGCTGTCGCCTGGGATTCTCGTTGATGTGACCGTGTTGACCATCAGCGGGCTTATCGCCTATCGGTTCACCCAGGTTACCAAGATGGTCTCTCAATATCCGTGGCTCTACGAGCGTTGTGGGTTGTGGAAGTATGCGGAAAAATCGCCTTCGACCTGAAGATGCTAAAGTTTAAGCAGTCGTTTTGTCGGTGTGTTCAATGTTGCTTAAGGGGTGAAAAACATGCGAAAAATTATCATGGGTATGGTCACGTTAATGTTGGCGGCATTCGCCGTGGGCGCTTGGGCGGATATCATCATCGCTGTTGCAGGCCCGATGACCGGTCAATACGCTACGTTTGGTGAGCAATTTCGGCGCGGTGCCGAGATGGCGGTTGCCGACATCAATGCCAAGGGTGGTATTAAAGGCCAGAAACTAAAGCTTGAGATAGGCGATGACGCTTGCGATCCGAAACAGGCCGTAGCCGTTGCCAACCAATTGGCGAATAAGCGCGTGGTCTTCGTGGCGGGCCACTTTTGTTCCGGTTCTTCTATTCCCGCCTCCGACGTATACGCCGAGGAGGGAATTCTGCAAATCTCACCCGCTTCCACCAATCCTCAGCTGACCGAACGGGGCCTTGAAAACGTGTTCCGCACCTGTGGCCGCGATGATCAGCAGGGCGCCGTAGCGTCTAAATACATCATGGACCACTTTGCTAAAAAGAACGTCGCCATCCTCCATGACAAGACGGCCTATGGCAAGGGCCTAGCCGACGAGACCAAGAAACAGCTTAACGCGCTTGGCAAGAAAGAGACCATGTACGAGGCCTACACCGCCGGCGAAAAGGATTACTCGGCCTTGGTGAGCAAGATGAAGGCTGAGAATATCGGACTGATTTATGTCGGTGGCTACCATACCGAGGCTGGACTCATCATCCGCCAGGCGCGCCAGCAGGGTATGGACGCCATTCTCATGTCGGGGGATGCCCTGGTGACCAACGAGTATTGGGGGATCACCGGTGATGCCGGAGAAGGGACATTGATGACTTTCAGCCCCGATCCCGCTAAAAATCCGGCTGCAAAACCGATTGTCGACAAGTTCCTGGCGCAGGGATATAAGCCCGAGGGTTACACTCTATACTTGTATGGGACGATTCAAGCCTTTGCCCAGGCAGTCGAAAAAGCCGGCTCAACCGATCCTAAAAAGGTTGCCAAAGTCCTGAAGAGCGACAAGTTTGATACCGTGCTCGGCAAGATCGGTTTCGACAAGAAGGGTGATGTAACCGCGCCCGGTTATGTGGTCTATCGTTGGAGCAAAGGCAATTACGACTACGCGGTCAAGTAACCCGGCTCCTGCCTGGTAGTGGGTGGTTGGCTGGCAACCGCTCACTACCCTCGGTTAGCCAGGTTAGCCATGTTCATGAGTGAGGTGAGCCATGAAACTATCCGAGAAAAGGTGCGTACCTTGCCAGGGCGGTATCCCACCGCTGAACTTGGAAGAGGCACAAAAGCGCTTGGCGCAAACCCCGGCCTGGAATCTACTCCACGAGGGCACCCGCCTGGAACGCCGTTTTGCCTTCAAGGATTATCTTGCGGCTCTGGATTTCGTGAATCGAGTCGGCGCCATCGCCGAGCGCGAAGGCCATCATCCGGATATTTGCTTCGGCTGGGGGTATGCGACGGTCGTGTACTACACTCACAAGATTGGTGGCCTGCATGAAAATGATTTTGTGATGGCTGCCAAGACCAGCGAAATCTACGTTTGAACACGTGCATAGCTGCACGGGTATTATCATGTTGCCCTGCATGGACTCAGTCTCGGCGGCTTGCTGGCGGAATCCTTAACCGCCTGCTGCCAGACGCAAATCCCCTGGCGCAGAGGGCGGGATCAACTTCCCGTCCTCTTACATACAGCATCGCAAATGCCACGAGATCACCGATACATCTTGTCTAGAAGAAACTTCTATGATTACGTATATCTAACAAGGTGAGCAGGATCTTACGGGGGGGCCAGTATAATCCCATACCGAGAATGCGCTACTGCGCAACACTGCTGTTACAGTTATCCTCGATCCAAAGCTATCTGTAGATATATTGCTGACGATGGAACCCATACATTCTTCAGGTCAAGATCGTGGCCTTACTGTAGAACAGGCGCGTCCCAAGCTTCAGCAGCCGCGTCTTTACAAAGTCATTCTCTTGAACGACGACTATACTCCTATGGAGTTCGTCGTTCAGATCTTGCAGCATTTCTTCGGCATGAGCCGTGAGAAAGCAACCCAGGTAATGCTTCATGTTCATACACGCGGTAAGGGGGTTTGTGGTGTTTATTCTCACGAAATTGCGGAAACCAAGGTTGCGCAAGTCAACGATTTTTCCCGGAGTCACCAGCACCCCTTATTGTGTACCATGGAAGAAGCCTGATCATAACGCCGAGAGGTTCAAGCCATGCTGAGCAAGGAACTGGAATTTTCCATCAACCTCGCTTTCAGAGAGGCGCGCAACCGACGCCACGAATTCATGACCGTGGAGCATCTGCTGCTGGCCTTGCTCGATAATCCCTCGGCCGCGGAAGTACTGAAGGCTTGTGGGGCAAACCTGGACAAGCTCAAGCGTGACCTGCAGGCTTGCATCAGGGAGAACACGCCAATCCTTGCCCCGGATGATCCCCGCGAGACGCAGCCTACCTTGGGGTTTCAGCGAGTACTGCAGCGCGCGGTGTTACATGTCCAGTCATCCGGCAATAAAGAGGTCACCGGCGCCAATGTGCTGGTCGCCATTTTTGGCGAGCAGGAATCTCAGGCGGTATTTTTTCTTAAGCAGCAGGAAATCAACCGCCTGGATGTGGTGAATTACATTTCTCATGGTATTTCCAAGGTGTCTGACGATAATGATGTTCCCGCTGGGCCCGACGAAGAGGCTGCAGGGGAAGCTCAGGGTTCCCGTCCCCTGGACAATTTCGCAAGCAATCTCAACGAACTGGCCCGCCAGGGTCGTATTGATCCGCTGATCGGGCGGCGCAACGAAGTGGAACGCACCGTGCAGATTCTGTGTCGGCGACGTAAGAACAATCCGCTCTTCGTGGGCGAGGCGGGTGTTGGCAAGACCGCCATTGCCGAGGGTCTGGCCAAACTTATCGTGGACGGGCAGGTCCCGGAAGTACTGGCCAAATCCATTATCTATTCTCTGGATCTTGGCGCCTTGGTGGCTGGCACCAAGTACCGGGGTGACTTTGAAAAACGCCTCAAAGCCGTGCTTGCCCAGTTGCGCAAGGAGCGCAACGCCATTTTATTCATCGATGAGATCCATACGTTGATCGGTGCCGGTGCTGCCTCGGGTGGGGTAATGGATGCATCGAATCTCATCAAGCCCATGCTGGCTTCCGGTGAATTGAAGTGCATCGGTTCGACCACATATCAGGAATATCGCGGGATCTTCGAGAAGGACCGCGCCTTGGCTCGACGCTTTCAGAAAATCGATGTGTCGGAGCCATCGGTGGAAGAAACCTACCAGATCCTCAAAGGGCTCAAGAGCCGCTTCGAACACCATCATGATGTGAAATACTCATCGAAGGCATTGAGCGCGGCAGCGGAATTGTCCGCCCGCTACATCAACGACCGCCATCTGCCGGACAAGGCCATCGACGTTATCGATGAGGCCGGCGCCAGCCAGCGACTGCTGCCGCCCTCCAAGCGTAAGAAGATCGTTGGGGTAGCCGATATTGAGGCCATGATCGCCAAGATGGCGCGCATTCCCCCCAAGAGCGTGTCCCTGTCGGACCGGGATGCCCTGCGTAATCTGGAACGCGACCTCAAACTGGTGGTATTCGGGCAGGATGAAGCCATTGCTACCCTGGGTAACGCCATCAAGATGTCCAGAGCAGGGTTGGGTAACGAGCAAAAACCGATCGGTTCCTTTTTGTTTGCAGGGCCAACCGGCGTTGGTAAAACCGAGGTTACGCGCCAGTTGGCCAAGGTGTTAGGCATCGAACTGTTGCGGTTCGATATGTCCGAGTACATGGAACGGCATACCGTGTCCCGGCTGATTGGTGCTCCGCCCGGCTATGTAGGGTTCGACCAGGGCGGGCTCCTGACCGATGCCATCCTCAAGCATCCCCATTCGGTGCTGCTGCTGGATGAGGTGGAAAAAGCCCATCCGGATGTCTTTAACCTGCTGCTGCAGGTCATGGACCATGGCACCCTCACCGACAACAATGGGCGCAAATCGGATTTTCGCAGTGTGATCATCGTCATGACCACCAATGCTGGCGCCGAGCAAATGGATCGGCCTTCGATCGGCTTCGCCAAGCAGGATCACAGCAGCGATGGCATGGAGGCCATCAAACGCCTGTTTTCTCCGGAATTCCGAAACCGTCTGGATTCGATTATTCAATTCAAGCCGCTGAGTCCGGAGACCATTGGTCACGTGGTAGACAAGTTCATCATTGAGCTGGAGGCCCAGTTGGAGCCTAAGGGTGTGACCATTGAAGTGGATCAGGCTGGCCGGGCCTGGTTGGCAAGGTGTGGCTATGATCCCAAAATGGGTGCGCGACCCATGGCCAGGGTCATTCAGGAGAAGATCAAGAGGCCCTTGGCCGAGGACCTGTTATTCGGGCGCTTGATAACCGGTGGCCATGTCGTCGTCACCGTGCAAAAAGATGAACTGACCCTGGAAATCAATGAAGAGGAAGAAATTCATTAAGCGGATGGAGCGGGCATACAACCTTCGCCGTCACCGCAGTCAGTAACCGGGGGAAGTGACTGACTGCTGGGCTATGGGGCGGGCCCGCGATTAGCGGCCCCGATAGGTGATACGCCCTTTGCTAAGGTCATAGGGTGTAAGTTCTACCTTGACCTTGTCACCGGTCAGGATACGAATGTAGTGCTTGCGCATTCGTCCAGAAATGTGGGCCGTGATCACATGACCATTTTCCAATTCCACCCTGAACATGGTGTTGGGCAAGGTGTCGATTACCGTACCCTCCATTTCAATCTGGTCTTCTTTTGCCATTCTCTCTCTCATGTTTAAAAGGAAGCCTTTAAAAATATAGGAATTTGAATGCCGCGGCAAGCTTGAATGGTTATCGCAGCATAGAAATCCAGCGGCCCGCCATAAAAATTTCGTGAGGCTTAAAATTCGCCTTGTAGGCCATTTTCTCCGATTCCCGCACCCAGTAGCCCAGATAAACCCACTGCAAACCCTGCCGTCTGGCTTCGGCGATTTGCCACAACACGACCTGGGTGCCGAGGCTGCGTGCGGACTGCTCTGGATCGAAAAAGGTGTAGACAGCGGACAAGCCATCGTCAAACCGATCGGTAACGGCGACTGCTAAAAGGCGGCTGTCGAGACGAAATTCGTACAATAAGGTAGCGCACCAGTGCGAGGTGATGAAGGCCAAATAGCCTTCCGGCGTCGTATTATCCATGCCACCGTCGGCGTGGCGAGCTCTTACGTACCGCTGGAACAACTTGTAATGTTCGGTGTTGAAGTACGGTGACACCCCTTCGACGGTAAGGTCATGATTTTTATTCCAGGTGCGCCGTTGGACGCGATCCGGCCGAAATGCCAGGACCGGGATTCGCAGCGAGATACATTCTTCGCAGCCTGTGCAGTGTGGGCGGTAGACATGGCTACCACTGCGACGAAAACCCAGCTTGGCTAACTGGGCATAAACGCCGTTGTCCACGGCGCCGGGGTCGGTCACTAAATTGCGGGTCCACCGCCCCGCGAGGTAGCTGCACGGATGCTCGGCCGTAACGAACAGGCGCAGGTTGCGGAATTGATCGCGTATGCCCATCATGATCTCAGGATGGTGATTGGTTCAGCAGCTAGCTTCCAGGTTCCCTGGGATCCAGGCAGCGGGCAGAAATGCTCCAGCAGTCCGACGAATGTCTGACGCGGGATGTCCTCCGCGCCAAGACTAAGCAGATGCGCAGTATGCATTTGACAGTCAATAAGGGCAAATCCCCAGCGTTGTAACTGGGCAGTCAGGGTCACGAGGGCGGTCTTGGAAGCGTCATCCATGCGGCTAAACATCGATTCGCCATAGAAAATTCTACCTATGGCGACCCCGTATAAGCCGCCCACGAGTTCATCTTCGTGCCAAGCTTCCACTGAATGGGCGTAACCCAGCTGGTGCAGCCGGCCATAGGCAGCGCGCATTTCCGCGGTTATCCAGGTGCCTGGTTCATCGCGGCGTGGTTCGCCACAACGGTGCATTACGGTGGCGAAGGCAGTATCGAAAGTCACGCGAAAAAAACCTTTTTTGAGGGTTTTGCGCAAGCTGCGGGAAATTTTGATGCGGTCGGGGAACAATACCATGCGGGGATCGGGTGACCACCAGAGAATCGGTTGTCCGCTGGAATACCAGGGGAAAATACCCTTGCGGTAGGCGCGGAGCAACCGTCGCGGCGAAAGGCTGCCACCGATCGCGAGCAATCCATTCGGTTCTGCCAAGGCACCTGCTGGATCTGGAAACGGCTGGCTGTCATCGTAAGGATCTAGCCAGAACAGACCGTTCATGAGCTTGATCTCGCCTCCCGATAGGGGGAGTGCAGCGTCAATTGCCGGGCGTAATCCTGTACCGCCGGCGTTTCCCGATGTAGGAAATCAGCGACCGCTTCGCGAAATCCAGGGTGGGCGATCCAGTGGGTGGATTGCGTCAGGGTAGGTAGAAAGCCACGATATACCTTGTGCTCACCTTGAGCACCTGGTTCGAAGGAATGCAGACCATGCTGGATGCAATAGGCAATGCCTTGATAATAGCAGGCTTCAAAATGCAGGCTGTCGTATTCCGCGTTACAACCCCAGTGCCTGCCATACAGGGCTCGAGCACTGCGAAAGCTGATGGCTCCCGCTACCAGATGCCTATCCCGCTGAGCCGATACCAGTATGATCTGGTCGCCCATGGTGGTGGCGATTTCCTGAAAAAACGGTAAAGTAAGCGTAGGTATGCCGCCAAGGCGCTGGAAGGTAGAACGGTAAAAACGGTGGAAGACCTGCCATTGAGCGTCGCTGGCTTTGCTGCCTTGCAGGATTTCCAATTCTACGCCTGCCTCCTGTACCAGCCGGCGTTCCCGCCGGATGTTTTTGCGTTTTTTTGATGACAGGTTGGCGAGGAAATCATCGAAGTCTCGATAACCAGGGTTATGCCAGTGGAACTGGCAACCCAAGCGGTGCAGAAAACCCTGTTGCCGGAGAACATCCGTGTCCGCGTCTGTGGTAAATAACCAGTGAATAGAGGAAAATTGCTGACTGCGGGCATCTTCCAGGGCATGCTCGATAATGGCGCTTGCTGCGTCATGAGTTGCGCTGGGAGAGAGCAACAGGCGTTGTCCGGTGGCTGGTGTGAAAGGAATGGCACTGACCAGCTTAGGGTAATACGGTAGCCCGTAGCGTCGATAAGCTTCCGCCCAGCCCGAGTCAAAAACGAATTCACCGTAGGAATTATCTTTGAGGTACATCGGCGCCGCGCCCACTAATTGACCCTTCTCGTCAAAACAGACAATATGCCGCGGCAGCCAGCCGGTACGTTCGCCTACACACTGGTGGCGCTCCAGGGCGATGAGGAATTCATGGCGCAAAAAAGGATTACCGTCTTGTACCAGGTGGTTCCATGAGTCAGGTGAAATGTCGGCGAGGGATTCAAGGCATCGGGTACGCATGAAATGGCGTGACCTAAAGTAAAAACTACTCTGTTGGAACTTTGGCGATGGCGGTGGTTCACTTGGCATAAATTCACGCCTGCCAAAGCTACCTATAATTTTCAATTATAGGCCAACCAAACCGTTAATAATCGGCATAATGATCCTAGTAGCCATGCGGCTGGGTGATAAATGGGGAAATAAGGCCGCTATCAGAGTGAGCACGGTGGGTTCGAAACATACTTTCCCCCGATCCTAAGGGGTCGGTGGCATTGGTTATATTGCTGAATAGGATTAGGACATTGGTTCAGGCACGAAGAAAGAAGACAACACCCCATTTTTCACTTAACTTCAATATCCTACCTTATATCAAGCGGGGCTTGCAGGAAGGTGGGTTTCTATTGTTCGTGGGTATGGCCCTGTACCTGGTCGTCGCGCTGGTGACTTTTAAAGCCGATGACCCAGGCTGGACTCACACTAGCCTGGTTGCGGAGGTAGGTAACCTAGGCGGCGCGCTGGGCGCTTGGTTTGCGGATATCAGCTTGTACTTCTTCGGTTATTTGGCCTATCTGTTACCTCTGACAATCGCCCTGTGCGGCTGGCGGTTATTCAAATGTGGCGCGCTGGGCGCGCTGGATGCCGAGGTTGTGATGTTCCGCATGCTGGGGGTTCTGGTGGCCCTGGCTGGCGGCTGTGGCTTGGCATCCCTACATTTAGGCGGCATTCCGGGCTATCTCACGGCGGATGCCGGTGGTATCGTCGGCGGGGTCACCGGCTCAAATTTGATCAGGGCCTTCGGTTCCCTGCCGGGAAATCTGTTTATGTTGAGCCTATTCCTGGCAGGCACTACCCTTGCCACCGGTTTTTCCTGGTTGCAACTGCTGGACCTGGTGGGCAAGCTCACCATGGGTTCCTTCACGGGAGTGATCAGGCTAATAACCTGGCTGCGGGACTGGCTTGCGCCCCCTCTGCCGGCGGCCGCTATGGCTCCATCAGCGCCAGAGCTAAGGGAGCCGATGCTGGCGGCACCTAAGGATCCTGGGCAGTCTGCCAACTCTCCCAACGCCAACGGGGTGTCTGGCGCGCAGACTACCTTATTTATCAAAAAGGCTGCCGCCCGTGTCGAACCGGTTATGAAGCTGCCTGCACCGACCGCTCCCTTCATCGATAAACCCGCCGATCACCTCGATGAGCTTGTCCACGAGTCCCCCAGTGCCGTCGCGAAGCAGCCTGAACCGACGCAATCTCCCGCTGCCGTGACTAGGCGCTACCCGGCGGCAGGCTCGATTGACTTACCCGCTCCGCTGCCGCCGCTCAGCCTTCTGGATCCGCCGGTTCACAGCAACGCTGGCTACTCGCCGGAAATTCTGGAGGAGATGTCCCGCCATCTGGAAATCCTGTTACGGCATTATGGCATCGAGGTGCGGGTCGTGGCCGTGGACCCTGGGCCCGTCATCACTTGCTTCGAAGTCGAACCAGCGCCGGGCGTCAAAGTAAGTCAGATCAGTAACTTGTCAAAGGATTTGGCGAGAGGGCTCTCGGTGGTCAGCATGAGAGTGGTAGAAGTTATCCCGGGCAAGTCCGTGGTAGGTCTGGAGATACCCAACCAGTATCGGGAAATTGTCTACCTCAGCGAGGTCCTGACGGCGCCGGTCTATGCGCATTCCAGTGCACCCTTGACCCTGGCCTTGGGTAAGGATATCGGCGGTAATCCAGTCGTCGCCAATCTGGCCAAGATGCCGCACCTATTGGTGGCGGGCACTACTGGTTCCGGAAAATCGGTGGCAATCAACGCCATGCTGCTGAGCATACTGTACAAGGCCCGTCCTGACGAAGTTCGTTTGATCCTGGTCGATCCGAAGATGCTGGAATTGTCCGTCTACGAGGGGATTCCCCATCTGTTGACACCGGTGGTGACGGATATGAAGGAGGCGGCCAATGCCCTGCGCTGGTGTGTCGGCGAGATGGAGCGACGGTACCGATTGATGGCGGCCTTGAAAGTGCGCAATATCGCCGGTTTCAACCTCAAGGTCAGCGAGGCCGAGGCGGTCGGCCAGCGTATTCTCGATCCGCTTTACGAGCCCGAGCAAGATTTTACAGCGGACGGCGGACCTGCTGAACTCAAGTCCTTGCCTTTCATTGTAGTGGTTATCGATGAGTTGGCCGATATGATGATGATCGTCGGCAAGAAAGTAGAAGAACTGATCGCCCGCCTGGCACAGAAAGCCCGCGCCTCGGGTATTCACTTGATACTGGCTACCCAACGCCCTTCGGTAGACGTCATTACCGGTTTGATCAAGGCGAACATCCCGACCCGCATTGCCTTTCAGGTATCGTCCAGGGTGGATTCCCGAACGATCCTGGATCAAATGGGAGCCGATCAATTGCTCGGTCATGGCGACATGCTCTATTTACCTCCGGGCACTGGGTTTCCAAGACGCCTGCACGGGGCGTTCGTGGATGACCAAGAGGTGAACCGGGTCGTGGAGTATCTGCGGCAGACCGGTAAGCCTGATTATATTTCCAACGTTCTCGATGGAGCCGTGGAAGGAAACATCGGCTTGCCGAGCGAGGAGGGCGACGGGGCGGAAGGCGAGGGCGATCCCCTTTATGATCAGGCAGTGCGCGTCGTCACCGAAACGCGGCGCGCCTCCATCTCTGGGGTGCAACGCCGCCTCAAGATTGGCTACAATCGCGCAGCACGGATGATCGAGGAGATGGAGAGCGCCGGTATCGTCGGTCCTCTGCAATCCAATGGCAGCCGGGAAGTGCTGGCTCCGCCGCCGCCGGAACCGTAATAACAGATGTGAACATCGACTGTGCAGGCAGCCATGTTCTTATCTATTCAGGTCCGGTTCATGGCGCCGCCATAGACTGCATCCTATTCAGTCACTTCACCGTAGAGCGTTGTTTATGCGTAAGCTAACCGTGTTTCTGGGCGTGTTCTGGTATGCCCTGTCCAGTCTGAACGCAGTATCCGCCCAGACTGAATCGGCCGTTCAGCGCTATTTTAAAAACCTGAAGTCTTTGCGGGCGGATTTCGTGCAGACGGTATCCAATGAAAAGTCCCGCCTCGTGCAATCTTCCAGCGGGGAGATGTGGATGCAAAAGCCAGGGCGGTTCCGCTGGGATTACCGGGAACCCTATAAGCAGTTAATCGTGGCGGATGGTGAACGCCTGTGGCTCTATGACGGCGATCTGCAGCAGGTGACGGTCAAGCGCATGGACAAAGCCTTGAGCGCCACTCCTCTGGCTCTGCTGAGCGGGGCAGCGCCTATCGAAGAAACATTCACGGTGAGTGCGGCAACTACCCAGGGTGGTTTACAGTGGTATGAGTTATATCCCAAGGATGCTCAGGCCGAGTTCAAGGTGCTACGGGTCGCCTTCGCCGGGGACGCCCTTAACACCATTGAATTAGAGGATGTTTTCAACCAACGGACCCGCCTTGCCTTTGGGAAGCTCGAGCGTAATGTGAAGATCGATCCTGCCCTGTTGCGCTTTGCGCCGCCGCCGGGCGTGGATGTCGTCGGCGATGTTCCCTGATTGTCTGACTAAGCAGGTTTCCCAGGCTTGCCATGGCCGAACCTTCCGAGCGCGCCGATAACCGGCCCCTGGCGGATCGCCTGCGCCCATCCCGTTTGGATGAGTTCGTCGGTCAGGCGCATTTGTTGGCGCCGGGAAAACCCTTGCGCGTGGCCATCGAACGCGGCAACCCCCATTCTATGGTCCTTTGGGGGCCGCCAGGAACCGGCAAAACCACTCTGGCGAAGCTGATTGCCGAGTACTGCAATGCCCAGTTCCTAAGCCTGTCAGCGGTTCTGGCTGGGGTTAGGGAGATACGTGAGGCGGTGGAAAAGGCCCAGTCGCTTTGGCGGGAACAGCGGCGCCAAACGGTGCTGTTCGTGGATGAGGTGCATCGCTTTAATAAGGCCCAACAGGATGCCTTTCTACATTATGTGGAGGATGGCACCCTTGTTTTGGTGGGAACTACCACGGAAAATCCCAGCTTTGCCCTGAACAATGCCCTGTTGTCCAGATTGCGGGTCTATGTCCTTAAGGCCCTTGGCAGCGACGATATCGAATTGATCGTTGAGCATGCCCTGGCCGATGAGAGGAAGGGGCTGGGTCGGCGAGCCATTCAGGTCGGCACCGAATTGCGTAAACGGTTGGCTAGGATTGCCGATGGCGATGCCCGTCGTGCCTTGACACTTCTGGAGATTGCCGTCGATCTGGCCGAGTCCCGGGATGGCGATATCGACTCAGCCCTTGGTGAGGTCATGACCGGTGGGGTGAGGCGTTTTGATAAAGGCGGGGATATCTTCTACGAGCAAATTTCCGCCCTGCATAAGTCTGTGCGGGGCAGCCATCCGGACGCTGCCTTGTACTGGTTCGCTCGAATGCTGGATGGTGGCTGCGATCCCCATTATGTGGCTCGACGGGTACTGCGTATGGCCTCCGAGGATATTGGCAATGCAGATCCTCGGGCCTTGCGGATCGCGTTGGATGCCTGGGAGTGCTATGAGCGTCTAGGCAGTCCAGAGGGTGAATTGGCAATTGGCCAGGCCATTGTCTATCTGGCCTGTGCACCTAAGAGTAATGCCGTTTATAAAGCCTGCCAAGCAGCTGCACAGGATGCTCGGGAGGGTGGCTCCCTGGAGGTGCCCTTGCCGCTTCGCAACGCGCCCACCGAACTCATGAAGCAACTGGGCCACGGCAGGGACTATCGTTACCCTCATGACGAGGCCAACGCCTACGCAGCCGGCGAAAGCTATTTCCCGGTGGAGCTTGGGGAGCGTCGGTACTATCACCCGGTGCAGCGAGGCTTGGAAATCAAGATTGGCGAAAAGCTGGACTATCTGCGCAGTCTGGATCAAAAGTCAGGTAGCCATGATGTTGAATAAGTATTTTATATCATCATCTTTCAAACCATTAAATCTCCCTGCGGGTTACACACAGCATCAACACGTCTGTGCCGATAACCCTGGGAGAGTCGCCTGCCCAGTTAACGCTTGCTGCGCAAGCGTTCCTGTTGCGCCTCGAATAAAACCCCAGCCAACTGGCTTTGGCGCAGTCCTTCATCCTCGGCGCATTTGGAGACCTCATCCCAGGAAGCGCCGCGGTCGATGGCATTGGCTGTCTGGCTGGTATTGGGAATACTCTTGCGAAATTTACGAATAGCTTCGGATGTCATGAGACTGTGATCAGCCTCAAGGATTTCCTTTAGCTCTTCCTGCTGAACCTCGAACAAGATAGCGGCCAGTAGATGCAAACCTTCCTCCTCGGCGCATTCGGAGATTTCCTCCAGAGAAGCGCCACGATCAATAGCCCTGGCTGTATTGCTGCCAGCAGGCAGTTCATGGCGAAAGGAACGAATGATGTCATCAAGATTATCAATTTCCATCGTATAAGCTCCGTTTTGGCAACAACAGAAGAACAGTGACGGAAAACCGCGAGAGAATGTATCAAAGACGTTCAAAGGCAGCCGCGATTCCCTGTCCGCCACCGATGCACATGGTCACCAAACCATAGCGCCCGCCAGTACGGTGCAACTCGTAAAGGGCTTTGACGGTGATGATGGCGCCGGTGGCGCCGATCGGGTGGCCGAGCGAGATGCCACTGCCGTTGGGGTTGGTGCGGTCGGCGGGTAGGCCAAGTTCCCGCGTAACGGCCAGGGCCTGGGCGGCAAAAGCCTCGTTGACTTCGAAGACATCAAAAGCGCTGATGCTCAGCCCAGTTTTTTCCAACAGATTACGCACCGCTGGAACCGGCCCGATGCCCATATATTTGGGTTCCACTCCGGAAAATGCGTAATCTACCAAACGTCCTATCGGTTTAAGGCCATGCTTTTCAGCTATCTCTCGCTCCATCAAGATGACTGCGGCGGCAGCGTCGTTAACGCCTGATGAATTTCCGGCAGTGACGGTTCCGCTATGTTTGAACGCCGGCCTAAGCTTGGCCATCTGCGCTATGGTGGCTTCGCGGCGCGCATGTTCATCGGTGTCAAACAGCACGACGCCTTTGCGGCTCTTGAGTTCGATAGGTAGGATCTGTTCCTTAAAATGCCCGTTGTCGATGGCATGGATAGCGCGGCGATGGCTTTCCACGGCTAGGGCGTCCTGGTCCTCCCGGCTGATACCCCAATTCTCCGCCACATTTTCCGCGGTAACACCCATGTGGTAGTCGTGGAAGGGGTCGGTCAGCGCTCCTACCATGGCGTCAACCGTGCGGCCATCGCCCATCCTTTGGCCGAATCGGAGTCCTGGCAGCCAAAACTGGCTGCGACTCATACATTCGGCGCCACCGGCCACGGCGGAATCGCAATCTCCAAGCTTGATAAGCTGCGCCGCTGAAATGATTGCCTGCAGACCGCTACCGCACAGGCGATTTAATGTAAAGGCCGGCGTTCGATGAGAAAGGCCACCGTCGACGGCAGCGACCCTGGCCAAATACATGTCGCGCTGTTCGGTATGAATGATGTTGCCAAAGACGGAATGCCCAATATGCTCGGGCTGAACTCCTGCGCGTCTGACGACTTCCCGCACAATCGCGGCGGCAAGATCGCAGGGTGGCATGTCTTTAAGACTACCACCATAAGTCCCAATAGCCGTGCGAGAGGCACTCAGCACAACAATTTCACGTTTATTACTCATCGATGTTTTCTCTCAGTGATGGTGCATAGCATATGGCGCATTGAATAGTTATTGTTACCGGCAAAGAGTACGTTAATTATTAAAATTTTTCAGGAATTTATGTTGACATTATGATAATAAAAGTATTTCTATAAAAAACAAAAAGTTATAATTCTCTATTTTGTGTTCATCCTTAACCAAGCTTAGAATTCAGAAAATATCTAGCTCACCAAGAAGCGCCAGAGGATGGCGCGCTGCCTGGAGATCCCTAAAAAATGTTGGACCCCAAACTGCTGAGAACCGAACTGGAGAAAACTGCCCAAAAGCTGGCCCGCCGCGGCTACCACTTGGATAGCAATCGCATCAGCGAATTGGAAATCCTGCGAAAGGATCTGCAAGTGCGTACCCAAGATCTGCAAAATACGCGCAATAGCCGCTCCAAAACCATCGGCAGGACGAAAGCCAGCGGCCAAGATATTCAACCCTTACTGGATGAGATGGCCCATTTAGGAGATGACCTCAAGGTAGTCGAGGAAAACCTGAATAGGGTCCAAGAACAGTTGCGGCAAATCCAGTTGGAGATCCCTAACATCCCGCATGAATCAACACCTGACGGCAATGCCGAGTCAGACAATGTCGAAATCCGCCGCTGGGGTAAGTCCCGCCACTTCGACTTTCAACCCAGGGATCATGTGGATCTGGGTGATCAGTTGCTAGATTTTGAAGCCGCGGTCAAGCTTACCGGTTCCCGCTTCGTGGTTATTGCTGGCCCACTGGCGCGCCTGCACCGGGCACTCATTCAATTCATGCTGGATCTGCATACCTCTGAGCACGGCTATCAAGAAATGTATGTGCCCTATTTGGTTAATGCCGACAGTCTCATGGGCACTGGCCAGTTACCGAAGTTCGAGGCAGATTTATTCGGTCTGCGAGGGGAGTTCAACTACTACCTGATTCCCACAGCCGAAGTGCCCGTGACCAATCTGGTCCGGGATCTGATTCTAGAGGCTGATATGTTGCCTCGTAAGTATGTTGCACATACGCCCTGTTTTCGCAGCGAGGCCGGTTCCTACGGTAAGGATGTGCGGGGCATGATCCGCCAACACCAATTCGAGAAAGTGGAGATGGTGCAAATGGTACGTCCGCAGGATTCCTACACTGCCCTGGAAACACTGACTGGCCACGCCGAGACAGTGTTGCGGAAGCTAGAACTGCCCTATCGAGTGGTTGCTTTGTGCACCGGCGACATCGGGTTTTCCTCGGCCAAGACCTATGATCTGGAAGTGTGGCTGCCAGGGCAGCAAAAGTTCCGAGAAATTTCTTCCTGCAGCAACTTCGAGGATTTCCAAGCCCGTCGACTTCAAGCTCGCTGGCGCAATCCTGAGACTGGCAAGCCGGAGTTACTGCATACCTTGAATGGTTCTGGACTGGCCGTGGGTCGCACCCTCGTGGCGGTAATGGAAAATTACCAGGATAGCCAGGGACGTATCCAGGTTCCCGCTGTGTTGAAGCCTTACATGGGCGGAGTAGAGATCATTGATTCAGCGGGCTGATTGCCTATGTAACCATATGCGGCAGCAGGGGGCTATCAGACTTGGTCCTGTGCACGAAGAACGCTCAACGTAACGGTAGCGATGTGCAGGTATTTGATCGGAAGATACAGATTAGCCAAGTTGGAGAGACAGTCTGTTAACGATATTGCGCTCGGTAACGGTATATGCGCAGCGAGGGCAGAAATAACTCCTCCTCGATGCGAATATCGGACCGTTGCAGGCGTAAACTGCTCGCCGGTTCGAATTCTGCTGGCACGAATTCCGGCAACCGCTCCCCGCCGCGCAGTGGAACGAGAATGGGCAGGGGGGCCTGGAGCAACCGTCGCTCCAGCTGACCATAACTTCCCGTGTCCTCGAAGACTATGTTAGCCCGCAAATGGGGGCAAACACTGCGTACCCTGGCCAGGGTCTCACTGTCTGAGATAACGGCCAAACGTTGCAATTCCAACTGCACTTGTGGGTTCTCGCTGCGCCTTTCCAGCAGACGCCGCGCCTCGGCGACACTGGTTCTTTGGATAGTCCGCCCTTGCTTTGACCAGGTAAACCCAACTTTGACCGGTCGCGCATCCAGGAGTGGCACATGCCGATAGGCTTGTTTCAGATTCAAGCGGGCGGCTCCCATGCGCTGCATGGCAGCCGCCACGTCTTCATTGCGCCGGTGCAGTTCCATCAACAGGGCGTTGCTATCCGATTTGCCCACGCCCTTTAGTGCCAAGATAGCCGCTTTAAAGTGGTCCTTGGCCGCGTTGCAGGCAACGGCTGCCACCATCGTTGCCGGGCTGGCGCCGACGATGCCTGGGCAGGTGAGAGTTTCCCGACCCTCCTGACCATTTTCATACCAAAGAGCATGGTAAAGGCGCACCGCCTTGACGCGCATATCCAACCCCTCTTGCAGCTCCTGCTCAGTGCGCAATACCCAGGCCGGCAGAGTCGAATCATGCCGTACAGCCGAGCAAAAATCCGTAATGCTTGCGAGCATCAGTTCAAAGCTCTCTAACAAATTAATGCGCAATACCGTAGTGTCATTGTTCATAGCGCACACTTAGATTCACTCGGTATACATAAATAATTTATATCATCATCTTTTTAAAATAAACTATAAAAAGACATACACAACTTAAACCACTACTTCAGGGGCAACCGAAACTGTTTGAACAAAATGTCAACTTCTTCCTGTGTTTGAGCACCTTCCGCAGCCTGAACCATGTCTATGGTCAAATGCGGAGCAAACAATCTTATAAAATCATACATATAGCCTCTAAGAAAAGTTCCACGGCGAAAGCCAATCTTAGTGGTATTGAAACCAAACAGATAGCTGGCGTCCAAACACACGAGATCCTGATCAACGTCGCGATCATAAGCCATTCGAGCAATAATCCCAATCCCAAGACCTAGCCTAATGTATGTTTTGATGACATCCGCATCAGTTGCTGTAAAAACTACCGTCGGTTTAACTTTAATCGTTCTAAACGCCTCATCCAACTGGGAACGACCAGTGAAACCAAATACATAAGTCACCAGTGGATAACGAGCGACATCCTGCAAAGTCAAGCGCTCCAACTGGATCAAGGAATGTTCCTGCGGAGTAAGGACGCAGTAGCACCATAAATAACAAGGCATCATCACCAGATCTTCAAAGAGTTCGATGGCCTCTGTAGCAATGGCGAAATCCACTTCGCCGGATAACACCAACTCGGCAATCTGGGCCGGTGAGCCTTGATGAATCTGCAGATTTACAACGGGGTAATGCTCCCGAAAAACCTTGATCACGCGGGGTAGGGCATAACGAGCCTGCGTGTGGGTTGTGGCAATGGATAAATTGCCGCTTTGATCATTACGAAATTCTTCCGCCAGCACCTGAATATTGCGGACCTCCCGCAAAATGCCTTCGGCCTTTTCGATAACTTGCCGGCCGACGAGGGTAACGTGGGTCAAATGCTTACCATTGCGCCTGAACAATTCGACCCCAAGCTCATCTTCCAGCAGGCGAATCTGTTTACTGACCCCAGGTTGAGAGGTATACAGTGTTTCAGCTGCCGCGGAAATATTCAGGTTATTCTTAGCAATCGCCGTAAGATAACGTAGTTGCTGAAGTTTCACACAGTTTTCCCAATACTTTTGATGCGTTATTCATATTATAACTATCATTGAATATTCATTTTAATTATCTTTAGCCCCTTGCTAATGATATTTTTTCGCCGGTAAACGTTGAAAAAGGCTATTTATTATGGCTTATGTCTCAGTTTTCCTAAACCTCGACAACCATGCCTGTTTGGTTGTTGGCGGCAGCGATACTGCTGCCAGTGCAATCGAGCGATTATTGCAAGCCGGCGCGCAAATTACGGTGGTAGCAGCCGAACTCGATGACGCCCTGCGCCAACATGTCGAACAAGGCCGCCTACGCCATCGAACCGGCCGCTTCGAGCCAGAGCTGTTGAGCGAGCAGAGCCTGGTAATCGCCGCCACTACCGATCCTGCCCATAACCGCTGGGTGGCTGAACACGCCAGGCGACGCAATATCCTGGTCAGTGTCCTGGATAACCCCGAACTGGGCAACGTGGTCTTGCCCAACGAGAAAGAAAATTATCAGCCCAACTCATCTGGAGCCAGGCCGAGGCAACCGAAGCCAGGCCAAGTATACCTGGTGGGCGCAGGCCCCGGCGATGCCGACCTGTTGACCCTGCGAGCGCTGCACTTGTTACAACAGGCCGATACAGTGCTGTACGACAGACTTATTTCTCCAGCAGTTCTGGAGTTAATAAACCCCGCCGCAGAACGCATCTATGTGGGTAAGGCACGTGGCCACCATTCCTTGCCACAAGCAGAGATCAACGCGCTCCTTATCCGGTTGGCCAGAGAGGGCAGGCGGGTGTGCCGGCTCAAGGGTGGCGACCCATTTATTTTCGGCCGTGGTGGCGAAGAACTGGAAGCGCTAGCGGAGCAGGGCATTACCTTCGAGGTTGTGCCCGGCGTCACTGCCGCCTCCGGCTGCGCCGCTTACGGTGGTATCCCGCTAACCCACAGGGACTACGCGCAGAGCTGTACTTTTGTGACTGGCCATCCCAAGTCCGGGGATATTGAATTAGATTGGGAACGATTCGCCCGCCCAGACCAGACAATAGTATTCTACATGGGCCTTCATGCTTTACCTGTGCTGACTCGAAAGCTGTGTGAACACGGCGCCCCGGAGGATCTGCCGGCCGCCCTGGTGGAAAAGGGCACTACCAAGGAACAGCGAGTTTTCACTGGAACATTGGCCAATCTGGCACAATTAGCTAAACACCACCAGGTTAAGGCTCCGGCCTTGATTATTATAGGAAAGGTAGTGACGTTGCGGCGACGTCTTGCCTGGTTTGAAGCTCGCGCAGCCGCCGGAACCCCTGCTTTAACGCTCCGTCAGGCAGGATAAGATATAATGCAGTGTCGGGGCTTACCGCTAAAGTCTAGATTGTGCCCCGGAGCAGTTCGGCAAACTTAGCTACTATAGCCAGCCATGCCCATCGCCTGAGTTATTGACCCACCCGCACGAGAGAGGCCTGACGGTATGGCCGTAACGCCGTTTGGTTCCTTATGAATGCGCTGATCGAATGCCAGAGAATGGTAAACCTCGAGGTAGCGGGCGGCGCTCGCTGTCCAGCTAAAATCCTTCTGCATCCCGTTGTTCAGTACCTTTTGCCAGTGCTGGGGGTCTCCATAAACCAGCAGCGCGCGAAGTAGACAAGCCAGCAATTCGGTTTCATTGGCGCCCTGGAATACAAAGCCGGTCGCGGTCCCATCCGCCAGACTACGGGGGGTGGTATCGACCACAGAATCAGCCAAGCCGCCAGTATGGCGCACGACGGGGACGGTACGATAACGCATGCTGTACATCTGGCCAAGACCGCATGGCTCAAATCGCGAGGGCATCATGAATATATCCGCCCCGGCCTTGATGAGATGGGACAGGGCCTTTTCATAACCGGCGGTGAAGCTCACCCTGCGAGGGTGCCGCCGCGCAAGTTGACGAAATTGCAATTCGTAGTTCTTGTCGCCGCCGCCCAGCACCACCAACTGCACTGGCTGTTCCAACAATTGCTCAGAAATTCCCAAGAGCAGATCCACGCCTTTTTGATAGGTTAGCCGGGTTACCATCGCTAGCAGAGGAACCTCCGGAGCCGCCTCCAAGCCAAGGCGTTCCTGCAGAATCTGTTTGTTGACGGCCTTGCCGACAAACTTCTTGGGACCAAAATGGGCTGGCAGATAAGAATCAGTTTGTGGGTCCCACTGGGTGGTATCGATACCATTCAATATACCCGTCATTACTGTTTGCCGTGCCGCTAACAGACCTTGCATGCCGAAACCAAATTCAGGGGTCTGGATTTCCCGCGCATACGTTGGACTAACGGTAGTGATATGGTCCGCGTAATAAAGGCCTGCCTTGAGAAAGGACATTTGCCCGAAAAATTCCACGCCATGCAGACTGAAGCTGGCCCAGGGTAGGCCCAAGGCGGGTACCAAATCCGGCGGGAAGTTACCCTGAAAGGCAAGATTATGGATGCTGATGAGCGACTGGGCAGTGGCGCCAGGATCATAGGCAAGATAGGCGGGCGCAAGGCCAGTGTGCCAATCATTGCAATGCAGAATGTCGGCGCTCCAGCCGGCCAGACCAGCGCCGGCGCCAAACAGGGCGGCGACTTTCGAAAGCACGCCGAAGCGAACCGGGTTATCCCACCAGTCGTTGCCATCGGGATCAGCGTATGGTCCACCCTCACGGTCATAGAGAGGAGGGCAGTCGATGGCGTATACCGGAACGGCATCCTGACCTGGCAGGGTGCCCTGGAAAATCCGCACCGCGCTGGTGCCGGGGATCACCGCAAAATACTCGCTTACCGGGGTACCGTTTATTTTGTTAATAATGCCAGGATAAGCCGGGATAAGAGTACGTATATCCACACCCAGTTTGTGCAAGGCCGGGGGCAAGGCGCCACTGACGTCACCCAGGCCTCCTGTATTCACCAAAGGGTGGGCTTCAGCGGCCACATAAAGTACGCGAAGGTTATTGGAACGCATCATGGTTTACAGTCAAGCTCGTGCTAGCCAAATAGCATAGGAAATAGTGGTTATTTTTGATGCTATAGTTGATGTTGTTCATGGTTTGGGTTGGTGTATGTTTCATTATTGAAATGTGCTCACTATAAAAGACTGAATAGCAGATGGGTAGCGATACTGTCGGTCGAACCGTTTACACCCAACCGGAGGTGGCGCTTCTATTTGTTTCAGCATAAGGTTTTTGCGCCAAAGAACTGATGAATGCCAATAAGACACCCCGTTTTGTAAGCCGATTGACCCGCGACACATTGGCTCTGATTCTGGCGGGTGGGCGTGGAAGCCGACTCCAGCAACTTACTCTTTGGCGCGCGAAACCTGCTACTCCCTTTGGTGGTAAATTTCGCATTATCGATTTTCCACTCTCCAACTGCGTTAATTCCGGGATTCGCCGAATGTCAGTGCTAACCCAGTACAAGGCGCACTCCTTGATTCTGCATATCCAGAAAGGATGGGGGTTTCTGCGTGGGGAATTTGGTGAATTCGTCGAACTCTGGCCAGCCCAGCAGCGACTCAAATCATTATGGTATCAGGGCACCGCCGACGCGGTTTACCAAAATTTAGACATTATTCGCAACCACAATCCGAAATATATACTTATTCTGGCCGGCGACCATATCTATAAAATGGATTATGGAACTATGGTCGCTTACCATGTGGAACATCAGGCTGACCTGACCATAGGATGCATCGAGGTCTCTCGGGAACGGGCGCGTGAGTTCGGGGTAATTGCCGCGGATAGCAATCATCGGGTAGTCGGCTTTACCGAAAAGCCTGACAATCCAGCACCCCTACCGGGTAGAGAAGACATGACCCTGGCTTCCATGGGTATTTACGTCTTCAATACCCAGTTTCTTTACGAGCAGCTCATCAAGGATGCTGACAGTCCCGGTTCAAACCATGATTTTGGCAAGGATATCATCCCATCGGCGATCAAGCGCTATCGAGTGGTTGCCTATCCCTTCCGGGATGTACAGACAAAAGCACAAATGTACTGGCGCGACGTAGGTACCGTTGATGCTTTTTGGGAGGCCAATAGGGAGCTTGTTGGCGTCGATCCGGAACTCGATCTATACGATGAAACCTGGCCCATCTGGACCTACCAAGAGCAATTACCACCTGCCAAGTTTGTGTTCGATGATACAAACCGCCGTGGCATGGCAGTAGATTCCATGGTTTCCGGAGGGTGTATCATCTCCGGCGGGCATGTGTCGCGATCGCTGCTGTTCTCCAACGTCAAGGTCCACTCCTATGCGAGCATCGAGGATACGGTGGTGTTACCTGGCGTCGAGATCGGCCGACATTGCCGGCTCAAAAAGGTAATTGTCGACGAGGGTTGCGTTCTTCCCCCAGGAACCGTTATCGGCGAAAATCCCGAGGAGGATGGTAAACGGTTTTATATATCCGACGGTGGCGTAACACTGGTAACTCCCGAGATGCTCGGACAGCAACTGCATTACGTTCGTTAATACCGCGTAACACGTTAACCCTCTTTCATTTAAGTAAACATTTATAAAAGTCCAGCGTTTTTTTGGCAATACTGGACCAGCTGAAGTGTTGCTCCACACGTTGCCTGGATTTCCTTGCCATGGCCTCAGCCTTGTCAGGATTAGCTAATAGGTTATTTATAGCAGTCGCCAAATCATGAGAAAACCGCTCTGGATCGCGCGGTTCGAAATCGGCCGAGCTTACCGGTTCAAATGAGATTAACAAACCGGTTTCATTATGAACAACCACCTCTGGTATTCCTCCAGTCGCCGAGGCAACTACCGGTGTTCCACATGCCATGGCTTCGAGGTTGATTATACCGAATGGTTCATAGACTGAAGGGCAAATAAACAAAGAGGCATGGCTATATAGTGCAACAAGATCTTTTTTGGGAATAATACGTGATATCCAAATAATATCATTATGACTTTTTATCTGCGCTTCCTCAACCCTGCTAGCCATTTCCCGACCAACCTCTTCGGTGTCAGGGGCACCGGCGCACAATACGATCTGAATATTCTTGGAAATGTGTTGTATCGCGTTAACCAGATGGATAATTCCTTTTTGCCTGGTAATACGGCCCACAAAAAGCACAAATGGTTTGTCAGGATTAATTTGATAGGATGCCAAGACTTCAGGATTAGGGGAGTAGCGGAACTCATTTAGATCAATTCCGTTGTAGATGACGCCAATCTTTTCAAAGGGAACGCCATAAAGATCATGTACATCCCTGCGCATCGATTCAGACACCGCAATGATGCCATCGGCATTTTCATAGGCTGTTTTTTCTACCCAGGAACTGGCTTGGTAAGCGGTTCCTAGCTGTTCCACTTTCCAGGGGCGATGGGGTTCAAGGGAATGAGTCGTTAGTACCAGCCGAGCTTTCACCAGTTGTTTCAACAGGCATCCCGCCAAGTGGGAATACCAGGTGTGGCAGTGGACAATGTCGGCCTCCGCTACCGATCCTGCCATGACAATATTGCGCGACAGGGTATCCATGAATTTGCGATGGCGGGGGTCCTGATAAGGCAGGGCAATACCGGGATCAATACCTTCCACCGTCAGATTGTCAGCATTTTCCTTCTGATTGCCAAAGCAGAGGACTTCCACAGAATGTTTTTTGCCCTCCAGATTCGCCAGTTCTCGGGTTAGGTACTCGACATGAACTCCCGCACCTCCGTAAACATAGGGGGGATATTCATTGGTTAATATGACAATTTTCATTATTTTCTTCCTAGGTCTGATAATGCTCTGGCGAGTTGATGCAGCGGAGCAAGATGTTCCTGGGCCATGTTTTAGAAATCAGTTCCAGGCATCGGCGAAGATTGTATGAGGCTAGCGGGTTGGCTGCAATCGGTTGGCGTTTAAGAAAGCTACTCACTGTCACCGTATTCATTTGAGATAAACGGTTAAAATCTTTTTATATCAGGATATTAAATATATTATTTAACATAATATACATTATACGAAATTATGAAAAGCTGCCTGATGACCGGTTATAGCGCCTTGCTTGCTATACGGTTGCGGCCCTGCTGCTTAGCTCCATAAAGTGCCCTATCGGCAACGGCAAGTAGCGTAGCCGCGGTTAGATTCTGTCTGGGAACACCGCTGGAAATCCCCAAGCTCAATGTCACGAATGAGTTGATCGGAGACTGGGAATGGACAATATGAAGCTGTTGAATGGTCGCTCGGATGCCTTCGGCCACATGGATAGCCTGATCAACGCTGGTGTTGGGGAGGATCACAGCAAACTCTTCGCCACCATACCGGGCCACTAAATCGCCTGATCGTCTGACCTTTGAATTGATTGCCTGGGCAACAGCATATAAACAATCATCACCTGCTTGATGTCCATAATTATCATTATAAAGCTTGAAATAGTCGATATCGCACATAATCAAAGATAATGATTTTTGCTCTCTCGCCAAGCGCTTCCATTCCTGTTTAAGGCACTCGTCAAAGCGGCGCCGATTAGGTATTTTTGTCAAACCATCAGAAACAGCGAGACATTTTAATTTTTGATTTGTTTTTTTTAAATTTTCCTCAGCCCGCTTAAGCTGCTCTTCAGCTTCCATTTCCTTGGTAACGACAGTCAGACAACCCAAGGAAAGACAGATCCTGTCAGTTCCGTAAGTTTCTATGGTTGCTTGGTCCTTTAACCATATAATTTTATTTTGCTTATTGGAAATTTTATAAACCGCTTCTACAAACCCGGTTTTTTTGCTTTCTTCTCGTAGTTCTTCTCTGTTTCCACTTAATTCCTGTTGGCCAATAGTTTCTTTTTTAACGCCGATAGCATAATCAAGGTATTTGTAAATGCGGCGCTCAAGGATACTTTTTTTAAAGAAATCCGCGAAATTGTCGCCTTGATAATCTAAAATGGAAAGAAATCGGTTACTGACAAATTCATACCAAATAATTTTCTCTGTTTCCAACCAGGCAGAGATATAGAGAATGGCGGGACTATTGGTTTTCTCAAAATTGCGAAAGCAATTGATATATCTGGTTAGCTGCGCTTTCAGTGTTTCGCTGTAATCGTCGCGTAAAATATTTCCGCAATATTGCTGGTCAATCTGCAGATCAATATCGCGAGAAATCGCCATATGCGGTATCCTTGAGAAAAGCTTGAAATCGAGGGCTCGGGTGGTATTAGCAGTGATGGTAAAACAATGAATGAAATCGAATATAGCATCAAAGGCGCATTCAGGATAGCGCAAACAGTCCGTGCGATTACTCAAACTGGACTAGCGTGGGCTCTGGGTGATCGCCCGCCGGCGCCGACCCTACTCAGGAAAACCTTTGAGCGATTGGGGGCAACCTATATCAAGCTGGGTCAGTTCATCGCCAGTTCACCGTCCTTTTTCCCCGGCGAGTATGTGCAAGAATTTCAACTATGCCTAGATCAGACCAACCCGCTACCCTTCGCCACGATGACAACGGTTCTAGAACAAGAACTTGGGCATTTAAGTAGCATTTTTGCCGATATCGATCCACAGCCACTCGCATCCGCTTCCATCGCTCAGGTGCATGCCGCCCGACTCGTTACCGGTGAGGATGTAGTGATCAAGATCCAGAAACCGGGAGTCAAGGATGTACTGCTGACGGATCTTAACTTTCTCTATCTCAGCGCGCGAATCCTGGAGTTCCTGAGACCAGGCTTGTCATGGGCGTCGCTGTCAGCCATCGCAGCGGAAATTCAAAAGACTATGATGGAGGAATGCGACTTCTTGAAAGAAGCAGATAATATTAATAAATTCAATGATTTTCTCGCCACTACCGGCAACGACCAGGCGCTGGCTCCCAGAGTCTACCCGCACGCCACCACCCTGCGAGTGCTGACGATGGAGCGCTTCTACGGGGCTCCACTGACGGATCTGGAGAGCATTCGCAAGCATTCCAAAGACCCTGAACACACCCTGATCACAGCCATGAACACATGGTTTTCCGGCCTGCTGTTTTGTGAGTTCTTCCATGCCGACGTGCATGCTGGCAATCTGATGGTGCTTGAGGATGGGCGCGTTGGTTTCCTCGATTTCGGCATCGTCGGTCGGATCGCACCGGAAACTTGGGCGGCGATGACTGCGCTCTTGGAGGCTGTTGGACACAGTGATTATAAGACCATTGCGAAAGCCATGGTCAAGATGGGTGTAACCAAGGAAACAGTGGATGATGTCCGACTTGCTGGAGATGTGGAAACCTTGTTCAAGAGCCTGGAAACGCTCCATCCGGATGAACAGGAAATCAATCGCCTGCTATTGGATATCATCGCTTTAGGTGAACGGCATGGCCTACACTTTCCCAGGGAGTTCGCACTACTGCTCAAACAGTTCCTGTATTTCGACAGGTACGTTCAGATCCTCGCGCCGGACCTGAACGTGTATGCTGATAAACGCATTGCCATGATGCCTGGCGCGAGCGTGCTTGGTTGAACAATTACCGATCGCTGTGGGTCAATGACACGGGGCTTGGCGACGAACCAGGCCCCGTTTTGGGATTAGCCGGCAAAGGCTTTTTCTAGATAGGGTACTACCTGTTTCTTGCGGCTCATGACGCCCGGTAGCCAGACAGTGCCGTTGTGAGGGGTAGCGCCAAACGCTTTTTCCAGAATGGCGGGGTCATCGCAGGCGAAGAGTATTTCCGAGCCCTCTTTCATGATGTCGGTCAGCAGCAGGAACACGCTGTGGCGGCCGCCCTCCTCCTTTAATACTTTTATATCCCTGGCTAGCGCCTCTTTGACGTCGTCAAGAATAGCCAGGTCGATGACTTCAAGCTGACCGATACCGACTTTTTTATTGCTCATGTTGAAGTCTTTATAATCACGCATGACTAACTCGCGGACCGGGGTCCCGGCCACGGCGGATTTCACCTTGAACATTTCCATGCCCAACGCGTCTAGATTATCTTCTCCTGCAATCGTGGCCAGTGCTTTGGCGGCTTCCTTGTCTTTATCCGTACAGGTCGCTGATTTAAAGATGACGGTGTCGCTAAGGATGGCGCATAGCATTATGCCGGCGATATTTTTCGGAATCTCCACACCAGCGAAATCGTACATTGATTTGAGTACGGTGCAGGAGCAACCGACAGGCCAGATCCAGCACTCAAGCGGATTCGTGGTGGTAACGTCACCTAGCTTGTGATGATCGACAATCGCCAATATATCGGCCTTGGCCAGGTCGGCCGGGCCCTGAGCCAGGTCGGAGAAATCGACCAGCATGACCTGCTTGCCGGCAAACGAGGCCATTATTTCAGGTGCGGAAAACCCGTACTTTGCTAGGATGAACTTAGATTCCGGATTGATTTTCTCTTGCGTTACCGGTGTCGCGGCAGTACCCAATTTGCTTTTTAGATCCGCCAGGGCGATGGCGCCGCATACGGTATCGGAGTCCGGACTTTTATGCCCAAAAATGTAAACAGCCATGCATAACCTCCCACTGGTTAAGAATGAAAAAACACTTGTACAATAGAATTCTGAAAGGGGAACTACTTTATTATGTTGAAGCCAACTGCCAACCAAAGGCAAGCGGATAAGAACGACAACAGGAAAATAGCTGCTCTCTCCGCTGTGGGGAAGGGCAGTCAGCGGGAAGTGTTGCTTCCTACAGGTTAAGCTGCTGGTATACGCTGTGGGCAATTTCGGCTAACAGCGGCTTATCAAGTTCACCGATCAGTGCGTAGCCCATTTCTCCGTCGATCCAATAGAAAGCATTGACTCCTTCCTGTTGGGCGAAGCGAAAAGCGGTATCCTGCCTTGCTTCCATGCCTCGCTGTACGAATAGCGTCAATCGTCGGCCACCGGCATCCTGATACATGAACTGGGCGGCAGGCCGTCCGTCTGCGGGCAGCAAACGCCCACCCAACAGTTCATACCCGAGTGCATTCAAGTGGGGGGCGCGAATTGCCACACCCAGTCGTTTGGAAAGCCATGCCAGCAGATGTTGTTCCTGAGTGGTGTCCACTTCCACGGGATGGCGTACTTCGGGCGTATAGATCGCGTGCGCAAAAACTGCCTGCCGTAACAGAGCAACGTTCTGTTGGGTTTGCCGAGTGGCCTGATCATGACCGAACCAGCCCAGCATACCGCCCAACACTATCCAACCCGTTATCCCCGCGACCCGCAGCAGACCTTGAGAACGTGGCCGTTTATAGCGCTCCAACAAGTGTGATGGCACCGGTTCGTGGAGTACATCGTCGAACAAGGCATGCAATCCCCCATCGATGAGCTGATAGTCTCGCAGTCGCTGCGCTTCTTCAGGGTGGGCGGCCAGATACATTTCCACCTGGATACGGCTGCCCTCCTCCAGGCAGCCATCCACGTAAGCATGCAGATCCGCTTCGCTGATGGCACCAGACTCACAGCTCATTTGATTCTCCTCAGACGGGGTCGTGGTGAGTCCAAAGCCTGGCGCAGGTGTTCCCGGGCTCGCGCCAGACGAGACATGACTGTACCGATAGGTATCCCTAGCACAGTCGCCACTTCCTGATAACTCAGCTGCTCCAGTCCTACCAACAACACGAGTTCGCGCTGCTCATCCCCCAATGTTGCCAGGGCGGTTTGTAGATCGCGCAGATCTAGATCGGTCTCTTGTTGAGGCCGGTGTTCGCTGGCCAGTTCTTCCTCAGACAGCGGCACCAGCGTGGGTTCATGGGCATAACGCCGAACTTGATTAGCAAACACGTTATGCATAATGGTGAATAGCCAGGGGCGGATATCCTCTCCGCCCCGCCAAAGGCGAATCCGGCTCCAGGCCCGTTCCAGGGTATCTTGAACCAAGTCGTCCGCCCGGTTAGTATCGCCCGTCAAGGCGCGGGCATAACGGCGCAGCCGGGGAATATTCTGGACAATGAGTTGGGCAATGTCGCTCATGACCCTGGACCGGGCACGTAGACTATGCTTTACCGCGGACTGAACAGGTGCTGAAGCCTAGCAGCCCGTAGAGCGGGCACCAGTTGATCAGTCCGGTCGATAGCGGCACCAAGCCGATCCAGCCCCAAAGTATTGGCTGGCCAAGGAATACTAAACTGAGCAGCATTAATCCTATAATGATACGCAGCCCCTTATCGATAATGCCTACATTTTTGAGCATCTTGATTAACTTGATACCGATTTCTGATGTCACAAGCTGAGGGCAGGGTCGATCTGCCAGATCTCGTTTACCAGTTTGTTATCCCGGTAAACCAGTACATAGCGGACCTTGATGGCATTCTTGCCGGTGAAAGCCACATTGGCGGTTACCGTAGCGCCTTTGGGATTAACGCTTTCCTGGAGATCAGCCACCTTGACCGTCAGCGGCCCCTGGGCATTGGAAAATTTGCTCCACACCTCTTTTAGCGAATCCTTGCCAGAGTAGGCGCCATCCAAGGGTCCACCTATCCAGTACAAAGTAGCTTGGTTTTGGTATTGGCCCATGAGCTTGTCGAGCTGACCGGAAGCGATGGCTTTGAAATGATCCTGAGCAGCTTCACCAGCCGGGCCGGCCAGTGCCAGGCTGGATAATGACAGTAACGCAGCGGCGCTGAGCATACGTGATGGCATGTTCACTGATAAACCCCTTCTAATTGGCGAGACCCAACATGGCCTCAGAGGGATTAACACGCTACCGTCAAGATTATTCCACCATTACATTAATAGTCACTGAATGCTGTTATATTTACTCATGGCGCTGGGCAATATGCAGACCAACCCAAGAATAATATATCCATGGCAAATCCAATTGTATTTCGTAAGGAAATCAAACAGGGACGGCAATACGATCCGCGCCAGAATTTTGCGTTAAGCACTATCGCGAGCGAAATTCGCTACGATCCGCTGACGGGAGATAGCGGGCGTCTCTGCCATTTTCTATTCAATTCGGCACCCCCCACCGAACTGAGTGCGTTGATTGCCAACTCCGCAGTGAATTGCCCGTTTTGCCCGGCAGCGGTTAACAAGGTAACACCCCGGTTTCCAGAGGATCTGCTTCCCGCAGGTCGGTTGCGTCACGGCGCCGCGGTCCTGTTTCCGAACCTGTTTCCCTATGACGATGTTTCTGCAGTGGCAGTGATATCAGAGCGCCATTTCCATCCGCTGGAAGACATTCCAGAACGGATCATTGTGGATGGAATCACTATCGCACGGGAATTTCTTTGCCTGATCGAAGCTGGCTACCGCGAATCTGCCGATCCAGGTTATGGTATCGTTGTCTGGAACTACCTGCCACCCGCAGGTGCGTCGCAAGTACATCCTCATATGCAGGTCGTGCACACGACCAATCCGGGCAATACACTCCGGCGCGAGTTGGCGGCTGAAAAAGCCTATCGGGAAAAGTATGGGCGAACCTACATGGCGGATCTGCTGACAATGGAACAGGCCGAGGGCGCCCGCTGGATAGGAAAAAGTGGTTCGGTTTCATGGTACACCCCCTATGTGCCGACCGGTCTGTTGGGAGATTGCGTGGGAGTATTCCCAGGCCGGTCGACTCTGACGGCGTTGACCGATGCGGAGATCGCGGATTTCGCCGCTGGCCTGAGACAGGTGCTCCGCTACTTCGCCAGCCTGGGATTATGGAGCTTTAACTTGATGTTTTTCCCTGCCAGTATGGGTTCAACAGCAGATGAGCACTGGCTGACGGCCCGCATTGTGCCACGCTTTTACCTGAACTCCGTCTTGCATGTGTCCGACGTTGCTTATCTCCAACTACTCATGGGAGAACGCCTGGCCATGGTCTATCCTGAACAGACCGCGGCCAGTCTGAGAGACAGCATTGGGTTCGGGGGCAACCATTAGCCACTATCAACGCGGCAAATCGGACCGGCCCATCAAATATTCGTCAACAGCACGGGCGCACTGACGACCCTCGCGAATAGCCCAGACCACCAGCGACTGGCCGCGCCGCATATCGCCGGCACAGAACACCCTGTCAACGGTGGTCTGATAACGCCAGGTGTCTGCCTTGACATTGCTGTGTGTATCCAGGCCGACATCCAATTCCTTGAGCATGCCGTCCAGGATTGGGTGCGCAAATCCCATGGCTAACAGCACCAGGTTGGCTTTAATGGTGAACTCGCTGTCCGGCGCCTCGTGCATCGCCCAGCGACCGTCTGCCTGCTGCCGCCACTGTACGCGTGTCGCTTGCAAGGCGATAACCCGCCCATTCCTGCCGATAAAGGCCTTGCTGCCTACTGACCAATCCCGGTCACAGCCCTCCTCGTGAGAAGTGGAGGTGCGCAGTTTCATGGGCCACCGTGGCCAGCTCAGCAGTTTGTTTTCACGTTCCGGTGGTTTGGGCATGATTTCGAGTTGGGTGACGGAACTGGCGCCCTGGCGTACCGAGGTACCCACGCAGTCGGAACCGGTGTCGCCACCGCCGATCACTAGCACGTCTTTGCCGGCGGCGAGGATGGCTTGCTCGGGAGGTATGAGTTCCCCTTCCATTCTCTTGTTCTGTTGAACGAGAAAATCCATGGCGAAATAGATGCCGGCCAGTTCGCGGCCTTCTATGGGTAAATCACGAGGCTGTTCCGAGCCACCGGTGAGGATCAGGGCGTCGTTCTCATCCAGCAGTTTTTGCGCCGGTATGCCGACGCCGATGTGGCTGTTGCGCCGGAATTCCACGCCCTCGGCCTGCATCTGGGCCATGCGTCGGTCGACCAGATGGTTGTCGAGCTTGAAGTCGGGGATGCCATGGCATAACAATCCACCGATGCGCGAACTCTTCTCGTAAACCACTACTTTGTGGCCGGTGCGGGCCAGTTGCTGAGCACAAGCGAGCCCCGCCGGCCCGGAACCCACAATAGCTACTCGCTTGCCGGTCCGATGGCGGGGGATCTGGGGCAAAACCCAACCCTCCTTCCAGCCCTTATCGATGATGGCGCACTCGATAGTCTTGATGGTCACCGCTTCATCGATCAGATTCAGGGTGCAAGCCGCTTCGCAGGGCGCCGGACAAACCCGGCCTGTGAATTCCGGGAAATTGTTGGTGGAATGCAGCACCTCCAAAGCCTCGCGCCAATCGCCCTTGTATACCAGGTCATTCCAGTCCGGAATAATATTGTTCACCGGACAGCCCTGATGGCAATAGGGAATGCCGCAATCCATGCAGCGTGCACTCTGTTGGCATACCTGCTCATCCGGCAGGGGTATCACAAAATCCCGGAAGTGCTGGACGCGTTCCCGGACGGGTGTATAGAGCCGGTCGTGGCGGGAAATTTCCAGAAAACCAGTCGGCTTGCCCATCTTAATCTCCCACTGCCAGGCTCGCGCCGATACGGCCTGCCGCACGGGCCTTGGTTTGCATTTCCTGCAGGGCACGCCGGTAGTCTACGGGCATGATCTTGACGAAACATGGCAGGTACTCCTGCCAGTGCTGCAGGACCTCCTCAGCCCGGGCGCTGGCCGTGTAATGCCGGTGCCGCTCAATGAGCGTCCGTAATCGCAGAGCATCATTGCGAGTCATGTCATGCATGACGTCCACCCGGCCATGAGTTTCCAGACTACCGCCCTGATGTTCGGCTTTCTCCAACGCCAGATCCTCATCGGCAACGGGTTCCAGTTCCACCATGGCGAGATTGGTGCGACGATCGAAGTCACCGACTTCATCCAACACATAGGCGATGCCGCCACTCATGCCGGCCGCGAAGTTGCGCCCGGTGGGGCCAAGCACGACTACTAAGCCACCAGTCATGTATTCGCAGCCATGATCGCCTACCCCTTCCACTACGGCAGTGGCGCCGGAGTTACGCACCGCAAAGCGCTCGCCGGCCACGCCGCGGAAGAAACATTCCCCACCAGTGGCACCGTACAGCACCGTATTTCCTACGATGATATTTTCTTCCGCTTTGCGGGGGCTGACCGCTGGTGGGTAGATAATTATACGCCCGCCAGAGAGGCCTTTGCCCACGTAGTCATTGGCTTCCCCGGTCAGCTCGATGGTGACGCCATGCGCCAGGAAAGCGCCAAAACTCTGGCCGGCTGTGCCCTTGGCTTCGATATAGATGGTATCGTCAGGCAGACCCCTGTAGCCATAGCGTTTGGCCACCTGACCCGACAGCATGGCGCCGACACTGCGATTGGTGTTGGCGATAACCGCCTCGATGCGCACCGGAATACCCCTTTCCAGCGCCGGTCGGGACTGTTCGATCAGGCTGTGATCGAGAGCCTGCTCCAGGCCATGATCCTGGGTTTCGCAGTGCCGGGTGGCTATGCCTAGACCCGCGTCCGGCCTGAATAAAACGCGGGAGAAATCCAGGCCGTGAACTTTCCAGTGGTCGATAGCACGATGCATGTCCAGCTTGTCGGAACGACCGATCAGCTCATCGAAGGTGCGAAAGCCCAGTTTCGCCATGAGTTCCCGCGCTTCCTGGGCAACGAACGTGAGGAAGTTGATAACATGCTCTGGCTCCCCGGGGAAATGCTTGCGGAGTTCAGGGTTCTGCGTGGCGATACCCACCGGACACGTATTGAGATGGCATTTGCGCATCATTAGGCAGCCTTCCGCAATCAGCGCGGCGGTCCCAAAGCTGAACTGATCGGCGCCCAGCAGCGCCCCTATGATCACGTCCCGGCCGGTGCGCAAGCCACCGTCCACCTGTACGGCGACACGCCCCCGCAGCGCGTTCAAGACCAAGGTCTGATGGGTTTCGGCCAGGCCGATTTCCCAGGGTGAACCGGCGTGATGTACGGAACTCAACGGACTTGCACCGGTGCCGCCATCATCACCGGAAATAGTGATGTGGTCGGCATGGGCCTTGGCCACGCCGGCGGCCACGGTGCCCACACCTATCTCAGATACCAGTTTGACACTGATGGTCGCCTGCGGGTTGACGTTTTTAAGGTCGTGAATGAGCTGGGCCAGATCCTCGATGGAATAGATATCGTGGTGTGGCGGCGGCGAAATCAAACCGACACCGGGGGTGGAGTGACGCACCCGAGCGATCCAGTCATCGACTTTGTGGCCCGGCAACTGCCCCCCCTCCCCTGGTTTGGCGCCCTGCGCCATCTTGATCTGGATACCGTCGGCATTGACCAGATACTCGGTGGTCACCCCAAAGCGACCCGAGGCTACCTGCTTGATGGCGGAACGCAGCGAGTCGCCGCTAGGTAGTGAGTTATAGCGCTCCGCATCCTCGCCACCCTCACCGGTATTGGACTGACCGCCCAAGCGGTTCATGGCGATGGCCATGGTGGTATGGGCTTCCCACGAAATAGCACCAAACGACATGGCGCCGGTTGAAAAGCGCTTAAAGATGGCGCTGGCGGACTCTACTTCCTCCAGGGGTAGCGGATGATTGGTGAATTTAAGTTCGAATAAACCTCGTAAGGTATGAAGGTGCTCGTTTTGATCATTCAACAGGCGCGCATACTGCTGATATTGCACATAGTCGCTGGTGCGCACGGCATGTTGGAGCAGAGATAAGACCTCAGGTGTCCAGGCATGCTCCTCCCCGCGTATCCGATAGGCCAGCTCGCCGCCCACGTCCAGAGCGTTGAGGTAAATGGACGCATCACCGAACGCGATCCGGTGGCGACGCACGGTCTCCTGGGCGATTTCTTTCAACCCCACTCCTTCGATCTTCGTCGGAGTGCCGGTGAAGTAACGTTCCACGAATTCGCTGGAGAGCCCTACCGCATCGAAGATTTGGGCGCCGCAGTAGGACTGGTAGGTACTGATGCCCATCTTCGACATAACTTTGAGGATGCCCTTGGCTATCGCTTTAGTGTAACGCTTATGGGCTTCCTCATCGGTGAGCGGTTCGGGTAAGTCGGGGGCCAGCGCCGATAGGGTATCGAAGGCCAAGTAAGGATTGATGGCCTCCGCGCCGTACCCGGCCAGCAGACAGAAATCATGCACTTGCCGGGCCTCGCCGGTCTCTACCACCAAGCCCACCGACGTGCGTAAACCTTCCCGGATCAGATGATGGTGCACTGCGGCGGTTGCCAGCAGGGAGGGGATGGCGATGTGGTCGGCGTCCAGTTCGCGATCGGAGAGGATTAGGATATTATGGCCATGCCGCACTACTTCGGTGGCCTTGCGGCAGAGCGCCTCGAGAGCCGCTGCCATCCCGCCCGCTCCCCGCTCGGCCGGATAGCAGATACTGAGAGTGGAAGTACGGAACACCTGCCCTACGTGATTCTCGATGCGCCGGATTCGCTCCAAATCCAGGTTGGCAAGAATTGGCTGGTTTACTTCCAGACGCTTGTGGGCGCCGCCGGTATTCAGATCCAGTAGATTGGGCCGCGGCCCAATCAGCGAAACTAGCGACATCACCAGCTCTTCGCGGATCGGATCGATGGGCGGATTGGTGACCTGCGCGAAGTTTTGCTTGAAATAGTGATAGAGCAGTTTAGGACGCTTGGACAATACCGCCTGGGGAATATCCCGACCCATGGCGCCCACCGGGTCCTGGCCGCTTACCGCCATCGGCACCAGGAAAAACTTGAAGTCTTCCTGGGTATAACCGAAGGCTTGCTGTCGATCCAGCAGGGTTTTAGGATCGGGCGCCATCGGTCCAACTTCGGCAGGTAGATCAGCCAGATGGATCTGAGTGCGGTCCAGCCATTCCTGATAGGGCCTGATCGAGGCCAGTTGCGCCTTGAGTTCGGCGTCGTCAATGATGCGTCCCTGCTCCAAATCAATCAGGAACATTTTGCCCGGCTGCAGACGCCATTTCTTGACGATCCGTTCTTCGGGGATGTCAAGGACCCCCGCTTCTGAGGCCATGATGACCTTATCATCGTCGGTGATCAGATAGCGAGCCGGCCGCAGCCCGTTGCGGTCCAGGGTAGCGCCGATCTGCCGACCATCGGTGAAGGCGATAGCCGCCGGTCCGTCCCAGGGTTCCATCAAGGCTGCGTGGTATTCGTAAAAAGCGCGCCGCTGTTCATCCATCAAGGGATTATCCGACCATGCTTCCGGGACCATCATCATCATGGCATGGGTTAGCGAATACCCCCCGGCCACGAGCAACTCCAGGGCATTGTCGACGATGGCGGAATCAGAGCTGCCATCGCCGATCAAAGGCCAGAGTTTGTCGAGGTCTTTGCCGAGCACCGCGGACGCCATGGTATGGCGGCGGGCGAGCATCCAGTTGACGTTGCCGCGCAGTGTATTGATTTCCCCGTTATGGCAGAGATAACGGAACGGCTGAGCCAGGCGCCAGGCTGGGAAGGTATTGGTAGAGAACCGCTGGTGCACCAGCGCCAACGCCGACTCCATGCGCTCATCGCGGAGATCCGGGTAATACACCTTGAGGTTGCGGGCGAGCATCATGCCCTTGTAAACCAGGGTGCGTGCGGATAGCGAGGAAATATAGAACTGATCATTACCGAGCGGCTCGGCATGGTCCCATACGGCATGATGGACCTGTTTGCGAACCACAAACAGCTTGCGTTCGAACGCATCGCCGTCGTCGCAGTGGGTTCCGCGGGCGATGAAAACCTGCCGGACAACGGGCTCACCGGGTTTTACACTCTCGCCCAGGCAGAGGTTGTCGGTAGGTACGTCACGCCAACCCAGCAGGAGCTGACCTTCGGCTGCAACGACGCGCGCGAAAGCGGCCTCGCAGCGAGCCTGCAACGTTACCGCATGGGGTAAGAACACCATGCCGACGGCGTAGTCTCCAGGCGCGGGTAAGGTGATGCTAAGCTTTACGCATTCCGCCCGCAGCAGAGCGTCGGGAACCTGGATCAAGATGCCGGCGCCATCTCCGGCTAGGGGGTCGGCGCCTACCGCTCCGCGATGGCTGAGGTTATCCAGGATCTTAAGCCCTTGGGTAATAATGGCGTGACTCTTGCGATTCTTGATATCGGCCACAAAACCAATGCCACAGGAATCATGCTCGTTGCGGGGGTCGTAAAGTCCCTGCTGGGCAGGCGAACTGTTATAATTCATGGGAGACCTTGCGTTGGTGTCTTTAATTTTGGCCGGAAAAACGATCGCCAGATAATGCTCATGGCAGCTACCGCGGCGCCTTGCCCAGATTACAGAGCGAGGCAGCGTACAGCGCGATCAGGCGATACGTTCATAAAGCGTTGCGTACTGCTTTTCCAAGCGATCTCCAAACAGTGGGTCGGTTCGGGTAGGCATGATTTTTTCAATGCGCTCCCAATCATCCGCGTTGAGGCCCTTTTCAAGCAAGGGAAATATGCTAGCTTCTTCGATGTCGAGATGGCTTTGTTGCTGCTTAATGAAGACGGCGAGTTGTTCTATGAATCTATCCTTTAGGAGAATGTCACCATGCAATACGCCGTCGATGGCCTGCCGCAATTGCCCGGTGGTGCGTTTCAAATCCTGATGCTCCCGCATCAACATGTCGATCGTCTCTCTGGCCACATCGCTATTTTTGAGAAGAAATGAATAGACAATGTCTTCCTTGGGATGATGGTAGAGGTCGGCGTATTTCTCCAGGTAATCGACAGCATCCAGCATCAAAGCGAAGTTAGGCGTTTTCTCTCCCTCCTTGAGAATCACCAGTTTCTCTGTGAGCATCGCTAATACCTTCCCAAAATTGCGGTGATCTCTACGCAAATCTTTCATTAGATTAGTCATGGAAAGTCATTCTAAGCTTTTATGTGTTTGAAAG
The DNA here is from genome assembly GCA_963696325.1 of uncultured Gammaproteobacteria bacterium. Taxonomy (GTDB): domain Bacteria; phylum Pseudomonadota; class Gammaproteobacteria; order Competibacterales; family Competibacteraceae; genus CAVOJV01. The sequence goes on from CAVOJV010000058.1 coordinate 73,491, forward strand.
GTATATTCGCGATTGGCATGAAAATATATTCATTACGCAGCAAGACCAATGCCACGTAATTACAATGTATTAATTTATTAAATGTTTATTTAAAACATATACTTGAAATAAATTATCGGGTATCGGCATAATCCTTTGCGCAAAACGGGTGCGTCAAGCGAACTTTTTCAGTGCATTTTATTTGCGCAACCGATGTCTCTCCATAATATCGTGCCATTGCCCATCCTCAGCATGCAAATACAATCCGGTCGTATCCAATTTTGCATGGCGGGCATTACGCTGCAAGAAATTGAGACTAATCCCCGCGTCGGCTTGATGGGTGATGCTGGTATGGCGAAACCAATGAGTGGATGCTTGCCGCAGTTTCTCTGCTTGATGAGGATTGGCTTCATCCAAACGGGCTGCCGTCTCTATGACCAGGGCTTTGATTATACGATAAATCATATTATCCGTGATCCCCGACGTCCCCTTCAAGCTCATGACCAGAGGGGTGGTTTCATGAGGTGTCGGTAAGTCAGCAAGCCCCAATGATTGGCGGTAACTTCGCAGCGCCCGCATCATGTCTTGATTAACGGGGACCCGCGCCTCTTTTCCCCCCTTGCCTGTCACGTACCACCACCAGCGTCCGCGAATTTCCTGGAAGCTGCTCATGGTATGGCTGGCGATCTCGCTAACCCGTGGGCCCAGCAGATACAGCAGTGCTACCAGAAACCGGGTGCGTTCATGGTGTTGCCGCTGCCGTGGTGAGCCTTTAGGCAAACTCTCTACCGTCTCCAGCACGGCTTGCCACTGATCGTGCTCAAGAAAGCGCTCCACCCGTTTTCTGAGCGGACTGCCCTTACGGCCCCGGCGGCGCAATAAGGCCAAGGGGTTTCCCGCGAGATATCCCGCTTTAACCAGGTAACTGAACAGCGAATTGATCACGAGCAATGCCGTGCGCTGGCTGGCTGGGCTCAGGGGGCCCAGGAACGGTCGCCAATCGGGACTGAAGCGCGATACTTTCGGACCACACCAGCGCTCGCAGGGCTGCGGATTGGCTAGGAAGTCTTCATAACACATGCAATCTTCACGGTTCAGGCTGGACAGTGCTTTACCACGCTCCAGCAATGACCATAACAACAACCGTTCGGCTTCCTTGCGATAGTGACGCACCGTCCGCGGCGAATCACGGAATTCGCCGAGCCACGCCACAATGGCTTCCAGGTCATTATCAGCGGCCAATTGGCGAATAGTACCTGGCGGCGCCCGGTTGCTCCCATCATGGCCGCTTAACTCGGCAGGTATCGACAGGCGTTCCAGCGACCGCAGCGCAGTGGGACTCACCAGGCATACTCCTCAATCACGTACCAGTCACCATAAATTCTACGCTAAATAATAATTCATGATAATAAGCATTATCATGAATTATTAAATTATTTCATTTTGTTTTTTACATGTTACGTAATATCATAATTACATCCGGATGGATAACAATTTGGTGAGCGTATGTCACGCCCAGGAATCGACTATGAACAGGTCAGGGCAGCCGCAGTTAGCCTGCTGAAATGCGGTGCTAATCCATCCATCCAGCGGATTCGGGAACTCCTGGGCACCGGCAGCAATTCCACCATCGGCAAACACCTGAAGCAGTGGCAGCAGGAGTTGATCGAGCCCCCCGAGGTCGCCCTCCCCGCGGCTGTGCCGGAAGCAGCGCTGGTAGCGCTGGAACAGTTCTGGAAAGTCGCCATCGAGCAGGCTGATGCGCATTACCAGGCGCTGCGCGAACAGGCCAGCCAGGCCGTGACGCTGGCCGAACAAGCGCGCGACGCGGCCCTGATGGAAACCGATAAAACCCGCACCGAGGCCGCCGACCTCCGTCAGCGGTTAGCCGCCAGTGAGGCGGAAGTTAGAGAATTGCAGGATTTTCTGCTCGTCGAGCGGGAGCGCAAGAGCCATGCGGAAGCGGCCACGGCAGTGGCTGAACAACAGGCGGCGACCGCCGCGCGGGTTGCCGAGCAGCTGCGCAGCGAGGCGGCTGCCCGCCTACAGGACCTGGAACACAGGCTTGCCCAGACCGTCGAAGACAGGGACAAGCGCCTCATTGATGCGGAGCAGCAGCTTCAGTATGAGCGGGAGCGGAGTGAGGCCAATGCAACGCAGTTGCTAAAAATCATCGCGCAGAATCGCAGCGACCAGGCCGCCGAGCGGCAGGCGTTCGGCGTTGAAAAAGCAACCTGGCAGGCGCGGGAGACAACCCTGCACGAGCGCTCAGAGACCTTGGGAAAGGAGCTTGCCGCCCTGGGTTTGCGAGCTGCCAGCGCCGCGGAAAAAGCGCGACTGATGGATGCAGAGATCAAGCATGCCAGGCAATCATTGCACCATTTGCAGGAGCAATACCTGGAGGCTGTTAGGAGCGTGGAAGCGTTGCGCGGCGACCTCAAGATCGCCGCTAACGAGCGGCACGTTTTACAAGAGACACTGGTTCAATGCCGTCACGCGCTGGAAACCGCGAATATATCAACCGATGCTAAACTGCTCAAGGATGCTTAAGGTCTTGGTTAGTGGCGCCGCCGTCCGGCCAGGGCTCAAAGGGAAACGGCAGCGACTCGCTGTTGAAGGTCATAAACCGCCACACCCGATAGATAAATAGGCTGAGACTTTGGCCAAACTCCAGGACTCGGGGATTGGTTGTGCCGGTCAGCAGTTTGGTCGCGAATTGAAACAGAGCCACGGCGATCATGACCATTTCCGCCACATGGTAGATGAGCGCGAACAGCACCATGTAGATACCTCGCTTCCAGGTACTGCGCGCGACAATGTTCTGCTTGAAATTTTCCTCTGTCATATTGATTACCTGTGGGTCTGCCCGTGCTGGTCCAATGATGATAGTGTACCAGCTAAAATATAACGATGATTGACTGGAAGGTGGAATTATTACCCTCCACCACCGAGACTAACCCGATGCTATCCTTGGCGAGACGGTTTCAGGGAAACACCTGTAAAAGCGACCGATGAGCAACGATAACTTACCAAAGCTGTCATCCTCGGCGGAGGTGGCAGAATTCCTGTGCAAGGCGGCGGCTGCAACGACTGTCAAGCCGGTCAGCGGCCGTCTGATCTTTGCCCTGGATGCCACTGCCAGCCGCCAACCTACCTGGAATCGCGCCTGTCAGTTACAGGGAGAGATGTTCGTGGAAACTGCTGGTCTGGGTGGTCTAGCCATTCAACTGGTTTGGTACCGTGGATTGGGAGAATTTGACGCCGGCCCTTGGGTTAGCCAATCTGCGAAGCTGGTGAGGGTTATGAGCGGGGTATTTTGTCAGGGCGGCATTACCCAACTGGCGCGAGTGCTCAAACATGCCATCGCGGAAACCCAAAAACACAAGATCAACGCGCTGGTGTTCGTGGGGGATTGCATGGAAGAAGATATTGAGGAACTCTCTGCGCTGGCCGGTGAACTGGGCCTGCTGGGGGTGCCATTATTCATCTTCCACGAGGGCGGCGAGCCAGTAGCGGCCGCTGCCTTTCGCCGCTTGGCCAGGCTCAGCCACGGCGCTTACTGTCGCTTTGATGCCGGCAGTGCCCAACAACTCCGTGACTTGCTTGGCGCGGTAGCCGTGTATGCGGCGGGCGGAAACCAGGCTCTGGAGGAGTTCGGACGACGCAAGGGTGGCCTCGTTCTCCAACTAACCAATCGGCTCCAAAAGGAATAGCCCGCCATGCGACTGGTGTTGATTCTCGCTGCATTGGTAGGCGGGGTGTACTGTTTAAGCGCCTGGAGCAAGCGGCTTGGACCGGCGCGCAGTACCCAAGCGTTGCGCTGGGTCACCGTCGCCGTGGGGGTGGTAGTGCTGCTACTGTTGGCGCTGCGAGGTGGCGCGACTCTGCTCTTGCCATTACTGCTGCTGTTGATCCCTTTGCTAATGCGTTGGCGGCCACTGTGGCAGCCGCTTCCTAGCGCCTCTGGCGGTTCCAACGCTTCCAGCGCCGCTGGCAATTCCAGATCCGAGGTGGTAACCCGCTTTCTGCGCATGTCCCTGGAACATGCCAGCGGGGCGATGCAAGGGACGGTTCTGGAGGGTCGCTTTGCAGGGCGAGAACTGTCCGGACTTAACCTTGAGGAATTGCTGGCACTATGGCGAGAGTGCCAGGTAGATCCGCGTTCGGTCGCTGTTCTGGAAACCTACCTGGACCGTGCACGAGGTGATGACTGGCGTGAAACGCTCAACCATGAACATGAGCAGAAAAGCGGACCCAAGAGGACTGCCATGGATCGGCAAGAAGCCTATGAGATATTGGGCCTAAAAACCGAAGCCAGCCTTGAGGAAATCAAGGCTGCCCACCGGCGTTTGATGCAGCGTATACACCCGGATCGCGGAGGTTCTGCCTATCTTGCCGCGCGCATCAATCAGGCCAGAGATTTGCTGCTTGGCAAATAATGGCGCCTAAGATGCTCTTTTTTTGCCACTGAGTTTACCGCTGAGTGGCAAACGGATGGTAAAACAGGCACCTTGTCCAGGCGCAGAGGATACACTGATATCTCCATTATGTTGTTCGGCAATAATGAAATAGGAAACCGACAGCCCAAGCCCCGTACCTATTCCAGCCTTCTTAGTAGTATAAAAAGGCTCAAATACTCGCCGCCGGGTATTCTCATCCATACCAGGACCATTGTCCTCCACCTCGATCAGCGCCTGATCTCCCTCGCGCCGGGTACGCAAAGTGATGCAGTGAGGCTGCACAGTATCCGCTTCGCTCATGGCTTGGGCGGCGTTTTTAACCAGATTCAACAAAACCTGCTCGATTTCGGTCCGATCGCAATAAATTTCTTCCAGCGCGGGATCATAGTCTCGCACGATCTTGATCTGACGGAAGTCGTATTTTTTCTTAAGGTCATAATCGCTAGCCGCCAGCCGGATCACGGTATCCAGCATATCGTCCACCCGGACCGGAATGAATTCCGCTTTGCTGCGGCGGCTGAAAGCCAGCATGTCAGCCACAATATGGGTGGCGCGGGTGCCCGCTTCCTGTATCCCCGCCAGGAAGCGTAAGATGCCGCGCTTTTCCAGGTACGCGCGCACCTTGTCTAGTTCAAGGCCAAGCTCTTCGGCAATCATCAAGTTAGCTGGCAACTCAGAAGATAGGCGTCGTGAGATATTTTGGCAACCTTGTAGAATGGCGCTGAGCGGATTGTTGATCTCATGAGCCATGCCGGCGGCCAATCCACCAACTGACATCATCTTTTCCGTTTGCACTATCATCTGCTCGATGCGGACCCGATTAGTCACATCATCCACCCGAATCACTGCGCCCAGGATACCGTTGGCGACCAACGGATAGATCACGACATCGGCATAGCGGGACTGCCCCTCCTCCTCGAAAACGACACGCTCATTGCGGACCGGTACCCGATTGCGGATGGCTTCACTAACCCGTTCAAGTTGGGATTCAAGGTAGGGAAACAATTCGGTGAACGGGCGCCCCTGTGCCTGGACCTGGGCTACTCCGCTGGCCCGTTCGGCACCCTGGTTCCATTCGGTGATACGGCCATCGGTATCTACTCCCATCAGGACCGAAGGCATGGAGTCGATAATATTCTTCAAGTAGGAACGCATTCGCTGCATTTCCCGGGCCGTGCGCTTGCGTTCGGTGATGTCTCGGAAGCTGATCACCGCTCCTACGACGTGGGCCACTTCCCGAATGGGGGTTACACTGTATTCCACAGGAAAGGGATTGCCGTACTGGTGCAGAAAGAGACTGTTTTCGCCCCGGCAGACAATGCCATCTTCGAGTACCCGGTACACGGGGCAGTTCTCTGGATTGGCGTCCAGCCAGACTTCCTGCAACGGAAGCCCGATCAGGCTCTCTTCCTCCCTGCCTAGCATGGCACCTGCTGTTGGGTTCGCGAAGCTGATGCGGCCTTCCACATCCAAGCCGATGATGCCTTCACCAACGGCATCGAGGATGAGCCTTTGTCGATGTTGCAAGCGCGTGATCCGCTCTTCGGCCAGCTTGCGTTCGGTAAGATCGTGGACCATGCCCGTGAAGCGCCGGTGCCCACCAAAGCTCACTTCCCCTACGGAAAGATACATAGGGAAGGTACTGCCATTCTTGCGTTGGCCAACAACCTCCCGGCCAATGCCGATAATCCTTCTAACCCCAGTATCAAGGTAATTGGTAAGATACTTGTCATGCTCAGACCGGTAAGGTTCTGGCATAAGCATGCGCACATTGTGGCCGAGCACTTCGTCTGCCTGATAGCCAAACAAGCGCTCAGCGGCGGAATTCATCATTTCGACGGTACCCATTTCGTTGATGACCATGATACCGTCTACCGCGCTTTCGACCATGGCCCCAATCAGAGCGCTGTCGCCGCTGGCCATGTTGTGGCTGTTTTCGCTCATAGAAGCTCCTCGGTCGACAGGCAGGTGTTGTGCCGCGCTTGCCGTTGCCGGTCCTTTTGGGAATGACTTAACAGCGAGCAGGATAGCACGTACTTGCCTTTTGTTGGCAACCACGGGCTTGGCGCCGTGACATTGACATTCTATCTAGGCCCAGTGGGAGCGAAGCTGCGATAAGCGACATATAAGAATTCGCTACTAAACGACCGGGCTGGAGCGAAGTCGCAATGAACCTCATTGCGCGCCTGTGCGATTGGCTGGTCAGTGACGTGCTGCCGTTCGACCCACAAGCGCGGCACGGTCGCGACATTGCTGTGGACTGGTTTCGCGCGCAACGATTGGGGGTAGAACGAGCAGTCGTGTCACCAGCCGCCATTTCGATCAGAGCAACGCCAGCCGGGTGTTCATGTCGAGGTCGAACCGCCCATACGGGTTGACGTGCTCCCATATCAGGGGGGTCAGGGCAGCGTAGTCGCGCGGCGTTAGCTTGTCCTTCCAGTGCGGCTGCGCAAGGACCTTCTGGATCATCAGCGTGTTAATGTAGACCATGCAGTTCTGGATCAGGTGCAGTGCGAGCATGCTGATTTCATGGTCTTCACGCCGGTTGCTGACCATTTCACCGCGCCGGGCGAAGAACACGAAGTCGGTGGCCCCATTCCATTGCTCGACCACGTTCAGCCCCTCGTTGATCTCGCGGCGCAGTTCTTCGGAGTGCAGGTAGCGGCACAGGAAGATCGTCTTGATCGCCTTGCCCAGTTCGGCGAATGCCTTGTACGTGGGGTGCTGCAGGTTCTTCTTGGTGAAGCGACGAAGGATCGCTTCGGTTTCCGCTGTACCCAGGCGCAGCGCCGTGGTGTACTTAATCATCTGGTCGTACTGCTGCCGCACCAATTCCCAGTCGATGGGCCGGGTCAGAATCTGCTGCAAGTTGGCGTAAGCGTCCGCCTTGCCGGTCTCCGGTCGGTACCGCTTCTGCGAGTGGATGGCCTTCAGCCGCGGCAACAAGTGGAAGCCAAGCAGCCGGCAGAACGCGAACGCGACCGTGCTCTGGCCGTGCGAATCAACGTACTGGCGGTCCACCTCCATCTCGGTGCAGTGATGGATCACGCCCTCGATCATCGACGCCACTTCCGACGACGACGGCGACTTGAGCTGGGAGTGGATGCACAGCGAATTGCGCTCGACGTGCCAGTAGATCATGATGCCGCGCCCGCCGTAACGGACATGCCACTGCGTGGTCAGGTTCTGGTCCCAGGCGCCGAAGTGCTTGGAATCGGAGGCACAGGCGGTCGTACCGCTGCCCCAGATCGCCGGGTTGCGGGCGCGCAGCGTGCCGTCGGCGACGATGGCAACCGCGCGGCGCATCGCATCAACGCTGATGTAGCGCTGGCGGACATAGGCCAAATCCCTGGCCGTCGTACCGGAATCCAGCCCAGCCATGTGCTGCAACCCCGCATTAGTGCCCAGGCCATGCAGGCACAGCAGCAGGCGTGGCTGCAACCCCGAGCGCTCCATCGTTTCGTAGGAGGTCGGGCTTTTCATCGCTTCGGTGAATGCCAGCCGCAGGTCGGTTTCCTTGACCATATCCAGCAGGCTGGTCATGGACCAGATCGCATTCAGTTCGGCCTTGAGCGCCGTCAGGTGGGGCGGGGCGGGCTGCGCGTCCAGCGGCGTCAACGTGATCCAGCCGCCCCCCTTGCCGCTGAGGCGGACCTGGCGGTTCTGCTTCAAACCGGTGTCGAAGGTACTCAGCGCTGCGCGCATCTCGGCCTGCAAGTCGGCGATGAAGCGCTCCGCGTCCAGCGGCAGATTTAACGCCTGGTAGTATTCCTCGCGGTTCTGGTCGAAATCGGCCGGCAGGTCTTCGTCAGGGTTGCGGTATCGATTCGCGCCGACCACCCAGATTTCCTTGCAGCGCAGTTGTTCGCGCAGCGCTTCCAGCACGGCGATTTCGTAAGTGACGCGGTTGATGCGATCCCGGCCGGCGGCGTCCTTCTCCACCACGGCGTCGCGCCACAGGCCGCGCACCACGCCGTCGAGCGGCACCTCCTCGTCGGGCGGGAAGATATGCACCTTGGTATCGGCGAAGCGCTTCACCAGGTCGAGCGCCTGCATCACCGGGCGGTGACGGTCGTTGTTGGAGCGGAATTCCAGCGCCGCCAGCAGCTTGGGCACCATGCGGCGGTAGTGCCCCCGGTAGGAGTTGCGGATCACCGTGCGCAGCGTGACGCGGTAGGTCGGGCCGGTGGCCTTCCACTCCTTGACCAGATCGTGCAGCGTCTGTTCGCCGACCACGGGGAACACCACGTCGCGCACCACGCCGTCAGGCTGAGCCAGCGTGGCGTCGGCCAGTTCGAACAACAGGCTCTGTTTACCGGTGACGCGCTTGAGGTCGTCCAGCAGCTCGCGTTCGACCTTGCGCTCGGCGCGTGCGCCGATCTGGTGGATGGTCTCGATCAGCAGGTCTATCAAGTCATCGGTCAAGCTGCGGGCGCGCAGATAAACGAAGGCGGCCAGCCAGGCGATGCGCGTCGCATCTGGATGACGGCGCAAGTCCCGTGGCACTTCCACCGACACCCGTTGCCGACAGCGTTCCAGATCGCGCGGCGCGGCGCGGTCGAACAAGTCGACAGGAAGGTCGATCTGTCGGATCAGTTCCAGCTTCGCCAGTTCGTCCTGCATACTGGCGAGGCTGGGACGACCGGGACTGCCGCGCAGCTTCAGCAAAACGGCTGGCGCGCTGCCTATGGTGTCGTTCGGGGCAACATCATCGCTGCCCGATTTTTCCGGGTGTAACAGGGCGTCCAGCCGTTCGCGTGTCGCCGGCGACAGCCGTTCGCAAACGCTGGCGTGGAAACGATCTTCATGGGCGCGTAGCGCTGTACGGGCGATACGGTCCATCCGGTCGGCCGTCGGCGGCTCGATCGCCAGTTCGCGGCAGCGCGCTTCCAGACGCTCGATCATCGGCTCGATCTCGCCGCCAACCTCTCCGGCGACGTGATCGCGCAGCCAGACGGTCAGCGTGTCGGCATCGGCGACCGTGGCCTCGCGGAAACCGAAGCGCACGCGGATTTCGGCGCGTAGGCGTTCCGCCGTGCGCCCCGTCAGAAACGCTTCGCCGTCCACTGGCATCGGCACATCGAGCTGTTTGCTCAGCGCAAGGACCTCTTGCGCTTCGACTTCGGACTCGTCGTGCGGAAACCGGCCGCGCTCACGGAAGAACGTCAGCAGGATGGCGAAGCCCAGCCGGTTCGCTCGATTCTTCGTCATCACCAGATCGCGCTCGGCGGGTGCCAATATCCACGGATCTTCCACGCTGCCGCCGTTCGGCATCGCTACTTTCCGGGGTGGATTGACTCGGGCCAGCCGACCCGCGCCAGGGTTTCGATCAAGGTAGTGCGTTTCACTCCGAAGTTGCGACACACGGCCGCCTTCGACATGCCACCCTCCAGCGCGGCGATGATAACGTCCAGCTTCTCCCCGACGAGGGCAAGCGGCCGCCCTCCGACCCGGCCGCGCCGCTTGGCGGCGGCCAGCCCTGCGACGACGCGCTCTTGGATCAAGGCCCGCTCGTACTGCGCGAGCGCGCCGAACACATGAAACAACAGCTCGCCTGACGCCGTAGTGGTGTCCATGCCTTCGGTCAGTGACCGAAACGCCACTTGCCTTTCCTTCAGCGAGTTCACAATGCCAAGCAGGTGCGACAGCGAGCGGCCCAGCCGATCCAACTTCCAGACGACGAGCACATCGCCAGGGCGGACGAATTCCAGCGCCTGGCCCAGGCCGGATCGGTCGTCCTTGGCCCCGGACGCGCGGTCCTCGAACAAGTGCCGGGCGTCAACGCCCACCGACAGCAGCGCATCGCGTTGTAGGTCCGTGCTCTGCCGGTCCGAGTCCGACGAAACACGCATGTAGCCAACCAACATAACCGGATAACCATCAAAATTGGGTTTCCGTATGGTAGCGCATAGCGATAGGGTTTTCCGCGCATTCTTCGAGGTACTGCATGGGTTATTCAGAGGGTCGCGGCAGACCTGTCGCCAAACATATGTTTTCCGATACCCAATTAAAATAGCGACTTATCTCAAATGGCGGCGGGTGACACGACTGCTCGTTCTACCCCAAGACCGCTGAGCAATACGAGGCTATGGCGGCACAGTCCGCCGGCGGCCGTATCCAACGGGCCGAATGCTGGAGTGGGTCTGCCAGGACAGTGCCGCCGCGCTCAGCCCGAACCAGGATCCGATCACGTTGTCGCCGGCATCGTCGCAGCGGTCAGCGTCACGTGACGCTGACGAGCAGCGTGTGCTCGCGGAAGGTTTGGATGCGCGGGTCCGCGAATTGGAAAGTGTGGGCATTCGCGACATGGGGTTGTTTGCTAGCATGGCGGAATTGATGTCCCTCTTCAAGCGGTTACTGGACATTGCCGGCCCAGAAGAGTTGTCCACCCTGTGCGATGTGAATCGTCGCCGTAATGGAGCCATTTCGTTTTCGGCGTAATGGCGCCACAGGATTTGCGGCGTAAAGGCGCCAGTGAATCTTCGGCATAAAGGAGCCACGGTTTTCTCGGCGTAAAGGCGCCACTTCGTTCCCGGATCAGGGGCTCGACTTTCGTGAATCGGTTACCCTCGCGGCTTTTTTACCCGAGGTGGCCATGAGTAATCGGAGGTTCGAGATGTTTAATTATCGACAGGTCCTGGTGCGGATGCGGCAGGGCGATTCGGATCGGCAGATCGCCCGATCCAAGACCATGGGGCGCAGGAAGATCGCCCACGTTCGGGAAATCGCCGCCGAGCGCGGCTGGCTGACGCCGGCGGTGCCGTTGCCGGACGATGCGGTGTTGGCGGCGGGGTTCGAGCGGCCGCTGCAGGCATTGCCGGCCAGTTGCGTGTCCAACCTGGAGCCTTGGCGTGAGCGGATCACCCAGTGGCATTCCCAGGGTATCCAGGGCACCACCATCCACGCCGCCTTAGCGCGCGATCATGGCTACACCGGCAGCCTGTGAGTTGCTAACTGATTTGGCCCCACTTGAAGGGATTTTGATATCGAGAGTCGGCCCCACCCCCATCCCCCTTTGCCGTAGTCGTGGCGCTCGATGTCACAGTAACAGCGAGGGTATGAGAGGTGACCAAAGTGGAGCTTTGAGCTGATCAGACGCGACTATTACGTCGGGGGCCACGGCATCCGACACCTTGCTCGGCTGCGGCAAGTGCATCGGCGGACGGTGCGGCAAGCGCTGGCAGCGGCACTCCCTCCGCGGCGGAAGGCGCCGGTGCGAGAACCCTGGGGGTTAACGCGGGCCTTGCGGCAGGTCATTGATGGCTGGCTGGCCGCGGATCGGGAGGCGCCGCCCAAGCAGCGGCATACCGGGACCCGATTTATCAGCGGTCAGTCCGGGAGCACGGCTACCCGGGAGCGGCAGTGACCGTGCGGATGTACGTGAGCCAGCAACGACGCGGGTTGGGTCCGCCGGCAGAAGCCGGTACCGCAAAGCTATGGGCCGGGTGAGGAGGCGCAGGTGGATTGGTATGAGGCGGCGGTGGATTTCCCGAGGGGCGGCGAACCGTGCAGTTTTTTGTCATGCGCGCCTGCTTCAGTGGCCGGGAGTTTCATCGGGCCTGTTCGTGCCAGACCCAGCAAGCCTTCCTGGAGCGCACGTCGCGGCCTTCGCAGACTTTGGCGGGGTTTTTGCCGGCTCCGGTATCACAACCTGGGGTCGGCGGTGAAAAGGTGCTGCGCGGGCGGCGCGGGAGGAGACAGACCGGTTCATCGCCCCTGCGTTCCCATACTTGTTTGCGGCCGACTTCTGCCAACCGGGCTCTGGCCGGCGCCGATGAAAAGGCGGGGTGGAGGGGACGGTGGGCCGGTTCCGGCGGAATCACCTGGTCCCGGTCCCGGTCATGGCGGACTTGGCGGCGTTAAGTAGCTATCTCCACCGGGCCTGCGAAGCCGACGGGGGGAGGCAGATCACGGGCCGGGACCGTTCGGTCGCGATGGACTGGACGCAAGGCGCAAGGGGTGTTGCGGCCATTACCGGCGACGCCGTTTGCCACGGCGGAGGTGCTGACCTGTCGGGTGGACAGCAGTAGCCGCGTCCGCGTCCGCACCAACCACTACTCGGTGCCGGTGGCGTTGGTAGGCCAGCCGGTGGAGGTACAGCTGCATGCCCAGCACTGGGAGGTGCTACACAAGGGGCGGAGCGTGGCCACCCATGAACGACTGCCAGGCCGAGTTTGGGGAGCACTCGGGTGCTGGATCACTACTGGGAGCGGTTGCAGGTCAAGCCGGGTGCCCTGGCGAACGCCCGCGCCCTGCGCCAAGCCCGCGAGACCGGTCAGTGGCCCCCGTGTATGACCGCCTGTTCGGTGTTGAAACAGCGCTATGGGGACCCGAGGGGACTCGGCAGCTGCTCCAGGTGCTTCTGCTGCATCGCGACAACGACTCGCGGCAGTGCATCAGGCCGTCACGCAGGCGGTAGCCTGGGTTGCTGTGACGCCGGGGCGATGCGGTCCTGGTGCGTCAGCAGGGAGCCTGTCCCGCCCCGCCAGGGTGGTTGGGGAATTGGGAGCCCTCGCCCGCTACGGTCAGACCCGTCCGGAGAAGTCTGCACCTCTATGATGGCCTGCGGCCGAGTCAAGCGGTGGAGGTGACCCATGGCGGCCCAAGCGCTAGGGCTAAAGCCCTGTGTCAGACCCTAAGGCTGCCCACGGTAGCCCGCGAGGCGGAACGCTTAGCGGAAGCCGCCCACCGGCAAGGGCAGGGACCGCTGCCCTCCTCCAGCAGGTACTGGAACTGGAAGTCGCCGAGCGGCAGCCCATCGAGCGGCCCAGCGACTCAAGGAACCCGGTTCCCGTTGCCCAAGACCCTGGCCAGCTTCGACTTCCGGCGTGCCCGGCGCTCCCGGAAGTACAGATCCGCAGTTGGCCGAGGGCGACTACATCGACCGGCTGAAACCGTGATCCTGATCGGGGAACCGGGTACGGGCAAGCACACACTTGGCGACCGCCCTGGGGGTAGCGGCGGCCAACCAGGGGCGGGCGGTACGCTTTGCCAGTGCCGGCGACTGGTCAATGAACTCGTTGAAGCCAAGGATGCCCACGAGTTAGGGCGGCTCCGTGGGCCGCTACCGTCGGCTGGATTTACTCGTCCTCGA
>CAVOJV010000059.1:0-11017 GCA_963696325.1 uncultured Gammaproteobacteria bacterium
GGCGTCCCGCCGCTGGCTTCAACACTGGCCCATATTTTTTATTTGTACTCCCTGAAATCAGCAACCAACTGCCTGAATGAGGCTGGCTTATATTGCTCGAAACTTTCTTGGTCTACGTAAACGAAGTCATATTCTGCGTCTGCCTGCACTCGGTTAATGTCCTCGCACCATTGCCGCAGCCGTTGCATCTTGAACGGCACGTCCAAATCTTCCTGGCCTTTGGTCTCGACAATGACAGTTCGCTTGTCGGGTAGCTTGACGAGAAAATCTGGGTAGTAATTAGCAATATCGCCGTCCGCGTTCACGTAGTCCAGTTTGAAATGTACTGCCAGATAATTCTTAGCGTAGGAAACCACGTCGTTACAGTCTTCCAGAAAGCGGGCAAATAGTAGTTCAAAGCGGCTGTCTCCGATGATGCGGTTAAAGACGCTCTTCTTCGGAATGAGGTAGCCCTGATCCTTGGTCACAAAAGGTCGCGTCTGTCGCAGCTTTATTGTGTCGCGAATCTCGGCATCACCTTTGTCTTGGATGGTAAGAAAATTGATCGCTTTCTTGAAAGTTTCGATCAAGGTTTTCGTAGCGGTTAGTTCTGACAGGTTGCGCAAAGTGTTGGGGCTTTCCAGGTCTACCGGTTGATCAAATAATTCATTCTGTACGAAGGCTTTAACCTTGGCATACAGTACATCATAGCCACTAATTAGCCGTAAATCCTTCATGATGGTCTGTGTAAAGTAGCCGATTACGCTGCGGTAATCCGCAATGCCTGCCGTGTCGAGGATGGTGGTATGGGTGACTTCGCCTGTGGTGATATCTTTGAAGACAATTTCCCGCTGTTCTTCTTCACTAAATCGTAAGTATAGAATGCGCTGATGTGCTAAAGCATTTACGTTCAAATCGCCCAGATTCTTGTATTCTCGGTAGACGCGGGGCGTTAATACGGGGATTTCAATATCCAGCGCATCGATGTCTTTTTTCTCGTTTTCCTTGTCAATTTCGACAACCAGAGGCGTTTTAGCTTGCGTGCCTACGCCCATCGGCTTGTGTTCCAAGACCACGCCTTCGGCCTGGATAGATTCCACGAAATCCATAAAGGCATCCGTGCCGACCACACTGACGTATTCCTCCACACCGCCCGGATACATCTTACGCAAGCCTCGCCCCAGGGTTTGTTCGGGGAGGATGTTGCTTTTTGCGGCATAGGCGCGCAACCCTACGATGGTGGTGACATTGCGCACATCCCACCCCTCTTTTAACATCAGGTACTGAAACAATGACTTTGTAGGGACTGGCCGGGCTGTCAATCTCGTTGGCTTGCTTACGCAGCATCTCCAATTCCTCTTTAGCCTTGCCTGAAGTTGATTCGGAAATTTCGCCGTTGTTCTTGGTGTGAATGACCAGGACCGCCCCTTGCAAATCGGGATAGTGGCCTTCCAGATAGGCGGCCATGTCGTCACAATTGCGGGTGTCATCGGTCATGACAAACAGAATGGCCTTCTTACCCACCTTTTCGTGTTCGGCATACGCTTTGCGCCACTCGATCACGCCCAAGTGAATGTAGTCGGCGTATTTTTCGGTGTACTTGGCGCTCTTCCGTTCCATCAACTTAGCTCGGCTAGCGGCATCGGGTAACACCGGGTGTTTGACCACGTTCTGCCAAATGGCTTCGACTAAGGGATAATCGGCGATTGTCTGCACGAAAATCTCACCGTTGTTATGCTTGGGCGTGGCGGTCACGTCCACTTGCAGGGAGAGATTGCTCCCTTTTTGCTTTAGCCGGTTGTGAATGTCTTCGATGGACTTGAACCACGCCAGGCGGCTATCGTGGATGTGGTGGGCTTCGTCATTGAGCACCGCCAGTTCGTCAATGTCGCGGACGATCATACCCAAATCCACTTTGGAATCGGTCGTTGCGCCCGTGGGGCGTTTGCCCAGGAAGTAATCCATCAAATTGTCATCGTCGGGGGAGGGTAGCGTTTCGTTGCTCGCATAGACCCGATGAATGTTGGTCAGGAAGATGTTGCCGATAGAACGGGTGATGTGTACGTCATCCTGAAGGTGCAGGGTAAGCTGGAAGTCATCCCGCCAGTTTTGCCCATCCACGCCGTTGTCCGGTAATACCGGGTCCTCAAAGAAGATGCGCAAACCCTGAAAGTCCTTATGGATACGATCCAGCACGATGATATTGGGCGCGATCACCAGAAAGTTACGGGACAGTTCGGATTCCGGTTCATAGAGCTTGTGAAAATAGCTCCAGGTCAGAACCAGGCTCATCACCTTGGTCTTGCCGGCGCCGGTCGCCATCTTGACCACAAACCGTCGCCAGGTCTCATCAAATTTGCCGCTCGATACCGCACCTGAGCTATCGAATCGCATCAGGTCGTATTTGTCCTTCACCCCTACTACGTCATACAGGTAGATGATGGTTTCCACGGCTTCCCGTTGAGCAAAGTAATACCGAAACTCCGCCATTGTGCCATCCGATTTGGCTAGCAATTGAGGCGTTCTGAACCACCAGTTCAGGAGACTACGGCTGGTTTCCGTGGCTTTGGCATAGCCGCTATCCCGCCAGACCCTCACTTGTTTGCGTAGCTCCGGCACGAGGGGTGGCAGTAGCTTTTCAAAGCTCGATGGCCTGAGCGCCTCATCTGCCGGAAACCAGCGGATGGACGGCTCAAGAATCGCGTGGGGGGAACTGGGAAAATCCTTGTGCAGCGCCATTATCTCTTTCCTCCCACGGTGACCTCGACAATGGTCATAGTGTCATTACCGAAGATGTCCACCACTTTGACCGCAAGCTTGCGCCGTCCCGGTAAGACCTCCTTAAATACGCTCATAAGATCCAGCTTGCGATCTTTCTTGGTACGGAAGGATTGCCACTCGTTTTCAAAGATGTAATCTCCTGTCCAAACCTCTTCCCATTCACCGCTTTCGGTGTTTTGCACCCGGATAATCTCGCGCTTGCTCTCAAAGTCAAAATCTACCGCCCAGTAATCAATCCAGTCGGTCCAGTGTTGGGTAAGTCGTTCGCGGTTTACAATGCCGTTCTTATCCTTGTTGACTTTCACAATCTGGCCTTTCTCGACCACGATTTTGCTTTGTTTGTCCTTCAGAGTGGCTTCGGCATTGGCTATAGAGTCCTGCGAATAGAACACTGAAAAATCTGTCAGTTCGATGGCTACAGTATTGCCTTTCACGTGGGGTTTTACTTCGATGAAGAGACACGTCATGGAAGACCACTTGATTTTTCTCGACCGCCCGCTTGTCGAACACGTCGGCGGGAATGTATTTCGGAGAAATATCAATTCCCTTGGCCTTGGCCTCGTCCAGTACGTTGGGAAATAGCCCCATCTCGAACTCGAAGCCGAGAATGTCCACGCGGGAGATGTGCTTCTGGCGGCACTCCAGAATCACTTCCTCCACAAAGAGCCGCGTGACCGGCAGGTTGACCGGCCCCACGGCTACCAGCCGTCCGGCCTTCTTGCCGTGGAAGGTCTTAAAGCCGTCGGTTTTTTCGGCACGGTAGGCGCGCAAAATAAGGTCGAGGAAGGCGGCTTCCTTTTGCTCTAATTGTTTCTGCTTTTCCACTTCGCGTAGATTTGGATTCACGCCGATGAAATGCTGGCGCTCATATTTGCCGAGGTTGAGGATTTCAAAAGCGCGGTAGTCTTTGCCTTTAGCTTTCAATTGCCGCTGCACACCGATCATGCGCTTGCGGGTGGTGTGGATGGCAAATTTGCCAAGATCGCTCGTGATCCACTTCCGGCCAAGTTTTTCGGCGACAGCGACGGTAGTGCCGGAGCCGCAGAAAAAATCGGCGACGAGTTCACCTTCGTTAGATGATGATTGAATTATTCTCTCAATAAGTCTTTCTGGTTTTTGAGTAGGGTAACCAATTTTCTCTTTTTGGTCTGCTGGCATGAGGTATGGCAGTTTCCAGACATCGTCAATTGTTCGTTCCGTGTCATCGTAGTAAACGAGATTTCCATCTTCATCCCTTGCCTGTTTTAGACTCTGTGTAGCTGAATCCCATACCCTTTTTTGTTGTTTCTTGGGTTTCTCTCTTAGCTCTTTTATAGAAGTAAACTTAAATTTATCTCCCTTCCGATAAGAAAGGATAACGTCATGGTTCGATGCAAACCGACCAATGTTTCCTTGCATCTTGTTGTAGTAGTGCCAAACAATTTCATTAATGGTAACTACCTACCCCCTACAGAATCTGCTATTCTAACTTCATGCCTGAGTTGATCCGCCCCACCCAAGCCGAACTGGACAGCATGAGCCATGCCGAGAAGGATGCGCTCATTCTGTTGTTGTTCGACGTGCTGGCGAGGTATGAACAACGGCTGAGCGAAGTGGAAGGCAAGGTAGAGAAAACGAGCCAGAATTCGAGCAAACCACCGTCCTCGGACGGATTAAAGAAGGGGCCGGCGAAGCCGCGCCAACGGGGAGAGAAGCCGCTGGGTGGTCAACCCGGCCACCTCAGCGCCACCCGGGAAATGGTCGATACCCCCGATGAAATCCGGGAACTGCGTCCTCACGGCTCCTGCCCGTGTGGCGCCAGTTTGGATGGCCTGCCGGCACGACTGGGCGAGCGTCGGCAGCAAATCGAGATCCCGGAACCCAAGACGGTGGTGACCGAGTTTCGGCAACTGTGGATCGAGTGTCCCTGTTGTGGGCGTGAACACGGCGGTGAGTTTCCTGCCGGGATCACGCCCAACGTGAGTTTCGGTCCGCGCCTGAAAGCTTATGCGGTGGGGTTGGTGCAAGGCCATTTCGTCGCCCTGGAGAGAACGTGCGAGATCATCGCCGACCAATATGGAGTGCAACCGTCCAATGGCGCGGTACAGAACTGGATCATTAAGGCGGGGCAGTTACTAGCGGACGACTATACCGCCAACCAGCAGTCGATCCTGGCCGCCGAGGTGGCGCACTTCGACGAAAGCGGGATGCGGATCGGCGGTAAGTTGAACTGGCTGCATGTGGCAGCGACCGAACAGTCGGTGTACTACACCGTCCATGCCAAGCGCGGCCAGGAGGCGATGGACGCGGCGGGTATCTTGCCGCACTTCCAAGGCAACGCCGTTCACGACCACTGGAAATCGTACTGGTTTTACACGCAGTGCTCTCATTCGCTCTGTAATGCCCATCACCTGCGGGAATTGCATTATTGCGAAGAGTTGACCGGGCACTTCTGGCCCCTCGAACTTCGCCACATCCTGGTGGAAGGCAAAGAGGCGGTCGCCGAAGCCCGCGCGGCCGGCCAAACGGCGGTAGAGCCGGCCCGCGTGAATGAGTTGCTGGCCCGCTATGACCAGCAGGTGCAGAACGGCTTGGCGGCGTGTCCGGTGCGTCCGTCTGATCCTGAGCGAAAAGGCCGTGTCAAGCAACATGAAGCGACGAATCTGTTGCTCCGGCTCCGGGATTACAAAACCCAGGTCTGGCGGTTCCTCACGGATTGGCGTGTCCCGTTCGACAACAATCTGGCGGAAAGGAGGGTGCGCCCGGCCAAGGTCAAGTTGAAGGTAACCGGCGGCTTCCGCGCCTTCGGGGGCGCCGCGGCTTTCTGCATCCTTCGTTCGGTTTGGGAAACCAACAAACTGAACGGCATCAATCCTTTTGATACTCTCAGACTGGTATTTGAGGGTAAGTAGTTACCATTAATGAAGTGATCTTTTCCAAATATTTCGTCCATTGCAATGCGTATGTAGGCTGTAACGCGCCAATCGCAATGTAGATAAATTGCTCCATCTTCGGCCAGCAAATCCCTCATTAATACTAGCCGTTCGTAAATCATGGCGATGAAAGAATCCGCGCCCTTGCCCCAAGTGTCTCGGTAAGCGATCTCTTCCAGGATGTTAGGCTTCTTGGTGAAGGTATTATCGCCGATTTCAATGTCCATTGAAAAATCCGCACCCACGTCAAAAGGCGGGTCGATGTAGATCAGCTTGATACCACCCTGCTTTTCAATCTCTTCGCGCAGCGGGCCGTTCTTCAGGCTTGAAAGGATCAGCTTGTTGTCACCCCAGATCAGCTTGTTCGTCCAGCCCTTAAGCTGGCGGCCGCGGGCGTCTAAGTCGAACAGACTCAATTGCATGCGGGTATCTTTCTCGGCACGCGGTTCGTCAACCTGCTCGATGACCTGGAAGGGTAGCACGATGTTGCAGACCTCGCTGGTCTTACCGTTCCAGACCAACTCCACCTCGCGTTTGTCTTCAAAGATCAGGAAGCGGTACTTGTCAGGCAACGGCCTGTCGGCTTCGATATAGCGGATGATTTCCTGTTGTTCCTGTTCGGTCAGTCGTGGCATGGAGATACCCTTCTTTTCTTCAGTGTTCTATCTGGTGTCAAATTGAGGGGCGCGTGAGCACCCTGCGGCGCTTTGTTGAAGCGATGGGTGGGGAACCGCGCCTTGTGGCCCACTTCCCGCAAGGCGATGTCGTCATCAACCAGTTCAAAATACCATCTTGCTTTATCTCTCCCGCTACACCGGCAGCCGTATTCGTACCAGCGCCCCTCCCAGCGGACCACTGTCAATTTCCAGGGAACCCCGATAAACCTCCTCGACCAGATCCCTGACCACCGCCAGACCAATCCCCTGGCCCGCCACAGTCGGATCGATCCGTCCGCCCCGACTGAGAATCAGCTGTCGCTGCCCGGCGGGGATGCCGGGGCCGTCGTCTTCCACTTCCAGCAGCATCGCCCGGCCGGCGGGTCCGTCCACAGCCTTACCGCACAGGGCGACCCGGCCACAGGACCATTTACAGGCGTTATCACCCAGGTTTCCCAGGATCTCCATAAAATCCCCCTCGTCGCCATGGACGATCAGGGCTGGGTCTACCTGCACCTCGAACCGCAGGGATTTGTCGGCATACACCTTGGCCAGCGAAGCCATCACCCGGCGGGCGACAGGCTCCAGCGGCAGCGGTCCCGCCAGGGCCAGCGGGCCGGCCGCCGCTCCTCGCTGTAATTGATAGGCGACGATCTGATTCATCCCCTGCAACTGCTGGCGCAGGATATCCTTCAGTTCGGTGATAGCCGCCGGCTGCTCCAGGGCGCCGCGCAGCACGGCCAGCGGCGTTTTCAGGCTATGCGCCAGATTGCCCAAAGCCTGACGGTAGCGCTCCAATTGATGCTGGCTATGATGTAACAGCGCATTCAGATTATCGGTCAGCGGCAGCAGTTCTTTAGGATAAGGACCGCTGAGTTCAGTTTGCTCGCCGGTTTCGATGGCCTTGAGCTGCCGCGCCACCTGCCGCAGAGGCTTCAGACTCCAGCGCAGGATCAGCCCCTGCACCAGCAGCAACAGCACGGCTGGAATCAGCAGCCAGCCCCACAGATGCTGCCGAAAACCGCTGAGCTCCGCCTGAAAAGGTTGTTGCGATTGCGCGACATAAAACGTATAGCGACGGTATTGATCCGGACTGACTTCCCAGTTAACGGTAAAGCCCAGCATGAAGACCGGCGTAGCGCCGGCAGGGTCGCTGACCACGAATCGGGATCGTCCGGGCGCCGGCGGCGCCGGCCAGGGCGGCAGTTTTTTCCCCAACAAGGAAGTGGAGCGCCAGAGCACCTTACCGCCGCGTTCCACCACCCGGGCATAAAGCCCCGAACCGGGGGTCGAGAGCCGGGCCTCGGGGAGTCCCTCCGGCAGCGTCAGGTGGCCCTCCGAATCCAGATCGGCGGCCCCCAACAGCATATAAACCTGGGCCTGCAAGCGTTCCTTGACCGCCGCCAGGGTACTGTTACGAAAGGCCCGCTCCAGCGACCAGCCGGTAAGCCCCAGAAAAGCCAACAGCACCAGGCTGGCGGCGAGCAGCAGCCGCGACTGAAGGGAAGCTGCCCGATCAGGCGGGCGAGCGCGGGAGACGAAAGCAGTAACCGCGGCCACGCAAGGTTTCAATCGGATTGAGTGCCTGAGCGGGATCGAGCTTGCGGCGAATCCGCCCCACCAGGACTTCCAGGACATTGCTATCGCGGTCGAAATCCTCTTCATACAGGTGTTCGGTCAGCTCGGTTTTGGAAACCACCTGCCCGGCATGCAGCATCAGATATTCCAGTAGCCGGTACTCGAAGGAAGTCAGTTCCACGGCCTCGTCATGCACGGTGACCTGCTGGGCGCCGATATCCAGCAGCACCGGCTCGCAGCGGATGATCGAGCGCACCCAGCCTTCGGCCCGCCTGAGCAGCGCACGCAGGCGGGCCAGCAGTTCCTCCGATTCGAAGGGTTTGACCAGATAATCGTCCGCGCCGGCCTCCAGACCGGCCACCTTGTCCTGCCAGCGGCCCCGCGCCGTCAGGATCAGGATGGGAAACCGGCGGCCGGCGGCGCGCCAGCGCTCGATTATCTGCATGCCTGACAGCCGGGGTAGACCGAGATCCACCACCGCCACATCGA
Source organism: uncultured Gammaproteobacteria bacterium (assembly GCA_963696325.1). Classification (GTDB taxonomy): domain Bacteria; phylum Pseudomonadota; class Gammaproteobacteria; order Competibacterales; family Competibacteraceae; genus CAVOJV01. The sequence continues at coordinate 8,396 of CAVOJV010000059.1, forward strand.
TAGGATACTCCTGGCCGGCATAAAGCCCGATCTGGCCGTCTGCGGCCTCATCCACAGCGTAACCCTGCTGGCGCAGGCAGGCCGCCAGTTGCGCCAGCAGCGGCGCCTCATCTTCGACGATTAACACCCGCATGGTTTTAGCTCCACCCGCTCAGCACCCGCTATTTGTCTTTCTGCGATTCCACATCGACCGAGCGCACCCGGCCATCAGGCGTGAGTATTCTGACCTTATAACCGCCTTTATCGGGTTGATTTTGGTCCTGGATATTGAGGACCCGGCCGCCGGTGCTCTGCTGCGCCCTCTCGGCGGCATCTTCGGCGTCCTTACCCCGAGACTGGCGACCCTCTTTGTCCGCACTTGCGGACCCGCAAACCATACAGCCTATCGCCACCAGCAGTGGTAGGCTTCGCCATAGCACGATCTTGCTCATTGGATTCGATTCAAGACTTCGCTCAGTTGACATTTGACCGGGACACGCCCTCAAGTGTGGTCGAAGAGGAAGAGTTCTCATGACACTATCATACATGTATGTTAAGGAAGTTAATATGAATGGAAACTGAATCGCCATTAAGTGATGGGACGCCTATCATCTTGGATCGTTCCCCATCGGCGCGCAAATAAAAATGCTAACTTAATAGTCATAACAAGCTAGGCTTTACTCCAGATAACCCCAGTCTTTGAAACAGGCCGCCTGACCGCAATAGATCTCGCTTTCGTCGATAAGATTCCAAACAATGGCATCTCGAATTAGAAAACGCCGGCCGCTCTTGGCGATACGAATACCCTGATAGCCCTTTATATAACCCTGCCGGGCGACGGTGGCGAGCACACGCTCTCTTTCTGCTCGATGCAGCGGTTCGGCGGACCGGCGCGAAGGCAGTGCCGTAAATTCTTCCCAGGACATTTCAAACAGTTCCAACGCGGCCCGATTGCCATAGGTGAAGACCGGTTCGGGAGCGGCATTATGGGATACGAGCACAAAAGGCGCATGGAACAGATAGTGGGCCGCATCGGCCTGGTGGTGCGGCTCCAGCAGCGGGCCGCCCGTCCAATGGGCAAAGCTATGCAGAAGCAGGTCGATATGCGGCGCCAGATAGTCATTCTGTTCGCTGGGTTGGGGCCATGCTGTCATAATCGGCTGTATCCTTGTGTCGATTCAAAGAAAGATGATGATATATAAATACCATTTTTATTGCCCTGCCACCCATCAAGCATGTCCATGTTCTTGCAGAAACTGCTCGAACTCTTCATCGGTCGCCGTTGGCAGCAACCGTTCGCGCACAAAATGGCGAAAACATCCCTGCACCATGGAATGGCCCAGGCCGCTTTTCCTGTAGATCGGCCGCAGGACTCGGGAACTCGGTTGGGAACTCTCGATGATTTCCTGGATAAATTCCGCTTCCAGCCGTTGGCGTTCCTCCCCCCGCCAGCTGTTGCAGCGCCCTATCCAACCGATATTTCTCGAATTCAGCCCGTAACCGCTCATACCGCTCCGCCTTATCGGCTTCCTCCAGCCGTTGCTGTCGCGCCGAGCCTTGAGCCTGTTTTAAGGCGTCCTGCCGGTATTCATAGGGCGCTTTCTGGGGTCGGTAATCCGTGTTCAAAGCGTCCAGCGTGACGGCCCGCAAGGTGGTCTTATCGTTCCCTTGGCCAGCATCTCCTCGACAATATCCAGATTGGCTTTGATATAAGCCGGATCCTGGTCCTTCAGAATTTGTGATAATTCTTTTTCCCGTAAACCAAATTCAAGCAGGCGGGCATGTAGATCGGCATCGACCGGGGGATCATTGACGTCATCCGGCTGCACGGTTATCGCTTCCGGCTTTGCAACAAAGAGAGGCAATTGGGGACTTTCCTTCACGGCGAAGCGAATAGCGGTAATGCGACGCTTTTCGGCTTTTGTCTCCGCTTCGAGATAAATATCCGAGGTCTTATTCACCTGTTGCACGGCGGGTTTAATGACTTTGCTGTTCAACCGCCTGAAATCGCTATAGTAACTATTGTCTTCGATACCCAGCAGCTTGCGCAGTAGTTCCAGCGGCAGCCAGCCGGTGGAACCCACTTTCCGGAAGCGCAGGCAATTTTCATACAGCGCCAGGGCGTAACCGCTGGTGAATTTCCGTTGAATCCCCAGATTGATACGAGCGTAAATCTCCGGATTGAACAGCTTCGCCGTAGGTCGGGGTGGTAGGCATAAATGCACCAGTGCCGCTCGAGGTCAGCCGACATGATCATCGGCCGCGCCCTCCAGACGATCTCGTTGCCCTTGGCATCGATCAGATTCCAACTCAGGACCGTGCTCATCAGGTTTACCAGCGCTTCCTTCAAGCAATCCCGATCGTTACTCTCGAATCCCAGAATACCGGCCAGATCCCGGATCAGGATACGATGGGTTTCCCGGGTGAGCAAATGGGGATAGGCGTTGAGCAGCAGCACATTGGCCATCTTGCGTTCCAGCAGGGACAGCCGGTTTTCGATGTGAATAGCCGCCACATGCTTTTTAAGATCTTGGTCCGCCAGTTCAACTTTTATCATGTCAGCCATAATCCGCCTCCGCGCCAGGCTGTGATCGGCAGCCTCTCTATGTCCCTTAGCTTAGCAGATTTCGGGGACATCAGTCA
>CAVOJV010000060.1:0-52763 GCA_963696325.1 uncultured Gammaproteobacteria bacterium
CTGACCCACAGGTGGGGGCAACCTACAACCGGGCGCGCCAGCTGTGTCACCATATGGGAAATCTGCCGCAGCTGGTACCGGCATTAAATGGATTGGGCGCCTATTATTCCCTGCAAGCCAATTATGCGGATGCCCTGATGGTCTATCAGCAGCTGGTATCGATTGCCCAGGCGAGCGTCAATGCTCACTTGCAGATGGTGGCAGACTGGCAAATGGGTTATTATCACGTTGCTACCGGTCAATATGCCGCAGGACGTATCTATCTCGAAAAAGCACTCAGCCGTCTACAAGCCTGAAAAGCATCACCCGGGAGCTCTACTTCCAGGAACCTGGCGTTTCGATCCTAACCTGGCTATTAGCGGGGGTTGTGGGCGCTCGGCTATCCAGACCAGGCGGAACAGCGCAGCCAGCAAGCTTTAATCCTGGCCCGGAACACGCCCATCCTTTCAGCCTGGCCTTTCGCATGGTCTGGCTGCCAGTTTATACAAATTTTGCCGGCAGGTGGACCGTGCGTTGGTGCATGCGGAAGCAGCGATTGATGTCTCTACCCGCTATGGCTTCCCGGTCTGGATTGCATTTGGCAAAGCCTTGCGCGGGTGGGCGCTGTCGCTCAACGCGGGCAATTTTCGGAGGGAATGTCCGAAATCCGCGGGGGAATCGGGATGCTGCGGACTATCGGCGCCCGGCAGCCGCTAATCGGCAACCTGTATATCTTTTCCGAGTGCCTTGCTCACACCGGGCAGCTTGATGAAACCTGGCGAACTCTGGATGAAGCGCTGGAGCTGGAATTCACCAGCGGTGGGGAATTCAACATTCCGCTCCTTTATATCCTGAAAGGAGATCTTTCTCTGCTGCAGGACTACCATTCAGCGAAGGCTGAAGCAGAAGCGGTGGATTGTTTTCTGCATGCTATCGAGATTGCCGGACGCCAGCAAGCCAAATCCTGGGAGCTACACACTACACTGAGGCTACATCGACTGTTTGAGCACCAGGGCCGGGAGCAGAGACAAAGCAGCGCTTAGCCGAGGCTTCTATGACTGGTTCAGCGAGGGCTTCGATACGCCAGATTTACTAAAAAAGCGTCGTATTTTTCAGGGGGCTAATCCGGCATCAGTACCTCATCTTGGGGGCAAGCATGACTGCCGATGCGGTAGTTTACCACGGCATCCGGGATATCGACCGCATGGATCGATGGGTTGGTTGGCAGCATGCTTTACCACCATCCGCCATTCTTCTTTTCCGACCTGTTCGAGCTGGGCTATCAGGCGGTGGGCGAGCTCGACGCGCGCCTGGCGACGGTTGCCGATTGGGAAGAGCCATTCAAGAAAGGCGTGGTATATTATCTGGGTGAGCACGGGTACGCGGCGTGTTGTTTTGAAATGTGTAGAACAAAATCTCCCCGCCCGCCAGCTGATCGCCGGGTCGAGCCCGTTCAAGCTGGCTGATCAAGTGCAGCTTGGAACCATCCTGGCTCTCTAAAAATCGAATCCAACCAGAACTGCAGGGTAGGCGAGCTTGCGGATGCGCAGCGACTCTGCGGGTCTACGAAAATATTGCAACCAAGTGGAGAACAACATGGAATTCAAACTCGATACGTACGAGATGGAAGAAAGAGACCTTTTCACGGCTGCCAACCCGAAAAAACGTAAAATCACAGAAGAGCAGATCCATAAGTTCGAAGGCTACACGGCCGAAATCCTGACTGGCATGGGCATGGACATCAACACGCCGTCGACCCAAGAAACCCCACGCCGCTATATCCAGGCTCTATCGAAGCGACCGAAGGGTACGACGGCGACCCCAAACTGCTCAAGACCTTTGCCACCGAATGCTTCAGCGATCCGGATTGCCGTGTAAGCCAGGTGATCGAAGGGCCGATCCACTTCTTTTCCGTTGTGTGAGCACCACGCCTTACCTTTTTACGGGCAGGCTTATGTGGGCTATATCGCCCAGGAGAATATCATTGGGATATCCAAACTCACCCGCCTTGTACGGATATTTGCCAAGCGCTTCGCGGTCCAGGAACGCATCGGACAACAAATAGCTGACACGCTTGAAGCGATGCTGCACCCGCAGGGCGTCGCAATATACATCGAAGCCCCCCACCTGTGTGTGGAGATGCGCGGCGTGCGTGAGCAATCGCCCAAGACGCGCACCACCGTCTGGCGCGGATTGTATGCAGCTGATAATTCTTTGCGGTCGGAATTCTTCACCGCCAGCGGGTGAGAGATAAGTTCGTAATAGAGGAGATGCGATGTCGCTGGAAGGGAAAAGGGTATTGATCACCGGCGCAGCGCGGCGGGTGGGGCGCGCCCTGGCATTGGCGGTGGCAGCCGCCGGCGGGGATCTGACATCCACTACGGCCAATCGCAGCCTGAGCAGAGAGCGTCCGTGACCAGGTCATCGCACTGGGTCGCCGGGCGCTTACCTGCAGGCTGACCTGGACGACCCCACAGGCAGCGGATTAAATCCGCGCGCCTTTGAGCATGGCCCGCTGTTCGCCCTGGTCAACAACCCTCGATTTTCGAGCCGCTGACCTGGGAGGACACCACTCTGGAGAGTTGGGAGCGCCATATGCGGGTTAACGACCGCACCATTCTTGCTGAGCCAGGCTTTCGCCCGCAGCCTGCCGCAAGATGCTGCCGGGCGGTCGTCAACCTGTTGGACTGGCGCGCTCTGCGCCCCGCCGCCGACCACCTGCCCTATACAATAAGCAAAGCCCGCGCTGGCGGCGCTCACCCAAAGCCTGGCGGCGGCGCTGGCCCCGCGCGTGACCGTCAATGGGCTGGCGTTGGGCGCCATCCTGCCGCCCAGTGATGGCGCAGCGGTGGATACCATCCTGGAAAAAGTACCGCCCGGCGCTGGGCAGAGCTGGATGAGGTAGCCCAGGCGCTGCTTTTCCTGTTGGACGGCCCCGCATATCTGACCGGCGATATCCTGTACATCGACGGCGGCAGGCACCTGGTATAAATAATCAAATGGAGATGAAATTCAATGGATCAGATTGTGATCAAAGACCTGGTGGCGCGCGGCATCATCGGCATCAATGAGTGGGAGCGCGAAAAGGCGCAGGAAATCTCCATCAACATCGTGCTGTTCGCCGACCTGAAAAAGGCGGGCGAGAGCGACGACCTGCGCGACAGCGTGGATTACCGCTCGATCGCCAAGAAAGCCCTGGCGCACGCCGAGAGCGCCAAGCGCCTGACCGTGGAGGCCTTGGCGGCGGATATCGCCCGCCTGTGCCTGGAAGACCCGAAGGTGCAGACGGCGCGCGTGCGGATCGAAAAACCGGGCGCGGTGCGTTTCGCCGGCTCGGTGGGGGTGGAAATTGAACGCTCAAGACCGGCCCAGGATGAAATGGGCGAGGCGCAGCATCAAGTCTGCCTGCTGCTAGGCTCGAACATCCAGCCGAGCGCAACCTGCCGCTGGCGGTCCAGCAGCTTGCCGAGATCATGACCATCTTGCGGGCTTCGTCGGTCTGGGAAAGCCCGGCGGTTGGCGCGCATGGCCCGAATTTCCTGAACGCGGCGCTGTTATGCCAGACCACGCTCGGGGCGGAAGCACTCAAGTGGCAGGTACTGCGCCCGCTGGAGGCGCGCCTGGGGCGGGTGCGAAACAAGGATAAAAATGCTCCGCGCCCGATCGATTTTGACATTATCACCGTCGATGGGCAGGTGTACGACCCTCTTTTGTGGCAGTATTCCTTCCGGGCGGTGCCGGTGGCGGAGCTGCTGCCTGAATTGATGTCTGAAACGGGCGAGAGGCTGGCGGAAGCCGCCCGGCGGCTGGGGGTTGAGCTGCCGCTGAAGCAAAAAAAAATCTGGTGCTGTTGCGGGTGTGAGAACAGGTAATATGCCCATCCTTGATGACTGCCTCACCGCTGCTGGCCGCGCCGCCGGACTGGATCCCGACCGGGAACCTGTATTGTCGCTGCCGCATCTCTCCCGCCTGGACGCGGGCGTATATTCGGCCGGGGTGACCTCGCTGAAGGATAATGCTTTGCTGGAGCTGTGCGGGTCGGAAGAGGATGGTATGCCTTTCCTGCGCCCGCTGCTGGAGCTGGATGGCGAACCGCTGAAGCTGGCAGACCTGCGCTGGGAGCGGCTGGAGGGCTGGCTGCCGCGCTTCCACCTGCCAGGCGGAGGGCTGGAGATCAGTGGGACGGTCTTTGCCCCGCTGGACGAGAAAGGGTTCGTCTATCTGCTGGAGGTTTCCAGCGAGCAGGACTGCCAGTTGCATCTGGGGGTGGAGGGCTGGTGGAAAAGCCTGGACCTGGTGGTCTTCTCGGCCCGCCCGCTGGAGGCGCGCTGGCAGGTCTGGCAGGATAGCTGGACCGGCAGCCTGGTGGGCGAGGCCGGCTGCGGGCTGCCGCTACTGGCCTGGGGCATGCAGCCTGACCAGGAAGCTGAGCTGGCGCTGCAGGACGAGCATTACCGCTGGGGGACGCTCTTCGATCTGAAAGCGGGCCAGACTGCCCGGGCAGCTTTCTACGTCTCGCTCAACCTGGAGCGGGACGGGGCGCGCACCACCGCGCTGCACCTGCGCCGGATGGGCTGGCAGCGCCTGCTGGAGGAGACGCGCCGCTGGCTGCAGAAACATAGCCATCCGATCGCGGACCCGCACTCAGCCGCGTTTTCCACGAAAACCTGTTCTTCAACTACTTCTACGCCCAAAGCCTGTGCCTGGACCAGCCCGAGCTGGCGCTGATGACCTCGCGCAGCCGCAGCTATTACGTCTGCGCGGCTTACTGGGCACGCGACGCCTGCCTGTGGAGCTTCCCGGGGCTGCTGCTGGTCGACCGGCGCAGGCAGGCCGGGCGTTGCAGGCTATGCTGACCCGCTACCTGCCGAATGCCGCCCAGCACGCCCAGTACCTGAACGGGCAAAGCCTCTACCCCGGCTTCGAGCTGGACCAGGCTTGCGCCCCGCTGATCGCGCTGGAGCATTACCTGAAGGTCACCGGCAAGCGGGACTTGCTCCAGCAGCCCTGGCTGCCCGCCGCCCTGAGCCTGGTTTATGAGACGTTCTCGGAGCATTTCGATCCCCAGAGCGGGCTGTTCAGCACTTTCCTGACCCCGCACGACGACCCGACCGGTTTTCCCTATCTCACTTATAACAACGTGCTGGTCTGGCGGGCGCTGGAGATTTTAGCAGATCTGGAGATAGGTGCGACGCATTACCACACGCCTCGCACCTGCGCCCCAGCTGCGCCAGCAAGCCGAAAAACTCAAACAGACTATCCTGGAAAAATGCGTCCGACCGGGACCGTACGGCCTGCAGTACGTGGCGGCGGTGGATGCGTGGGCGACTGCGACTGGAACGACCTGCCCGGCGCCAGCTGGAGCCTGTTCCCGTATTATGGTTTCTGCTCAGCCGACGACCCGCTCTACCTGAATTCGCTGCAATGGATCTATTCGGAGCATAACCCGCATTACTACCCGGGACCGTTCGGCGGGGTGGGCGCGGCGCACTTCCCTTTCCCGTCCTGTTTCGACCTGGCCAACCGGCTGCTGCGCAAAGACCCGGCTGCCCTCGAGCATGATCAAACAGCTCAAACTGGACCATGGGTTGGCTTGCGAGTCGTTCGACCCGCAGACGGGCGAGGTGCGCACCGGCGCGGCCTTTGCTACGCTGGCAGGGTTTTTGGCGTATACAATGGTAGGGAGCTAGCAATGTGCAAAAAAGAATCCTTGGTCTTGGCATCCATTGGCATGGGAATGTGCGCCATTTTCCTGTTCATCCAGGGTGTAATCCATCCATCTGGCGCAGCGACCACGGCGTGGAAAATATGAATGTGCATTGGCAGCTGGTCAATGGCAACGGTTTTGGACTGACCGGAACTTCAACCTGCCTGCCATCGAAGAATATAACGGCTTCCTGTACGCCGGGACGAATAATACGCTTGAAACCGAGATCTGGCGTTCAGTGGACGGGATCACCTGGACTGGCGTTATGACCAACGACGGTGTCCATACCCATAACCCATACATCGGCGCGCTGACACTGGATTTTGCGGTATTTGATGGTTATCTCTACGCCAGCACCCTGTATCGGGCGCAGGGCGGCGCCATCTGGCGTTCTCCAGACGGCTTAAGCTGGACTCCGGTCATTACTCGCCATCAAAGCCTGTATCAGTTTTTTTCGCCCTTGCAGGTTTACAGCAACACTTTATATGTGATTGCTAACACGACCAATATCCTTACCCAGACGGCTGAGGTATGGCAGACATTGGATGGGTTATCCTGGCATGCCAGCTCGCTGGAGGATTTTAATCCCTACACCTTCAGTGTTTTTAACGGGCATCTCTATGCTGGGGGGCGTGATCGCGCCAATCAAAACGCGGCTTTATGGTATACAGACGGGATTACCTGGACACAAGTGTTGCACGATATGGGGACGCCGCCCACCTCGACCATCATCTCCCTGGCCGAATTCCAGGGCGAGCTGTATGCCGCCAGGCTGGATAATGGCTTTACTCCCCCCTACCTGGATCTGTGGCATTCGCAAGACGGGGTAGACTGGACCGAGATTGAAACGGCGACGCAGGCGATCAACAGCCAGGCGGGGACTCTCATGGCATCCTCGGCGCTGTCTGTCTTTGACGGGCAACTTTTCTTATTCACCTATGACTTGAGCGCAGGCGGCGATGTTTGGCGCACCAGCGATGGGAAATATTGGGAGCAGGTAGGTTTCGATGGCTGGAGTGACCCGAACACCCGCGGCCCGAATGGCAGGAACTCGATCGTCGATTTTCAAGGAAATATGTTTGTGGGCGTAACCTCATTGGGTCCAAGCAGTCGGTTGTGGTTGTTTTTGCCGGAAATTCAATATCTGCCACTGGTTCGCAAATAATCAGGAAGATGAAACCCAGATTATCGTTCCGCCATATTGCTGCGGAGACGACAGGGTTATAATTGCCCTATTGAGGTACCAAACCTAACCGGTTTCAAAATCTGTGGAGTTTTGAGGAAGAAACCCAAAATAGGTGGACAGATTGAGCAGTGCGCCGGAGATTGTAGCTTTGGTCCTGGCGGAGTGCGATGCCTTACCCGTCCGGAACACACCCAGCTTGCGCCTCATCCGCCGCAAGTATTCCTGCATGTTGCAGGGAGCGGAGGGCGATATGGTGCTCCAAATCGCCAGGGAGCTACGCCAGACGGGCCGCTATCGTTGGTTTGGCTATGAACTGGTGAAGGCTCATCCGGCTGCTTTCAAGCGTCTGGGCGCCGCGCAGCTGGAAGATCTGGGTCAGGGTATCGATAGTTGGTGGACTACCGACGCCTTCGCCCGCACGCTCTCCGGTTCAGCCTGGCTTGCCGGGCAGATTTCTAATGAGTTAATCCTCAAATGGGCGCATTCACCCGATCGCTGGTGGCGCCGGGCGGCGCTGGTCAGCACGGTGGCATTGAATATCCGATCGCAGGGCGGGAAGGGCGACATCCCGCGCACGCTGGCGGTGTGCCGGGTATTAGTGAATGACCCGGATGATATGGTGGTAAAAGCCCTGTCTTGGGCGTTGCGCGAGCTGGTCGTGCACGATCCGCAGGCAGTGCGGGCGTTTTTGGATGAATATGAGGGAGTGTTGGCGGGGCGGGTGAAACACGAAGTGAGAAATAAGCTGGAGACGGGGTTGAAATACCCAAAAGGAGCTACTTATGCCATCTGACCTATGGTCGCTTTATCCCCTCATGTTGAAAAGCCGCCTGTTTGAAGAAGCCACCGCCCAGCTCTGGCGCGAAGGTCTGATCTCGGGAGAGCTGCATCTGGGAACGGGTGAAGAAGCCATCATCGCCGGTGTGGTTGCTCAATTAGGCGCCGGCGACGCGCTGGCGCTGGATCATCGCGGCAGCGCCGCCTTGATCATGCGTGGTGTGGAGCCGGGCATGATCCTGCGCGAGCTGCTGGGCTATCCGGATGGCCTGTGCGGCGGGCAGGGTGGGCACATGCATCTGTTCTCTAAGGAGTATCTGGCGGCTTCTTCAGGGATCATCGGCGCAGCTGGCCCATGCGCGGCTGGCTTTGCCTTAGCGGCGCAGGTTAACCATCCTGGTGCAGTCGCGGTAGCTTTTTTTGGAGAGGGCGCCATGAACCAGGGCATGCTGCTGGAATCGATGAACCTGGCTTCGGTTTGGAAATTGCCGGTCTTGTTCGTCTGTAAGGATGACGGCTGGGCAATCACCTCCCAATCCAGCCAGTCAACCGGTGGGGATTTGAACGAACACGCTCACAGCCTGGGTTTAACCACTTATGATGTAGATGGTCGCGACGTTTGTGCGGTCTGGGAGGTCGCCCATACGGCGCTTCAGAGCGCTCGTTCCGGTCAGGGGCCAGGATTCCTGCATGCCACCTGCGTTCATTTTGAAGGTCACTTTCTGGGCTTTCAGCTGATCCGGGTCGTGCGCGATCCGCTCAAAGAGATGCCGGAGATTGCCACCCCATTAACTCAATCCTTCATGCAACCTGGCGGTGCTGCTTTGCGCGAACGCCTGGCCGGATTGAAGACCATTATTGGATCTATTCTTTCAACCCTGCACGACCCACGCCGGGAGCTTACCAGTGACCCGTTGGTGCGGGCGCGCATCACGCTTCAACAGGACCCGAGCCGTTTAAAGGAGCTCGAAGACCAGATTACGCAAGAGATCAGTCAGGTCGTGGCTTCTGTGTTTGCTTCTGTTCCACAGGAGGCGTCATGATGAGAAACATGTTTTTTACCCAGGCGATTGACGATGCACTCGCTCAGGCGATGGCGGCTGACCCTCGCATCATCCTGTTTGGCGAAGATGTTCCCTTGATACGCCGCAACCTCTTAGCGCGCTTCGGCCCCGATCGTGTCCGCAACGCCCCCATTAGCGAGAGCGCCTTCCTGGGGGCAGGCGTTGCGGCAGCGATGGCTGGTCTGCGTCCGGTAGTTGAATTGTATATGGTGGATTTCCTGGGAGTCTGCATGGATGCTCTGCTTAACCACGCTGCCAAAGTGGCTGCGTTTTCTGGCGGAAAATGGAGTGCGCCGCTGGTCGTACGCTGCCCATGCAGCGGCGGTTATGGCGACGGCGGGCAACACGAGCAGTCCTTGTGGGGCTGGCTGGCGCATATCCCTGGCCTGACGGTAATCGTACCCTCTACTCCCGCCGATGCCGGCGGATTGATGCTGGCAGCCTTGCAGCAGGATGGGCCGGTCATCTTTCTAGAGTCCAAACTGCTCTCAGAAATCTGGCTGGAGACCCTCGGGTCTGGCGGGCGAGCTACTGTACAGTATGCTGTCCCAGCTTCCGGGAGGCGCGGCCCCGTGCTAAAGAAATGGGAAGCGCTGCCAATTGGCAAAGCTGCACTGCGACGCACAGGCGTCGACCTGAGCATCGTCAGCCTCGGCATAGGCGTGCACCGCGCCCTGGAAGCTGCAGAAAGGTTGGAAGAAGAAGGCTTGTCTGCCAATGTGCTGGACCTCAGGACGGTTTCTCCGCTTGACCGGACCGCTCTGTGCGAGCTTGCTTCCCAGACGGGCCGATCTGCTGGTGGTGGACGAAGATTATCAGGGATTCGGTCTATCAGGTGAAGTAGCCGCTCTCTTACTGGAGGCAGGCCTCTCGGTCAAGTATGCGCGCGTTTGTACTCAGACGACTATCCCATACGCCCGCCATCTGGAGGACCAGAACTCTACCCAACGTGGAGCGCATTTGCGCCGCTGCCAGAGAGCTGGTACAGCCCTCTCGCCAGGATGTCCCCGAAGGAGAACTCGATGCGAAATCATCATAAAGGTTTACCAGAAATCATCACCGCCTTCGAAAGAGCTGGACATTCTTTTGGGGTGGTTTCTATTTCAATTTCCGGCGCCAGGAAGAAATATGAATTTGACATCGATCCGGAATCTTGCCAGGCGATCAAACGATTACTTAACATGAAGCCTTTCGGTCGCAAACAAGGTATTAAGTATCATTATTATTATTCTCCAGGCTCTGAAAGGTCAGATGACTCTTCCAGAACCTATTGTCAGGTGCGCATCGAACGGGAAGACAGTGGCAAAGAGTTTGAAGTCGAAGCCCCCAAATCCTTGATCGATATGCTCAGCTGGTTTTTTCAGGTGAAGGACTTGAAGGAACTATCCCACTTGAGAGAATTCAAGTAGGTAGTAGATAAGCAACTCATGACTGCAGAACACAGAAACATCCAGCAGGAGGTTGCCATGAAAGACCCTACCAATAAAACCGAGTTGCTTGCAGCCATCCGCGCGGCGCGCCGTCTCTGGGATAGCTGGATCGCCAAAGTCCCACCAGAGCGCATGAGCGAGCCTGTGGCGTCCGGCGAGTGGTCCGTGAAGGACATCCTGGCCCACACCACCGAATACGATCGCTGGCTGGGGCTGGGCCTGGCGTTGAGATTGCAAAAACCACCCGACTTATGGCTGGCCGACCTCAGCCTGGACCAGTTCAATGCCGCATTACATGGACAGATCCTCGACCGCCACCCCGCCGAGGTACTGGCCGATTCACAACGCGTGTTCGCCGAAATGGTTCAGGCGGTCGTAGCGCACAGCGAGGCCTACCTCTTTGGGTCGCATCACGTCGCGGGCGTGCCGTATGAAGTGCAGCCATTCGAGCTGCTCAAGAGCGAATCGTACGGGCATTATTACGACCATCTGCCAACCATCAAGGCCTGGGTGTCTGCGATTTCCAGATAGTCCGGACAGGTTTTCAAAAACCTGTGCACCTTCGGAATACATGATTCTGCCAACAAGCAAATGAGTATAACCTTCCTATGTTTGCTCATCCTTCAAGTAGCCATAGTAACGACTCTTACGCTGGCGCTTACCTCCCAGTTTGCCAAAAGGAATAAGACCATCCTGGGCGTGATCCTGGCATTGGCCATAATCGCTCTGGTAGAGTTCATCTTGTAGTGGACGGTCTCCGCCAGCATCCAGGATTGCCTGCGCAAGGCCTGCGCCTCCGCCGGTCAGCCCCCGGATTGCCAGATCGCTGAGTTTGGCTGCACCGAATGGAGCGGTCTCTCGCGCTTCATCTATTTTGCCGTTGGTATCGTAGATCTGGTGGTCTATATGATTTGGGGGGTCATTCTATTGCTGCGGAACCGATGGCAGCAGAATGCAAGCCCTCAGTAATTCCCCGTGGTTGGAGTGTTGGGTGATCGCAGCCAACTGACCAGCATGCATTGTACCAGTAAAGTTTTACGCGTTTTCTAATCTGGCATTGCATCCCGACCCAGTATAAAATCAGCCGTCAACTCGATCCGTTGGCGCTCCTGTTCGTCCTTGAGCATGAAATCAGCCAGCTGCTCTACAGTGGGGTATTTGAACAGGGTAATCAATGGAAGCTCACACTGGAATATATCGTTGATCTGCGCGACCAGCCGCATCACCAGCAAGGAATGTCCTCCCAGCTCAAAAAAGTCCTCCTGGACGCCCAGCTTGTCCTTTTCCAGGGCCATTGAGAATAACCTGGTCAGGATTTGCTCCAGGGGCGAGCGCGGTGCGACATAGTTTTTAGGGTCGCTCAGTGAAGTTATCTCGCTCCTGGGTAGCCGGTTCAAGTCGATCTTCCCGTTGGGAGTGAGCGGTAGGGCATCCAAGATAATATAATCGCCAGGGAGCATATATTCTGGCAAGCGGCCTTTGAGATATTCACGCAATTGCTGTCTATCCAGGCTACAGCTGGAGTTTGGGACAATGTAAGCCGCCAGATGATCGCCGGTTTCGGCATGTTGCAGGATCACCACGGCCTGGCGCACCTGCGGATGGTATTCCAGGGCGTTCTCGATCTCTCCCAGCTCGATCCGGTTACCGCGCAGTTTCACCTGGTTATCAACCCGCCCTAGGAACTCGATGTTCCCATCCGCCAGATAGCGGCACAGGTCTCCGGTTCGATATAGTCGCGTGCCCGAGGCGCCAAATGGATTGGGTATGAACTTCTCCGCAGTCAGGGCTGGTTGGTTCAAATAGCCTCGCGCCAGACTGTCGCCGCCAATGTACAGTTCTCCCGTTACGCCAACAGGCACCGGTTGCAGGCTGCGATCCAGGATATAGACCTGGGTATTTCCGTGCGGGACTCCGACCGGTATGCGATGCGGGCTGGTACTCGGTTTAAGCTGGTAAGTTGTAGAGCTGACGCAGGTTTCGGTAGGTCCATAGTTATTGGTTATGGTTGTGGCCAAGTGATTGAATATCCGTTCGGGCAAGGTAGGGGGCATGTTTTCTCCGCCGCAGAAGATGCCCCTCACGCTGGTGCATTTTAAAAAGCGTGGTTCTTCCATAAACAGCCTTAAATGTGAAGGCACCATTTGTAGAATCGTGATCTGCTGCGCCTGGATGACATCCACCAGATACGGGATATCGCGTTGGCTGCCAGGTCGGGCTAAAACTACACCCGCTCCTTGTATAAGTGCTGGATTCCGCCGCCCTGAGCGCGATGCTGTTGTACATCATCACCAATGCCGTGCTGTTTTCCTTCCTGATGACCTCGGAAAACATTCCGCAGGCGATGGCCAACTGGATGATTGAGCAGAATCTGAGCGTCATCTTTTTCCTGCTGGCAGTCAACGTGCTGCTGCTGCTCGCCGGCAACGTGATGGAGCCGTCCTCGATCACCCTGATCATGGCGCCGCTCATATTTCCGATCGCCATCAAGCTTGGTATCAACCCGGTGCACTTGGGTATCCTTATGACTGTCAATATGGAAGTCGGCATGTGCCACCCGCCGGTCGGCCTCAACCTCTATGTCGCCAGCGGTATCACCCATATGGGAATCACCGAGTTGACGGTCGCGGTCTGGCCCTGGTTGCTGACCATGCTGGTATTTCTCGTTATCGTTACCTACTGGCCGCCGCTATCCCTCTGGTTGCCGCGAGTGCTGGGTATGATGTAGCGTCGGGTCGGCGGGGCCGGTCCCCCCGACAGGGATTTGGCGCGGCAGGGGCCGGTTCTGGCGAAGTTGGACGATACAAGTGGGCGCCTGGTGTGTTGGCACTGACTGGGCGTCCGTTGATCACGGTCAATCGCTTGCTGCCCCATTCCAGTAATAATAAATCCATGTCTACCAGCGCAAGGGTGCTTCGATGAATAAAACCATTGATCTGATTGTGGATACAGGGCTTGCGGAGAAAACCCGAAAAAGCCGGCTGCCGGCCCGGCTCGATTTTTTGCAAAGCGCCACCGGCTTGTTTCTGGCCCTGTTCATGTGGGCGCACATGTTGTTCGTCTCGTCGATTCTGCTTGGCAAGGATGCCATGTACGCGGTGACGAAGTTTTTCGAGGGGCAATACATCCTGGGCAGATCCTATCCGGGCATCGTGTCGGTGGTGGTGGCCTTTGTGTTCCTTATTTTCATCGCCCATGCCGGGCTGGCCATGCGCAAATTTCCCAGCAATTACCAACAGTACAACACGTTTCGCGGCCACATGGACATGTTGCGGCACGGCGATACGAGTTTGTGGTTCGTGCAGGTCTATACCGGTTTCGCCATGTTCTTCCTGGGCTCCGTGCATCTGTACATCATGCTCACCCACCCCGACAAGATCGGCCCCTATGGCTCGGCCGACCGGGTGGTGACCGAGTGGATGTGGCCGCTGTATATCCTCTTGCTGCTGGCGGTGGAGTTGCATGGCGGCATCGGCCTGTATCGACTGGCGGTCAAATGGGGCTGGCTGGAGGGTAGGAATCCCAAGGAGAGCCGCGCCAAGCTGAAACGCGCCAAATGGTATCTGACGGCTTTCTTCCTGACGCTGGGCTTGTTGACCCTGGCCGCCTATATCAAGATCGGCATCGAGCACCGCGACCGGGCCGGCGAACCTTATGTCCCGGCCAGCCTGCAACAACCGGCGGATGCGAAGGGTTAAGCGATGAACATTATCTACACAGACGTGCTGGTGATCGGCGGTGGGTTGGCGGGTCTGCGCACCGCCATTGGCGTCAAGCGCAGAGGCCATGACGTCATCGTGCTGAGCCTGATTCCGGCCAAGCGCTCGCATTCGGCGGCGGCCCAGGGCGGCATGCAGGCGAGCCTGGGAAATTCCATCAAGGGCGAGGGTGATAACGAGGATGTCCATTTCGAGGACACGGTCAAGGGCAGCGACTGGGGCGCCGATCAACAGGTGGTGCGGATGTTCGTCAATACCGCGCCCAAGGCCGTCCGCGAACTGACTGCCTGGGGCGTGCCCTGGAACCGGGTGCAACGCGGCGAGCGCGAAGTTGTCATCAATGCCGAGAAAGTCACCATCAAGGAAAAGGAGGACGCTCACGGCCTGATCACGGCCCGCGATTTTGGCGGCACCAAGAAATGGCGTACCTGTTACACCTCGGACGGCACCGGCCACGCCATGCTGTTCGCCATGAGCGACCAGACCATCGCCAACGGTATTGCAGTCCACGAACGCAAGGAAGCGCTGGCCCTGATTCACGACGGCAGCCGTTGCTATGGGGCCATCGTGCGGGATTTGATCACCGGTGAGCTGAGCGCCTACGTGGCCAAGGCAACCACTATCGCCACGGGTGGCTACGGGCGAATCTACAAGGTCTCCACCAATGCCGTGATCTGCGAGGGTACCGGCACCGCCCTCGCCCTGGAAACCGGGGTAGCGACGCTGGGCAATATGGAAGCCGTGCAATTTCATCCCACCGCTATCGTTCCCGCTGGCATTTTGACCACCGAGGGTTGCCGGGGCGATGGCGGCATCTTGCGGGACGTGGATGGCTACCGCTTCATGCCCGATTACGAGCCCGACAAGAAGGAACTGGCCTCCCGCGATGTGGTGTCCCGGCGCATGACCGAGCACATGCGCAAAGGCAAGGGCGTGCCGTCCCGCTATGGCCCGCATCTGTGGCTGGACATCGCCATCCTGGGCCGCGAGCACATCGAGAAAAACCTGCGGGAAGTCAAGGACATTTGCCAGTATTTTCTGGGTATAGATCCGGCGATCGACTACATCCCGGTTCGCCCCACGCAGCATTACTCCATGGGTGGCATCCGCACCAAATACACGGGAGAGAGCCAGACCCTGCGGGGTCTGTACGCCTGCGGCGAGGCGTCCTGCTGGGACATGCACGGCTTCAACCGGCTGGGCGGCAATTCCGTGGCCGAAACCGTGGTGTCCGGCATGATCGTGGCTGAATTCATCGCGGATTTTTGCGACTCCAAGGACAGCGACATCGACCTCTCCACCGGCCTGATCAGGGATTTTCACGCCCGCGAAACCGACAGGCTCGCCGCCGTCATCAACTCGACGGGCTCGGAAAATGCCTATGCCCTGCGCGCCCGCATGGAAGAGATCATGATGGACAAGGTGGGCATCTTCAGGAACGGCAAGGATTTGGAGGATGCCGTAAACGAACTGGAAACCCTGCTCATCCGCAGCCGGAACATCGGCATCAGGACCAAGGTGAAAGAGCGCCAACCCGGAGCTGGTCTCGGCCTACCGGGTGCAAAAGATGCTCAAGCTCGCACTGTGTGTCGCCCTGGGCGCCTTGCAGCGCACCGAGAGCCGGGGCGCGCATTCCCGCGAAGACTTTCCCGAGCGTAACGACCGGGATTGGTTGAAGCGCACGCTCAGCGTCTGGCGAAACGAGCAGGATACCCTGCCCACCCTGACCTACGAGGCTATCGATGTCATTACCATGGAGCTGCCACCCGGCTTTCGCGGCTATGGCGCCAAGAACTGTATTGAACATCCGGATACGGCCCAACGGCTGGCTCAAGTGGAGCAGCTCAAGGCGGCTTTGCAAAGCGCCGACCGCTTTACCCTGCAAACGGCCTTGATGCAATACGATCACCTGCTGCCCAGGAAGTATCAGGGCAAAAATGAACGGTTAGGGGAGCAGTTGCCATGAGCGAGAACGGGCAGACGCCCAGAGTCCTGAAGATCAGCATTCTCCGCTACAACCCTCAGGATAGTAACAGCCGGCCGCATATGGAGACCTTCGAGGTGGAAGAAGCGGTCGGCATGACGCTGTTCATCGCCCTGAATGACATCCGCGAAAAGTTCGACGGTTCCCTGCAGTTCGATTTCGTCTGCCGGGCGGGCATTTGCGGCAGTTGCGCGATGCTGATCGACGGCCGGCCGGGACTGGCCTGTCGGACGCTGACCGAAACGTTGGACCAGGCAGTCACCCTGGCCCCGCTACCGGTCTTCGAGTTGATCGGCGATCTGTCGGTCAACACGGGAAAATGGATGCGGGGCATGAGCGAGCGCCTGGAGACATGGATTCACAGCAATGAAGACGTGGATCTGGGCAAGCTGGAAGAGCGCATGGAGCCGGAACTGGCGGAAGCGATTTATGAACTCGATCGCTGCATCGAGTGCGGCTGCTGCGTCGCGGGCTGCGGCACCGCCCGCATGCGTGAACACTTCGTCGGCGCCGTGGGCCTGAATAAAATCGCCCGCTTCCGGCTGGACCCTCGCGACGAGCGCAGCGACGAGGATTTCTACGAACTGATCGGCGACGACGACGGCGTGTTCGGCTGCATGTCCCTGTTGGGATGCCACGATGTCTGCCCAAAGGAACTGCCCTTGCAGACCCAGATCGCCTTTATCCGCCGGAAGATGGTGAGGATGGGGATGAAGTAGCGATAGGAGCGGTTTTAACCGCTCCAGAGGGGGTATATGAAAAGCGTACCGTGGCAAGCTTCGGCGCCCCTGCTGCTGGTGATCGGCGTGCCGCACCTGCTCCTGTTCAAGTAATCAGCACCTTACCAGCCGAATGGTTCCTCCTTTTGCATCTGCGCCTGCGCCACGGCCATAGCGCTCATGTTGACCAGACCGCGGACGGTGGTCGACTGATTGACCACATGCACCGGCAAGGCCGCGCCCACCAGAATCGGGCCGATGGAAACGCCTCCGCCCAGCATCTTGACCATATTGAGCGAAATATGGGCGGCGTCCACATTGGGCATGATCAACAGATTGGCCTGGCCCTTGAGCCGGGAATCCGGAAAAGTCCCCCGGCGGATCTCTTCGGACAGCGCCAGATCGGCGTGCATTTCGCCTTCCACTTCCAGGGTCGGCGCCCGCTGGCGCAGGATCTCCAGCGCCGCCTGCATCTTGTGCGCCGAGGGTGAATCGTGGGTGCCGAAATTGGAGCGCGACAGCAGCGCCACCTTGGGCTTCAGGCCGAACGCCTGCACTTCCTCGGCGGCCAGCAGGGTCATCTCGACGAGTTCCTCGACGGTGGGGTCGGCAGTGACGTGGGAGTCGCAGATGAAGAAGGTGCCGGTGGGCAGGATCAGCGCGCTCAGCGTGGACACCTCGTGGATGCCTTCCTGTTTGCCGATGATGTCCAGGACATCCCGCAAATGCTCATTGAAACGTCCGACTGCTCCGCACAGCATGGTGTCGGCGTCTCCCTGCCGGACCGCCAGGGCTGCCGCCACGGTGGGATTCGCGCGGACCACGGTCTTGGCTTTCTCGATCACGATACCCTTGCGCTTCATGAGCTGATAGTAGTCGCTCCAGTAATTTTGGAACCGCTCATCCTGCAGTATGTTGATCAACTCAAAATCCTTGCCCGGTCGCATCCGCAAGCCGAGTTCATTGAGACGATCCCCGATGGTTTCCGGACGTCCCACCAGGATGGGATAAGCGATGCCTTCATCGATGACCTGCTGGGCGGCCTGCAGTACGCGGCGGTCTTCGCCCTCGGCATAGATCAGCCGCTTGGGATGCTGCTTGGCCACGGTGAAAATGGGTTTCATCACCAGGCCGGACTTGAACACGAACTCGGTCAGGTGTTCGCGATAGGCGTCAAAATCAATCATCGGCCGGGTGGCCACGCCGGTGTCCATGGCGGCCTGAGCGACCGCGGGGGCGAGCTGGACGATCAGGCGCGGATCGAAGGGCTTGGGGATCAGATACTCGGGGCCGAAGCGCAAGGTGGTACTGCCATAGGCCTTGGTGACCACCTCGGAGGGTTCGGCCATGGCGAGCTCGGCGAGCGCCTTCACACAGGCCAGCTTCATGGCCTCGTTGATGGTGGTGGCGCCCACATCCAAGGCGCCACGGAAGATGAAGGGGAAGCAGAGGACGTTGTTAACCTGGTTGGGGTAGTCGGAGCGGCCGGTGGCGATGACCGCATCCGGCCTGACCGCCTTGACTTCCTCGGGGAGGATCTCCGGGGTCGGGTTGGCCAGCGCCAGCACCAACGGTCGCTCGGCCATGCTCGCGACCATGGCGGGTTTCAGGACGCCGCCCGCGGACAGCCCCAGGAAGATATCAGCGCCCTGGATCGCCTCGGCCAGGGTCCGGGCGCGGGTATCCTGGGCATAGACGGCCTTCCAGCGATCCATGAGTTTCTCGCGGCCCTGGTAGACCACGCCCTCGATGTCGGTGACGGTGATGTGCGCGCGCGGCAATCCCAGGCTGACCAGCAGGTTGAGGCAGGCCAACGCGGCGGCGCCGGCGCCGGAGGCGACCAGGCGGACCTTGCTGATGTCCTTGCCGACCACCCGCAGGCCGTTCAGCACCGCCGCCCCCACAATGATCGCCGTGCCGTGCTGGTCGTCGTGGAGCACGGGGATATGCATCCGCGCGTGGAGCGCCTGCTCGATCTCGAAGCATTCGGGGGCCTTGATGTCTTCCAGATTAATCGCGCCAAACGTCGGTTCCAGGCGAGCCACCGTCTTGATGAATTCCTCGGGGTCATTTTCGGCGACCTCGATATCGAAGACATCGATGTCGGCGAATTTCTTGAAGAGGACGGCCTTGCCTTCCATGACGGGTTTGGCGGCGAGCGGGCCGATGGCGCCCAGTCCCAGGACGGCGGTGCCGTTGCTGATGACGGCGACGAGGTTGCCGCGGGCGGTGAGCCGGGCGGCTTGCTGGGGGTCCTGGACGATGGCCTGGCAGGCGGCGGCCACGCCAGGGGAGTAGGCGAGCGCCAAATCGCGCTGAGTAGCGAGCGGTTTGGTGGCGACGATGGCCAGCTTGCCTGGCCGGGGCTCACGGTGATATTGCAGCGCGGCCTCTTTAAGATCTTCTGGCATGGCGTCCTCCTGGGGCAGGTGGTTATTGTTTAGGAGTTACGCAGACCCTATAACCCCAGCCACGCTCCTTCGAAAGCGGGCGCTGCTTCGCCTTCCTTGCGAAAGGGAAATTGAGGGGGAGATGGCTCAAGCTGATGCGTAACTCTTATCGTTATGTCATCTAACCATAGCTGCTGAAGCGGCGCTTGCAAACCCGCCATTAAGATTGCCCAAGCCGAATGCGCGCCAATGCCGCCGGTCCTTCTGCTATTATCGCTAGGAGAGAAGGTATCAAGGCCCGTCCCGAGGCCATACCTAGAACCCATTACCATGATTCTAAGCCGATTTTTCAAGCCCAAGTGGCAGCATCCCAATCCCCGGACCCGCAAACAGGCGCTGCAGGCGCTGGCGGCCGAAGACCCGGTACTGGCCGCGGTAGCCCGTCAGGATAGCGATCCGGAAGTGCGCCGCGCCGCCCTCGCCCGGCTGGCCGAGCCTGGCCTGTTGCGAGAGCGCGCCGCGCAGGACGCCGATGCCGGCGTGCGGGAATTCGCCGCCACTCGCCTGCGGGAACTCCTGACGGGCAAGGCGCCGGACAGCCCACCATTGCCGGCGCGCCTGGCGGCGCTGCAGGCGCTGGATGCCGCTACGCTGGAGCATCTCGCTACGCAGGGCAAGGAGCCGGAACTGCGGCTGGCAGTCCTGGCGCGGCTGGAGAATGATGCGCTGCTTGGGGAAATGACCCTCAACGATCCATCGGCGGAGGTGCGCTTCGCCGCCCTGGAACGAGTGCGTGAACCAGCGACCCTGGAGTATCTCGCCAAGGCCGGCCGCAATCGGGACAAACGGGTTACCCGCCGGGTGCGGGAACTCCTGCAGGCTCTGCGGGTGGGGCAACAGCGCGCGGAACGCATAGCCAGCCTGTGCGGCGAGATGGAAGCCCTAGTCTGGGATGGGGAAAGCGGTCCCAACGCCGCCCGTTACCCCAGGCTCGACAAGGACTGGCAGGCACTGGAAGCGGACGCCGATGCGCACTCGCGGGAGCGCTACCAGCAGGCGCGGGCGCGTTTTCTGGCACTGCGCCAGGCGAGCGCTGCCAAGCGCGCGGCCAGGTTGCAACGCTGCGCCACCCTGGAGCGCTTGCTGGAGGATTTACAGACGGAGGTGGAATGGACCGCCGAATTGGGCGCCCGGATTCAACAGACTCTGGCCGCTGCCCAGGCTGATCGGGAACCCTCCGCCAGTGCGGGCGATGGCGAGGGACGCCGGCTGGAACAACGCTTTGCCCAACTCGTCCAGGCTGGCAAAGACCGCGAGCGCCTCCTGCGGCGCAATCACGAGCGCGCCGGGCGGCTGCGCGCGTTGTTGCAGCAGGCCGAGGCGCTGCTCGCTCAGCCTACGGAGGTACTGGCGGCGGAGCTCGAGGCCCTGCAGCAGCAGTGGGCGAGTCTGGAGCGGCCCGAAACCCGGTCCCTGGCGCTGGAACTGCATGCCGGGTTTGACACGGTGCTGGAGCGGCTGCGCAGCCGCCTGCACCGCCAGGTGGAACAGCGCGGCCAGGAGCTGGCCGACCTCGAGGCGCTGCTCGGCAGTTTGGAACAGGCCCTGGAGGCGGGCGAACTACAACAAGCCATCGGCTTCCATGAGCGGGCCCGGGACCGTTTGCAGCACACCATCAGCCTGTCTCGCCAGCAGATGACGGCCCTGGGAGAACGTCTGCAGGCCAGCGCTCAAAGCCTGGGTGAATTGCGCGGCTGGCGGCGATGGGGAACGCAACAAGCCCGTGAGCACCTCTGCGAGGATGCGGAACGTCTGGTTGGCCTGGCTGACGATCCAGAGGAAATCATCCGGCAGATAAAGTACCTGCGCACCCTTTGGAAGTCCCTGGAAGGTGCCGAAGACGCGGCTGCCAGGACGTTGTGGAAACGCTTCGATGGGGCCTGTGAGCGCGCTTACCAGCCTTTCCAGGCGTATTTCGACGCGCAGGCCAGGGAGCGCGAGGAGAACCTGGCCAAGCGCCAAGTGGTATGCGAACGCCTGGAGCAGTTCGAGGCGCACACCGACTGGGAGCGCGTGGACTGGCCGGCGGCGGACCGGCTCCAGCGCGAGGCGCAGAACCAGTGGCGCAAGCTGGGAGCGGTGCCGCGCGCACAGCAAAGGGAGATCGAGCGGCGCTTTGAAAAGGCCCTGCGGCACCTGGATGCCCGCCTGCAGACGGAACGGGAGCGTGAACTGCAACGTCGCCAGGCGCTGATCGAGCATGTGCTGGCGCAGGCTGCGGGCGGCGATGCGCGGGCGGCGGTGGAGACCGCCAAGCGGGCGCAGGCTGAATGGCACCCCACGGTCCAAGCCTCACGGCGTGAGGAACAGGCACTGTGGCGGCAATTTCGCGCTGCCTGCGACGCCGTGTTCGCGCGCCGACAGGCCGAGCAACGGGAAGCCGACGTCGAGCGACAGATCAATCTGGCGCGTAAGACCGCGCTGTGCGAGGAACTGGAGGGCTTGACTGCCGGGGATAGCGCGGCGTTTGGGGAAGCGCGGACTCGGGTTCAGGAAGCACAGGCGGTCTGGACGGCGGCGGGGCCGGTGCCAAGGGGAACCTACAAGGCGCTGGAGCAGCGCTTCGCGGCGGCCTGCGAGCGGCTCGAGGAGTGCGAGCGCGACCGGGGGAAGGCGCAGCGGAAGGAGGAAATGCAGGGCCTGCGCCAGCGGGCGCTGCTGTGCGCCCGGCTCGAGGCCCTGCTGGAGGGGCAGGAACCAGCGGTAGCGATGGTGGCGGAGGCGCAGCACCAGTGGGCAACTTTGGGGCCGTGGCAAACGGTCTGGACGAAGACCCTCCAGCAGCGCTTCGATGCAGTCTGTCAGGCGTTGCTCGGCGGGGCGGAGACGCGGCAGTCAGTGGTACAGCGCCTGGAAGCAAATCGAGAACTCAAGCGGACGTTGTGCCTGCGTATGGAGATCCTGGCGGGTGTGGAATCGCCCGCGGAATTCGCCCAGGCGCGGATGGAACAGCAGATTTCCCGGCTTATCCGACTCGTTGAGCGGCGGCAATGCCGCGGCGGCAGAAGAGAATGCCAGGGATACCGAAGCCCAGTGGTATCTGGCGGGCCTACTGCCCGCCGCGCTGAACCAGGCGCTGGAGGTGCGCTTCCAGCGAGCCCTGGCCGCCCTGAATCCCTAGGCGCAAACCGGCACAAAGCCTCTATGCCGGTGCCCCTGGCTACACCAGCACCTCAACGGGTGGGGGATGGCTCAAAAAAGCGGTGGGGCTGGCGGTCAGCCCGTAGGCGCCGGACTGCATCACCACGATCAGATCGCCGATATCGGCCCTGGCCAGATCCAGGCGGTCGGCCAGCACGTCCAACGGCGTGCAGAGAGGCCCCACCACGCTGACAACTTCGCGTTCCGCTCCCAGTACCCGGTTGCCGACCAGCACGGGGAAATTCTTGCGGATGACCTGGCCGAAATTGCCGGATGCGGCCAGATGATGATGCAGGCCGCCGTCAGTGATCAGAAATACCCGCCCCCGCGACAACTTACGGTCCACCACCCGCGCCACATAGATGCCCGCTTCTCCCACCAGGTAACGACCGAGTTCGAGCACCACCTTGACCTGCGGTTGGCAGTCGGCCAGCCGCCCCAGCCAGCGCTCCAGATTGGCGCCGATGGGGTCCAGGTCCAAAGGTGTATCGCCCGGAAAGTAGGGAATGCCGAAGCCCCCGCCGATGTTGAGGATCCGCGGCGGGAGTGGCGCGGATTCAGCCAGGCGCAGGGCCAGCTCGAAGGTCTTGTCGTGGGCCTCGGCGATGGTGCTGGCCTTGAGGTTCTGGGAGCCGGTGAAGATGTGCAAGCCCTGAAAATCCAACTCCAATTCACCGATTCGCCGCAACAGGGCTGGTACCCGCTCGGCGTCCACCCCGAAGGGCTTGGGGCCGCCGCCCATCTTCATCCCGGCGGTCTTTAGTTCGAAATCCGGGTTGACCCGCACCGCGACCCGCGGCCGGCAGCCCTGCTGCGCGCCCAGGCTGGCGACGCGGGCCAGTTCAGTCTCGGATTCCAGGTTGATGACGATTCCGGCGGCAATAGCGGCGGCCAGCTCGCGGAGCTGCTTGGCGGGTCCGGCGAAGCTGACCGCCGCGGCTTGCATGCCGCTGTCCAGGGCTATCCGCAGTTCGCCCAGGGAAGCCACATCCAGGCCGTCCACCAGAGCGGCGAGATGCTGGACCAGGGCCGGCATGGGGTTGGCCTTGATGGCGTAGTGGAGGTCGATGGCGGCGGGCAGCTTGTGTCTCAACAGATTCACCCGCTCGCTCACCAGGCGGCGGTCGTAGGCATAGAAGGGAGTCTGGCCGACCTGTTCGGCCAACCGGGTCAGGGGAATGCCGCCGATATGCAGGCAGTCGCCGAGGATCGGGAACTGCTCGCAGACGTGGCGGGGGGACCGGGGGGTCACTCTGAGGTCTCCCGAAACAGGTCCGCCAGTTCGCCGGCCAACTGCTTGCGGTCGATCTTGCCGTTGGGATTGCGGGGCAGGGCGGCGCGGGTAATGACCTGCAAAGGGGTCATGAAATTGGGCAGGTGGCGTTTGCAATGGGCCAACAGCTCGGCGCTGTGGCAATGCTGCCCCAGCGGTTTAATCACGGCCACCACTGCCTGGCCCAGCAACGGATGGGGAATGCCCAGTGCCGCCGCCTCGGCGACCAGCCGGCTGCCGTAGAGCACTTCCTCGACCTCGGTGGGGCTGACTCGGTAGCCGGAGGTCTTGATCAGGTCATCCTTGCGGCCGATAAAATACAGATAGCCATCCTCGTCCATGCGCACGATATCCCCGGACCAGACCGCCGGTTCGGCCAGGGTAAGGCCATGCGCCTGGTCCGGCGCCGGCCGGAAGCGTTCGGCGGTCTGCTCAGGGGCGTTCCAGTAACCCAGCGTGACCAGGGAGCCGCGGTGCACCAGTTCGCCGGGCTCGTTGGGTCCACACCGGCTGCCATCCTCCCGTACCACCATGACTTCGGCGTTGGGTATGGCGCGGCCCATGGAATCCGGCCGTCGCTCCAGTTCGTCCGGGGGCAGATAGGTGGAGCGGAATGCCTCGGTCAGGCCATACATCAGAAAGATCCGGGTGCTGGGCAGGGACTGGCGCAAGGCCATCAGAGTAGCGCGGGGCATGGCGCCACCCGAGTTGGTCAGATAGCGCAGGCTTGCCTGGGCCGCGGCCGACCAGGACAGTTGGGCCAACTGTATCCACAGCGGCGGCACCGCCGCCAGCCCGGTGATGCCCTCGTGCTCGACGGCGGTCAGCACGTCACGGGCCACCAGGTAGTCCATCAGGACGGCGCGCGCCCCGACAGTAAACGCGGTGGTGAGTTGGCTCAAGCCATAGTCGAAGCTGAAGGGCAGTACCGCCAGCAGGCGGTCGTCGCCGTGGTTGCCCAGATAATCCACCACGCTGTCGGCGCCAGCCAGCAGGTTGCGATGCGACAGGACCACGCCCTTGGGTCTACCGGTGCTGCCCGAGGTATAGAGGATGGCCGCCATGTCGATGTCGATGCCCCGCCGGACCGGGGCGCGCTGGGCCGAGGTTAGCAGCATTTGCCAACTCAGGGTAGGCAACGAAGTGGGCTGCGGATTGGTCATAGCCGCATCCACGAGGACCAGCGCATGCAGATCGTGGCAATCCGCCAGCAGCAGCGCCAGCAATTCGGCCCGCTGGTGAGCGGTAATGAGGATCCGCACATTGCAGTCGCGTAGAATATGGACGACCTGCTCCGGCTTCAGGAGTGGGTTGATGGGGACGAATACCCCGCCCGCCAGAGACGCGCCAAACAGGGCGATGACCGTCTCCAAGCGCTTGGGCAGGTAGACGGCGACCCGCTCCCCGCGGCTCAGCCCCAGACCCAGCAGGCCCCAGGCTGCGGCTTCGGTGTGCAGGGCCAGACCCTCGTAACTGAGATTCTCATGGCGATGGCGCAGCGCGATCGCCGCGGGGCGTTGTTCGGCCTGCCGGGCGATCAGATCGTACAGCACGACCGGCATGCTAGGCGATCCACGCCGGCAGGGCATGCCGCGCGCACGCTGAGCGAAACCCGTAGCCGGGATGGCAGACGAAATTCGAGGCAACCCGACCGTCTTGGATTTCGTTTTGCCGCAGCCCGGCCATCCCGGTCCAGGCGGGGTTTCGCCCGGTGTTCAGGCGGCGTTTCTCGTGTTGGCCGGACACAGTTGCTGGCTGATGACCTGGAGCAGGGCTTGGACTTCTGGCGTAAAGTGGTTGAGTGCGGTTTCCCTGGTCAGCAGGAAAGGCCCGCGCGGGCCGTGGTAATCTACGACCTCGCCCGCTGGCGTAAAACGAAGACCGTGATGCGAGAGCAGGCTGGCCAGATAGGGTTCCATCATCGCGAAGACAAAGCGGAGTTTGCTGTGTAGGAACAGACTTATGCCGATCAGGAACAGGCTGACCGGGATAAGCGGAAAGGCATCGCGGCCAGTCTTGGCGCTCTCAACAGGATCGGGAAAGCTGAGGGGCTTGTTCAGGTCGCTTTTGCGGCGCCGGAACTGAGGGATCACCGCCAAACGGGAGAATTCCCCGAAAACTCCGGCGGTCCATGCTATCGATATCCACCCGGTCGGGGTTCAGGGCGTGCCGGCAGTAACGTTCGAACGGCAGCGGCAGCGCCGGATCGTCCGGGTGAGGGAGGACCAAGCGCACACAGCCGATAGCGGCGCCGCTCGACCTGTGCATCAACAGACCATGCACCGACTGCTCGTCATAATCATCCCGCTCTTTTTGGCCTGGGCAGTTTGCTTCCGGCTCGAATTGAAATTCCTTGCAGTAGACCTGATAACGAATCCGGTAAGCGGTTTCCCGCAACTCGGGGGTGGTGGCGAGGACGGCAAAAAAATATTTTGAAAACGTGTTAGTTATTGCATTCTTATCCATTAGCACGTTATCCAGTTGATAATGAAAGTGAGGGAGCGGCAGGCACGCTTAACGCCTGATGTATTGTTACAACTTTATTGTTACGGCTCATAGAATAACCGTCGCTACGGGTGGCGGCAACTGGCTGAGAAGGTACGCGGATGAGGCACCTGGTTTTGTATTCGACGGTCGGCTGCCACTTGTGCGAAGAGGCGCAAAGGGTGATCCAGTTGGCGCTGGGCGTGACCGTCGCGGAGGTGGATATCACTGCCAATGCGTGGTTGCTGGAACGTTACGGCGTGCGTATTCCGGTATTGCGGCGGTTGGATACGGGGGTGGAGATTGG
The DNA here is from genome assembly GCA_963696325.1 of uncultured Gammaproteobacteria bacterium. Taxonomy (GTDB): domain Bacteria; phylum Pseudomonadota; class Gammaproteobacteria; order Competibacterales; family Competibacteraceae; genus CAVOJV01. The sequence continues at coordinate 26,221 of CAVOJV010000060.1, forward strand.
CTGGCCCTTTGGGCCTGAGCAGGTGCGGGGGTTGCTGGGATAAAGCCAGGGGCGGTGTCAGCCGCCCCTGGTCAACTGCTTAACCGTGGCGCTGAGGGCGAGGCCGTTGCGTGGGGGAGGTGGGCGCGTGGAAATCGCGGCGGCGCCCGCCTGTGTTGTCTAGGGTCCGGTGCGGGGCAAACCCGTGGGACTTGCTGTCACGGTAGCCGCCTCTGGCCGGCGCGCTGCTCGGCCGGCGCGGGGCCGCCTTGCGGGGAGCGCCGCGGCGCAGTTCGCGGGTAGGCTCCAGGCCGGGGATTTCATGCACGGGCACGGCCTGGCCGGTGTAGCGCTCAATGCGCTCCAAATGCCTGGCATCCTGGGGCAGGGCCAGGGAAACGGCGATGCCGGAAGCGCCCGCGCGGCCGGTGCGGCCGATCCGGTGCACGTAGTCTTCCGGCGAACTTGGGCAGGTCGAAGTTGATCACATGGCTGATGCCGGCGACGTCAATGCCACGGGCCGCTACATCGGTGGCCACCAGCACGCGTAGCTTGCCGCGGCGCAGATGGGCCAGGGTGCGGTTGCGGTCGCTCTGGTTCATGTCGCCGTGCAGGGCGGCGGCTCGATGGCCCTGGGCGCACAGGGACTGCGGCCAGATCGTCGGCGTCACGCTTGGTGGCGGTGAAGATGATGGCTTGGTCGAGCTGCATCGCTGAGCCAGGTGCTGGAGCAGGCGGTTTTTGTGCGCCAGGTCATCGGCCACGTGCAGGCGCTGTTCGATGTGTCGGCTGGTGGACCGTGGTGTCGGCGATCTCGATGCGCTGAGGCTCCTTGAGCAAGCGCTTGGCCAGTTGCATCAACGAGCCTATCCAGCGTGGCGGAGAACAGCAGGGTCTGGCGACTGGCGGGAGTGGCTGCAGCGATTTTTTCCACGTCGTCGATGAAGCCCATGTCCAGCATGCGGTCGGCCTCGTCCAGGACCAATAGCTCAATGCCGGACAGATCGATGCGGCCACGGTCCAGGTGGTCGAGCAGGCGCCCAGGAGTGGCGACCACCAGGTCCAGGGGGCCGGACAACTGCCGCAATTGCTGCCGGTAAGGCATGCCGCCCAGGAAACTGGCGGCGTTGAAGCGCAGGAACTTGCCGTATTTTCGGGCGGCCTCGATGATCTGGTTGGCCAGTTCGCGGGTCGGGGTCAGCACCAGCACCCGCGGTAGGCGCCTATTTCCCGTGGCCGGCGCGGTGAAGCGCTGTAGGGCCGGTAACATGAAGGCCGCCGTCTTGCCAGTGCCGGTCTGCGCGGAGGCAATGAGGTCCTGGCCGGTCAGGATGGCCGGGATAGCCTCAGCCTGAATGGGGGTAGGGGTGGTATAGCCGCTCTGGGCGATGGCTTTGTGTAGCGAAGGGTGTAGCTCTAGGACGTCAAAAGACATTTATACTTTCCATAAGATAATGACGCGCAAGCAGCAGCGGAGTCCAGATAACCATACTGGCGGTGAGGCATGAGTGACTGCCACGGCTGGCGCAAGAAAACATCGTCGCCAACCGGACTGAAAATAGCGGTTTCAGGAGTACGAAACGCCGGAGGGTCAGAGAGCGATGAGAGACTCAGAAAGGCCTATTACCTTTCAGAGCGGCCATCTTACGTGGTTTCCTGGTAGTCCGCCAGTCTTGCGGAGTATTTATTTCTTGACAGTGCGGTGGTTGAATCTATGTTTTAAGATGCTCAATCACTGCAAATGCGCTACGTTGGCACAGCCACCCAGATTTCTACCCTAAGATCGCAATGGTTGTTTCCATTTCTTATGCCGGTATTATGTGTGACTCGCGCCTTTTTATGCATAGGCTTGGGTGGGCGGTTCACGTTATGCCATTCGGGGTCCCAGTAGTTCTTGCCCAGCAATGAATTTTGACAACACAATACGACCGAGGGTCCTGTAAGGTATAACGTCAGTGCGCCGCAGACCCGCCGGAGTAGGGACGCTCTCCCAGGCGCCATTACTGGCGCCGGCCGCCGGTGCCCAACCTGTTTGACATCAAGGAAATTGAACGACCGGAGCATGGTCGGCTTTAAAGTATTGTCCGGGCGCTGGGGCGTTCGCGTCGAGCGCTTGGGTGCGCACGTTAGCCGGACAGTTTTTTGCGGATGACTCCATGGGTCGAGGTATCGCCCCGGCTCGACAGTTCGGGAGTCATCAAATGTTTTGTACATACCGAGAGGAGTGAAGAATATCATGAGTAGTGGTGCACACGTACGTAAGGTAGCCATTCTGGGCGCCGGGGTCATGGGGGCGCAGATCGCCGCGCACATGGCCAGTGCCGATGTGGAGGTTATGCTGTTCGAACTGGCCGCCCAGGAGGGTGACCCCAACGCCAACGTGGACAAGGCCATCAAGCAACTGGGCAAGATGAGACCCGCCCCCGCTTCGGCCAAAGACCGGCTCCAGCTGATCACTCCGGCCAACTATGATCAGGACCTGGACAAGTTGCGCGGTTGCGATCTGATCATCGAAGCCATCGCCGAGCGTATGGAGTGGAAGGAAGATCTGTATAAAAAGGTTGCCCCGCACATCAACGACCAAGCGATATTCGCCTCCAATACCTCGGGGATAGGCATCACGCTGCTGTCCAATGCGATGCCCGAGAACATCCGTCCCCGCTTCTGTGGCGTCCATTTCTTCAATCCGCCCCGTTACATGCCCTTGGTGGAGCTGATTCCGGGCGCGTCCACCGATCCCCAGATCCTCGACAGGTTGGAGACTTTCCTGGTCACCACGTTGGGCAAGGGTGTGGTGCGCGCCAAGGATAGCCCCAACTTCATCGCGAACCGCCTGGGCCTGTTCAACATCCAGGCGACCATGTACCACGCCGACCGCCTGGGATTGCCCTTTGATATCGTGGATGCGCTGACTGGCCCAGCCGTCGGTCGTCCCTCCACCGCGACCTTCCGTACCTCCGACCTGGTTGGTCTGGACACCCTGGCCAACGTGCTGGCTACCTCAGCGCGGGTGCTCACCAGCGATCCCTGGCAGAAGTACTACCATGTGCCCGCCTGGCTGCAGGGCTTGATCGACAAGGGCGCGCTGGGCAACAAGACCCGGGGCGGTATCTATCGCCAGGGCCCCAAGAAAGAGAGACTGGTGCTGGATGTCGCCAAGATGGACTATCGGCCTGTCGACAACAAGATCGATCCCGCCGTCAAGACCATCTTGGGCAACAAGAAAATGGGCGAGCGACTGGCCGCGCTGCGCGCCTCCAACGCGCCGCAGGCCCAGTTCGTGTGGGCCATCCTGCGTGATCTGTGGCATTACAGCGCAGTAACGCTGAACAGTATTGCCGATAATGCCCGCGACGCGGATTTTGCCATGCGCTGGGGTTATGGCTGGAAGCAGGGTCCCTTCGAGACCTGGCAGTCGGCTGGCTGGAAGCAGGTCGCGGGCTGGATCGCCGAGGATATCGCGGCTGGCAAAACCATGTCCGACGTGCCGCTGCCGGCCTGGGTGATGGAGGTCGATGGCGTGCACTCGGACAAGGGCTCCTGGGCGCCCGAGGGCAAGGTCTATCGGCCGCGTTCCAGTCTGCCGGTCTACAAGCGCCAGTATTACCCCGAGCGGGTGCTGGGCGAGGCAGCCCCGAACACGGGCGAGACCCTGTTCGAGAACGACGGCGTGCGCGTCTGGCACCAGGGTGATGATGTTGCCATTGTCAGCTTCAAGAGTAAGATGCACGCGGTGGGCGAATCCGTCATCGAGGGCGTCCATAAGGCCCTGGATATCGCTGAGGACAAGTTCGCTGGCCTGGTGATCTGGCAGACTGAGCCGCCGTTCAGTGCTGGGGCTGACTTGGGCGGGATCGCGCCGGTGGTCATGATGGGCGACTTCAAGCGCATCGAAGGGGTCGTGGAACAGTTCCAGAACATGACCACCCGGTTGCGCTACTCGTTTGTCCCGGTGGTGGCGGCGGTGCAGGGCATGGCCCTGGGTGGCGGCTGCGAGATCGCCATGCACAGCGATCGGGTAGTGGCCGCCCTGGAGAGCTATGTCGGCCTGGTGGAGATCGGTGTCGGCCTGTTGCCCGCCGGCGGCGGTTGTAAGGAGTTGGCGCGGAGAATCTCCGTGGCGGCACCGGACAACAACCTGAACCCGTTCCTGGTGAAGGCGTTCCAGAATGTGGCGACCGCCAAGGTGGCGACCAGCGCCCAGGAAGCCAAGGACATGGGGCTGTTCCGCGACGGCGATTTGGTCGTCTTCAACCCCAACGAAATCCTCTATGTCGCCAAGGCGCAGGCCAGGGCCATGGCGGAGTCCGGTTACCGGCCGCCGCTGCCCAGTCCCGTCAAGGTCGCTGGCCGCAATGGTGTGGCCATGCTGGAGATGGGCATGGTGAACATGCTGGAAGGACACTTCATGTCCGAGCATGATTACTTCTGCGCCCGCAAGATTGCCATGGCGCTGTGCGGCGGTGACGTGGAGCCGGGCACGGAGGTGTCCGAGTCCTGGCTGCTGAAGCTGGAGCGTGATGCCTTCGTGGAGCTGATCGCTCATCCGAAGAGCCAGGAACGCGCCATGCACATGTTGCAAACCGGCAAGCCGTTGCGTAATTAAACCCGATCCACTGAAGCCCCAGGGCGCGCAAACCGCGCCGTCTGACCGGCGGCGGCAGGTGCGTCCCGGGGATGAATTTGCAAGCATCAGGAGACATAGAATCATGAATAAACAGGTTCAAGACGCCTATATCGTAGCGGCACTGCGCACCCCGGTAGGCAGGTCCCGCGGCATGTTCCGCAACACCCGTCCCGATGATCTGCTGGCGCACTGCATCCGCGGTGTGGTGGCCCAGTGTCCGGGCCTGGATCCGACCGAGATCGAGGATGTGATCGCCGGGTGCGCCCTGCCCGAGAGCGAGCAGGGCCTGGACGTGGCGCGCAATGCCGCCCTGCTGGCGGGGCTGCCGGTGGACGTGCCCGGGTTCGTGCTCAACCGGTTCTGCTCCTCGGGCGTACAGGCGGTCGCCCTGGCCGCCGACCGGATTCGCCTGGGCGAGGCCGATGCCATCATTGCCGGCGGCACCGAGAGCATGAGCATGGTGCCGATGCCGGGCGGCCGGCTGTCGGTCAATCCGAAGGTGTTCACGGTTCCCGGCATTCGTGGCCTGGCCTTTGGCATGGGCATCACCGCCGAGAAGGTGGCGGAGCGCTGGAACATCTCCCGCGCAGATCAGGACGCCTTTGGCGTGGAAAGCAACCGGCGCGCGATTGAGGCTATCAAGAAAGGCGAGTTCAAGGCGGAAATCCTGCCCTATACCATCGAAGAGCATGTGCTCTCCAAGGATGGCCAGGCGTTGGAAGTGCGCACCCGCGTCGTTGACACCGACGAGGGTCCCCGCCCCAGCACTCTGGAGAGCGTCGGCAAGCTGAAGACGGTGTTCGACTCCAAGGGGTCCGTTACCGCCGGCAACAGCTCGCAGACCAGCGACGGGGCAGGCGCCGTGATGCTGATGAGCGAGCGCATGGTCAACAAGCTGGGCCTGAAGCCCAAGGCCCGTTTCGTGAGTTTTGCGGTCACCGGCTGTCCCCCGGAAATCATGGGCATCGGCCCGATCAAGGCGATTCCCACGGCCCTGAAGCGCGCCGGACTCAAGCTCGAGGACATGGACTGGATTGAGCTCAATGAAGCCTTTGCCGCGCAGAGCCTGGCGATCATCCGCGAGCTGGGGCTCGACATCAACAAGGTCAACCCCCTGGGCGGCGCCATCGCCCTGGGCCATCCCCTGGGCGCCACCGGCGCCGTTCGCACCGCTACCCTGGTAAGCGCCCTGCAGCGTCACAACCTGAAATATGGCATGGTGTCGATGTGTATGGCGAGCGGCATGGGCGCCGCCGGTATTTTCGAACGCGTATAAAGGTCTGGTACGGGCGGCGCCAGCCGCCCGTTTTACACCGATTGAAGGTCCACAATTAACCATCCATAGAGAGACTCTTATGACCGACGTCGTCATCGTTTCCGCCTGTAGAACCGCCGTTGGCGCTTTCGGGGGCACGCTAAAAGATTCCACCGCCGCGAAGCTCGGCAGCGTTGTGATGAAGGAGGCCGTCAAGCGCGCCGGGATTGATCCCGCCCTCATCGACGATGTGCGGATGGGCTGCTTGCCTGGAACATCCGGACGCCCTGAACGTGGCCCGGGTTGCTGCCCTGCTGGCGGGGATCCCCGATACCGTTACGGCGGTCACTATCAACCGGGTATGCATCTCCGGGATGGAGGCAGTTCTATCCGGGGCGGCCATGATCAAGGCCGGGGATGGCCGATGTCATCCTCGGGGGTGGCGTCGAACACATGTCCGGTGCCCAATATGCGGCCGAAGGTGCACGCTGGGGGTGCCGGCTGCAGGACCAGCCCTCGTGGACACGATGATTCATGCGCTTCATGCCGGCTCGCAGGTGTTGCCCCGGCCGGAATCGGGCAGCGGCATCGAAAATGCGGGCTGCCCCGCGAGTTTTTCAAGGGTAAGCCCTACATCATGGGGCATACCGCCGAATTCATCGCCCAGATGCTCAACATCAGCCGGGAAGAAATGGACGAAGTCGCCCTGCGCAGCCACAACAACGCGGAGCGGGCCACCAAGGAAGGGGATTTCAAGGAAGAGATCGTGCCTGTCGAGATTCCTCAGAAGAAGGGCAAACCCCCGATCATCTTCGACAAGGACGAGCATTTCCGGCCCGGCATTACCCTGGAGCAGCTTGCCGCCCTGCCGCCTGCCTTTCTTCCGAAAATCGGGAAGGTCACGGCAGCCAATTCTTCCGGCATTAATGACGGCGCCAGCGCCATGATCATCATGTCCGCCGAAAAGGCGAAAGAGTTGGGCATCAAGCCCATCGCCCGGATCCGCTCGATGGGTCGTGGCGCCTGCCATCCCGCCGTGATGGGCTTGAGCCCGGTGCCGGCGGTGCACGATCTATTTAGGCGGGATGGCAAGCTGAAGATGGAAGATTTTGAACTCATCGAGCTCAACGAAGCCTTTGCCGCCCAGTATCTCGGTTGCGAAATCGAGCTGGGTTTGAACCGGGAAATCACCAACGTGAACGGCTCCGGCATTGGGCCTGGGCCATCCGGTGGGATCGACGGGCTGCCGCATGATGGTGACCCTGCTGCACGCCATGAAGAAGCGTGGCAAGACCTTGGGTCTGGCGACCATCTGCGGCGGCGGCGGCGTGTCCATGGCGACTGCCATCGAAATGCTGTAACCAGTCTTTTATTAAAGGGAAAATCTATAATACGCTGAAGGAACTCGGAAAAATCAACCAGGGGGCCGTATGGCCCCCTTTGGTTTGATGGGCATGGTGTCAAACGCTCCGCGGCAACTGGTAGTCAGCGAAGTCCTCGCGCAGTTTCCGCTTGAGTAGCTTGCCCGTGGCCGTATGCGGCAGTTCGTTGACGGCAACCACATCGTCGGGTATCCACCAACTGGCCACCTTGTCTTTGAAGAAGGCCAGCAGCTCCTCGCGGTCGAGCGTCTTGCCCTCCTTGAGCACGACCAGGAGCAGGGGGCGCTCCTGCCACTTGGCATGGGACACGGCGATTACCGCCGCTTCCAGCACACCGGGATGTGCCATGGCGATATTTTCCAGGTCGATGGAGCTGATCCACTCGCCGCCGGATTTAATCAAGTCCTTGCTGCGGTCGGTCAATTGGATGAAACCCTCCTGGTCGATGGCGGCTACGTCGCCGGTGAGGAACCAGCCATCCGGCGTGAAGGCGTCGCTGTCCTCGCCCTTGTAGTAGCCGCTGGCGACCCAGGGGCCGCGAACCAGCAGGTCGCCCACCGCCTGCCCATCGTGGGGTTGCTCGTGGCCATCGTCATCGATGATCTTCATGTCCACGCCATAGAGCGGTCTGCCCTGTTTGGCTTGCAGGGCATAGCGCTGTTCCGCCGGCCAGGCAGCCATGTCGCGCTTGAAGCTGAACAGGGAGCCTACCGGACTCAGTTCGGTCATGCCCCAGCCATGGGCCATGCGCACGTTATAGACCTCCTCGAACTTCTCGATCATGGCGCGCGGGGCCGCCGAGCCGCCGATCATCATCCGTTCCAGGGTGGAGAATTTGGCGCCGGTCTGTTCCAGGTGGCGCAGCACTTCGATCCAGACCGTCGGTACGCCGGCGGCGATGGTAACTCCCTCGGCTTCAAAAAGTTCGTAGAGGCCGGCGCCGGTCATGTTCGCGCCGGGGAAGACCAGCTTCGCCCCCGACATCGCTGCTGCATAGGGGATTCCCCAGGCGTTGGCGTGGAACATGGGCACGACCGGCAGCACGGCGTCGCGGCTGCGCAAACATAACCAGTCGCCGCCACACACCGCAAAGGAATGCAGCACGGTCGAGCGATGGCTGTACAGCACGCCTTTTGGGTTGCCCGTGGTGCCCGATGTATAGCACAGGGAAGAGGCGGTACGCTCGGCCGGCGCAGGCCACTCAAACGCGGTGGACTTATCCGCGATCAGCGCTTCGTAGCAGAGCAGGTTGGGAATGCTGCTGCTGGCTGGCAGGTGGGCCGTGTCGGCCAAGGCCACGAAGCCCTTGACCGACGGTAGTTTGGGGGCCAGGCTTTCCACCAGGGGCAGAAAGGTCAGATCGAAAAACAGATAGGTATCTTCGGCGTGGTTGACGATGTAGGCGATTTGTTCCGCCAGCAGGCGCGGGTTGATCGTGTGACAGATTGCTCCCATGCCCGGCACCGCGTAATAAAGCTCCAGGTGACGGTAGCCATTCCAGGCCAGGGTGGCGATCCGCTCGCCCGGTTGTACGCCCCGTTCGCTCAGCGCGTTGGCGAGTTGGCCAGCCCGGGCATAGGCATCGGCGTAGGTATAGCGGTGGATATCTCCCTCGACCCGGCGCGAGGCGATGGTTTGTTCACCATGAAATTTAGCCGCGTACTGGATCAGCGAGATGATCGTCAGTTCAGCCTCCATCATCTGGCCGTACATGTTGTTTTTCCTTTAATTGGGTGGGTTATGTGGTCACCGGGCGCAACACCCTAACCCTACCTCTTACGCAGAGGAGGGTAGGGGGTTAACTGCCTTCAGCCGTTAGCGAAGGTATTGAGCGAGGTTTAAAAGCGGGAAGGCTTGGCCTATCCCTTGGGCCGCTTGTCGATGACGCGTTTGGCCTTGCCCTCGGAGCGCACGATGCCACCGATATCCACCGCGATCACCTTGGTGGAGATGCCGATGTAGGACTTGATGTCGTGCTGCAATTGTTTGGATGCCTTCTCGACGTCGGCGCGAGCGACGCCCGGCTTGCCCTCGATCATCACGTCCACGGAGTCCAAGTTGCCTTCGCGGTAGACCTCGATGAAATAATGCGGCGACAAGGCGGGAATATGGAGGATGCGCTCTTCAATCTGGGTTGGGAAGACATTGACGCCGCGGATGATCAGCATGTCGTCGCTGCGCCCGGTGATCTTGGCCATGCGACGCATCGGGCGGGCCGTGCCCGGCAGCAGTCTGGTCAGGTCACGGGTACGATAACGGATCATCGGGAGCCCTTCTTTGGTCAGGGTGGTGAACACCAGTTCCCCTTCCTCGCCATCAGGTACTACCGCGCCGGTTTCTGGATTGATGATCTCCGGCAGGAAATGGTCTTCCCAGATGGTCGGGCCGTCCTTGGTTTCTATGCATTCCATCGCCACGCCCGGCCCCATGATCTCGGACAGGCCATAGATGTCGGTGGCGTCGATGCCGGCGCGCTCTTCGATCTCGGCGCGCATGGCCGGGGTCCAGGGCTCGGCGCCGAAGATGCCGATGCGCAGGGAACTGTCGCGGGGGTCATAACCCTGGCGCTGAAATTCATCGATGATGTTAAGCATGTAGGACGGCGTGACCATGATGATGTCGGGCTCGAAGTCCCGGATCAACTGGACCTGTTTTTCGGTCTGGCCTCCGCTCATGGGGATGACGGTGGCGCCGAGGCGCTCGACGCCATAATGGGCACCCAATCCGCCGGTGAACAGGCCGTAACCGTAGGATACGTGGATCTTATCGCCGGGGTGGCCGCCACCGGCGCGGATGGAGCGGGCTACCAGGTTGGCCCAGGTGTCGATGTCATTCTTGGTGTAACCCACCACCGTGGGTTTGCCGGTGGTGCCGCTGGAGGCATGCAGGCGGATGATTTCCGACATGGGTACGGCGAACAGGCCGAAGGGGTAATGATCGCGCAGATCCTTTTTGACGGTGAAGGGAAATTTCGCCAGGTCCGCCACCGACTTGAGGTCATCCGGATGAACCCCGTGTGCGTCGAAGCTCTTTTTGTAAAAGGGCACATTGCCGTAAGCGTGGTGCAGCGACCACTTGAGCCGTTCCAACTGTAGCGCGGCCAGTTCATCGCGGCTTGCGGTTTCAATGGGCTCCAGCTCACCTTTCAGGGGTTGGTCAGACTTCATAACTATACTCCTCCAAGTGTCATTCCGGCTTTTAATCGCCAGTTGTTGATAAGCCAGTTGTTGATAACAGGCGCTCGGTTATAAGGCTTTCCAGCATCCTGCTGGTTGGCTCCCTGGATACGCGCATTCCTTGCGCCGGCAGTGGCATAACCTCGTTAAATTCTCTCGATGATCATGGCAATACCCTGGCCCACGCCGATGCACATGGTGCACAGGGCATAGCGGCCACCGGTCCTGTGCAGTTGGTACATGGCCGTGGTGACCAGACGGGCGCCGCTCATGCCCAGCGGATGGCCCAGCGCGATGGCGCCGCCGTTCGGGTTGACCTGCGGGGCATCGTCCGGCAGACCAAGATCGCGCAGTACCGCCAACGCCTGGGCCGCGAAGGCCTCGTTGAGTTCGATCACCGCCATGTCCTGGAGCTTCAGGCCGGTCTTGGCCAGTACCTTGCGGGCTGCCGGGGCCGGACCGAAGCCCATGATCCGCGGCGGGACGCCGGCGACGGTAGTGGCCACGATGCGGGCTTTGGGCGTCAGGCCATGGGCTTTGGCGGCGGCTTCCGAAGCGACGATCAGGGCGCAGGCGCCGTCGTTGACGCCGGACGCATTGCCGGCGGTCACCGTCAGGGCAGGGCCGTTCACGCCCTTGAGTTTAGCGAGATCGGCCAGCGTGGTATCGGGGCGTGGATGCTCATCGGTGTCCACATTTTTTGGCTCTCCCCGTTTCTGGGGAATGCTGACCGGGATGATCTCATCCTTGAAGCGGCCGGCGGCCTGGGCGGCCGCCCAGCGCTGCTGACTGCGCAGGGCAAAGGCGTCCTGGTCTGCTCGCGAAATGTTGAATTCCTCCGCCACGTTGTCCGCCGTCTCCGGCATCGAGTGGGTTTCGTAGAGCTTCTTCATCAGGGGATTGATAAAGCGCCAGCCTATCGTGGTGTCATAGACCGCGGCTTTGCGGCTGAAGGCAGTCTCGGCCTTGCCCATGACAAAGGGTGCCCTCGACATCGATTCCACCCCGCCGGCGATGATCAGCTCGGCCTCGCCGGCCTTGATGGCACGGGCGGCCATCCCGGTGGCGTCCATGCCGGAGCCACAAAGGCGGTTGACCGTGGTGCCGGGCACCTCCACTGGCAACCCGGCCAGTAACACGCACATGCGCGCCACATCACGGTTGTCTTCGCCGGCTTGATTGGCGCAGCCGTAGATCACATCGTCAACCCTGCGCCAATCCACGTCGCGATTGCGATCCATCAGCGCTTTCAAGGGGACAGCGCCCAGATCGTCGGCGCGCACTGCAGACAGGGCTCCACCATAACGGCCGATGGGAGTACGGACGGCATCACAAATATAGGCTTCGTTCATAATTCGATCTCCAGGCCGGGGATTACCTCACCCTGAATGCGGTAGGAGCGGCCCCGAAAGTGAGCGATCACAGCGCCTGTTTGGTTGGTCACGGTGATGTCGTAAACGCCGGTGCGGCCGCTCAGCGAGCGCTCCACGCCGATGGCGGTGAGTTCATCGCCCAGACGGGCCGGATTGACAAAGTCGATGCTGCAGCCCGAGGCGACGGTCACGAGATTGCGACTGTTGCAGGCATAGGCAAAAGCCGTGTCCGCCAAGGCGAAAGTCATACCGCCGTGGCCAATGTCGTGACCGTTCACCATGTCCTTGCGCACCGTCATCTGCATGCGGGCATAGCCTGGACGGATTTCCGCCAGGGTGATGCCGAGCGCCTGGGCGGCATAGTCCCGTTCGTACATGGCGGCGCCGCAGGCTTCGGCGAGTTGCTGCGCCGTGAGTGAGAGAGACAGTGAGTCATCAGCCATGAAAGTGGTTTCCCCCCAGCGCCTTTCGCCGCAGCAGGGGCGAAGCGCGGTAGCGGTCTTCACCATAGGTGCTGGCCAGGTTGTCCAGTACCCGGAGCACGACGGGCAAGCCGATGGCATCGGCCCAGGCCAACGGACCGCGCGGATAGTTCACCCCATTCTGCATGGCGGTATCGACGGCGGCAGCCTCGCAGACCTGCTGGTTGACGGCGTCGGCGCCCTCGTTGGCCAGCATGCACACCGTGCGCAACACCACCATGCCAGGTATGTCGGCGATGACCGAGACCGGTTTGCCGAGGGCCTGGAACAGGCCGACAGCGGCGTTCAGAGCCGCTGGCCCTGCCTGGTCGGCGGGGGCCAGGGCGATACGGGTGGCCTTGCCGTAGTCCAGGGCCAGATCGAAGAGTACCAGCTTGCGCAAGCCGTCGCTGGCGGCCCGCTCGGTGGCGAAACGGCCATCGCTCAAGGCCAGGACGGCAGCGTCCAGCTCGATAAGACCGTCACCCGCCCGGCGTTCCAACGCGATGCCAGCCTGCTGGATCAATTCTGCCAAGGGTTCGGCTATTCCCAGCCCGCCGCGAAGGATGACGCGCTCCGGCCTTGACCCCGCGGGGGCCGTGTGAGGAGCCGGGCGCTCGGCGCCTTCGCTGTAGTCATAGAAACCCCGCCCGGCCTTGCGCCCCAGGTAGCCGGCGCTCACCAGTTCCTGTTGCAGCAGGGAAGGAAGAAAGCGGGGATCGTTGAAATAGGCTGCAAACACGGAACTGGTGACGGCGAAATTGACATCATGGCCGATCAGATCCATGAGTTCGAAGGGGCCCATGCGAAAACCACCCGCCTCGCGCAGGAGAGCATCGATGGTGGCCGGATCGGCGCCGCCTTCCTGCATGACCCGCATGCCCTCGGCGTAAAAGGGCCGGGCTACCCGGTTGACGATGAAGCCGGGGGTGGATTTGGCATGAACGGGCTGTTTACCCCAGCTCTTGGCGGTATCAAAGATGGTCTGCGCTACCTCCCGGCGGGTAGCGATGCCGCTGATGACCTCCACCAGCTTCATGAGCGGCGCCGGATTAAAAAAGTGCATGCCCACCAGGTTAGAGGGGCGCTTCAGGGCGGCGCCGATGGCGGTGATGGAGATGGAGGAGGTATTGGTGGCGAGGATAGTGTTGTTTCCGCAAATCTCCTCGATTTGGCTGAAAATCTGGCGCTTGATGTCCAGCTTCTCGACAATTACTTCGAGCACCAAACGCGCGGGCGCCAGATCCTCCAGATGGCGAATCGGCATGATACGGCCGAGGATGGCATCGCGCTCGCCGGCGCACAGCTTGCCGCGTTCCACCAGCCGTCCCAGATCATTGGCGATGCGGGCGAGAGCCTTGACATTGGCGCCGTCAGCGGAGTCGTACAGCAGCACCGGATGACCGGCGTGAGCGGCGATCTGAACGATGCCGGCGCCCATCGTGCCGGCCCCAATCACGCCGATGGTCGCCGCAGTGGGCAGTGCAGCCATGCTAGCGTCCCTTGAACACGGGTTTGCGCTTTTCCATGAAGGCGGCGACCCCTTCGCGGTAGTCCTCGCTGCGCCCGCCCAGGCGCATGCAGTCCCGTTCCAGGTCCAGTTGCTGATCTAGCGTATTGGTATAGGAAGCGTTGATGGCCCGCTTGATCATGGCCAGGCCAAAGGTGGGCTGGGTGGCCAGATGGCGGGCCATGCCACCGGCTTCCTCCATTAATTTGTCATCGTCCACACACTTCCAGATCAGGCCCCACTGCTCGGCCTGTTCGGCGCTCAGCTTATCGCCCAGCAAGGCCAGTCCCATCGCACGGGCATGGCCCACCAGGCGCGGTAAATGCCAGGTGCTGCCGGAATCGGGTATCAGGCCGAGTCGGCAGAAGGCCTGGACGAAGCTGGCGGAACGGGCCGCGAACACCAGGTCACAGGCCAGCACCAGGCTGGCGCCGGCGCCAGCGGCTACGCCATTGACGGCGCAGACCACCGGAATTTGAAGGCCCTTGATGGTGCGGATCAGGGGGTTATAGTTGTTCTCAACGGAAGCGCCAAGATCGGGCAGTTGCTCGCCGGGGGCCACGCTGCGATCGCTCAGGTCTTGGCCCGCGCAAAAGCCGCGGCCAGTGCCCGTGAGCAGCAGGCAGCGCGCTGCCGGATCGTCCTTGACCTGCTTCAGGGTGGCGCGAATTTCCTCGAACATCTCTGTGTTGAAGCTATTGAGGCTTTTGGGGCGGTTCAGGGTCAGGGTGGCGACCCCGTCGGCGATGGCGAATTCGATGGTGTTGTAGCTCATGATGGATGGCCCTATCAACGTCCAGTAAAAGTGGGTTTGCGTTTTTCCATGAAGGCGGCGATGCCCTCGCGGCGGTCTTCGGTCGCGGCCAGCAGGTTGTAGGCCTTACGTTCCAGGTTGAGGCCGGATTCCAGGCTGGTTTCGAAGGCTTTAAGCAGGGCTTCCTTGGCAAGACGCACGGCCAGCGGCGGCTTGGCGGCGATGATTTTGGCAAGTTGCAGGGCGCGCTCGATGGTCAGTTCCGGGAGTGTAATTTCCGCCACCAGGCCAGCGGCCAGCGCGGCGTGGGCGTCGAGCATTTCTCCGGACAGCACGAGTTTCATGGCCAGGGACTTGCCGACGGCGCGGATCAGCCGCTGAGTGCCGCCCGCGCCGGGGATGATGCCGAGATTGATTTCCGGCTGCCCGAACCGGGCGTTGTCGCCGGCGATGATGATGTCGGCCTGCATGGCCAGCTCGCAGCCGCCGCCCAGGGCGAAGCCGTTGACCGCTGCGAGCAGGGGCTTGGGAAAGCGGTCGATGCGATTGCGGAAAGCTTGGCGTGGATCGGTCAGGGTTCCAACCATATCCAGTTCCGCCATCTCCTTGATGTCGGCGCCCGCCGCGAACACGCTCGGGCCGCCACTCAACACCACGGCGCGCACTGCCCCATCGCTGGCGGCCTCGTCCAGGGCATCTGCCAATTCGCTGAGCAACTGGGTGCGCAGGGCGTTACGGGCTTGAGGACGGTTCAGGGTGATCAGCAATACCCCGGACTGTATAGGACTGACGATAATATCTGCGAAAGCTGACATGGAATATTGGTTTATGTTAGCCCACCGGCCCCCGAGCGATTGGCGGCTGCCAACCGCCGCCTCAGCGCGATGGCCGCGATGGGCACGGAGGCTCTGGCTGGTTATTTCATTTCGGGGCAGTCAAACCGAGTCGGGCTAACCGCGCTGCAATCTCGGTTTCCCAGGTCTGCAACAATTCGGAGTTGCTGTGCTGGCGCAAGCCGTACTTACGGTAGAGGTCCACCCGGTCTGAATCGATCCGTCCGAAGGTGGCAGCGACCCTGGGATACCAGTAGCTGACAGAGGCCTGGGCGGGCAGGGGGGAACCCTGGCGCTCCACTGCCGCGCGCAAGCCCCGTTCGCCCAGCTCGGCATGCTCGGCCTCGCGCTTGACGATGCTAGCCATGCAGTTCGCCAGAGGTTCGTAGGAACAGTGTTGCAGTTCCCCGATCTGCACGGTGGTGGCCGCGCCCATCAACATATTCATGGATACACTGTCAGTCCAGCCCTCAAGGGGATAATGGAATACATTGAGGCGTTTGTCGCCGCCAACCCGCCGGGAGCCCAGGTCTGCATCGCGATCCAGGCGCGCATTCCAGGAATGAGAGTTGACATACAAGCCAGGGTTGACGCCGAAATCCTTGAGGAGCTCCAGCACGGTTTCGGCATGATGAAACTTCTCCGACACGAGCCGTGCCGCGATCATCCGCTCCTTGAGTCCGGGGCCACGGTTGATCACGTCGGCGAAGCCGGCGGCGCCGGCTAACTCGGAGTCCGCAAAAATCACCATCAAGCGCAACAGCTCCCCGCGGTAACCAACGGACAAGGCATCGCCCCGCTTGATCCGGTCACCGGCTGCGATGCGGTCGATCAGAATTTTTTCTTCCGTCGCCATAATATTAACGCTCTCCCCATCTATACGGGTCTTGCCCGAGATTATGCCGGGCACCGATTCATTCTTTATTAAGATTACATTATAATTCTAAAGAGACACAATACTAAAGAGACACAATACTAAAGAAAAAAACGCTGTTTCGGTATCAGTAAAATCGACTGGGATGAAGAAACTCAAAGATTATGAGAAAGTTGAATTCAGGCTCATTGGAAACCTGGTGAAAACCTTGCGAAAGACGTATAAATGCGAATAATTATGCATCTTTCCGCTTTCTCCGCGGTCCCGTAGGCGAGTCTTCGCGAGGTTAAACTGAACCGCGATGCGAACGCCGGTGAGGTTAAGAAAAATCCACAAATAGATACAATAATAAAGCAATACTCGATCTTTCGGTATCAGAAAGTTTGGTGTATCTTTGCACCGTGAATAACCCTACTAGCCTGCCTGGCAACTTGGCTGGTCCCTGCGAGGAACTATGGCGAACATTGTGATTGTGGTTGGTACGGAATCCGGCAACGCACAGATGGTTGCGGAAACTCTGCAAGACGAACTGGGTAACTTAGGTCACCAGATCGAAGTGGCGGAAGAGCCAGACTTGGTTTCCCTGGACCTGGCGAATCGTGAGGTGGTGCTGATCTGCACCTCCACGCATGGCGATGGGGAACTGCCGGATAATATCATCCCCTTCCACGATGCGTTGCAAGCAACCCGGCCAGATCTGTCCCATATCCGCTATGGAGTTATCGCCCTGGGGGATCAAACCTATCATGAAACCTTCTGCCGAGCCGGTAAGGATATGGATAGACTGTTTGCTGAACTGGGCGCGCTTAAGGTAGGGGAGCGCCTGGAAATCGATGCCTGTACCCAGCCATTGCCTGACGAAGACGCGACCGAGTGGGCCGAGGAATGGGTGACCCTGCTTTAAAGGTGTTACAGTAAGAACATTCAACAGACGAGGAAATTCCGAATTATGAGCCAGCACTTCTTTGAACGCCATCGCGAAACCTTGGAGCGAGCCCTGAAGGCGATCCATGATCGCGGTTACTGGAGCGCCTATCCGGAGATGCCAAGCGGCAAGCTCTATGGGGAGACCGCCAATGACGACGGCAAAGCCGCCTTCGAGGGCTATCTCAACGCGTATTTTGAGATCGACCAACCGGGTACCGTAGGTAAGGTGGGCAAGGAAGTCTCGCCCTTCGGTACGCAACTGGGCATCACCTATCCCAAAGCGGATGTCGACGTGCTGCTGCCGGCCATGCAGGCCGCTATCCCCGCTTGGCGCAAGGCCAGTCCCGCGGTCCGTGCCGGCGTTTGCCTGGAAATCCTGCACCGGCTCAACAAGCGCAGCTACGAGGTGGCTTATGCCGTGATGCATACCACCGGCCAGGCTTTCATGATGGCCTTCCAGGCTGGCGGCCCCCATGCCCAGGATCGTGGTCTGGAAGCCGTGGCCTATGCGTATCGAGAGATGAAACAGACGGCGGAAACCGGCTACTGGGAGAAGCCCCAGGGCAAGCAGGAACCGCTGAAGATGAATAAGAAATTCAACATCATGCCGCGCGGCATTGGCCTGGTGATCGGCTGCTGCACGTTCCCCACCTGGAACGGCTATCCTGGCTTCTTCGCCAGTCTTGCCACCGGCAACGCCGTGCTTGCCAAGCCGCATGCGGGCGCCATTCTGCCGATGGCCATCACCGTGCAGATCAGCCGCGAGGTGCTGAAGGAAGCCGGTTTCGATCCCAACCTGGTAACGCTGGTCGCCAATGATCCCGGCCAGCCCATGGCCTCCGTCCTGGCCATGCGTCCGGAGATCAAGATCATCGACTTCACCGGCAGCACCGCGAATGGCGACTGGCTTGAACAGCATGCCCGCCATGCTCAGGTGTACACCGAAAAAGCCGGCGTCAATACCATCGTCATCGATTCCAACGATGACTTCAAAGGCATGATCCGCAACATTGCCTTCTCACTCTGCCTGTATTCCGGCCAGATGTGCACCGCGCCGCAGAACATTTATGTGCCCAGGGACGGCATCAAGGCCGGCGATCAGCACCTGAGCTTTGCCGAAGTCGCCAAGGCTATCGCCGATGGGGTGAGCAAGTTCCTGTCTGATCCGGCGCGTGCCGTGGAAGTGCTGGGCGCAATCCAGAACGAGGGCGTGCTCAGACGCATCGAGGCCGCCCATGATCTGGGCGAAGTGTTGCTGGCCTCCCAGACCATCACCCACCCGCAGTTCCCCGCCGCGACCGTGCGTACCCCGGTGATCATCAAACTGGATGCCACCGACGGAAGTATCTATATGCACGAGCATTTCGGCCCCATCGCCTTCGTGATCGCCACCGACAACACTGAACACAGCATGGCGCTGGTCAGCAAGGCCGTTCGTGAGCAGGGCGCGCTGACCGCCTCGATCTACTCCAGCGATGAAGCGGTGCTGTCCGCGATGGAGGAGGCCACGGCGGAAGCCGGCGTGGCGTTGTCATGCAATCTGACCGGCGGGGTGTTCGTCAACCAGTCGGCGGCATTCAGTGACTTCCATGGCACCGGCGCTAATCCGGCTGCCAATGCCACCCTCACCGACGGCGCTTTCGTCGCCAGCCGCTTCCGGGTGGTACAGAGCCGCCGGCACGCGTGAGCGCGGACTAATGCCAATCTATGCCATCGATGGGGTGATACCGGTGGTGCACCCCAGCGCCTATATTCATCCAACGGCATCCCTGATCGGTGACGTCATCATCGGTCCCGGTTGTTACATTGGTCCCTGTGCGTCCCTGCGCGGCGACTTTGGCCGGTTGATCCTGGAACCGGGGGTGAACGTCCAGGACACCTGCGTCATGCACGGTTTTCCAGGCACCGACACGGTGATCGAGGCCGATGGCCATATCGGCCATGGCGCGGTGCTGCACGGTTGCCGGGTTGGCAAGAACGCCATGGTGGGCATGAACGCGGTCATCATGGATAATGCCGTCGTCGGTGAGTCCAGCATTGTCGCCGCGATGGCCTTCGTGAAGGCCAATGTGACCCTGCCGGCCCGCAGCCTGATCGCCGGCGTGCCCGCCAAGGTGATCCGCGAACTCACCGACGAGGAGATCGCCTGGAAACGGGAGGGTACGGCTACCTACCAACAATTGACGGTTCGCTCCCTGGCCAGCTTGCGGGAGACTGCGCCGCTGGCAGAAGTGGAACCCGACCGCCAGCGCCTTCAGATCAGCGACGTGCAACCTCTGTACAAGACCCGCCAGCAAAAATGATACTGTAGTGCCAGGACACCCCCAAGCCGGGGGCGTTCGCAGGTCACCAACGCACTCCTGTGGAGATAATAAAAGATGAATTACAAAGATATCCTGGTCGAAACCCGCGGCACTGTGGGGCTGATCACGTTGAATCGTCCCAAGGCGCTGAATGCGCTGTCCATCACCTTGATGCGGGAAATGGGCAAGGCCCTGGATGCCTTTGAGAGGGATGATGCCATCGGCGCTATGGTGTTAACCGGCAATGAAAAGGCTTTCGCCGCTGGCGCTGATATCAATGAAATGAAGGATAAGGAATTCATGGACCTGTTCCTGACCGATTTCCCGCACGCGCCGGGGGATGGATGGCGTAGGCTCTATTCGGTGCGCAAGCCGGTGATTGCCGCGGTCGCTGGGTTTGCCCTGGGAGGTGGTTGCGAGGTCGCCATGGCCTGTGATTTCATCCTTGCCGCCGACAACGCCAAGTTCGGCCAGCCAGAGATCAATCTCGGCACGATGCCGGGCGCCGGTGGCACCCAGCGACTGGCGCGCGCCGTGGGCAAGGCCAAGGCTATGGAGATGTGCCTTACCGGGCGCACGATGGACGCCCAGGAGGCCGAACGGGCCGGTCTGGTGAGTCGGATCGTGCCCGTCGCTGAACTGCTTGATGAAGCCATCAAGACGGCGGAAAAAATCGCGGGCATGTCGCGGCCGGTGGTGATGATGATCAAGGAGTCCGTCAATATGGCTTTTTCCAGCACTCTTCAGGAAGGCCTGCGTTTCGAGAGCCGTGCTTTTCATGCCACCTTTGCCACTGCCGACCGCAAAGAAGGCATGACCGCCTTCGCGGAAAAGCGCAAGCCGGCGTTCAAGCACCGCTAGATTGCGAAAAGCTGTCCCCAGTGGTGCGTTGAGCATGAACAGGGAGGGCGTCTTTTGGGATATGCAAACCGGCAAGACGCCGCCCTCGCCGGTCAGGATTTTGCTGGGTTGGAAGCTGCTGGAAGTCAATCCGGAGGCCGGTACCATCCGGGCGCAATTTGTAGGCAAGCCTGAGTTCCTGAATCCCGCCGGCGTCGTGCAGGGAGGTTTGTTGGCCGCCATGCTGGATAACACCCTGGGCGCGGCCCTGGCAGCCCAGTTGGGACCAGGGCAGAGCGTGGTGACGCTGGAATTGACGACCAGGTTTATCCATCCCGCCAGGGTGGGTATTCTGGTTGGCGAGGGATGGGTTGTCAGTCGCGGCCGGTCGATCTGCTTTTTGGAAGGACAACTGCAGGACAGCGACGGCAACCTCGTGGCGAAAGCCTCCGCCACGGTCCGTATCGTATCCAGAGCCATTACAAAATAATAAGCCGATGGACGTCGAACACTGGGGTACTGCCCTGGTTCCCAATGGCGGACTGGCATGAGGGGAAGACCGCAGATTATGCATACCTTCGACCGTTCCCATTTCCTGCGGGTGCGCTGGTCCATCTATCTCATTCTGGCCGCGGCTTACGTACTGGTGTTTTTCCATCGCATGGCTCCCGCCGTGGTGTCCTCGGATTTGATGAGCGCGTTTGGCACCACCGGGGCGGCGCTGGGCTCGCTGGCGGCGATGTACTATTACATCTACACCGCCATGCAGATCCCCGCAGGGGTTCTGGCCGATACTCTGGGGGCGCGCGCCACCGTGACCATGGGCAATCTGGTGGCGGGGGCTGGCTCCATTCTATTCGGCCTGGCCGATACCTTTCTGGAAGCGGCGCTGGGGCGCACCCTGGTCGGTCTGGGCGTATCGGTGGTGTTCGTGGGCCTGATGAAGAGCAACACCCTGTGGTTCAGCGAGCGGGACTACGGCTTCATCAGTGGCTTGACCCTGATGATCGGCAATCTGGGGGCCATGCTGTCGGCCAAACCGCTGGCGGCCATATTGGACTATTATTCCTGGCGCTCGGTGTTCGTGGGACTGGGTCTCATTGCGGTCCTGCTGGCCCTATTGTCTCTGCTGTTTGTGCGCAACCGGCCGGAAGATCGAGGGTTTCCCTCGGTGCGCGAGATGGAGGGCAAAAGCAGCTATCCGTCCCGGGAGATGCATTGGTGGCAAGCCCTCAAGAGCGTGTTGGGCACGTCCAAAGTCTGGCCAGGTTTCTGGGTCAATCTGGGCATGTCGGGCGGCATGTTGTCCTTCATGGGCTTGTGGGCCATCCCGTACCTGCGCGATGTGCACGGCCTGGAGCGCTCTGCTGCCGCGACTTATACGACCCTTGGCCTGTTGGGGTTTGCCATCGGCACCTTGCTGGCCGGTTGGCTTTCGGATCGCCTGGGGCGGCGCAGGCCGGTTATCCTCGCCGGCACCCTTTTATACACTGCAAGCTGTGCAGTACTGATCTACGCGCCCTGGATGCCCGGTCCCGGTGGCATGGCCCTGTTCAGCCTGATAGGATTCGGCGCCGGCAGCTTCATCGTTATGTACGCTAGCGCCAAGGAGATCATGCCCCCGATGGTAGCCGGCATGGCGATGGCACTGGTGAATACTGGCGCCTTTCTGGGCGCGGCCATCATCCAGCCGCTGTTTGGCTGGCTGATGGATTTGACCTGGAACGGCAAGGTGGTGAACGCCGTGCGCGTCTACGCGTCGGGTGATTACCATTTAGGTTTTTTGCTGATGCTGGGCTGCGGGGTAATGGCGATCTTGATGACGGGTCGAATTCAGGAGACATACTGTCGGAACATTACTGTGGAAGATTGAAGATCAAAAGAGTTCAAGAAAATATAAATTCAGCGACCGTCTCATTTATGAAACCGTACGGTTCGCGCTTCAGCGACCTTGAACTTCAAGAGGCTCGCCTATGATGGCTCAGCAAAGGCTTCGACCCACCGTCGCGTATTGGCCGTCATGGTAAATCAATGGCGGGCGTGAATAACGGTGCAGACGTTCCACGCGACCCAGGATGATGAGGTGGTCGCCGCCTGGATAGAGAGTTTCGGTGAGGCATTCCAGATTAGCGGCGCACCCTTCAAGCAAGGGTACGTTTTCCAGTCCGCCGCTGGTTTCGATACCGACGAATTTGTCGTCCAGCAGCGAGGCGAAGCGATCTGAAATCGCCATCTGGTCCTCGGCGAGGATATTGACGGCGAACCGTTTAGCGGTCTGAAACGCTTCGAAATTCGGATTACTCAGCGCCAAACTCCAGAGAATCAGCGGTGGTTCCAGCGATACCGAATTAAAGGAATTGACGGTTAATCCCTGGGGCTTGCCAGCGGCATCGAGAATGCTGATCACCGTAATGCCAGTGGCGAAGGCGCCCAGGGCCCGCCGCAGTTCAAGACTGTCGAAGGGTGTGGGGTCTGTCATGCTGACGCTCAGGCGGCGGCTCTTTCGGCGATCCGGGCAATTTACCCGGGGCATCGATTTCCTTGGGGTCGAACGGGTGGCTATTCGTCAACCACCTTGAGAATGATCTTGCCAGCGACGCCGCCTTTTTCCAGGCGTTCATGGGCGGCCGCCACTTGCTCGAGGGGCATAACGGAATCTATCAGCGGCCGCAACTGCCCACGCTCGACGAGGTTGCGAAGCGCATTGACCTTGTAGGCGGCGCGCTCCAGAAACCCGAAATGCAGCGAGATATTCTTGCCATAAGCGCCATTAATATCCCCTGAGACACTGACAATACTGATGATGCGCCCATAGGGACGGGTAATTTCTATGCTCTGGGCGACCGTATCGCCGCCGACGGTATCGTACACCGCATCCACGCCTACCCCGTCGGTTTCTCGCTGCACGGCTTCCACGCAATCCTCAGTTCGATAGTCAATGACAACATCGGCTCCCAGGGAGCGGACGAACTCGATGTTTTTTGTGCTGCAGGTAGCCAAGACTCGGGCGCCCGCTGCTTTGGCCATTTGGATGGCAAGTGACCCGACTCCGCCGGCTCCGGCGTGAATCAACACGGTTTCGCCTAACCGTATTTTCGCTATCGTGAAGATAGCATCCCAAGCGGTACAGCCCGCCAACGGCAGGCTCGCCGCCTCGACGAAACTGAGGCGCTTGGGCTTCAGCGCGACGATGGACTCATTGGCGACATGATACTCCGCGTAACTACCTTGCCCACCAAAGATGACGGGCGTGTAAAACACTTCATCGCCCACCTTGAAGTTTTGCACGCCCGAGCCAATGGCTGCGACTACGCCGGCCACATCATAGCCGATGATGGCGGGGGGACTGACCCCTGCCCAGGAACCGTTGTGGCGAATTTTATAATCGACCGGGTTTACGGAGGTAGCGTGTACTCGCACCAGTAAGTCATTGATACCTGGTTTAGGTCTGGGCACATCATGTTCCTCGAAAACCTCCGGGCCGCCGAAACCAGTAATAATCATTGCTCTCATGGGTGTCTCCAAAAGCTCAACAACCGACGCGTGGATCAAGGTTATTGTAGTTTTTCTGCAAGGACCTCGTAAGATGTTTTTCTTGATGGGAATTCGTAAGACCGATTGTAATTTATGGGGGGCTTGCAACCATAGCCCGGAGCAATAACTATAATCATTAAATTGTCTAACTGCCTATGCTCGGTCATCGGGGGGACGGCTGCACGTCTGGCCCATTCGGTCGTTAGGCGATAGTTCAGGCCGGCTGGACACTGGCTTTCTGCTTCTGCAGAGCCCTCATCGGCGCGCTAATCCATGCCGATGGCGAAAAAGTTTTCCAGATCGTACTTGGAGTGCACCCGAAAGGCTATGTGGGTCTGCGATCCGGTGATGCCTTCCACTTTGAGCATATGATCCGTCACCAAATCGGCCAGTTGATCGTTGTCAGCAACCCGTATGATGGCGGCCAGGTCGTACTGGCCAGCCAGCGAGTACACTTCGGTAATCCCTGGTAGCGCGGCTAATGCCTGGGCTACTAAATTGATCTTGCCTTTTTCTACAGTCAGCAGAGTCAGTGCGGTAACAGCCATTGGTTTTCCCCTCGCTTGTAATACGCCATGACAACACGCTCTAAAGGGCAGGACGCTAAACCTCAACTCCAGTGGTCCTTGTATACTCGATCAGGTCCTGGGGTTGGATCGCTGGCCGGAATAAGGGTGAGTAGCGTCAATCAGAAACCCCCCCTGGAACAGGGGGGGCGTGCGTAAGGCTTAGCAAAGGCGCTACTTCCGCACCGCCTGCCTCACCGCTTCGAGGGACATCGGGTCGTCCAGAGTGGACAAATCGCCGGGATCTCGGCCTTCGGCCACAGCTTGGATGCTGCGCCGCAGCAACTTGCCGGAGCGGGTCTTCGGCAGGGCATTGACGAAATGCACCTTGGAGGGACGGGCCACGGGACCCAATATCTCGACCACCCGGTTGATTACTTCTTTCTCCAAGCGGGCGCGATCATCGTCATTTTGGATCATATTGGCGTCCTTGACGGTGGCGAACACGGCTGCCACCTGCCCCTTCAGTTGATCCTGTACGCCGACCACGGCCACCTCGGCGATAGCGTTATGGCCGCTGACTGCCTCCTCGATTTCGCGCGTGCCCAGGCGGTGGCCGGCTACATTGATCACGTCGTCCGTGCGGCCGAGGATAAAGAAATAACCGTCGTCATCCCGCACCGCCCAGTCGGAGGTGGTATAGAGCATTTGTTTGAAGTCGGAGAAGTAGCTCTTGACGAAGCGCTTGTCGTCTCCCCAGACGGTGGTCAAGCAACCCGGCGGCAATGGCGGTTCTGCAACCAGCACACCCTTTTCATTGAGTCCAATTTCCTCGCCGGTGCCTTCCTTGACGATCTTCAGGTTGAAGCCGTAATTGGCGAAGCCAGGGGAGCCGAAGCGGTTAGGTTTGAGTTCCACACCGGGCAGGTAGGTGAGGATGGCCCAGCCGGTCTCGGTCTGCCAGTAGTGGTCGACAACGGGCACCCCCAAACTGCCGCTGATCCAGCGGGAGGTGGGCTCATCGAGCGGTTCGCCGGCCAGAAATAAATAGCGCAGGGAACTCAGGTCATACTTCTTGAGATAGACCGGGTCCTGCTTTTTCAGTACGCGAATCGCCGTGGGCGAGGAAAACATGGTGGTGACCTTATAATCCTGGACGATCTTCCACCAGATGCCCGCATCGGGCCGGATCGGCATGCCTTCGTAGACGATGGTGGTCATGCCATGGATCAAGGGAGCGTAGACGATGTAGGAATGGCCCACCACCCAGCCAATGTCGGAGGTGGTCAACATGGCCTCGCCGGGGTTGGCCGCGTACAGATAACGCATGGAAGCAGCCAGGGCCACGGCATAGCCACCGGTATCGCGCTGCACGCCCTTGGGAGTGCCGGTGGTGCCGGAGGTGTAGAGGATATAACTGGGCTCACTGGATTCCATCCAGGTCACCGGCACACGGCGTCCATGTGCTGGGCGCGCAGGGTGGCGTAATCCAGGTCACGGCCTTCGGTCATGGCCATATTCTTGTCCAAGCTGCGGTTGCAGATGATCACCTTCTCGGGTGGGAACTTGGCCAGCCTGCAGGCTTCATCCACCAAATGCTTGTAGGGACCGGATTGCCGTTGCGCATGCCGGCATCGGAGCTGATCAGGATCTTGGGTTTGGCGTCATTGATGCGCACCGCGAGGTTGTGGGCGGCGAAACCACCGAACACCACGGAGTGGATGACCCCCAGGCGAGCGCAGGCCAGCATGGCGAAGACGGCCTCGGCGATCATCGGCATGTAGATCACCGCCCGGTCACTCTTCTGCAATCCCAGCGACTGGAGAACGGCAGCAAAACGGCTTACTTCCCGATGCAGTTCGGCATAGGTGTAGGTCGCAGTCTCGTTGGTCTCGGTAGAAATATAAACCAGGGCCGTCTGGTTGGCGCGACTGCCCAGATGGCGATCGATGGCGTTGTGGCAGAGGTTGGTCTCGCCGCCCACAAACCATTTGCAAAACGGTGGATTGGAATAATCCCGCACTTGCTGCGGCGGTTTGTGCCAGTCAATCAATCCCGCTTGCTCCCCCCAAAAACCCTGCGGATCATCGATTGAGCGACGATAAAACTCTTCATAATTCATGTGGTTTCCTCCAGTCGTGGTTTGTGGTGAAGGGTTTAATCCGCCCGTCTCCTCGCCGCGGAACTGGCCGAGGAGTGGTTCCTACGA
>CAVOJV010000061.1:2500-95483 GCA_963696325.1 uncultured Gammaproteobacteria bacterium
GATCACGATGAGTAGGGCGGGGCACGAGAAACCCTGTCTGAAGAAGGGGGGACCATCCTCCAAGGCTAAATACTCGTTGTCGACCGATAGTGAACCAGTACCGTGAGGGAAAGGCGAAAAGAACCCCGGTGAGGGGAGTGAAATAGACCCTGAAACCGTGTGCGTACAAGCAGTGGGAGCCCCCGTGTGGGGTGACTGCGTACCTTTTGTATAATGGGTCAGCGACTTACTTTCAGTGGCGAGCTTAACCGTTTAGGGGAGGCATAGGGAAACCGAGTCTGAAGAGGGCGTTTAGTCGCTGGGAGTAGACCCGAAACCGGGCGATCTATCCATGGCCAGGCTGAAGGTGGGGTAACACCTACTGGAGGGCCGAACCCACGTCTGTTGAAAAAGACGGGGATGAGTTGTGGATCGGAGTGAAAGGCTAATCAAGCCCGGAGATAGCTGGTTCTCCCCGAAAGCTATTTAGGTAGCGCCTCGTGTCTCACTCCTGGGGGTAGAGCACTGTTTCGGCTAGGGGGCCATCCCGGCTTACCAACCCGAGGCAAACTCCGAATACCAGGAAGTGCAATCACGGGAGACACACGGCGGGTGCTAACGTCCGTCGTGAAGAGGGAAACAACCCAGACCGCCAGCTAAGGTCCCCAAATTACCGCTCAGTGGGAAACGATGTGGGAAGGCTCAGACAGCCAGGAGGTTGGCTTAGAAGCAGCCATCCTTTAAAGAAAGCGTAATAGCTCACTGGTCGAGTCGGCCTGCGCGGAAGATTCACCGGGGCTTAAGCGGTATACCGAAGCTGCGGATGCACCGCAAGGGGCATGGTAGGGGAGCGTTCTGTAGGCCGGTGAAGGTGGACTGTGAGGTCCGCTGGAGGTATCAGAAGTGCGAATGCTGACATAAGTAACGATCATGCGGGTGAAAAACCCGCACGCCGAAAGCCCAAGGTTTCCTGCGCAACGTTAATCGGCGCAGGGTGAGTCGGCCCCTAAGGCGAGGCGGAAACGCGTAGTCGATGGGAAACCGGTTAATAGTCCGGTACTTACTTTTATTGCGAAGGGGGGACGGAGTAGGCTAGGTCAGCCGGAGATTGGTAGATCCGGTTTAAGTGGGTAGGCAGATCCGGTAGGCAAATCCGCGGGATCAATGCTAAGCCATGATGACGAGGTCCTTCGGGACCGAAGTGATTAATGCCACACTTCCAAGAAAAGCCTCTAAGCCTCAGATAAGAGTAACCCGTACCCAAAACCGACACAGGTGGGCAGGGTGAGAATCCCCAGGCGCTTGAGAGAACTCGGGTGAAGGAACTCGGCAAAATAGCACCGTAACTTCGGGATAAGGTGCGCCCCGGTAGTGTGAAGTCCCTGCGGATGGAGCACGAAAGGGCCGCAGTGACCAGGTGGCTGCGACTGTTTACTAAAAACACAGCACTCTGCCAACACGAAAGTGGACGTATAGGGTGTGACGCCTGCCCGGTGCCGGAAGGTTAATTGATGGGGTCAGCCGCAAGGTGAAGCTCTTGATCGAAGCCCCGGTAAACGGCGGCCGTAACTATAACGGTCCTAAGGTAGCGAAATTCCTTGTCGGGTAAGTTCCGACCTGCACGAATGGCGTAACGATGGCCACACTGTCTCCACCCGAGACTCAGTGAAATTGAAATCGCTGTGAAGATGCAGTGTACCCGCGGCAAGACGGAAAGACCCCGTGAACCTTTACTATAGCTTTACACTGAACTTTGAGTCTGCTTGTGTAGGATAGGTGGGAGGCTACGAAGGGCGGACGCCAGTTCGCCTGGAGCCACCCTTGAAATACCACCCTGGCAACCTTGGAGTTCTAACCCAGATCCGTAATCCGGATCGGGAACCGTGTATGGTGGGTAGTTTGACTGGGGCGGTCTCCTCCCAAAGCGTAACGGAGGAGTGCGAAGGTACCCTCAGCGCGGTCGGAAATCGCGCACTGAGTGCAAAGGCAAAAGGGTGCCTGACTGCGAGACAGACACGTCGAGCAGGTACGAAAGTAGGTCTTAGTGATCCGGTGGTTCTGTATGGAAGGGCCATCGCTCAACGGATAAAAGGTACTCCGGGGATAACAGGCTGATACTGCCCAAGAGTCCATATCGACGGCAGTGTTTGGCACCTCGATGTCGGCTCATCACATCCTGGGGCTGTAGTCGGTCCCAAGGGTATGGCTGTTCGCCATTTAAAGTGGTACGCGAGCTGGGTTTAGAACGTCGTGAGACAGTTCGGTCCCTATCTGCCGTGGGCGTTGGACGTTTGAGGGGAGCTGCTCTTAGTACGAGAGGACCGGAGTGGACGTACCTCTGGTGTTCCGGTTGTCACGCCAGTGGCATCGCCGGGTAGCTATGTACGGACGGGATAACCGCTGAAAGCATCTAAGCGGGAAGCCCACCCCAAGATGAGACGTCCCGAGTCCTTGCGACTCCTGAAGGTCCGTTGCAGACTACAACGTGGATAGGCGGGCGGTGAACGCGCGGTAACGCGTGCAGCTTACCCGTACTAATTGACCGTGCGGCTTGACCATATAACACCCAACTCGTTGGGTGTCGGTTCCTGACCGAAGGCAACCTCACCACACCAACCTAACTTGCAGGTATCCCCGGCGCGCCGCACTACGCGCGCAGACCGCTACGGGATACGCCCCCGGTTTTGCCTGGCGGCTATAGCGCGTTGGTACCACTCGATCCCATCCCGAACTCGACCGTGAAACGACGCCGCGCCGATGCTAGTGTGGAGCTTGCTCCATGTGAACGTAGGTCACCGCCAGGCTCCATCTCTAATACCCCCCCACTACGGGGGGGTTTTTAGCAAAAAAAACCGTCAAACTTGACGCTGACGGTGCTCTTTGAAAACAATCGTTTACACAAGCGGCATACGAGCTTTCAGTTTCTTCATGGCATTGCCTTCCAGTTGCCGAATCCGCTCGGCGGAGACACTGTACTCGGCAGCCAACTCATGCAAGGTGGGTTTGTTATCGCTTAGCCAACGGCGTCGCACAATGTCGCGACTGCGCGGATCCAGGCTCTCCAGGGCTTCAGCCAAACGGCTGTTAGCTTGTTCCTCCCACTCCTGCTGTTCCAGCGAAGCGGCGGGATCCGCGTGGGAGTCCTGCAAATAGGCGGCTGGCGCGGTATTATCCTGGTCTTCATTGCTGTCCGTCTGCGGACTGGGATCAAAGGATATGTCCTGGCCACTGAGACGGGATTCCATCTCCAGGACCGTGTCGGCGCTGACACCGAGATCCTTGGCTACGGCAGCTACCTCTTCCTTACTGAACCATCCCAAGCGTTTTTTGGAGCTGCGTAGATTGAAAAACAGCTTGCGCTGCGCCTTGGTGGTAGCGATTTTCACGATGCGCCAGTTACGCAGTATGAATTCGTGTATTTCCGCCCTGATCCAATGCACAGCGAACGAAACCAGCCGCACCCCATGCTCTGGATCAAAGCGCTTCACCGCTTTCATCAGGCCAATATTGCCTTCCTGGACGAGATCTCCCAAGGGAAGTCCATAGCCCAGGTAGCCCCGTGCTATATGCACCACAAAACGCAAATGCGCCAAAATAAGCTGGCGGGCGGCCTCTAAGTCGTTGCGCTGCGTCAAGCGCACGGCGAGCGCTCGTTCTTCCTCGGCGCTTAGCATGGCTATACCGTTGATTGCCTGAATATAACTTTCCACGCTGTCGACTGGGGTCAACAGATTCATGGATTTAGGAACCAGCGCAGTATTCATGTACTTTCTCCATCTCCGAACGGCATTTTCATTTTAGCACTCCTAGCCTAAGAGTGCCAAAAACGATAAGGGTTCCTATACCCGGTCCGGCAGCTCGGAGCCAGGTTCATCCTTGCTCAGCAAGGCTGCAATGAATTCTTCAGCGCGAAATACGCGCAGATCCTCAATATCTTCCCCGACCCCAATAAACCGGATAGGGACCCCTAAGTGTTTGGCAATGCAAAAAATAATCCCGCCCTTGGCGGTGCCATCCAACTTGGTAAGGGTAATACCGGTGAGGCCGACCGCCTCATGAAATTGCAGCGCCTGAGCCAGCGCATTCTGGCCGGTTCCGGCATCCACGATCAGCATAATCTCATGCGGGGCTGTGGCATCCACCTTGGCAATAACCCGCTTGATCTTTTTCAGCTCTTCCATGAGATTGGTCTGGGTATGCAAGCGCCCAGCCGTATCGGCGATCAACACGTCGATCTGACGGGCGCGGGCGGCTTGCACGGCATCGTAAATCACGGAGGCGGAGTCCGCGCCACTCTGCTGGGCGATCACTGGAATCCGGTTGCGCTCGCCCCAGATCTGCAACTGTTCGACAGCGGCGGCGCGGAAGGTATCTCCCGCCGCCAGCATGACCGACTTGCCCTCGGCTTGCAGGTGCTTGGC
Source organism: uncultured Gammaproteobacteria bacterium (assembly GCA_963696325.1). Classification (GTDB taxonomy): domain Bacteria; phylum Pseudomonadota; class Gammaproteobacteria; order Competibacterales; family Competibacteraceae; genus CAVOJV01. The sequence goes on from CAVOJV010000061.1 coordinate 6,901, forward strand.
CAGTTTGCCAATGGTGGTTGTCTTGCCAACGCCGTTGACACCAACTATCAGAATCACGCATGGCTGCTGGCCGGGGGATATGTGTAAAGGCTGACTGCAGGGCTCCAATATGCCCAGCATCTCCTCGCGCAACGCTCGCAACAAGGCATCTACATCCACGAGTTGTTTGCGCGACACCCGCTCAGCCAGACTGCCGATAATGACGCCTGTGGCTTCCACGCCGACATCAGCCATCAGCAAGCGGGTTTCCAGCTCTTCCAGTATTTCACCGTCAATAACTTTTTTGCCCAGGAACAAATCTGAAAGACCGGCAACCAAGTTCCTACGGGTTCTGCCAAGACGGTTCTTGAGGCGGGCTAATAACTTGCTGGGTTTGGGTTCTGAACTATCGTTGGCTGGCCTGAAATCGGACATGAATTCTACCGGTAGGATGTATCGTTAAGTTCACGTTAATCTTATCATTTTCACTCCTTATTAGCATCTTGAAACGAGTATGGACCACCTAATGTTGAGAAAATCCTTGTTAGTCTTGCTGCTGGGTATGCCGTTTCCTACCCTTGCAGCACCCTTAGTGCACGAGTTCAAGCTCGACAACGGCCTCAAGGTTCTGGTTCGCGAAGACCACCGGGCGCCAGTCGTGGTTTCCCAAATCTGGTACAGAGTAGGCTCCAGTTACGAACCCAGCGGCATCACAGGCATTTCTCACGCCCTTGAGCACATGATGTTCAAGGGGACGCCGAACGTACCACCCGGCGGGTTTTCCCGCCTTATCGCCGCCAACGGCGGCAGCGAAAACGCGTTCACCAGCCGCGATTACACCGCCTATTTCCAGAAACTGGAAAAGGATCGCCTGGAAGTCAGTTTCCGCCTGGAAGCCGACCGCATGCGCCATCTGCTGTTGGCCGAGGAGGATTTCACCAAGGAATTGCAGATAATCGCCGAAGAACGCCGCCTGCGCACGGAGGACTCGCCCGAAGGACTGACCCAGGAGCAATTCACTGCTGCCGCCTACACCACCAGCCCCTACCGTCATCCGGTGATTGGCTGGATGAACGATATAAAGTCCCTGCAAGCAACCGATCTAAGGCAGTGGTACCAGCATTGGTACGGCCCTAACAACGCCACCTTGGTGGTGGTAGGCGATGTCGACCCGCAGCAGGTGTTGGCACTGGCCAGGACTCATTTTGGCCCCCTGCAATCCAGCGCGCTGCCGGTCATAAAACCAGCCACCGAGGTTCCCCAACCAGGAGAACGCCGGATCATCGTCAAAACGCCGGCGGAAATGCCATACGTTATTTTGGGTTATAAAGTGCCGGTACTGAAAACCGCCGACCAGGACTGGCAGCCCTATGCGCTGGAAGTGTTGTCCGGCATTCTGGATGCCGGCAGCAGTTCGCGGCTGAGCCGCAATCTGATTCGCAGCAGCCAGGTGGCGGCCACGGCGGGAGCGAGCTACAACATGACCGCACGTCTGGACGACCTCTTCATGCTGGTCGCCAACCCTGCTCCCGGCCGCACTGCCGCCGAGGTGGAGCAGGCCCTGCGCGGCCAGGTAAAGGAGCTCAGGGAGAACCTGGTCAGTGCCGACGAACTGGCAAGGGTGGTGGCCCAGGTCATCGCGAGCGAGGTCTACCAGCGCGATTCCACGTTTTACCAGGCCATGCAGATGGGTACCCTGGAGACTGTCGGCCTGGGCTGGCAGGTGCAGGAGGATTACGTCGCTCGCATCCAGGCGGTGACGGCCGAACAGGTTCGCGAGGTGGCCCATAGGTACCTGATCGATGACCGCTTGACCGTGGCCACCCTGGAACCGCTGCCCTTGGAGGGAAACCGTCCGCCAGCTCCCGCTGGCAAGTCAGACCATGTTATCCAATAACGATCCCGCTTAGCTCCCTCTCTGTACACCAAGTACACCAAGTACACCAATAGGATTCCGCATGAAAATATGCTCATTATTCAAGTGTGCCGTCGCCCTGATCCTCCTGCTGCCCGATTTCGCAGCCGCCATGCCCGAGATTCAGCACTGGACGACGGCCAATGGCGCCCGGGTCTATTTTGTGCCGGCCCCGGAGCTGCCTATCGTGGATGTGCAGATAGTGTTTGATGCAGGCTCCGCTCGGGACGGCGGCAAGCCGGGTCTTGCCATGCTCACCAACGCCCTGTTGGACAGCGGCACCACCACGCTATCCGCCGATACCGTGGCTGAACGCCTGGATGCGGTCGGCGCCCAACTGGGGAGCGGGGCCGCCCGGGACATGGCCTGGCTGTCCCTGCGCAGCCTGGCTGATCCCCACTACCTCACCCCGGCGGTGGACACCCTCACCCAGTTATTGCGGGAACCGGCTTTCGCTGAAGACGCTCTGGAACGCGAACGCAAGCGCATGATCGCTGCGCTCCGGGAACGTGCCCAGTCCCCGGCCGCTATCGCCGAGCAGGCTTTTTACAAGGCCTTGTACGGGGAACATCCCTATGCCTCGTCGCCAGAAGGCAGTGAAGCCAGCCTGAACACCATCCAGCGCGAGGAGGTGCAGGACTTCCAGCGCCGTTATTACGGTGCGGCCAATGCGGTAGTAGCCATCGTCGGGGCACTGAATCGCGCCAGCGCCGAGCGGCTCGCTACCGCCCTGGTTGGACAACTGCCCGCTGGCAGCGCCGCTCCCCCCTTGCCGGCGGTGGCGCCGGTGACCGAGGCCCGCGTCATTCGCATCCCCCACCCTTCCAGCCAAAGCCATGTCTACATGGGACAAGTGGGCGTAAGTCGAACGGATCCAGATTACTATAGCCTGTATCTGGGCAATCATGTCCTCGGGGGCAATGGCCTGGTGTCCCAACTCGCCGAGGAGGTACGGGGAAAGCGCGGCCTTTCTTACAGCGTTTCCAGCTATTTTTCCCCCATGCGCGCGGCAGGTCCATTTTTAATGGTTCTGCAAACCCGCAACAACCAGGTCAATGAGGCGGAACAGGTTGCCAACGCCACCCTGGCGGACTTCGTCCACAACGGCCCTTCCCCACCAACACTGGAGGCGGCGCGGCAAAACATCACCGGCGGGTTTGCCCTGCGCATCGACAGCAACAGCAAGATCGTCCAGTATCTGGCCATGATAGGCTTTTACAGCCTGCCCCTCGATCATCTGCAAACCTTCACCGCCAAGATCAACGACCTCTCCCTGGAACAGGTCAACAGTGCCTTGCGCCGGCGCATTCAGCCAGAACGGCTGCTTACCGTCATCGTCGGCGGCGGCTAAGTAGTGGCACACTCGGCTGGGTACCGCGACCAGTTGCGGATTATCGGTGGCCGCTGGCGGGGCCGCCGGGTACGTTTCCCTCCCCTGGAAGGCCTGCGGCCAACCCCAGACCGGGTGCGGGAAACCCTGTTCAACTGGTTGGCGCCGGTTATCGCCGGTGCCCGCTGCCTGGACCTGTTCTCCGGCAGCGGTGCATTGGGCATGGAAGCCCTGTCGCGAGGCGCGGCAGACGTGGTCTTCGTAGAGCGCCACCCAAGCGCCTGCCAGTGCCTGCGGGAAAACCTGATTGTATTGGGAATGAACTTGGGCCGGGTGGAACAAGCCGACGCCCTAACTTGGCTGCGCGGCAAAGCACAGCCCTTTGATGTGGTTATGCTGGATCCGCCGTTCGGCCAGGATTTGCTGGTGCCGGCCTGCGCGGTCCTGGAACAAGGCTGGTTGGCGCCTGCTGCCCGCATCTACCTGGAGTCGGAACGGTCGTTGGCAAACGTTGAACTGCCCCGCCCCTGGCGAATCATCCGGGAAAAGACCGCGGGACAGGTAACCTACCGCCTGGCCGTGCGGTCAGATAATGGCTGAAGACGCTGTCCTGCATAATAGAAAATTGCCCTGAAGGAAATTTGCGCTGATTTCCAGCGGGCTTTTAAAGCCCAAACGTGATGGCCCAATGCACCTCCTTGCCAGGGGCCAAGGCTGCCCGCATAATCTGCCGCTACGCTCAGGCCGAACTTGGTGGAAATCCCATGAGAGTAGTCGCCATTTATCCCGGGACTTTCGATCCCATCACCAATGGACATGCCGACCTTATCGAGCGCGGCATGCCGATGTTTGACAAGCTGATAGTCAGTGTGGCGGCCAATCCCGGCAAACAGCCCCTGTTCTCACTGGAAGAACGCGTCGACCTGGTCCGCGGGGTGCTTGCCCACCTAGACAAGGTCGAGGTCCGTGGTTTTGACACCCTGCTGGTAAATTATGTGAAGAGCGTCGGCGCCCAAGTTATCGTCAGAGGCCTGCGCGCGGTGTCCGACTTCGAATACGAGTTTCAATTGGCCAGCATGAACCGCCGTTTGCAACCAGACATCGAAACCATCTTTCTAACGCCCGCCGAGCAGTGCGGCTTCATCTCCTCCAGCCTGGTACGCGAGGTCGCCAAGCTGGGCGGCGACATCTCCCCCTTCGTGCATCCCAAGGTACAGGTCGCTCTGGCTGAAAAGTTCGCCCTATCAAAGTAATCTGCCCAGGAATTCACCAGAATAATCATTGTCAACCTTTGGACTTGCTGTTGTCATATTCGCGGCCTATATATCCACCTGCCGCTACCACGAGAGGCGTTTGTCATGGCATTGATGATCACCGATGAATGCATCAACTGTGATGTGTGCGAACCGGAATGCCCCAATGGAGCTATTTCCCAGGGCGAGGAAATTTATGTGATCGATCCCAACAAGTGCACGGAGTGCGTAGGCCACTTCGACACCCCCCAGTGCGTGCAGGTCTGTCCGGTGGACTGCATCCCCTTGAACCCAAACCACCGCGAAACCCACGAAGAGTTACTGGAGAAGTACCAACGCTTGACCAGAGCGGTGGCTTGATTCCCAGACGGCTGTGCTCCTCAGTGTCCCGTTAAACCTTAGAATCTGGTACCGCCCCAATAACCGCCCCTATACCATGGTCCCCAACAATGCCGATGAGCTGCCGGAAGGGACCCTGCCGGCTATTCTCAAACAGGCAGACATCACGACTGAGAAGTTTTTGCAGAAGCAGCAAGGGCGATTTGGGCAGTAACCCTCAATCGAAGTGATTGAGGGTTACCCTGGCCTTGATTGCGGAATCAACGCCCCGCCTTGAGCCGCTGCCAGTATTTTTCATACACCGGCAACGCCTCGCCCACATCGTTCTGGAACTCGGCGTTTTTCAGATCCTCGTCGCTAGGATAGACGATGGGGTTGGCGCGCACCTTTTCCGGCAGCAGCTTGATGGCCGCCAAGTTTGGTGAGGTATAGCCAACGTCTTCGCTGATCACCTTAGCGATCTCGGGACGCAGGATGAAATCAATAAACTGGTAAGCGGCGTCCACGTTTTTCGCTCCCTGTGAAATTACCAGGCTGTCCATCCACATACCGGCCCCCTCTTGCGGATAGATATAGTGAAGGTTGGGATTTTTCCGATTGGCCAAATAAGCCTCGCCATTCCAGTTCATCCCCGCCACCACCTCTTCCGCCAAGTACAAATCCTTCGGGGAATCCGCACTGAAAACCCTGACATTAGGCATGAGTTCGACGAGTTTTGCATAGGCGGCGCTGATCTCGTTCTCGCTGGTGCTGTTGGCGGAATAACCCAGGGTCCTAAGGCCCATGGCGAACACCTCGCGCACGTCGTCCAGCAGCAGCAGTTTATTTTTGAACCGGGCATCCCAGAGATCCACCCAGCGGGTAACGGTCTTGACTGGCGTTTCCTTGGTATTGACCATAATGCCCGTTGTCCCCCACAAGTAGGGAATGCTGTAGTCATTGTTAGGATCGAAAGGCTTGCCCAGCAGGCGCGGATCCAGGTTGCCAAAATTATGGAGCCGAGACTTGTCCAGTTTTTGCAGCAAACCCTCCCGGCGCAGGCGGTCCAGGTAATACGTGGAGGGCACCAGCACGTCATAACCCTCACCCTTGACAGTCTTGACCTTGGCATACATCGCCTCGTTATTGTCAAAGGTGGAATACTTGACCTTGATGCCGGTTTCCTTGCTAAATTGATCCAACACCGCCTGTGGCAGGTATTCCGCCCAATTGTAAATCACCAGCGTTTTACTGGCGGCAACTGCGGAACTGCAGAAAAGGAACAGCCAAAGCACCAGCAATTTTTTCATTTCTTCTCCTTCAGCAAGGATTGGGCGGTTATCACGATAACCAGGGTCAAGCCAAACATGATCGCGCACAAGGCATTGACCTCCGGTTTTATACCCAGACGCACCATCGAATAAATCTTCAGGGGCAGAATCTCAAAGGTCGGCCCGGTTACAAAGAAACTGATGATGACATCGTCCATGGACAGGGTAAAACTCAGCAGCCAACCCGCGACCACCGCCGGCATCAGCAGGGGCAGGATAACTTTGTGGAAGGTTTGGAACTCGCTGGCACCCAGATCCTTGGCCGCCTCGATCAGGTTTTTGTCAAACCCGCTGATACGGCTCAGGACAGTCACCGCCACGAAGGGAATGCAGAAGGTGATATGAGCCACCAGCAGAGTGGCGAATCCCAGGGTTATCTGCAAGCTGACGAACAGGATGAGCAAGGAAATTCCCATCACGATGTCCGGCGACATGATGAGTACGAAGATCAGCCCATTCAGCAACTGCTTGCCAAAAAATTCATAGCGGTACACCGTCACCGCCGCCAGGGTACCGATCAGGGTAGCCAGGGTCGCCGCGAGCGTGGCGACCATCACCGAATTGAGGGCCACTTTCAACAGGGTGTCATTGGCAAACAGGCTCTCGTACCAACCCCACGTAAAGCCTTCCCAGTACAGGGAATACTTGGAATCGTTAAAGGAATAAACGATCAGGACAATGATTGGAATATACAAAAACCCATACACTAGGATGAGGTAGGCATACTGGGCGAACCGCTTCATGTCAGCCCACCGCGGCCAGCGCGTCGAGCACTCAGATAATAGGCCCACAACAGTAGCCCCATCAGCAGGGTCAACAATACGCTGGCCGCCGCGCCGAGCGGCCAGTCGCGGGCCGAGAGGAACTGATCGCGGATCAGGTTGCCCACCAGCAGACTCTTGGCCCCGCCCAGCATGTCCGAGATATAAAAACAACCCAGCCCCGGCAGAAACACCAGCATGCTGCCGGCGATGATGCCAGGCAAGGTCAACGGCAGGATGATTTCCAGGAATATGCTGATCTTGCGGGCACCCAGGTCGCGGGCCGCCTCAATCAGGCGTGGATCGAGCTTTTCCAGGGAGGCGTACACTGGCAACACCATGAACGGCAACAGCGCATAGACCAGCCCAATGATCACCGCCGTATCGGTGTAAAGGAGTTCCAGAGGCTGGTCAATCGCTCCTAGGCCGAGCAGCAGTTGGTTAAGAACACCCTTGGTCTTGAGGATGATGACCATGGCGTAGGTGCGCACCAGGGAACTGGTCCAAAAGGGAATGATCACCAACAGCAGCAGCAAGTGCCGCAGCCGTTTAGGCATACGCGTCAACAGATAGGCAAACGGATAGCCAACCAGCAGGCACAAAAGGGTAGTCAGCGCCGCCCAGTAGAGCGAACTCGACAGCACGCCAAGATAGAGAGGATCAAGCATGCGCTGGTAGCTGGCAACGCTGAACGCAAAGGCTAGAAACTCACCCTCACCTCGCGCCATGAAGCTGGCGGCGATGACCATGAGGTTGGGCAGCAGGGCGAACACGATCAGCCACAGCCAGATGCCGCCCAAGGATAATTGTTTAAAGCGGTTAGGCGTCCGCATGCGGCAGGATAACCTCCCAGTTGTGAACCCAGCCCATGTACACCCGCTCCCCCCTTCGGAAATCCAGTTCCGCGCAGGCCGGGTCCTCCTCGTTGAAAAACTGGGCAGTGGACAATAGCTCGCCGCTGTCCAAGCGGATCAGCATGTCCACCGTGCTGCCCTTGTAAATGACTTCCTCGATCACGGCTGGAAACAGATTCGCCGTTTCCTCGGCGCTACCCTCTCCTTCGCGCCAGATACGCAGATCCTCGGGACGCACCAGTACACTGACCGCCGCGCCCACCGCAAAAGGCCGAGTGGATTCCAAGGTAATGAGTTTGCCGTACAGCTCGATAGCGTAACGGGACGCGTTGGCGGCCATGACTTTACCTGGCAGCATATTGATCTCGCCCACGAAGCGGGCAACGAAGAGGTTCTTGGGCGTTTCGTAGATCTCCCGCGGCGTGCCGATCTGCTCAATGCGGCCGGCATTCATCACCACCACCCGGTCGGACATGGACAGCGCCTCCTCCTGGTCGTGGGTGACGAAGATAAAGGTAATGCCGAGCCTACGCTGCAACTGTTTCAACTCGACCTGCATGGCCTTTCGCAGCTTGTAATCCAGGGCGCTCAAGGACTCGTCCAGCAGCAATACCAGCGGCTGGTTTACCACCGCCCGCGCCATGGCTACCCGCTGCTGCTGGCCGCCGGAGAGTTGATTAGGCTTGCGGTCGGCGAAGTCCTCCAGCTTGACCGTGCGCAGCGCTTCCAGCACCCGTTCCTTGAGGTCCTGGCCGTTGACACCCTTCATGCGGGGTCCAAACGCCACATTGTCGAACACGGTCAGGTGGGGAAACAGGGCATAGCTTTGGAACACCGTGTTCACCTGGCGCTCCTCCGGCATCAGCGTCGCCATATCCCGGCCCGCGATGGTGATGGCGCCACCGGTAGGCGCCTCGAAGCCGGCCAGCAACCTCAGAATCGTGGTCTTGCCGCAACCCGAGGGACCGAGCAGGGTGAGGAACTCGCCGCGCTGGACCTGGAGATCGATGTTGCACAGCACGTCATGACCGCCATAGGACTTGGAAACGTTATTCAGTTCTATGACGAATTCACTCATGGCGCCCTGAAGTCTCCCCGGTGGATGGGTTGAAACGCTGCACGACCAGAAATATCGGCAAGCAGCGGATACTCAAGCATAGTCGTCACCTAATGCTGGCAGCGGGGACAGTAATAGGTAGCGCGCTGCCCCAGTGGGCGAAGCTGGATCGGCTCGCCGCAGGTACGGCAAGGCAGGCGGTTGCGCTCATAGACGCGTAAGTATTGCCGAAAATAGCCTGGTTCACCGGTGCCGCCGACGAAATCCCGAAGCGTGGTTCCACCCTCGTTGATGGCCTGCGTTAGGACCTCCCGGACGACGTTCACCAGTGTCCCGTAGCGGGCCAGGGAGATGCGCCCAGCCGCGCGTGCTGGATGGATGCCGGCCATAAACAGGGCCTCGTTCGCATAGATATTGCCGACCCCCGCCACCACATGGCTGTCCATCAGGTAGGGTTTGACAGAGACCCTACGCCCACGGGCCAGAGTATAAAGGTGGGCGGCGGTGAACTCGCTTTCCAGTGGCTCCGGGCCGAGACCGCATAACAGGGGATGACGCTCGGGCGGGTCCGTGGTCCACAACAGACAGCCAAAGCGGCGCGGATCGTTGAAACGCAAGCAGTAGCCGCTGCCAAGCTGCAGGTCCACGTGATCATGCTTTCGAAGCGGCGTTGCGCACGGCAAGATGCGCAAACTGCCGGACATGCCTAAATGCAGCAGGACACTGCCGCGGTCGGTGCGCAGCAGCAGATATTTGGCGCGCCGCTCCACGGCGTGGATCGTCTGCCCGCTCAGCACCTGTTCCAGTTCGTCGGAGATGGGCCAGCGCAGGCGCCGTTGCCTGATGATGACCCGGACCACTGGTTGACCCGTCAGGTGCGGGGCGATGCCGCGGCGGGTAGTCTCGACTTCCGGCAATTCAGGCATGGCAAATGCTCAGTCGGATTTGGGCGGTTGGCCGGCGGCGAAACTGGCCGCTGTACCAGTCAACAGATAATAATAGCGATCGGTGCAGAGATATACCGTGTCCTTGATGCGCAGGTAGCGCCGGTTATCCAGGGATTCAGTGCCGCCAAAGGCCAGTTCCTGGTCGTTCAGAACCAGCGTCAGAAGAGGCGGATCGAGTTGCAGTTTAGCCAGTTCCAAAGCCGTGCTGGGATAACGCAAGGGACAGACAGCGGTGGTGATCTTCAGCACCGCATCGATCAGGGCCGTATTGCCTGGCGCTTCCAGGGGCTTGATGAGGAACCAGGCGCCGGCCTGTTTGCGCAAGACCACAGCCTCTTGGCCGGGGCGTTCGATGCCGATGCTCTGTACCTGTTCCGGCGCCAGTTCCAAGAGGGGGACGGGAGTTGGCGGTGATTCCCGGCCCGGCTCGAAAACGGCCATCAGCAGCAGGGCGGTCGCCAACCCCAGCAGTCCCAGGTTCAGGAGATTGCGCTTGTTCATCAGCGTCGCTGCCGGCGCCACCACAGCAGCCAGCCGCTCCCCAACAGCACTAGCGGCAACACCACCAGGAAGCCGCCGGCGATAATCAGTAGTGCCCGGGCAGACAATTGCAGAGTCTGGTCCGGAGCGGCTTTGGCGCGAATGGCGATCAGCTTGTCATCCTGGCTGAGCCAGTTCAGCATGTTCAAACCCAGCGTCAGATTGCCGCCATTGCCCAGATAGGCATTGGACAGAAAATCGCCGTCCGCGACCACGATTACCCGTTGGCGCGGCACACCGGGAGCATCCGGCTCGCTGGCCTGGCCTGGCCTGATCCGGGATAGCGCTACGCCCAGGGTCAGCGGTCCAGCCCGTTCCTCGCTATCCGGATCGAAATGGATTTCACCATTCAAAGCACCAGTCTCGGTCCAGCTCCGAGGCTGAGTGAGCAGCAACTCCTCGGGCTCCCAGCCCTCCACCGGTCGCGCTTCCAGGCCGGCGGCGGTGGGAAACAGAGTCAAGGTCTGCAAAGAATCGGTGATGGGGTGGGGACCGTAGTCGGCCACCACGGCGAAGGCCGGATTATCGATACCCAGCAAGGGCGTATCGGCGTCCACCACCACGCCAGGCAGCCGCTGTATTCCCAAGGCATCCGCCAGGCTTTGCAGATTGGCTTCCTCGTTGGGTTCCAGCAACCATAGCAGATTGCCGCCCCCATCCAGGTAGTCCTGAACCAGTCTAACCTCCCCCGGCAACAGAGCCACTTGCGGGCTGGCAATCACCAGAACTGCCGCATCCTTCCCGATTCCTGCTTCCTTGGCCAGGTTAAGCTCACGCAGTTTCATCCCCGTGCGCCCCAGTTCCCGACCGAAATTGCCCAGATCATGGTTGGCGATACCCGCCGGATGGCGCTCACCGTGGCCGGTGAGAAACAGGACAGTGCGTTCCTGCCGGCGGCTCAGGCGCTGCAAGGCATTGGTTAGATTCTGTTCCGTGAGTCGCTGCAAGCGCTCGCCATGTCCCTGATACTCTAGATACAGGTCCCCCTCCACGGTGATACCCAGCGCGCGAACCTGCTCCGGCACCGCATCGGGATTCACGAAGGTCAGCTCGACCTCGGGCTTGTAACGCTGGTAGCGGTTCACCAACATCTGAATGCCGCCGCGCAGGGAGGGGTTGTCGCGGGCATAGGCGGTGATACGCAGCGGCCCGTCGAGGCGTGCCAGCAGTTCCTGGCTGGCTTTGCTAAGCGTGTTGCGGCCACCCGCGGTCCAATCCATTTGCAGCACGTAGCGGGTACTTAACCAGGCCAGCAACCCGATGACAGCCCCAAACAACAGCAAGAAAAGCACATTCTGCAGGCGTAACCGGGGCTTTGAACGAACCGTCATCCCCATGGACGTATCAGTGGCGGAGCCGCTGGTTGTCCAGGCGCCGGCTGGCGAGGCCCAGAAAGGCGGCGATGAACAGCAAATAGTAGATTACGTCGGTGCTGTTGAATAAACCCATGAGCAGGGCATCGTAATGATGCAGCAGGGATAGATAGGCAAATACGCCACTGAGCGCTTCCCGGTTGCCACCCGCCAAGTCGATGACCCACAGCAGCAGCAGAAATCCAAAGGTGGCGATCGCCACCACGACCGGCTGGTCGGAGAGGGTGGAGATAAAAAGCCCGGCGGCGGCAAAACTTCCCAGGAGCAATACCAGGCCCAGCAAACCGGCCAACAGCTTGCCTATATCCAGATCGCTGCCTACCAGCAGCATCAAAGGCATGAGTGCAATCATGGCGACCAACAGCAGCAGACAGGTCAGCAGCCCCACATACTTGCCCAGCACGATCTCGGGCATGGACACCGGTGCGGAGAGCAACAAGCTAAAGCTGCGCGTGCGGCGTTCCTCGCTGATCAGGCGCATACTGAGCAAGGGCGTGACGAGCAGGCCCATCCAGGCGGCGACTTTCAACAACGGCGCCACCACCAGATCAGCGACGCCTGGCGCTCCCTCCAGACCCAGCAACTGGGATTGCAGGTTCAGGAAATCCTCGACCAGCACCAGAAAGAGCCAGGCCAGGATAAGCTGTACCGTCGCCAGCAGCGTCCACGCCAGGGGCGAGAGAAACAGACCACGCAGTTCGCGGGCTGCGATGGTGAGGATCATCAGGCGTTCTCCGCATAGCCCAGTATCAGGTCAATAAAAACCTGTTCCAGGGTGGTGCGCTCGGGAGTGAGTTCCGTGAGCCCCCAGCCTAGCTCGCTGGCGCGTACCGCCAGGGCCGCGGCCGGCTCGGCGCCAAGCGCATGACGCAGGCGGAAACGTCCATCTCCCAACGCTTCCACCCCGCTGATAGCCGGCAGGCCAGCCAGGATCTCGGGCGCCGGCGGCGCGTTCAAAGCGACAATCAGGCTGGTACCGTGCTGGCGCCGGCCCAGTTCCGCCACGCTGCTGGTGTACACCAGACGCCCCTGATGCATGACTTGGACATGGCTGCAGATCGCTTGTACCTCGGATAAAATGTGCGTGGATATAATTACCCCGTGTTCCCGGCCCAGTTCCCGAATCAAGTCTCGGATTTCGCGGATCTGGATAGGGTCCAGACCTACTGTGGGTTCGTCGAGGATGATCACCGCGGGCTCATGCAAAATGGCTTGGGCCAGGCCCACCCGCTGTTGATACCCCTTGGAAAGATTGCCGATCAGGCGGCGGCCCACTGCTGGCAGGCCACAGCGCTCCTTGGCACGCTCCACGGCAATAGTGATGGTAGCGCGGGGCATTCTGTGCAGGCGGGCACAGTAGTTCAGATACTCATCCACCGTGAGTTCCCGGTACAGCGGTGGAAACTCCGGCAGATAGCCGATCCTGGCCTTCGCGCGCCGGGGCTCATCCAAGAGATCGATGCCGTTGATCAGGATGCGCCCGACATCCGGCGCCAGGTTGCCCGCGAGCAGTTGCATGGTGGTCGACTTGCCGGCCCCGTTGGGACCTAGAAACCCCAGTACCTGGCCTTCGTTCAGCACAAAGTTCACTTCCCGCACTGCCCAGGTGTCGCCATAGCAGCGGTGGAGGTTTTCCACTTGCACGAGGGTTTTTCCGGTCATGGCGGCGTTACGTAATATTTTTGTAGGCTTTAAGAAAATTCACTATATTATATAAGGAATACTGAAAATAAGCTGAAACGACTGTATTTCACTGGTTTACGCTCTGTTTGTTCAATAAAGGTATTAAATTTCATGCTAAATGGTCTGTTGGACCTGTCCCCTTGGGGACTGGTAGCCGCGACACTGTTACTTACTCACATCACCATTGTTTCCGTCACCGTCTTCCTGCACCGAGCGCAGGCCCATCGCGCCCTGGACCTGCATCCTGTGGTGAGCCACTTTTTTCGTTTCTGGCTGTGGCTGACCACAGGCATGGTAACCAAAGAATGGGTGGCTATCCACCGCAAACATCACGCCAAGTGCGAAACGGTGGACGACCCGCACAGTCCGCAGATTCTGGGCATCCGCAAGGTGCTCTGGGAAGGGGCCGAGTTGTATCGAACCGAGTCCAGGAAGCCGGAAACTCTGGGGCGTTATGGGCACGGCACGCCCGATGATTGGTTGGAGCACGCGCTTTATACGCCCTACCGAAATCTTGGCGCGACCCTTCTGGTGTTCATCGATCTCGCCTTATTCGGGGTGCTGGGGCTGACTGTTTGGGCTGTGCAAATGGTGTGGATTCCCTTCTGGGCCGCTGGCGTCATCAATGGCATCGGCCATTATTGGGGCTACCGTAATTATGAACCCCGCGACGCGGCGACAAATATTGTCCCCTGGGGCATCCTGATCGGTGGTGAGGAATTGCATAACAATCACCATGCCTTCCCGAGTTCCGCCAAACTGTCCAGTAAGTGGTGGGAGTTCGATATTGGCTGGTTCTATATCCGCGTCCTACAGACTCTAGGCTTGGCGCAGGTCAAGAAAGTGGCGCCGATGCCGCAGCGGGTCCCGGGCAAACAGATAGTGGATCAGGATACCCTGCGCGCCGTCGTTTTAAACCGCTTTTATGTGATGGCGGACTTCGGCCGCGATGTGGTGATGCCCGTGCTGAGGGAAGAATTGCAGAAAGCCGACGCGTCGAGACGCCGTTTCTTCAAACGGGCGCGGGCAGTGTTGGTACGGGAAGATTCGAGGCTGGACCAACAGGACGCGCGCGCGCCTGCAAAATGTGTTGAACGCCAGCCAGCCCCTGCGTACCGTTTACGAATATCGCACCCACTTGCAAGGCATCTGGAACCGCACCACGGCCAGCCATGAAAAATTACTGACAGCTCTTCAGGAATGGTGCGCCCAAGCCGAAGCCAGCGGGATCAAGTCACTGCAGACATTCGCTCATTCCTTGCGCAGCTATTCCATGAGACCCGCTTGATCCGTGCATTTCCAGAAGCATTCCCGGCGAGATTTTGGTGATGGGTGTTGGCGCTGTCTGAACACACTTGGTTGCCTGACACCAAAACGGCGTTGATGCCCCAACATCGGTTCTGCATTAGCGAAGAGGGCTTGATTTCGGTAAGCTACGCGCCCAACGAATAGCACCGCGAGCCTTCCCATGATCGACGTCAAAGGCCACCGCTTCAAAAAAGACGTCATCCTGATCTGTGTGCGCTGGTATCTGCTGGCTTATCCACTCAGCTATCGGAACCTGGAGTAAATGATGGCGGAGCGCGGCGTCGAGGTCGACCATTCCAGCATTTACCGCTGGGTTCAAGAGTTCACGCCGCCGTTGGAGGCCACCTTCCGGAACGGCAAGAAGCGCCCGCTGGGCAAGGGCTGGCGGATGGACGAGACCTACATCAAGGTCAAGGGCCAGTGGAAGTACCTCTACCGCGCCGTCGATCGGGACGGCCAGACCCTGGACTTCCTGCTCACCGCCCATCGCGACAAGCCGGCCGCGCTGCGCTTTTTCAAGAAGGCGGTGCGGCAGCACGGTCTTCCGGCCACGGTCGCGATCGATAAGAGCGGGGCCAATAGCGCGGCTATCGAGGAGGACACCGCTCCCACGATCGAGATCCGCCAGAGCCAGTACTTAAACAATCGGGTGGAGCAGGATCATCGAGCCGTCAAACGGATCGTCCGCCCGATGCTGGGGTTCCAGTCCTTTCGTTCGGCCCGGGTGACCCTCCACGGGATCGAACTCCTGCATATGATCAAGAAAGGCCAGATGATCACGGTCGACGTACAGGGTCCATCCGCTGCCGAACAGTTCTATTCCTTGGCCGCCTAATTCCGCCTGGAGATTGTCTAATCTTGCTTGTCGGAAAATAATGCAACATAACCCTCCTGAGCGATAACGGCATCAACCAGCAGCATTGGGAAGAAAATTCAAGACGATCCCGCAGAACACCACCAACCCAAACCAGTTGTTGTTCAGGAAGGCCCTGAAGCAATCGGGAGATTGCCGGTCACGGATCAGATACTGCTGATATAAGGCAAACCAGGCAGCGCCGAATAGACTGAGATAATAGGCCCAGCCCAGGCCCGTCAGTATGCCGACCAAGGCCAGCAGCGCCAGCAGCAGGGTCTGCAGGCTGCCGATGATGCGTTTGTCACTGTCTCCAAATAGGATGGCGGTGGATTTGGCGCCTATTTTCAGATCGTCTTCTCGGTCCACCATGGCGTACATCGTATCGTAGACCACCGACCACACCACGTTGGTGGCGAACAGCAACCAAGCTACGCCGGGCACCGTGCCGGTGAGCGCCGCATAAGCCATGGGTATGGACCAGCCAAAGGCCGCCCCTAAGTGGGCCTGGGGCAGATAATGGAAGCGCTTCGTGAATGGATAACTGGCGGTCAGGGTTATTCCCACCAGGGACAGCAGAATGGTCAGAGTATTCATTGATAGCACCAGGCCAAAGGCGGTCAGGCACAGGATAATAAACAGCCACAGCGCTTCTCGTACCGACACCCGTTGCGCTGCCAGCGGGCGCTCCCGGGTACGGGCGACGTGAGGATCGAGATTACGGTCGGCGATATCATTGAACACGCACCCCGCGGAACGCATCAGCAGCACCCCCAGTATGAACACCACGACCACTCCTTGCTCTGGCTGGCCCTGGCCGGCCAACCAGAGCGCCCAGAGTGTTGGCCATAGGAGCAGAAAGGTACCGATGGGCCTGTCGAGACGCATCAATAGGGCATATTCGCGCAGACGGTCTGCGAATCGGAAAGATTTCATAATTAATAGACACCAGTTTGTTCAGCGGAACACAAGATTGGCAGGCCGGGCAGAAAGATCTCGCAGACCAGCAATGGCTGACCCTTGATATAGAATACCGAGCGCCTACCCCAGATGGCATCCGAGCGCTCGGCTAGCGCGCCGAAGGCACGCCGGTGCAGGCGCTGCAAGGCTGCGATGCGTGCCACCTCAACCACGCCGCGCCGTAACCCCGGATCGGTAAACAGCAATTCGCCCAAGGGCCGGGTACCGAGCCGCATCAGGCGCTGGCAGCGGCCGCGCAGAGTCGACGGTGGTATGAGGGTACGCGCGAACACCCAAGCTTGGGCATCGCAGAACAACTGCACCTCTCGAATCCAAACATGGCGGTGATGTTGCAGGCCCAGGATATGCGACTCGCCAGGGAGCGGATGTCCCCAGTACTGGCCCAGCACTTCCACCCGGAATTGGCCTGGACAAGCCTGGCGCAAGCGCCGGGTCAGGGAGCCCGTATCGAAGAGCCAGTTTCGCAGCCCAGCAGGCGGCAGTTCAGCTTGGCGCCACTGCATGCGGGGCCGCCAACGTGGCTCTGAGAAAATTTGGCAAGGAGCGGATAATTTCAAGTTCGGATCATTCTTGTTATTAGCTAAGGCGGGAATTATCGCATGCTTGGGCGTGGGCGATGAAGGTTCCGATGGCGCCAATTCAAGACCTTCTCTTACGAAACGGCTGGATGAGGGTCGTTTCAATCCTGCGTATAGTCCTTGAGGCGCCGCTTGAGGGTAAACAGGGGGATTCCCAGTTCCCGCGCAGCGGCGGTCTTGTTGTCAGCATTTCGCGCCATGGCGTCCAGGTTAGGGTGGGTGGCGGTAATAACCCGGACATCCACCCGGATTGGTTTGTCCGCGCCGATGGGGATGACCTCGCGGCTTTCCAGTACCCGCAACAGACGGGGTTGCAGGTCCAACGGCAACTCGCCGATTTCTATCGCCGAACAAGGTGTCCTTGTCAGCCCATCGAAAAGCGCCTTCGCGGGCACCGGCGACCCCGGTAGACGCGCCCTTGATAGGCCCTAATAGATCATTGCGCACCATTTCCGGGTCCGTGACGAAGGCATTGAAGACCACCGGTGGGCCGCCGCGGCCGGAAAGCTGATGCAGTGTGGGGGCAACCATATCCTTGCCCGCGCCCGATTCCCCCATGATCTGCACAGTGACCGGAGTGGGCGCCACCGCGCGCAACAGCGCGTAGAGTTCGCGCATACGCTTGCTGGCCACCAGTTCGCCCAGATGATCCTCCTGATTGGAAATGGCCACCTGATACTCCTCAGTGCGTTGCCGGATCGTAAGGCAGGAATAGCCCAGGGCACACTCGGTTCCAGGGGCCAGATAGCCTTCGGTCACCCGCAGGTTACCGATGAAGGTGCCGCTGGTGGAACCCAGATCGCCCAGAATCAGCCCCTGCGGGGTCATAAGGATCTCGGCATGATGAAGGGAAATGGCGCGATCGCGCAGGATAAAGGCGTTATCCGGGACGGTACCAATACGCAACCAAGGTAGGCAGAGGTTCGCCTCCAAGCCCGTATCTGGTCCCGAGACCACGCGCAAATTCATGGCTTCGAGTTGCACACGAAAGCTTTGGCTGGATATGACACGGATGGCTTCCGTGCCTGAGTTGTCTGCGGATGAAGGCGGCATGAACATAAACTCAGCAATGGATGTGCTTTAGGATGGCTTAATAATAAATATTAACCCTTCGTCGTAAGCAATGCACAAACGATCCTTGCTCGGACGAAAACAATTGTTACAGAAAAACCGATTGCTGCGGCAATATAGCAGTCTCCATTGCGATCCGTGAGGCATGTTGATGAATTCGTTGGGGGGACAAGATCCCATCATCTTCTCTCTGTTCCTGATCTTCACCGGAGCCGCCTTGTTGGCCACGCTGGCCTTGTACGCCCGTCAGGCGTTGCCGGTGGCTTATATCCTCCTGGGCATGCTCATCGGGCCATACGGGCTGCGATTCATTACCGATTCGACCAGCGTAAGCCAGATGTCCGAAGTGGGCATCATGTTCCTGCTGTTTCTGTTGGGCTTGGATTTGGCCCCCAGCGAACTCCTGCAGATGTTGCGCAAGGCTACCCTGGTGACGGTGGGTACCTCTCTCGTGTTTGCCTGCATGGGATTTGGCGTGGCGTGGACCTTTGGTTTTGCGCTGGGTGAATGTGTGTTGACGGGCGCGGCGATGATGTTCTCCAGCACAATCATCGGCCTCAAGTTGCTGCCCACCACGACGCTGCACCACCAACGCGCGGGCGAGATCATCATCAGCATCCTGCTGTTGCAGGATTTGCTTGCCATTGCCATTCTGCTACTTTTGGAAGGCTTTGCCGGAAACGGGTCGGTGCTGCAGGGTTTTGGCCTGCTGCTGATTGCCCTGCCCGTGCTGTTGGGCTTTGCCTTTGGGTTCGCGCGCTACGCGCTCATCAAATTGATCCGCAAGTTTGACAAAGTCCGCGAGTACATCTTTCTGACCGCTATCGGCTGGTGCCTGGGGATAGCGGAACTGGCCTCGATCCTGGGGCTTTCCCACGAGATCGGTGCCTTCATCGCCGGGGTGTCGCTGGCGACCAGCCCTATCGCTCTCTACATCGCCGACAGCCTCAAACCACTGCGGGATTTTTTTCTGGTGATGTTCTTTTTCTCGCTGGGTGCCGGCCTTAATCTTGGTTTGCTGCCAACGGTCCTTTTGCCAACGCTGCTGCTGGCTATCTTGATGATTGTTTTTAAGCCAATGATATTCAATAAGTTTCTTAAACTGGCTGGAGAAGCGCCCAAACTATCCATGGAGATTGGCGTGCGTCTTGGCCAGGTCAGCGAATTCTCATTGCTGATCGCGGTCCTGGCGCTGGACAACGGCTTGATGAGCAGCAGAGCGTCCTATTTGGTGCAGGCAACTACCCTGGTGACTTTTGTAGCGTCCACCTACTGGGTCGTGCTGACCTATCCCACGCCGGTGGCGATCGCCGACCGCTTGCGGCGCGATTGAGGTTATGGCCATGTCCGCATAGGCGGCAGCAAAAGATCTCTGCCCGCGCAGTTCCTCGTACCTCCACTCATTTTCACCCTCGTCAAAAGCGTCCAGGCGAACCGAGCCACAGGTAGCTCTTTTTTTTCTCCGACCTCGAAAGATCAAATCCAAATTCTGTTGAGATCTCGTAAGTCGAGGATAACAGGAGGTTACTCCATCGATGGAAAGACCACGGCTAACAGGAAGTCCGACATCCGATGCTGTCGCTGTATTCCACCACTTAGAGGGTTTTGAGATGAAGAGAAAAATGATCCGCAGTGTGCTGGCGATAGGGATTGCCGCATGCATCGCCACCCCCAGCTACGCGGCCAGTCACCGCGAAGCGCCGCTGATTGCCTTGGACCCGGCGGCTGACATTACCGACGTGTATGCCTTCCGAAGCTGGGAAGACCCCACCAAGGTTGTGTTCATTCTGAACGTGATCCCGGGCCAGGAGCCGAGTTCGGGCCCCAATTATTTCAATTTCGACGATCAGGTCGTCTATGACATCAACCTCGACGTTGATCAGGACGGCGAAGCCGACGATATCATCTATCGGTTCCGCTTCAAGACTGAACTGCGCCCGCCTTTTAACGATCTGCCGGTCGCCTATGCCGGGGTGGACAACGTAGCGGGGTTGCCGCCTGCGATCACGACCCTCGATGGCGACGGTTCGATAGGTCTTGGTCTACGCCAGACTTATACTGTCACCGAGATCCGGGGTCCGAAGCGGCGTGATCTCGGTACAGACTTGCAGGTTGCCGTACCCTCCAACATCGGCCCGCGCACCATGCCAGATTATGAGGGTCTGGCGAACCAGGGTATCTACCCTCTGAGCAACGGCGGCCGGGTGTTCGCCGGACAGCGCGACGAGACCTTTTACATCGATCTCGGCGCCACCTTCGACACCTTGAACTTCCGCGCCCCGCCCATTTTGACCAATCCGCAGGATGCCAACGACAACGTCAATCCCTTTGGCAACGATATGTTTTCCGGCTTCAACATCAACACTATCGCCATCGAGGTGCCTATCTCGGACTTCATCAAGAATCCGAAGAAGCCGGTGATTGGCATGTACGCCTCGACTAGCCGCCCGCGCGTCAAGCTGCTGAAGGACGACGGCGCCTCCCGGACTGCGGGCGACTTGGTGCAGGTAGCGCGCATGGCCAATCCGCTAGTGAATGAACTCATCATCGGCACCGGCCAGAAAGACCGCTGGAATGCCACCGACCCCGAAGACGAGGCGCAGTTTCTCCACTTCTATCTGAACCCCAGGCTGGCTGCGGTGATCAACCTCGCTTTCGGCACTACTTTCCCGACCTCGGGGCGTACCGACCTGGTGATGGCCCTGCTTAAGTACCCAAAGCCGGATCCAACGTCAAAGCAGGATCCAAAGGTTTGCTCGCGTGACAATCCCTGTTCCGAGCTGCTGCGCCTGGATTTGAGCGTGAATCCTACGCAGCCGACGGATCAGAAACGGCTTGGCCCCTTGGCACATGATGCAGCTGGCAACCCGACACCCGACCCTGCCGGCTTTCCCAATGGCCGCCGCCCCAATGACGATGTGACCGACATCGTGCTACGAGTGGTGGCCGGCGCGCTGCTGGGGCCAGTTCCGAACCTGGGCGATGGCGTGAACTTCAACAGCGGCGCTCCGGGTCCAATGTGACGGCCAACGGCATCTACACCGTGTTTCCATTCTTGCCCACGCCGCATGACGGCCGCAACCGCCGTCATATCGATTGCGGTGAAACAGACGCGAACCCCTGCTAACCACTCATAGTAGGGGGAGGGCATTGTCATCTTCATTGGGGGGAGGGCGTCATGTTCAACATTAGCTTAATGCGTAGCCTCGTTTTTTTGATAGTGGTCGGCACGTTGATTGTGGTCTCCTGGGCACTGGCTCGAAGCAATCCGGCCAATGCCGTACCTGCGTCGGCGCAGCCAGGCTTTACCGAGATGTTCCAGCGGGCGACAGGTACAACCGATCACTTAATTGACAATCTGCAAGCCCGCCTAAGGACGGCAGCCAACGATTGGCAGGCCTACGGTCAGCTCGGCTTGGCTCATCTGCAAAAGGCGCGCGAGACCGGCGATCCGGATCATTATCGGAAAGCGGAGAATACCTTGAACAGGGCGCTCGCCCTCCAGCCCGACGATTATGTGGCGGTCAGCGCGATGGGCATGCTGGCACTGGCGCGTCATCAGTTTGCAGAGTCGCTGACGTGGGGCGAACGCGCGCGGCGGCTTAATCCTGAGCGGACTTACGCTTACGGCGTGATTGCCGATGCGCAAATTGAATTAGGCAAGTATGACGAAGCCGCGATGACCCTCCAAGCGATGGTGGATTTGCGCCCTGACTTAAGCTCCTACGCGCGCATTTCATACCTTCGCGAGTTGTACGGTGACACCGAAGGCGCGCTGGAGATGATGCGGCTCGCTGCCAGCGGTGGCGGTCCGAACGCCGAACACACGGCCTGGCTGCGAACGCAGCTAGGCAATCTCTCCTTCAACAGCGGTGATCTGCCGAAAGCCGAAAGCGAATATCAATACGCGCTTACTCGACTGCCCGGTTATGTTTACGGACTGGCCGGTCTGGGCCGTGTACGTTTCGCCCAGGGCCAGATGGATGAGGCGATCAAACTGCTCACGCAAGCCACGCAAACCATACCGCTGCCCGAATTTGTCATCCTGCTCGGTGATCTGTACTGGGCGACGGGTAATCTCGATGCGGCTCAACGACAATACGATCTTTTGGGTGCGATTCAAACATTGTACGAAGCGAACGGCGTGGATCTCGATCTCGAGATCGCGCTGTTTAATGCCGATCATGATCGCGATCTGCAAGCTACTCTAACAAAAGCGCGTGAAGCCTATGCACGTCGGCCCAGCGTTTATGCGGCGGATGTGCTGGCATGGGTGTTATACAAGACCAGCAATTATGGTGAAGCGCGGGCGTATTCTGAGCAAGCGCTGCGGTTAGGCACGAAAGACGCGCTGAAAATCTTCCACGCGGGAATGATTGCGCAGCGCTTGGGCGACACTGCTACCGCGATGCATTACCTTAAACAAGCGCTCGCACTCAATCCGCATTTCTCGATCCGCTTCGCGCAAGAAGCACGCAACCACTTGAATGAACGGACGGCTGTCGCCCAGCAATTGGGCAGTGAAAAAACCATAAGTCAATGAGTCGGCGTTCGCGAATAGGCTGGGGCTGACACTGGGGCAGGTGAAGACGGCGGAGAAGTCGAACGAGATCACGGCGATACCGGAGTTGCTGGACGCCCTGCTGCTGAGGGGGTGCATCGTTACCATTGATGCCATGGGCTGCCAGACGGCGATTGCCGCGAAGATCGTCGAGAAGGAGTCCGACTATGTGTTGGCCGTCAAGAACAACCAGCCCACGCTGGCGCAGGCCATCGAGGGCTTTTTCAACGGTGCGGAGCGGAAGGAGTGGGAGGGCGTGCCGCACACGTTCGCCGAGTGGATCGAAAAGGAGCATGGGCGCATCGAGACGCGGCGTTGCTGGGTGGTGGACGACCTCGGCTGCCTGGGCGAGGACCACAAGTGGGCGCAGGCCAAGACTCTGTCCATGGTGGAGGCCATCCGCGAGATCAACGGCGTGGCCAGCACCGAACGGCGTTACTACATCAGTTCCCTGCAAGCGGATGCGCAACGCATGGGGACGGTCGGACCGTCTCCATAGCACAGGAGCACTCTGTATGAAACTCGCGCTTTCCCACTTATTCTGCCGTCACACGCGGGCGCTGGTCGGGTTGACCTTCGCCCTGACCCTGGTCTTGCCGGTTGCCGCGGGGGCTCATCCGCTGGGCAATTTCACCATCAACCGGTACAGCCGCGTGGAAATCAGCGCCGCGCAAGTGCGCGTGCGCTATGTCGTTGATATGGCAGAAATCCCAACGTATCAAGAACGGGCCCGGCTTGGCCTCGATCGCGATGCCGTGCTTAGCACCACTGAGCAAGATCGCTATCTCGCGGAGACCGTGGCCGTGTTGCAAAGGAATTTGCATCTTACCATCAACGGCGAACCACTGGCGCTCTATCCCGACGCACAGCGGTTGGAGTTTTTACCAGGACAGGGTGGCTTACCAACACTGCGTTTGAGCGGATGGTTTGCCGCCAACCTTCCACCCTATACCGTCTGGCAAGCAGACTACCGCGACGACAACTTCGCAAGCCGCCTGGGGTGGCAGGAACTCATCGTGCAAGCCATGCCCGGTGCTAGCCTGATCGAATCAAGCGTGCCCGCGCAGGATCTGAGCGATGAATTACGCAATTACCCGCAAGACCCGTTACAAAGCATGCCGGTTGTCAGCCGTGCGACCTTTCGATTTGCGCCAGCAGGCACGAGCGGCCAAGCGGGTATAGCGAAGCTCCAGGGGGGCATGGCAGCGGCTGGCAGCCTCTCAATTCAGAACCGCAACTCTGATCGCTTCACCGCCTTGATCGCCATGCCCGAACTCGGCCCCGGCTCGCTCGCGCTGGCGCTGCTCATCGCGTTTGTGTGGGGTGCGGCGCACGCCTTGTCACCGGGACACGGCAAGACGATCGTTGCCGCCTATCTGGTTGGCTCGCGCGCCACGGCCCGGCACGCCTTATTCCTTGGCGCGACCACAACGATCACCCACACGGCGGGCGTGTTTCTGCTCGGCCTAATCACCTTGTTTGCTTCACGGTACATTGTACCGGAGCAGTTGTATCCCTGGCTGGAGGCAATCTCGGGCCTGCTGGTGATCACCATCGGTGCGTCGCTGCTGGCAGGACGCCTGCGCCGATTGCTGCACCCCCATAGCCACGATCACGAGCACACTTATTACCACCGTCATGAAGCCGACCACGTCCACCTCCGTCAACAGAACCATGATCATGACCACTCTCACCTTCATGTGCATGATCACGACCATCCCCATCACCAAGCGGGAGCCAGCCACAGCCACTTGCCGCCTGGCGCGAATGGCACACCTATCACCCGGCGCAGCCTGCTGGCGATCGGGATTTCAGGCGGACTGCTGCCGTGTCCGGCGGCGCTCGTGGTGATGCTCGGCGCCATCGCGCTTAACCGGCTGGGTTTGGGTCTTTTGCTGATCGTGGCATTCAGCCTCGGGCTTGCCAGTACGCTGACGGCAATTGGGCTCGTGATGGTGCACGCTGAGACACTCCTGTTACGCCCAAACTTAGAAGCGTCGGCGGTTGGCCGCCTCCTGATCAGCTCCCGAGCCGTTCAAGCACTGCCCGTCGTTAGCGCGCTGATAATAGTCCTGGCCGGTATCGGTATCACCTTGACGGCATTGGCGCAGGCTGGGATGTTGCGAGTGTAGGGACGGGCGCGTGCGATCCGCCAAAGGAATAGCTACTCGATTTCAGGGGGAAGGATTAGTCCGATCCCGTGTGCGACGGGCAACGATTGTGGGTAAGTTCCGAGCATTTCAGCGTGAGCGGGTGGCGGAAGATGCTGACCACCGCAGCCTATCTGATAGCTGGCGGTACGTTCCATCAGTGCGAAAAATAATGATTATTTTTCGGCGAGAAAGGGTCTAACATGAAAAAATAAGCACTGGAAACAAGAGGGCATATATCAGTGGTACCGGTGTCGGTGATTGCAAAAGGTGAGTCAGGCGCCGTGGCTTTCGAACTTGCCCCGCTGATCCAGTCCATGGCAGCGGGTCACGAGGAGGCTTTAGCGGCGTTTTACGATCGCACCCGTCGCCAGGTTTACGGTCTGGTCGAGCGGATCCTGAGGGATGCGCCGTTGGCGGAGGAGGTTACCCTCGATATCTATATGCAGGTCTGGCGTGACGCTGCCGGCTATCGGGAGGAGCGCGGCAGTCCTGTGGCTTGGCTGGTCACTCTGGCACGTAGCCGGGCGATTGACCGATTGCGGACGTTGAAGACCGTGCGCCAGCAGTGCCAAGATAAAGTTCCTTATGAGGAGGATATGATGGTGGCTGGGGATCCCTTGCCGGATGACTGGGTCGTCGACGCCGAGCGCGCCCGCCATGTGCATAAGGCGCTCGCTCAATTATTGCCCGAGCAACGCCAGGTGTTGGCGCTGTCTTATTTTGAGGGGCTCAGCCATAGTGAGATTGCCGAGCGCCTGGCAACGCCGTTAGGGACGGTAAAGACCCGCATCCGTACTGCTATGCAACACTTGCAGGAACTGTTGTCCCCCTGGTGTGGGGAGGACGCCTCATGACTGATGAATCTGTCGCTGAGCTGGAAACACTGGCGGCCTTGTATGCGCTAGGCCATTTGCATGGCGATGAGCGGGCGACTTTTGAAGCGTCGTTACGGGACCCCCAAAGCCCAGTAGCCGCTTATCTCAGGAAATTCCAGCAGGTGGCCGCGGCCCTGTCCTGGGGCTCTCCGAAAGAGCCGCCCCCGGGACTACGGGCGCGGCTATTGGAGCGGGTGCGAGAGGAAGGGCCGCCACCGCCGCCGGCCTCGGGCCGGATCACGTTGGCGCCAGGCCTGCTGCTGGTGCTGGCCGAACGGCTGACCTGGCAGGAGAGTGGCGTGCCGGGGGTTTGCTACAAGCCCTTATTCGTCGATCCGCAACGGCGCTATGCCAGCTCGCTGGTCACAATGGTACCGGGCACTACCTTTCCGCGGCACCGTCACGCTCAGGTGGAGGAATTGTTTATGTTGTCCGGCGATATTCAGGTGGATGGTTATCAACTGCAGCCGGGTGATTACTGCCGTGCGGAGGCCGGTACCCTGCATGAGGCACTCCACACCGAGACCGGCTGCACCTTCATCGCGCTGGCGTCGCTCGACGATGAGTATCTGCCCGCGGAGTCGGGAGCCAAGGCGGCCTCCGCACCGCCGGCTGCACCGCCGGTCCCATCAGGTGAGGCGATGTGAGTGCTTTACTGTTTGTCGAGTTCCTCGAACATCACGGGTAATATCGGCGAGTCGCCGCTCTTTCGCTGCCGTGCCTTCTCTGGCAGGAGGGGCTTCAACGGCCGGGCTGATAGCTTCCGATCCCTTTGCCGTTGGCTAAAGTAATCTTTTTTCTTTAATATTATAATTTCTGGTCAACTTGATCCCCAAGACGGGTTTCCAGGGTGATCCGAACGGCTCACAGATGCCGCCGATGAACATCCCAACAGAGAGACGGGCGTGCGGTTGGATTTCAACAGGGCGGAGGGGGGAAATTATCATTACGTTGATACCTTCGCGAGCCTTGTGCGCCGCCGGGCCAACCCCGATTGAATCAGTGCGTATCCCATGCCGGTGGACCGAGAGGGTTGTATACTGGCATGGCTATATGCTTTGCATGCCTCCGACCTCGGTCCAGGGGCGCTCGCTAAGACCGGGGTGGTTGCGGGTTTTGCTGCCGTCTTTTATTCCTGATCCTTTCACGTATTGATTAATGAGGAGAAACCGATGCCCTCGCGCAGAGAACTGGCCAACGCCATTCGCGCCCTGAGTATGGATGCGGTGCAGAAGGCGAATTCCGGCCACCCTGGCGCACCCATGGGCATGGCCGACCTCGCTGAAGTTTTGTGGAACGATTTTCTGCACCACAACCCTGCCAATCCTGGTTGGGTCAACCGCGACCGCTTCATCCTGTCCAATGGCCATGGCTCCATGCTGGTTTATTCCTTACTGCATTTAAGCGGTTATGACCTCTCCATGGAAGAATTACGTAACTTCCGGCAACTTCATTCCAGGACGCCGGGGCATCCCGAGTATGGGCGGACGCCGGGCGTAGAGACCACCACCGGCCCTCTGGGGCAGGGACTGGCCAATGCGGTGGGCATGGCCATCGCCGAACGCAAGCTGGCCGCCGAGTTCAACCGTCCTGGTCACGCCATCGTCGACCACTACACCTATGTATTCATGGGGGATGGTTGCCTCATGGAAGGCATCTCCCACGAAGTCTGTTCCCTGGCGGGCACGCTGGGCCTAGGCAAGCTGATCGGTTTTTATGACGACAACGGCGTCTCCATCGATGGCCCTGTGGGACGTTGGTTCACCGATGATACGGCCACACGCTTCGAAGCCTACGACTGGCACGTGATCCGCGCCGTGGACGGCCATGATGCCCAGGCGGTGAAGCTGGCCATCGAGCAAGCCCTGGCCGTGACCGATCGGCCCAGCCTGATCTGCTGCAAGACGCTGATCGGCTTCGGTTCCCCCAACAAAGCGGGGACGGCTGACACGCATGGCAGCCCCCTGGGGGTGGGCGAAGTGGCGGCTAGCCGGGAAAAACTCGGCTGGCATTACGAACCCTTCGTGATACCCAGGGAGATCTACGCTGCCTGGGACGCCCGCACCAAGGGCGCCGCTCTCGAAGCGGTCTGGCGGGAGCAATTCGACGCCTATCGGGCCACCTTTCCGGAGTTGGCCGCCGAGTTTGTGCGCCGCTTGACCGGCGAGTTGCCGGTGGGTTGGGAGGAACATGCCGAGTCCTACATCCGTGTCACCGAGGAGAAAGCCGAGAATATCGCCTCCCGCAATGCCTCCCAGCGGGCGCTGAACGCCTTCGGCCCGCTGCTGCCGGAGTTGTTCGGCGGGTCCGCCGACCTGACGCCGTCCAACAACACCACCTGGAAGGGCTCCCTGGTTACCGACCGCCACGAGCCCGCTGGCAATTACCTGCATTACGGGGTGCGGGAGTTCGGGATGAGCGCCATCATGAATGGCATCGCCCTGCATGGCGGCTTCATTCCCTATGGCGGCACCTTCCTGATCTTCTCGGACTATGCGCGCAACGCCGTGCGCATGGCGGCGCTGGTGCGCAGCCGTACCCTGTTCGTGTACACGCACGACTCCATCGGTCTCGGCGAAGACGGTCCGACCCACCAGCCAATCGAGCAGTTGGCCAGCCTGCGCCTGATACCCAATATGTCCCTATGGCGGCCCTGCGATGCGGTGGAAGCCGCCGTGGCCTGGAAGGCCGCCATCGAACGCCGCCATGGCCCCACCTGCCTGGTATTTTCCCGCCAGACGCTGGCCCACCAGTCGCGCAACCCGGCGCAAGTCGATGCTATCCAGCGGGGTGGCTACGTGCTGGTGGATTGCAAAGGCGTGCCCGATGCCATCATTATTGCCACCGGATCGGAGGTTCACTTGGCAACGGGAGCAGCCGCTCAACTGGCGGCGTGGGGCAAGCAGGTGCGGGTGGTCTCCATGCCCTCGGTGGACGTGTTCGAGGCCCAGGACGCCGCCTACCGCGAAGCGGTGTTGCCAGTCGCCATTACCCGGCGGGTGGTGGTGGAGGCCGGGGTAACCACGCCCTGGTATAAATACGCGGGCGGGAGTGGCCGAGTGATCGGACTGGATCGCTTTGGCGAGTCTGCTCCCAGCGGCGCATTGTTCAAATACTTCGGTTTCACCGTGGAAAACGTGGTTGAAACCGTCGCGGAATTGGTAACAAACTGATCACCCTGGCGTCATTCGGCGCATTGTGCACCGGTAACGCTTTTTTGATTGTAACCACTACTGTATGGAGTGAAATATGGCGATTAAAGTTGCTATCAATGGTTATGGCCGCATTGGCCGCAATGTCCTGCGAGCTGTCTATGAATATGGACGCACCGGGGAGATTCAGATCGTCGCCATCAACGATCTGGGCGATGCCGAAACCAACGCTCATTTGACCCGTTATGACACGGTACATGGCAAGTTCGGTGGCCAGATTGTCGTCGACGGCGACGCCATGGTCGTCAATGGCGATCGTATCCGCGTATTGGCCATCCGCAATCCCGCCGAATTGCCCTGGAAAGAGTTGGGCGTGGACGTGGTCTACGAGTGCACCGGGTTGTTCACCAGCAAGGCCAAGGCCAGTGCCCATCTGACCGCCGGCGCCAAGAAGGTCATCATCTCCGCACCCGGCGGCAATGATGTGGACGCCACCGTGGTTTATGGCGTCAACCACAAGGTGCTGAAGGCCAGCGACACTGTTATTTCCAACGCCTCCTGCACCACCAACTGCCTGGCGCCCCTGGTCAAGCCCCTGTATGAAAAGCTGGGCCTGGAGCGTGGCTTGATGACCACCATCCATGCCTATACCAACGACCAGGTGTTGACCGACGTGTTCCATTCAGACCTGCGCCGCGCCCGTTCCGCCACCCAGTCCATGATTCCCACCAAGACCGGCGCCGCGGCTGCGGTGGGCCTGGTGCTGCCGGAACTGAACGGCAAGTTGGACGGTTTCGCCATGCGCGTGCCGACCATCAACGTGTCGGTAGTGGATCTGACCTTCATCGCCGGCCGCGAGACCAGCAAGGACGAAGTCAACGCCATCGTCAAGGCCGCTTCCGACGGCGAATTGAAAGGCGTGTTGAACTACAATACCGCGCCGCTGGTCTCCGTGGACTTCAATCACGACCCGGCTTCCTCCACCTTCGATGCCACCCAGACGCGGGTCATCGGCAATCTGGTGAAGGTCCTGTCCTGGTATGATAACGAGTGGGGCTTCTCCAACCGGATGCTGGACACCACCGTGGCGCTGATGAACGCCAAATAACGCCCATTTGCCGCTCGCACGCGGAGACGCAACGGTTGACAGTCGCGAAGACCGAACCTTGCGCGCTCCGCGTTTTTGCTTTTTAAAAGGATAAACCTATGCCTGTATTCCAAAAAATGACTGATCTCGAGCTTGCAGGTAAGCGTGTGTTGATCCGCTCCGATCTGAATGTGCCGGTAAAGGATGGCAAGGTGACCAGCGACGTGCGCATCCGTGCCTCGCTGCCAACGTTTGAAGCCGCCCTGAAGGCGGGTGCCAAGGTCATGGTGATGTCGCATCTCGGCCGTCCCAAGGAAGGGGTGTTCTCCGAGGAAGACTCCCTGAAGCCGGTAGCCGATCGCCTCGCGGCCCTGCTTGGCAAGCCGGTGCGGTTGATCCGCGACTGGCTGGAAGGGGTAGACGTCGCCCCCGGCGAATTGGTGCTGTTTGAGAACGTGCGCTTTAACAAGGGCGAAGGCAAGGATGATGAGGCGCTGGCCAAGAAGATGGCCGCGCTGTGCGATGTGTTCGTGATGGACGCCTTCGGCACCGCGCACCGCGCGCAGGCGTCCACCCATGGAGTCGGCAAGTTTGCCCCGGTTGCCTGCGCCGGCATCCTGATGTCTGAAGAACTGGATGCGCTGGGTAAGGCGCTACAGAAGCCAGCCCGTCCGCTGGTTGCCATTGTCGCGGGCTCCAAGGTCTCCACCAAGCTGCCAGTGTTGGAGTCCCTGTCCCAGGTGGTCGATCAATTGATCGTCGGTGGCGGCATCGCCAACACCTTCATCGCCGCCGCGGGCTATCCGATTGGGAAGTCGCTGGTTGAAATCGACTTGATTCCCGAAGCCAAGCGACTGGTGGCAGCGGCCAAGGCCAAAGGCGGTGAGATTCCGGTACCTACCGATGTGGTAGTGGGCAAGGCATTTGCCGCTGATACGCCGGCCACGGTAAAGAAGGTCAGCGATGTTGCGGACGATGACATGATCTTCGACATTGGCCCGGAAACGGCGGCCCGCTATGCTGAGATGATGAAGAAGGCTGGCACCATCGTGTGGAATGGTCCCGTGGGGGTGTTCGAGTTCGATCAGTTCAGCAAGGGCACCGAGGCGTTGGCCCGGGCTATCGCCGCCAGCCCCGCTTTCTCCATCGCGGGCGGCGGCGACACCATTGCGGCCCTGGACAAGTTCGGCATCTTCGACGAGATGTCCTATGTTTCCACTGCGGGGGGCGCTTTCATGGAATTTCTGGAAGGCAAGCAATTGCCGGCCGTAGCCATGCTGGAGCAGCGGGCCGCGAAGTAGAGCCCTGCGATTCAATTTCAGGGCGTACTTTTGGTACGCCCTGAACCCTTTCCTCACTTCTTCCCTCGAAGTAATTATATATTCATCGTTTTGCCGCCATAATTAGCGTTTAAACAAGCTGACCGGCCGCAAGGACTTTTCAGCCTCCTCTTAACGATCGCGTATTTTCATTTTCAACGTCAGCAAGCTGAGCTGCTGCACGTTCAAGCAGTCCAGTCACGCTGACTGTTCATGACAACTAAGCAAGGGTAATTACTATGTTGAAAAAACAAACCGTTGGTATCGTTGGCACCGGTCAGGTCGGCATGGCCGCGGCCTATTCCATCTTTCAGCAAAAAAGCGCCAGCGAACTGATCCTGATTGACGCCAATAAAAAGCGCGCGGAAGGCGAAGCCATGGATCTCTTGCACGGTCAGGCCTACGTCGGTCGCTGCAATGTCCACGCCGGCGACTATGCAGACCTGCAAAACGCGCAGGTGGTGATTATCGCGGCCGGCGCCAGCCAAAAACCCGGCGAGTCGCGCCTCGAATTGTTGAATCGCAATGCCTTGATCTTCAAGGAGATCGCAACGCAGTTGGACCAGTATGCGCTGGATGCCATTCTGCTGATCGCCACCAATCCGGTGGATATCCTGACCTACGTGATGCAAGCGTTGAGCAAACGCCCCGCGAACCTCATCATCGGCACCGGGACGATGCTCGACACGACCCGCTTTCGCACGTTGCTGGGTGAGTACTACGACGTAGACCCGCGCTCCGTGCACGCGCTCATCCTGGGTGAACACGGTGATTCCGAAGTGCCCATCTGGAGCGCGGCGGACATTGCCGGTAAGCCGTTGCTGAACAATACCATTCTGGGCAAATCCTTCAATCAGGATGCGATGGACGCCCTGTTCCAGCGGGTGCGCAAGGCGGCCTATGAAATCATCAACCGGAAGGGCTATACCAACTGGGCCATCGGGTTGGTAATCGCTCACCTATGGCGTACGATCCAGGATGACCAAAACAGCATATTGCCTGTCAGTGTAAGGTTGAAGGGCGAGTATGGCATTCAGGATGTGTGCCTCAGCATTCCCACCACTGTCGGTATTAATGGCGTCGGCAAGCCGGTGCTGCCAGCGCTGAATGAGCAGGAACTGCAAGCCTTGCGGCACTCGGCGGATGTCCTCAAGCAAAGCCTGGCCGGTATCAAATTATGAGGCGGTGCTGGCGGCGGGCGGCGCGGCGGCGTTTCAAATCCTTCACTGGTTGAGGAGTTTGTATGTTACGGCGCACCAAGATTGTGGCCACCGTTGGGCCGGCCACCGACGATCCCAAAATCCTGGATGGTATCATCCGCGCCGGGGTCGACGTGGTGCGGGTAAATTTTTCCCATGGCGCTACCGAAGACCATATCCAGCGGGTCCGCCAGGTACGGGAGCGCGCCGCCGCGCTGGGCCGCGACGTGGGGGTGCTGGCGGATCTGCAAGGACCCAAGATCCGCATCGACCGCTTCCGCCGCGGTGCGGTTACCCTCCAGGAAGGTGCCCGCTTTATCCTGGATGCCGAGCTGCCTGTCGACGCTGGCAGCGAGGAGGCGGTGGGCATTGCCTACAAATGCCTGCCTCAGGACGTTGCGGCGGGCGATACGTTGTTGTTGGATGACGGTCGTATCGTTCTGGTGGTAGAGGACGTCGCCGGGTCGCGGGTTATCTGCCGGGTGCAGATAGGCGGCAAGCTGTCAGACAAGAAGGGTATCAACCGTCTGGGTGGCGGTCTGTCGGCGCCCGCCCTGACCGACAGGGATCGCGACGATATCCGTACGGCTGCGGAATTCCAGGCGGATTATCTGGCACTCTCCTTTCCACGGTGCGCCGCCGATATCGAGGAGGCGCGCGCGTTGTTAAGGGCCGCCGGTGGCGCTGGCGCGATCATCGCCAAGATCGAGCGGGCCGAAGCGCTGAACGATCTCGACGCCATCATCAAGGCCAGTGACGCGGTGATGATAGCCCGCGGCGATCTGGGCGTGGAAATCGGCGATGCCGAACTGCCGGGGTGCA
The DNA here is from genome assembly GCA_963696325.1 of uncultured Gammaproteobacteria bacterium. GTDB lineage: Bacteria > Pseudomonadota > Gammaproteobacteria > Competibacterales > Competibacteraceae > CAVOJV01. Next base: position 40,201 of record CAVOJV010000061.1, read on the forward strand.
AAAGCGCATCATTCACCTGGCCCGCCACCTGACCCGGATTTCCATCACGGCGACCCAGATGATGGAGTCCATGGTCCACAGCCAAACGCCCACTCGGGCTGAAGTACTGGATGTGGCCAATGCCGTGATGGATGGCACTGACGCCGTCATGCTCTCGGCGGAAACGGCTTCGGGAGACTATCCGGTCAAAGCCGTGGAAGCCATGGCTCGCATTTGTCTGGGCGCGGAAAGACAACGCGAAACTCAGCGCTCCAAGCACCGCATCGACTCGCACTTCGAGCGCATCGAAGAGGCTATCGCCATGGCCACCATGTACACCGCCAATCATCTGAACGTGCGCGCCATCCTGGCCCTGACTGAATCGGGCTCCACGGTGTTGTGGATGTCGCGGATCAGTTCCGGCATCCCCATCTTTGCGCTGACCCGCCATGCAGCCACGCGCCGCCGCCTGACCTTGTCTCGGGGCGTGTATCCGCTCAGATTCGACGTAGTGCACATCAATCCATCCTGGGTGATTCAGGCCGCAATCAACGCGGTGCTGCACCGTGGCTTGGCCAAGAAAGGCGATCTGGTCATCCTCACCAAGGGCGATTATAAAGGCGTCTCGGGCGGGACCAATACCATGAAGATCCTGCGGGTCGGCGACCTACTCCTTCCCGAAGGACTTTAGACAAGCCGCTTTTTGCTCGGCAGCCTCTGTGTTTGATGCGAACACGGTGATAACAGCGACCCCGGCCAGGGCCTGAGATCTTCTATACTTGAACACAAAGGTTATGCGGGGAGTTGCAAGAGTAAATGATCTACTTCATAGAAGCGGCTGGCATTGGCTTCCTCGCCTAGGGGTTAATCTATGAAAAAAACCATCAAGGGTTCTGCCGCAAGCCTAGGTAGAATCGCTAAGCGGCAGAGGACATATAAAGCGCTGCAGGAAAGCGAAATGCGCTACCACACCTTATTCGACCAGTCGCCGGATGGCATACTGGTTATCAATCCCGCTACCATGCTGCCGCTGGAGTTTAACGACGCGGCCTGCCGGCAACTCGGCTACACGCGCGACGAGTTCGCCCGGTTGCGCATTTCCGATTACGAAGCCGTTGAGCGGCCAGAGGAAACACGCGCGCGCATCGAAAAGCTCTTGCGAGACGGGCAAGATTGCTTTGAAACTCAACACCGCACCAAGTCAGGCGATGGCCGGGATGTGCTGGTGAGCGTGCAGAAGCTGGTATTGGATAACCAGCCAGTTTTGCACTGTGTTTTTCGCGACATCACCGAACGCAAGCGGGCGGAAACAGCTATCCATTTGAATGAGGCCCGCCTGAATTCTTTGCTCGACTTGAGCCAGCAGGCGTCCGGCCTGGCAGAGCGCGACATCATCCAATTCGGCTTGGAGGAAGCGGTCAAGCTGACGCACAGCCAGATCGGGTATTTTCACTTCGTGAACGAAGACCAGGATACCATCCAGCTTTTTACCTGGTCACGGGAAACGCTCAAGCTTTGCAACGCGGCGGTCGATAACCACTATCCCATTGCCCAAGCGGGTGTCTGGGCGGATTGCGCGCGCTTGCGCAAGCCGGTTATCCACAATGATTACCAGAACCTCCCTGACAAACAAGGCTATCCGGAGGGGCATTCGCATGTGCTCCGCCACATGAGCGTCCCCGTACTGGATCAGGATAAAGTGAGGATAATCATCGGCGTGGGAAACAAGGATACCGGCTATGACGATGCGGATGTGCGTCAGTTAATATTGACCGCCAACGAAGTGTGGAAGATCGTTCGCCGCCATCGCGCAGAGGAGCAGTTGAAGATCAGCGCGGCCAGGCTAAAGAAAGCCGAAAGCATTGCCCACCTGGGTAACTGGGACTATGACCTCGCCCACGATACGTTCAGTTGTTCCGACGAGGTCTATCGAATTTTCGGATGCCAGCCCCAGGAATTCATCCCAACCCATAAGGAATTTCTGAACTATGTTCACCCTGAAGACCGAGCGCGTGTCCAGCAAGCGATAGACAGCGCCTTACATCGTAACCGGCCTTACAATATCGATTATCGCATCGTTACGGTGGATGGGCGCGATTGTTCCGTTCATGCCCAGGCAGAGGTCACCGTTGACGCCGGGGGGAACCCCGTGCGCGTGCTGGGCACATTGCAGGACGTCACCGGGCGCAAACAGTTGGAGGCGCAGTATCTGCGCGCGCAGCGCATGGAAAGTATTGGCTTGCTAGCCGGCGGCATCGCGCATGACCTCAACAATGTGCTTGCTCCTATCCTGATGGCTGTGGACCTGCTGCGCGAGGGCACGCTGGATGCCGAGCTTCAAAAAATAATCGACATCATCGATGGGAGCGCTCAACGGGGATCGAACATCATCAGGCAAGTCCTGACCTTTGCGCGTGGCGTGCAAGGCGAGCGCATGGCGGTGCAGTCCAGGCATCTGATCAAGGAAACGGCCGCGATAGCACGGGAAACTTTTCCCAAGAACATCCAGATCGATATTAAAACGCCGAGCGATCTTTGGGCGGTAACCGGTGATCCAACCCAACTGCAGCAAGTTTTATTAAACCTGTTCGTCAATGCCCGCGATGCCATGCCTGACGGCGGCAGGCTTACGCTGGGCGCACGTAACTTTCAGGTAAACGAAAGCTCTGCGGCCCTGAAACCGTCTGCCAAACCGGGCAACTACATCGTACTGCAAGTGAGCGACACGGGCACCGGCATTCCAGCGGAGCTAATCGACCGGATTTTCGAACCCTTCTTCACCACCAAGGAACAGGGCAAGGGGACGGGCCTGGGTCTGTCCACCGTGCTTGGCATTGTGCGCAGCCATGGCGGGTTCGTGAAGGTGGCAAGCCCCCCGGGCGCTGGTTCAACTTTTGAGATTTACTTGCCCGCCACCACCGTGGAGGAGGCCAAGGAACCCACCAAGGAAGCGGCATTGCCGCACGGTAAGGGAGAGCAGATCCTGGTCGTGGACGACGAAGCTTCAGTCCGCCAAATCACCGAGGAAATTCTTCGGAAAAACGGTTATAGGGTATTGATAGCGGTGGACGGAAACGACGCTATCGCTTTATTCACCGAACATGAAAAGAGCATCGATCTGATTATCACGGATATCATGATGCCACTCCTGGACGGTATGGCCCTGACGCGCGCGCTGCGCAAGCTGTCTCCTTCGCTGAAAATAATTGCGTCAACGGGTTTGGCTTTCGGAACGACAGAATCCAACAAAAAAAAGGAACTGGAAAAGCTCGGGGTCAGCATTTTTCTCACCAAGCCCTATAAGGCTGAAACCCTCTTGAAGGCTGTTCATGAAGCCTTATCCAGCGACGCTCAGCGCAGTCTGATATCCGTTCTTTAAGGGTATTTCAGTGCGGGTTGGTAATTCGGCTGCGTCCGACCGCTTAGAGGGATTTGCCCAGCGCCCATCGGGGCGTCCTCACGGTGATTATGGCTACGCCAGCAATGGTCATGGTGCCGCCCAGCACGAGCTTCCAGGTCAGCGCGTCACCCCACAGAGTGACGCCGAACCCCACGGCCAGCACCGGGGTGAGCAGCATGAAGGGTGCTGTCACGCTGACTGGATAACGGCCCAGCAGGTAATACATGATGCCATGCCCCACCAGGGAGGCACCCACGGCGGAATAGACGGGCGCCCCGAAATCCAGCCAGGTGGCCGCGTGTAGCGCCGCCCCCTGGCCAGTTTCCAGGAGCAGCGATAAACCCAACAGACATGGGGTGGCGATCAGCGCAATCCATGCCTGCAAAGTAAATACGCCAACCCCTTGCAACTGGCGCATGAAGATCGTCGCGACAGCCATGGCCATGGCCGCGCCGATGATCAGTAGCAACGCATTCAGGTGCAGGAAAACCATGGGGTCGAAGCCGATCACCAGCACGCCACTGAAGGCCGCGGCAATCCCCAGGAGGTGTCGCCGCCCCATGGTCTCGCCCAGCACCAGCACGGCCAGCAGCGCCGAGAAAGGCACGTAAAGCTGAGCTGCGATGGCGATGGAGGCAATATCGCCGGCGGCAGCGAGGCCGGCGAATATCAAACTGAAGTGCAGCACGCCCAGTACAAACCCAACCTGGATCACCTGGCGCATCTGTCCCGGCACCCAGCGCAGGAATGGAAACAGCAGGAGTAACAGCATGCCAAAGCGCAGGGTGGTAAACAGTAGCGGCGGGAAGTGCGTCACGCCAGCCTTGCCAGCGATGAAGTTGAAAGCCCATGCCGTATTAGCGAGCAGGGCCAGGAGCAAATCAGGAGGGTTCATGGAAAAATCTGTGAAAGTCATGGCAAGGATCCGCAGCATAGCACTTTACGGATAATTTTCAGAGCTGAAAGCGGCTGGCTTCAGAGCAATCATGCTACGCGCTGGCACCAATACCGTCACTGCCACAAACTGCAACTTAAATGTTCCACGTGGAACATTTTATTTTGGTTTCACAATCCCTGGGCCGCTTCGAGGTCCGGCTCAGAGGCGGTTACCAAAGTCGCTTTTAAGAAATTTGAGTGAATCCACTTAGGCGTCCAGATATACTTGCCCGCTGATTAGCATTAGCTATAGGCAGGCGTGCGGGGACCCGCACCACAATTCGGAGGCGCTTGTGCGCGACGTATCGACATTTCAGGGGCTGATTCTAGCCCTGCAAGAATATTGGGCTGAACAGGGCTGTGTACTGCTGCAACCCTATGATATGGAGGTGGGGGCCGGAACCTTCCACCCCGCCACGTTCCTGCGTTCGATTGGGCCTGAACCTTGGAGCGCCGCCTATGTTCAGCCTTCCCGCCGCCCTACCGACGGCCGTTACGGCGACAACCCCAATCGCCTGCAACATTACTATCAGTTTCAGGTGGTCATCAAGCCCTCGCCCCTGGACCTTCAGGATCTCTATCTGGGCTCCCTCAAATACTTGGGGATAGACCCACTGGTGCATGACATCCGTTTTGTAGAGGACAACTGGGAATCACCCACCCTGGGGGCTTGGGGGCTGGGCTGGGAGATCTGGCTGAATGGCATGGAAGTCACCCAGTTCACGTATTTCCAACAAGCTGGCGGTCTCGACTGCAAACCGGTGACCGGTGAACTGACCTACGGTCTGGAGCGCATCGCCATGTATTTGCAGGGCGTGGAAAGTGTGTACGACCTGATATGGACCGACGGTCCACTGGGCAAAGTCACCTATGGCGATGTGTTTCATCAGAATGAGGTGGAGATGTCTACCTACAACTTTGAGCAGGCCGACGTCGGCTCCTTATTTGCCTGGTTCGATACTTGCGCGGCGGAGAGCCAGCGTCTGATCGAGTGTGGCCTCCCCCTGCCGGCCTATGAAATGACACTGAAAGCCTCCCACACATTCAACCTGCTGGATGCGCGCAAGGCCATCTCGGTAACGGAGCGGCAACGCTACATCCTGCGGGTACGCGCTCTGGCGCGGACGGTGGCGCAAGCCTATTTCGATGCCCGTAAGGCCCTGGGGTTCCCGCTGTGTCACCCGGCGCGGGAGGCTATCCATGGCTAAGGCGCGTGATCTATTGATCGAGATTGGCACCGAGGAATTACCCCCCAAGTCGCTGGATACGCTGGCCAAGGATTTCGAACAGGGTATCCGGGATGGGTTAGCGAAAGCGGGGTTAACGAGCGGTGCTATCCACCGCTATGCCACACCCAGGCGCCTGGCTGTGTTGATTCGCGACCTGCCCGCGCAGCAACCCGACCGTCGCCGGGAGCGGCGCGGCCCCGCGCTCAGTGCTGCCTATGATCAGGATGGCAAGCCTACCAAGGCGGTCATAGGGTTTGCCTGTTCCTGCGGGGTAGAGGTTGCGGAATTACAAACCTTGACGACCGACAAGGGCGCCTGGCTGATTCAGCTTAGTCTGGAGCCCGGCGCGACCACGGTGGAGCTGATCCCCGCCATAGTCGAGACAACCCTGAACAAGCTGCCTATCCCCAAACGCATGCGCTGGGCGGATCGCGACGATGAATTCGTGCGGCCGGTTCACTGGTTGGTGCTGTTGTTTGGCGATGAGGTAATCCCTGCCACCATTCTGGGGGTTGCAGCCGGCCGTGAGACCCGCGGCCATCGCTTCCATCATCCGGGCCCGCTCGCTATCATCGAACCGGCCACCTATGCGGATTTGCTGGAGACAAAAGGGAAGGTGATTGCCGATTTCAACATCCGGCGGGCAGCCATCCGTACCCAGGCCGAAGCGGCTGCGGCAACCACCGGGGGGCAGGCCGTCATTGACCCCGGTCTGCTGGATGAGGTTACGGCGCTAGTGGAATGGCCGGTGGCTTTGCTGGGTAATTTCGAGCGGCGTTTCCTGGAGGTACCCGCCGAGGCATTGATTACTACGATGCAGGATAATCAGAAATATTTCCCCGTGGTGGATACGGCGGATCATCTGATGCCTCACTTCATCACCATCGCCAATTTGGAGAGCAAGGATCCTCGTCAGGTCAAGGCCGGGAACGAACGGGTCATTCGAGCACGCTTCAGTGACGCGGAGTTTTTCTGGCTACAGGACCGCAAACAAACACTAGCCAGTCGCCTGGAAGCCCTCAAGACGGTGGTTTTCCAGCAACGCCTGGGCAGTCTGCATGACAAGAGCTGGCGGGTCGCCGCCCTGGCCCGTTCCATCGCCGAGCGTAGCGACGCCAATCCTGAGTGGGCAGCGCGGGCGGCGACACTGGCCAAGTGCGATTTGCTCACCCAGATGGTCCAGGAATTTCCGGAGTTGCAGGGCATCATGGGGAGCTATTACGCGCGCCATGACGGTGAAGCGGAGGAAGTCGCCTATGCCTTGGAAGCGCAGTATCGCCCCCGTTTCGCGGGTGATGAACTGCCGCGCACCCCCACCGGGAGAGTTATCGCCCTGGCCGATCGCCTGGATACCCTGGTTGGTATCTTCGCCATCGGCGAACCCCCTTCCGGCAATAAGGATCCCTTTGCGCTGCGCCGCGCTGCCTTGGGTGTGATCCGCCTCTTCATCGAAGGCCGGATCGATCTGGATCTGGAAGAATTGCTGCAACAAGCGGCCAATCGCTTTGCCCCGGTCCTCAGGGCTGATGCTACGGTGGAAGCCGTATTCGACTTCATCATGGAGCGGTTGCGGGGGCATTATCTGGAACAGGGGTTCCGCCCCGATACCTTTGAGGCCGTGCTTAACTGCCGCCCCACCCGTCCCCTCGATTTCGATCGGCGTATCCGTGCCCTAGCGGAGTTCCGTAAACTCCCCGAGGCAGACAGCCTGGCCGCGGCTAACAAGCGCATTCGCAATATCCTCAAGAAGGTGGAAGGCACCCTGCCGTTTGAAGTGCGTACTGAACTGCTCAAGGAAGATGCTGAACAGGCGCTGGCTGGCCGTCTGGCTGAACTGTCTTCCGAGGTCATTCCCCTCATGGAAGCGGGCCTGTATGACGGAGCGCTGACCCGCCTCGCGGCGTTACGGGCACCCGTTGATGGTTTTTTCGATCAGGTCATGGTCATGGTGGACGATATCAATTTACGCAGTAACCGGATTGCCTTGCTCAATGAACTGGGCAGCCTGTTTTTGCGGATAGCCGACTTTTCCCAACTGCAGGACTGATGATGGATGCACAGCTAACTTGGAACCCAACGTCATGCCTCCTAATGTTCCACGTGAAACATTCGTAATCCAATATGAAATTGATCATCCTGGACCGCGACGGTGTCATTAATGAGGACTCCGATAATTACATCCGATCTCCTGACCAATGGTTACCCATACCCGGTAGTCTCGAAGCCATTGCCCGGTTAAGCCGTGCTGGTTATCGGGTGGTTGTCGCTACCAATCAGTCAGGCATCGGCCGCGATCTGTTCAGTATAGAGACCCTAAATCAGATCCATGAAAAGATGCATCGTTTCGCCCATGAGGCTGGCGGCGCCATTGAAGCGATTTTCTTTTGTCCGGATACCGATAATGCAAATCCTGATCGGAAACCCAATCCCGGTCTGCTGGAGGATATTGGCCGGCGACTAAGGATCAACCTCAACGGCATCCCGGTCGTGGGCGATAGCCTGCGGGATGTGCAGGCCGCCCAGGCCGTTGGCGCCAGACCTATCCTGGTGCGCACCGGCAAAGGCGAGCGTACCCTGGCCGGGAAAAATGACATCGATGGGGTAATGGTGTTCGCGGACCTGGCTACCGTCGCGGACTTCCTGCTCACCCCACGGTAACTGATCGGGTCCCTATTATGACAACAATGCCGCACGCCAAGGAGTCGAGCACCCTGGTGCTTTTCGTTCGTTCCCTCTTGTTTTCCACTGGCATGATACTCTCGACGTTGATTGTGGTACCCCTCGTCATGTTGAGCTTCCCCTTTCCATTTGAACAACGCTATCGCGTTTCGCAACGGTGGAGTCGCTTCAACATGTGGTGGCTTAAGAAAACCTGCGGCATTGACTGTCAAATTAGCGGCCTGGAGCACCTGCCTACGGGGCCTACCATTGTCATCGCCAAACACCAGTCAGCCTGGGAAACGATGTTCCTTCAGCAGTTGCTACCTCCGCTGGTGTGGGTCGTAAAAAGAGAACTGTTGTGGGTCCCCTTCTTCGGCTGGGCGCTAGCCATTCTGAACCCGATCACCATCAACCGCGAAGCGGCCAACGCTGCCATCAAGCAAGTGCTGCAACAGGGCAGGGAGCAGGTGAGCAAGGGGCGTTGGGTGCTGATCTTTCCCGAAGGTACCCGCACTGCCCCCGGCGTCCGTGGTCGCTATGGCGTAGGTGGCGCCATGCTGGCAGCTCATACGGGTTGCCCGATCCTTCCGGTTGCCCACAATGCCGGTGAATTCTGGCCCCGCCGAGGGTTTCTCAAGCGTCCTGGAACCATTCAGTTGGTATTTGGACCGCTCGTGGAGAGTAACGGTCGCAAGGCAAAAGCACTGAATGCCCTCGTGGAAGAGTGGATTGAGGGCACCATGCAGCGCATTAGCAACGTAGCTTAAATAGTAAGGACTGGTAAGCAGGTTGGAAACCTACACGCTCTACGGGCTTTTCCAAATGCTAGGCATTGGATGTCTGAAAGCGCTTGATAAGTTTCAAAAATCGGAGCGTACAAAAGAGGGTACAGGCAACTCGGCTCCCTATACATTGACTAACGTAGACAACTATCCCGACCCCGCAGAGTTTCTGGAGGCTCGCACCATGGTGAGAAGATACGGTTCCCGCATACCGGCTAAGCCTAATACGGATAAGCTCGATCAGATCGTCGTCCAGGCCCGGCAAGCCCAGGATGGGCGCAACGAAGGTTACCGGCAGCAATCCCTTAAAATCCATCCTTGGGTTTGCGGACGCTGCGGGCGCGAGTTCACCCGCGAGAACTTGCGCGAACTCACCGTGCATCATAAGGATCACAACCACGACAACAACCCGCCCGACGGCAGCAACTGGGAAAACCTCTGCCTGTATTGCCATGATAACGAGCATGCGCGCTATGAGGAATTTCTGGCCAGCGGCGGAGCGCCAGACAGCGGCGGGCGCAAACCGGTGGCCACTCATAACCCGTTTGCGAACCTTCAGGATTTACTGAACAACAAGCAACGCTGATTCTCGGGAGGGTATTCAGAGTGGAAACCGCGTCAACATGGGAGATTATCCTTGCTGGGGTAGTAGCGCTGCTGGTCATATTATGGTTCAGGCCGGGGATCAAAGCGGCCTTGGCGCGCAGCCGAACGGCCCCGAAAGATTGGCCGTCCGTGCTTATCCCTCTGGCTGTGGTGGTGCTGTTCGTGCTTTTGCTCATCGCCCTGGTGTAGGTGGGGCTCCCCACCAAACACCGCGGAGTCAGGATCGGATACCGCGCAATTATTTGAGGATGGCGGTCACTTGGGAGCCGTCATTCACTGTTGCGAATTTCCAGCATCTGGAAGACCTCCGGGCTAGGCCCCAGGTAGCCGCTGGGAGACAAGATGAACAACCCGGTGACGCCTACGTAAAACGGGGCCTCCTCGAGGAGACTGGCGCACGGTCTTACTTTTCGACGAACGCCCGCTCGATTAAGTAATCGCCTGGCCGGCCAACCCGGGGTGATATCGTAAAGCCACGTGCGTCCAAGAGGGCGGAGGTGTCCTGCAGCATGTGTGGGCTGCCGCAAATCATCGCCCGGTCGTGCTCAGGGTTGAGCGGTGGTAGGCCGATGTCCGTAAACAGCTTGCCGCTGTTGATCAGACCGGTCAGCCGTCCCTGATTGCGAAAGGGTTCGCGCGTTACGGTAGGGTAGTAAATCAGTTTCTCGCGGACGGCATTGCCGAAGAATTCGCTTTCCGGCAGTTCCTTCGTGATGTAGTTGGCGTAGGCAAGTTCGCTCACGTAACGCACCCCGTGTACCAACACGATTTTCTCAAACCGTTCGTAGGCTTCCGGGTCTTTGATGATACTCATGAAGGGCGCCAGACCGGTTCCGGTACCCAGCAGATAGAGGTTCTTGCCCGGCAGCAGGTCACGCAGCACGAGCGTGCCGGTTGGCTTACGGCTTACCAGCAGCGGGTCTCCCACCTTGAGATGCTGCAGGCGCGAAGTGAGCGGGCCGTTCTGGACCTTGATGCTGAAAAACTCGAGGTGTTCCTCGTAGTTGGCGCTGGCAATGCTGTACGCCCGCAGTAGGGGGCGCCCGTCGACCTCCAGGCCGATCATCACGAAGTGGCCGTTCTCGAAGCGGAGTCCCCGATCACGGGTGGTCTTGAAGCTGAACAGAGTGTCGTTCCAGTGATGCACGTTCGTCACGCGCTCGATAACAAAATTGGTCATAAACCCAATCGCTTGAAGTTATAGTGAAAAAATTAGTTATTATACAGTCTGGGTATCCTTGTTGACATCCTGCCATTCCGCCGGGGGCGCAAGCACATCTTGCCCTTGTTACCCTGCCGCTACCACTATCTTAAGCCTAGGTAATCACGATGAAATTGCTTAACACGACAGTCCTTGCTTTCTTGTCGGCGCTCCTGCTCATCCTCACCCCGTACGCCGCGGGCGCGCAAACCAAGGAACCCAAAAAACCCATAGAGTTGGCGGACCTCGTGGTCGGCACGTATTATGGCGAAGTGGTCTCGGATTCGAAAGGCAGTTCACAAAGCGATATCACCGTGACGATCACCAAAGGGGGTAAATGGACGGTACAAGTGACTTCTGACTACCCCAGGCTGGGCGCCGTCAATGTTAAGCTGACCCGCATCGGCAACCAGATCCTCAACGCAACTGGTGACGCCGTATTGCGGCTGGATTTGGAGAAACATCCGCCACACTTGGATTACAACCCCCATAACGAAGTGGCGTATGTGGGGAACAGGCAGTAGCAAGCGCCTCAACCCCGAAATCAACTCCCGCCCGGTGGCTGCCCATCAAGCCGCGACCCACCTACACTGCCATGCGACTCCAGCCGGCATTGCTGGTCACAATCCTGGCGGAAGACACACTTTTCCGTTATTCCACTGATTTGATTAAGGCCCGCCATGATACGTCTGCAAGAAACCATTGAAGTCCCCCAGCCGATTGGAGAGGTTTTCGATTACACCAGCAATTTCGCCAATGTCGCACAATGGGACCCCGGCATTGCCGAATCCAGCAAGGTTAGCCAAGGCTCTATCGGGATTGGCGCCGAGTTTCGGGTGCGGGTCAAATTCGGGCCGTTGCATACTATCCCCATGACTTATGCCATTGTTACCTATGAACCGCCTTTTCGAGTAGTGCTGGAGGGCAAGGGCGATACCATCCAGGCACTCGATGATATTCAATTCGCCGCCACGGCCACCGGCACGCGGATCACCTACACGGCGGATTTGTCCTTTCAAGGGTTCATGGGCCATGTTGTGCCCTACCTGAAGGGGACGCTGGATAAGGTCGGCAGGAATGCCGTCAAGGGACTACAGACGGTACTTTCCGAAGATCCACCGGTGCCCTCCCGCGGCACGGTGAATTATCTCGCGGACCGCTTGATTCTGCCCGGCATGTTGGGGTTTACCAGCCTAGGCTACCGCTGGCATAAGCGTTCGTGGAAACCGCTGGCGGTGTCGTTGCGGGGGCAAACGGCTATCGTCACTGGGGCGACATCCGGGCTGGGACTCGCCGCGGCCCGGCAACTGGCCGGGCTGGGCGCCCGCGTCGTCCTAGTGGGTCGCAACCGGGAAAAAGCCGAGGCCAGCCGGAATGACATTATCACCGCCACCGGCAATGACGGTATCACGGTCGAGATCGCCGATCTTGGACTGCTGGAGGAGGTAAGGCAACTGGCGGAACGATTGCTCCAGAACGAACCCCGGATTCAGATTCTCGTCAACAACGCCGGCGTGTTGCTCGCCCCGCGGACTACCAATGCGGAAGGCAATGAGATGACGCTGGCGACCAATCTGTTGGCCCCCTTCCTGCTGACCAATCTGCTGATTCCACGACTTAAGGAATCGGCGCCGGCCCGGATTGTCAACGTGTCGTCGGGCGGGATGTACACCAGCGGCGTTGACGTAGACGATCTGCAGTACAAGAAAGGTTCCTATGACGGCAGCAGAGCCTATGCGCGCACCAAGCGGGCCTTGGTGATTCTGACCGAGCTATGGGCGAAGCAACTGAAGGACAGCGGCGTAGTCGTGCATGCCATGCATCCCGGTTGGGCAGATACCCCAGGCGTGGAGACCTCACTGCCCACATTCTACAGGATCACCAGGCGCTTCCTGCGCACGCCGGAGGAAGGCGCCGATACGATCACCTGGCTGGCCGCCTCGCGGGAGGCGGGTAAGGTGAGTGGCCGCTTCTGGCTGGATCGCGAACCCCATACCACCCATATTCTTCCCGGCACCTGGGCGTCACAAAAGGAACGCCAGCAATTATGGGATGCGCTGGCGGAATTGGCGGGTTGGCATGAAGCGGCCAGCGAGCGGGTGGCTGAATAGCCGTTTCAGTAGCAGGCTTCGATCATGGATATGATGGCGACCGAGAGGTGGTCGCAAAACGCTTGACTATCGTACGATCGTTCGATATGGTAAGCGCATGTCGAACGATCGTACGTATCTCGCCAAGCTCCAGGATTATTATGCGCAATATCGCGTGTTGCCGTCCTACGCCACGCTCAGCAAGCTGCTGGGCTTCACGTCCAAATCGTCCGCGGCGGCACTCGTCGCCCGCCTTCAGCGGGCCGGTTACCTTAACAGTACCCCCGACAAACGGCTCAGCCCGACCCGGCGCTTCTTCGAACGATTGATAGCCCAGGACCCGGTGCGGGCTGGGCTGCCCAATCCGGCTGGCGATGGGGTTGATGATGCTCTGCTCCTCGATGGCTTTCTTGTCGAACACCCTTCCGAGACGATCATGGTGCGAGTCAAGGGGGATTCGATGCGGGATGCCGGCATCCTGGAAGGCGATTTGGTGGTGGTCGAGAAACGGCATTCCGCCAGCAGAGGAGACATCGTCGTGGCCATCGTCGATAACCAGTTTACGCTCAAGCGCCTTGACCAGGAAAATGGCGAGTATGTGTTGCGTCCTGCCAACCCCGCCTACGCCCCCCTCCGCCCACAAGGGCAACTGGAGATCATCGGCGTCGTGGTGGGACTCGCCCGCAAGTACAAATAGCGCTAGTCGCCATGACCCTCCGCACTACCGCCTTGTCAGTCGTCCTGCAGCACCCGGCACTATGGCGGGGCAGTGAATGCGCATCGGTCAACCTGCCCAGCCTGCCCACCGGGTTCCCCGCGCTGGATGCCTTGCTGCCCGGCGGTGGTTGGCCACGGGGCGCATTGACAGAGTTGTTACCGACCTGCCTGGGCGTCGGCGAGATGCGGCTGATTTTGCCTGCCTTGCAGCGCCTGACCCAGGTGGGGCAGTGGGTTGTCCTGATCGACCCACCCCATATACCTTACGCACCCGCGCTGGCATCGGCGGGAGTAAGGCTGGCACGGCTCGCGGTGGTGCGACCGAGCCAGCCGCCGGATAGCCTGTGGGCGGCAGAGCAAGCCTTGCGGGCGGGCTGTTGCGGCGCGGTGGTGTGCTGGCCCATCACCCGGGATCAGCGCGTGCTGCGGCGCCTGCAACTGGCCGCTGAAGCTGGCAAGTCGTGGGGAGTGCTCTATCGGCCTGCCGCCTTGGTGACTTGTCCCTCGCCGGCCCCATTACGCATGGCGATCACCACCGTCGACCGCCGCATCACCGTTACCATTCTGAAGCGTCGTGGCGGCAGCGCGCCGGCTCCGCTTTGTCTCTCTGCGGATAAGCCGGCACCCTGGCCGGATGGCCCGCCAAGCGTCAGGGCGATCGACGCAACACCCTCACCCCGCAGTTCCCCTTGCGCCGACGGGTGTTGCGCGGAACGCAATGAACAGCGGTAGCGGCGGGATTCGGCATGCGTTGGGTTGCCCTTCATATTCCCACGCTGGCTCTGGAGATCTTTACGCGCGCGCTGGCAACGCCCGAACCATTCGTGGTCAGTACCGGTCCCGCCCAGCGCCCGCTGGTTTATGCCTGTAATGTCGCCGCGCACGGGCTGGGAGTCAGGCCCGGCATGACGGTGGCCGCTGCCCAGGCCCTCGCCGGGAGCCTTCCGATCCGACCGCGTGACTCCCACGCGGAAGCCCGCTGTGTGAAGACGCTGGCGGGCTGGGCGGGACAGTTCACGCCATCGGTCAGTCTGGTCGGACAGCGCGGCCTGTTGCTAGAGGTCTCCGGTAGCCTGCGGCTGTTCGGAGGACTGGAAGCCATCGTACAGGCGCTGCAGACGGGTATCGGCGCGCTGGGTTACAGCGCCTGTGTCGCGGCGGCTCCGACGCCGCTGGGAGCCTGGTTGCTGGCCCGCGCCGGGCAATCGCTCACGATCGATGACCCAGAGGAACTTGCCATTAGGCTGGCGGCACTGCCGCTCGCGTTGCTGGAGCCGTCGCTCAGTACGCTGGATAATTTACAGGCCCTCGGCGTCCGCACGCTCGGTGACTGCGTGCGGCTACCGCGCGACGGCCTCGCCCGGCGCTTCGGCCAGCAGCTGCTGGATGCCCTGGATCGCGCGCTGGGCAAGATCCCCGATCCACGGGTGTTTGTCACCCCCGCGGCGCGCTTTGTGGCGAGGCTGGAGCTACCGGCCGAGGTTATCGAGACAGCAGCACTCCTGTTCGCCCTGCGCCGCCTGTTGACAGAACTGGAAGGCTTCCTGCGCGGGCGCGACGCCGGGGTGCAACAACTCTGTCTGGACTGCGCGCATGGCAACGGCAATAGCACGGAAATCACTATCGGGCTGGTCACACCCGCCAGGGACGCCGCCCAGCTGCTGATGCTGCTGCGCGAACGGATCAATGGGACCGAGCTTCCCGCCCCGGTGCGCGCGCTGGTACTGCGGGCGAAGACCCCGGTTCCGTACCGGCCCTGCCAGCACCAACTGGTAGCGGACACCAGCCTGGAGA
The DNA here is from genome assembly GCA_963696325.1 of uncultured Gammaproteobacteria bacterium. Lineage (GTDB taxonomy): Bacteria > Pseudomonadota > Gammaproteobacteria > Competibacterales > Competibacteraceae > CAVOJV01. The sequence continues at coordinate 55,596 of CAVOJV010000061.1, forward strand.
CCGAGCACTGGGAACGGCTGCTGGAACGCTTACACGCCCGTCTCGGAGCGCAGGCGGTGTATGGCCTGGCGACCTGCCCCGATCACCGGCCCGAGCGCGCCTGGCAGGCGGTTGCCATCGGCGCCGAAACGCCACCGCTTTGCCAGGCTCAGCCGCGGCCGGTCTTTCTGTTGCGTGAACCGCGCTTGCTCGGCGCAGGGAGCGGGCTGACGCTTGCCGGCCAGCTGCGGATTACGGACGGTCCGGAACGCCTGGAAAGCGGCTGGTGGGATGGACACGATGTCGCTCGTGACTATTATATCGCCGAAGGTGCCAAGCCGGCCCGTTACTGGGTTTTCCGGGACCTGCGCACCAATGCCTGGTATCTGCATGGCCTGTTCAGTTGATGGCGCGAGCTCGCCCATGGACACGCCTGCCTACGCCGAATTGCACTGTCTCAGCAACTTCACCTTTCTGCGCGGTGCCTCGCATCCGGAAGAACTGGTGGGACGCGCTCAAGAGCTAGACTATGCGGCGCTCGCCCTCACCGACGAATGTTCGCTGGCCGGGGTGGTACGCGCGCACAGCGCCGCCCTGAGGGCTGGCCTGGCCCTGATCATCGGGACCGAGATCCAGCTACAGGATGGGCCGCGACTCGTGCTGCTCGCCACTGACCGGGAGGGCTATGGCAATCTTTCCGAACTGATAACCCAGGGCCGGCGCGCGGCAGCAAAGGGGGGTTACCGCCTGACCCGCACCGATCTGCAAGGCGGCTTGCCCGGCTGCCTGGCGCTCCTGGTAGCGGGCCGGTCGGCGGATGCGGCGGACGCCGGCTGGCTCGCGTCGCTGTTTCCCGGCCGGGCCTGGCTGGCGGTCGAGTTGCTCGATCGGCTGCGCGATCCTGACCATCTGGACGCCCTGGCCAAGCTGTCGGCGGTTACCGGGCTGCCGCTGGCCGCTACCGGCAACGTGCACATGCACATCCGTGAACGGCGTATCCTGCAAGACACTCTCACCGCTATCCGCCTGGGCGTGCCGCTCACCGCGGCGGGCTTTGCGCTCTATCCCAATGGCGAACGCTATCTGCGCCCGCGCCAGCACCTCGCCCGGTTGTATCCACCGGCGCTGCTGGCGGAGACGCTGCGAATCGCCGAACGCTGCCGGTTTTCTCTCGCCGAACTGCGCTACGAGTACCCGGAGGAAATCGTTCCCGCCGGCATGACCCCCACCGTTTATCTGCGCACCCTGGTAGCTGCCGGCCTGGCAAGGCGCTTTCCCCGCGGCGCGCCGCGGGCGGTGCGCCAGCTCGTCGAGCATGAGCTCGCACTCATCGCCGAACTGAGTTACGAACCGTATTTCCTGACCGTGTACGACATCGTCGACTTCGCCCGGCGCCGCGGCATTCTCTGTCAGGGGCGGGGCTCCGCCGCCAATTCGGCGGTGTGCTACGCGCTGGGGATCACCGAGGTGGATCCGGCGCGGGGCACGCTCCTGTTCGAGCGCTTCATCTCCCGCGAGCGCAACGAACCACCGGATATCGACGTGGATTTCGAGCACGAACGACGCGAGGAGGTCATCCAGTACCTTTACGATAAATACGGCCGTAGCCGGGCGGCCCTGACGGCAGCGCTGACCACCTACCGTCCCCGCAGCGCCCTGCGCGACGTGGGCAAAGCCTTAGGATTATCGCTCGATCAGGTGGACCGGCTCGCCAAGTCGATGACTTGGTGGGACGGCCGGCGGGTTATCCCAGAACGCTTGCGGGAGGCTGGGTTCGACCCAGCCTCCCCCGTGGTCTCCCGGCTCCTGGAACTGGTCAATACCCTGGCGGGATTCCCGCGCCACCTGTCCCAGCACACCGGGGGCTTCGTCATCGCGCGAGGTCTCCTGGCGCGGCTAGTACCGATCGAAAATGCCCGCATGCCGGAGCGTACCGTGATCCAGTGGGACAAGGACGATCTGGATACACTGGGTCTGCTCAAGGTGGATGTGCTGGCATTGGGGATGCTCACCGCCATCCGCAAGGCGCTGGCCCTGATCAGCCAACGGCGGGGAAATCCTTTTGCGCTGGCCGACGTGCCGGCTGAAGATCCCGCCGTGTATGAGATGCTGTGCCAGGCTGACAGCGTCGGTGTCTTTCAAGTCGAATCACGGGCGCAAATGACGATGCTGCCGCGCCTGCGGCCCAGGTGTTTTTACGACCTGGTGATCGAAGTGGCCATCGTGCGCCCTGGCCCTATTCAGGGTGGCATGGTGCATCCCTACCTGCGCCGCCGGCAGGGACTGGAGCCGGTGACCTATCCGTCCGAGGCGGTCAGGCAGGTCCTGGAACGCACCTTGGGGGTGCCGATCTTTCAGGAACAGGTGATGCAACTCGCCATGGTGGCGGCGGGGTTCAGCGCCGGCGAAGCCGATCAACTGCGCCGCGCGATGGCCGCCTGGCGGCGCAAGGGTGGCTTGGAGCCGTTCGAAACCAAGCTCATTGAGGGCATGCGTGAACGCGGCTACCCGTCCGCCTTCGCCCGCCAGATTTTTCAGCAGATCCGGGGTTTTGCCGAATACGGCTTTCCGGAATCCCATGCGGCGAGCTTTGCGCTGCTGGTGTACGTCTCCGCCTGGCTCAAGCGCCACGAACCGACAGCGTTCGCCTGCGCGCTGCTGAACAGCCAGCCGCTGGGCTTCTACACACCCTCGCAGATCGTGCAGGATGTGCGCCGCCATGGGGTGGAGGTCCGGCCTGTGGATGTCACTGTCAGCGACTGGGACTGCACTGTGGAGGAAATCGTCACAGTGGTGCCGCCGCTCCGCCTGGGCCTGCGGTTGGTGAAGGGACTCTCCGGCGCCGGCGCGCGGCGGCTGATCGAGGCTCGCCGGGTCGGGCCGTTCCTCAGCGTCGACGATCTGGCCGGACGCGCCGACTTGAACCGCAAGGATCTGCAGTGCCTGGCCAGCGCCGATGCGCTGGCAGCCCTTTCCGGAGACCGGCATGCGGCGCTGTGGGCGGCGCTTGGGGTGGAGAATCTGCCGCCGCTGCTTGTCACGACGCAGATTCCCGACGCCGCGCCCGCACTCGGTGTCCCTACTGAAGGGCAAGATATCGTGGCCGATTACACCAGCCTCGGCCTGACGCTACGCCGGCATCCGCTGGCCGTGCTGCGTCCCCGCCTGCAACGTCTGGGGACCGTCACCGCGACAATGCTCACGCACTTGCCGCACGGCCGCCGTGTTCACATCGCCGGTCTCGTGACCTGCCGGCAGCGACCGGCGACGGCCAGCGGCGTCACCTTCGTCACGCTGGAAGACGAGACCGGCTGCGTCAATGTCGTGGTATGGCGCGAGCTGGCGGACCGGCAACGGCCCACGCTGCTGGGGTCGCGCCTGCTAGGCGTACAGGGAACACTGGAACGCCAGGGTGGGGTTATCCATCTGGTGGCAAAACAGCTCACCGATCACAGCCGCCTGCTCGGGGCATTGGCGACCCGCAGCCGGGACTTTTGCTGAGCAAGACAGCATAAGACTTCTTACACGAAGGCTTATCTCACCCTGGCCGCGAAGCTTTCCGCGTTTAGGTCCCACATTTGATCGTGCCGTTCCGTAAAACGCTGGGCGGCATGTTTTATCCACGGTTACAATAGACGGTACTCGAATCGAACCACTAACCGAACTATGCAAAACCGGGGGACGCGATGAAAGAAATCTACCACGCACTGGTGCTGAACATGCACCAACCGCCGAGCAATCTCGACGCACTGCTGGTCGCCAACGAGTGGGAGGTGAAAGAGATCCTGTTCGCCTACGACCGCATGTCGCGTGTGTTGTGGGAGTATGAGGACCTCGCGCGGGTACATCTGTCGCTGTCGGGCACGCTGCTGGAGACGCTCTCGAATCCCGAGTTTCAAAGCCGCGTCTACGGCATGGTTGATTGCGGCAAGCTGCTCTGGCATCTGCAGAACTCCCGGCTTTTCGAAATTCTCGGCACCGGTTATTACCACCCGGTCCTGGCGCTGATCCCGGAGGCCGACTGGGACGAGCATATCGCCCGCTGGCAGGCGACCGCCCGCCATCTGTTCTGGCGCAACCAGTTCAACGGCTTCTGGCCACCGGAGATGGGCTTCGACATGAAGCTGATTCCGCACCTGGTGAAAGCCGGCTACCGCTACGTGCTGGTCGACTGCGAGTATGTCGACCCCCTCGATGAGATGAGCTGGGAGCAACTCCGCTACCGGCCCCATATCGCTGAATACGACGGCGCCGAGATCGTTATCATTCCCCGCGACCGGAGTCTCTCGGATGCCCAACTCTCCGGCATGGACTATGGCTGGTTCTATCACGAGCTGTGCGAGCGGACCCAGTGGTGCGACTTCCCGCCGCTGGTGACCACCGCTACCGACGGCGACAACGGCGGCTGGTTCCGCAACGTCAACCCCAAAGCCAACTTCTGGAGCTACTTCTACAAACAGGCGCTGGACGAGATCCGCGCCGGTAATTCCGGCATGCGGCCGATCTTCATCACCGACTACCTCGACCGCTTCGGCGCGCACGGGCGGGTGACGGTGCGCCGCGGTGCCTGGAATACCGACGCGCACCACGGTTGGAACTTCCACCAGTGGCAGGGCTCGCAGGCGCAACGCGATGCCATGAAGCGCGTGCATGCCGTTAGCAAGGAATTTCATGCGCTGGCGGAGGTGGCGGCCAAGCGTGACCCCAATCCCGAACTGACCCGTGTTCTCAACGAGGCGCACTGGCATCTGCTGCGCGCCGAAACCAGTTGCAACTTCTACTGGGGCGAGGACTGGGTCTACAAGTCACACCAGGACCTGGACGATGTCGCCTGGCATCTGGGCGAGGCGAGGGCCATGCTGGGCGACCTTCCGGCCCCCGCGCCCACGCTGGAGACCGCCGTTGAGGTAGTGGCGGAAGCCGCTCCACAACCGGTGGCAACAGCCAAGGACGAATCGAGAGTGTCCATCAAAGAGTAGTCAAGATGGGTCGGGTTGCAACACGCAGCCCAACCGCTCAGCGGCTCCATCAGCAACCCAAGTCTGCGGCCAGCATCCCGATGTCGCCGAATTCCCGCGCTGCGGGCGGCAAGGGTGGGCGCTCCAGCATCACCACCGGCATTCGCAACGCCCGGGCAGCCGCCAGTTTGGCGGCCACAGCATTGCCGCCGCTGTTCTTGGCCACCAGCACGTCTATCGCATGCGCGCGCAACAACTCCAATTCCTGTTCCACGGCAAACGGACCGAGGGCGCTCAACACGGTCAGGTTGGCAGAAGGCGCTGGCGCCGCCAGGCAGCGGACCAGCCAATGCTGATGGGGCGGAATAGCCTCCGCGTGCTGGAGGGGTTCCAGGCCAAGGGTAAAAAATGGCCTGCGAAAGCCATCAATGGCGGCTTGAATCGCAGGCCAGTCCCTGACCAGGCGCCAGTCATCATCTGACTGAGGCTGCCAGGGCGGGCGCCGGTAAGCCCACCGCGAAATTCCGGCCTCGGTTGCCGCCATGGCCGCATGCCGGCTCATCTGGGCGGCATACGGATGGGTTGCGTCGATCAGCAGCTCAATGCTGCCCTCTTCGAGAAAGTCCGCCAAACCAGCTACCCCGCCAAAACCGCCCACCCGCACCGGACACGGCAGCGCGGGTATTCGCCCGCGTCCCGCTATGCTGTAGGTCACCGAATGGAGCGGTGCTAACCGGCGCACCAACTGTACGGCCTCACCGATGCCGCCCAACAACAGAATGCGCATCCCCCCTCACACTTGCCCTGGCGAGCGAGTTTTCAGGCAAACCCCGCATGGCCCACCGGGTGGCCTTGCCGGTCCGTTGCCCACACCTCGACCGCCACCGTCGCCGGTGCATAGTGCAAGGCTTGGATTCGTGCTAACTGACAAATCCAATCCCCGAGCGGGATGCCCGCCGCGTGCGCCAGGGCGAGCGCTTGCTGGCTGGTATTGGCGGTTTGTATGGCCGTCTGCAACGCCACGTCCGCGCCCAACTGTCCCGCCTGTTCCGCCAACATGGTTAAGTCGATGCTGGATTTGCGGCTGTGCAGGTCCAAGTGGCCCGCGGCCAGCTTGCTGATCTTGCCAAAGCCGCCCGCCAGGCTCAATTTTTCGATCGGCGCCTTGCCCAAGTGCTTGAGCACCGCGCCGGCAAAATCACCCATTTCGATCAGCGCCAGCTCCGGCAAATCGTAATACTGGCGGAGCAGTTGCTCGCTGGCCGCGCCGGTGCAGGCCGCGAGGTGACGCTGGCCGTTGGCGCACGCCACCTCAATTGCCTGGTGAATCGAGGCGATGTACGCCGAGCAGGAAAATGGCCGCACGATGCCGGTAGTACCCAGGATGGATAACCCACCGACAATCCCCAGCCGGGGATTCAAAGTGCGCAGAGCCAGTTCCGCGCCGCTCTCGACCCCGATGGTGACATCGAAACCGCCATCATAGCGCTGTTCATCCGCCAACCTTTGCAGATGCTCGGTCATTATCCGGCGGGGTACCGGGTTGATGGCGGGTTCGCCCACCGGGATGGGCAAACCCGGACGGGTGACGATACCCACACCCTCCCCGGCACGAAATCGCACCCCCGGTTCAGTGCTTAATGCTACCTGAGCAAACACCAGTGCCCCGTGGGTAACATCCGGATCATCGCCGGCATCCTTGCGGACCGCCGCTTCAGCGCCAGTTTCAGTCAGCCGGCAGTAGGTCAGCGTAAAGCGCACCGTCTGCCCCTTGGGCAGAGTGATTTCCGCCACCTCCGGGGCCGTGCCGGCCAGCAACAGATAAGCGGCGGCGAGGCTGGCGGCGGTTGCGCAGGCGCCCGTCGTGTAACCGTAACGAAGGGGCCGGGCTCGCTCGGCGGTTTCTTCGCGCATGCAAAAAGTTTCTCTCAATTCGTGGAAACTCAATACGCATTCAATGACTGCGTACCGGAAGTTGTCGCTTTTCCTCGCTCCACCCTTAGAATCAATCTCGAGAACCCACCAGTTACCTGTGGTGAGGGGTGTCAGTTGCTGGCTGAATTAACACACGCCACCCAAGGTTCACGCGGCAACCCGAGGCGCACAGATGAGGAAAATGGAATTTTTCAGCGACGACTACTTAGCCAAATCAGCTAAACTGTAACACTAATCACCTCGGCGAAGGACTCTTGGGCAACGGAATGTTGTGATGAAGGAAAATGGCAAAACCATCTTAATAGTCGCCGCCAGCTTTGTCGCGGTTCTGTTGGCAATTTGGGCGCTGGACCGCTGGATTGTCCAGCCCGCCTTCGAGCAGTTGGAGCGCGCGCAGGCGCTGGAGGACAGCGCGCGGGCGCGTGCGGCGATCCAGCGCGAACTGTGGCAATTGGGCAACGGATTGGGTAGTTGGGCCGACTGGGATGACGCCTACGCCTTCGCCGAAAGCCACGATCCGGCCTTTATTAGATCGAATCTTGGCGACTGGGGCGTGCTGGAAAAGGGCTCGCATCTAAACATCTGTTTCATCTTCAACCGCAAGGGTAAGGTCCTGTACGGCGGCGGTTATGATTCCGAGTTGGGCGGCAACGTGACGCTGATGGCGTTCTCGGGCGAAAACCCCGCGGTCCTGTCCGTTCTCCAGCCTGTCTTGGATAACGAGCAAGTCCGGTCTGGCTTGCTGGACACCGAGCATGGGCTGCTGTTGTTCGTGGCGCGCCCCATCCGGACCACGCAGGGCACGGGACCGGCGCGCGGGGCGCTGCTGTTCGGCCGCTTCCTGGACGCGCCGCTATTGAAAGTACTGGCTGAGCAGACCCAAGTAGCGTTTGCGTTGTTTCCCGACGGCGACCAGCGGTTGCTACCCGCAGAGCAAAGGTTGTTGATGACGCTGAAGCCGGGCGCGCCGTTACTGTATCCGGGGTCGGAGGGTACCTGGTTTGTGTACGAGGCGATTGCCGATTTGGAGGGTAACCCGGTCGCCCTTATCCGTACCCCCGTCCGGCAGGAGATTTCCGCGACGGCGCGGCGCACCAGCCGGGCACTGGTGGGAACCTTGGGACTCGCCGCGCTGGCGCTCATCATGGCCGGAACCGGGTTTTCCACCCGGCTCCGGCGCGGCGCGGCTGCGGCCACAGCGCCGGCAGCCTGGGGAACCGCCACCCTGGTGGTCTTGATTGGGCTGACCCTGACCGCCGGCCTGTCTTGGCAGTTGCGGCTGCCCGGTCCGCCGCTCCGGGACGACATCATGGTCCCGGTGGTCGGCGCCTGTATCACGATGCTGTTGGCTCTCTATCTGTTCACGCTGGTGTCGCAGCACCGGCGGGCAGAGGCGCTGGTGGAAGTCCGAACGGCTGAGCTCCGAGAAAGCGAGCGGCGTTACCGCCAACTCTTCGAGGTGAATCCTGAACCGATGTGGGTTTACGATCTGAAGACGTTAGCCTTCCTGGCCGTGAACGACATGGCGGTGCATAAGTACGGTTACTCGCGTGACGAATTCCTGCGCATGACGATCGCCGATATCCGTCCTCCCGAAGATGTACCACGGTTATTGGACAATGTTGCCCGCGTGACCGAGGGCGCGGACGAGGCCGGTGTGTGGCGTCATCGGAAGCGGGATGGAACCGTCAGCGATGTCGAAATCGTTTCCCATACCCTGCTCTATGATGGGCGGCAGGCGGAACTGGTGCTTGCGCTCGATATCACCGAGCGCAAGCGGGCAATGGAAGCGCTGCGCGCGAGCGAACAAAAACTGGCCGATATCCTGGATAACATGCTGGATGCCGTCTACTCAGTGGACGTGAGGAGCAATACCCTTCTGCAAACCAACCCGGCTATTTCGCGTATATTCGGAAGGCCACAAGAGGATTTTTTCGCGAATCCCCTCCTATACCTTGATATGGTTCATCCGAAAGATCGGGAATTGGCGGAACACGCTGCGGTGGAGATATTGGAACAGAAAGAGGGTGAGTGGATTTATCGCATTGTAAGACCGGACGGAGAAGTGCGATGGGTGTCCGATCGTGCCCGGCTGATTTCGGATCCCCAGGGAGGACCCCTTCGCGTTGACTGTTATTTCACGGATATCACCGCGCGCAAGCGGGTGGAGGCCGCGCAGCGGGACAGCGAAGCGCGGTATCGGTTGCTGTTCGAACGCGCCAACGACGCCATCTTTGTGGTGGAAAAACCGACCGGGCGCTTTCTGGCCGCCAATAGCGCCGCCGAGCGACTGACCGGCAGAACCGTGGCCGAACTCCAGATGCTCCGCACGCCCGACATCACCCCGACCGGAGCGCTGGAACGCCTATTCCAGGCGTCGGGAACGACCGAAACGACCGAATTGGGCGAGATCCGTTACCTTCGACCCGATGGCACCACCCGAACGGCCCTGCTCAGCGTGATTCCCGTGAACGAAGCGCTGGTGTTCGGCATCGCACATGATGTCACCGAGATCAAAGCCGCCGAACAGCGCATCGAGCGTCTGGCTTACTACGATGCCCTGACTGACCTGCCGAACCGGGCGCAGCTCACCCAGCGGGCGGAGCTAGCCTTGGCCCTGGCGGCGCGCCGGCGCGAGGAACTGGCGGTGCTGTTCCTCGATCTGGATCGCTTCAAGGAAGTCAACGACTCCCTCGGACACGTCGAGGGTGACATCCTGCTGATGCAGGTGGCGGGTCAACTCCAGGGTCTTAGACGGGAAACGGACACCGTTTGCCGCTTGGGGGGAGACGAGTTCGTGCTGCTCTTGCCGGCTGTCGGGCGGGATGGAGCACTGCAAGTGGCGGACAAAATCCTGGCGTCGTTCCGTCACCCGTTCGCCGTAGCGGGCCACAGCCTGCGGGTGACTGCGTCCATCGGCATCGCGCTCTATCCCCATGATGGCGCTAACTTCGACGAACTCATGAAGAACGCCGACACTGCCCTTTACCAGGCCAAGCAGGTGGGCCGAAACACCCGAGTGTTCTACAACCGGGAGATGAATATCGCCACCTTGGAACGTCTGATGCTGGAGTCGGAACTGCGCAAGGCCATCGAGATGGGGCAGCTACGCACCTATTTTCAACCCAAAGTAAGCCTGGCCGATGGGCGGCTGGCTGGCGCCGAGGCTCTGGTGCGCTGGCTGCACCCGGACCGCGGGCTCATACCGCCAGGGCGTTTCATCCCGGTCGCGGAGTCAAGCGATCTCATCGTCGCCCTCGGCGACTGGGTGCTGGAGGATGTCTGCCGGCAGTTGGCCGCTTGGTGCAGCGCGGGACTGCCCCCGCTGACCGTAGCGGTGAATATGGCTGCCCGCCATTTCTCCAATTCGGGACTTATCGAACGGCTCAAGGGCTTGCTCAAGACCCATAGGCTCGAACCTCAAGCGCTGGAACTGGAACTCACCGAATCCACCCTGTTCGAGGCCGGCGCACAAACGGTGCAGACGCTGCTGGCCCTCGAACTGCTGGGAGTGGGTTTGGCCATCGACGATTTTGGCACCGGTTACTCAAGCCTGGGCTATCTGAAGCGCCTGCCGTTGGTCGCGCTGAAAATTGATCAGAGCTTCGTGCGCGACCTCGCCACCGACGCTGACGACCGCGTCCTCACCGCCACTATCGTTAACCTCGGCCACAGCCTGGGACTCAAGGTCGTGGCGGAAGGGGTGGAGACGGAAGAACAACGGAGCTTCCTCCTCGAGCAGGGCTGCGACCTTGCCCAGGGCTACCTCTTCAGCCGACCCTTGCCCGCGGAAGATTTCGCCGCGTGGCGCATCGGTCACGTTGCCGGCACCCTGGGGGGCTGACCATGATGAAATCACCGATCGGTGAGAAACCAATCAAGCGCGCTTGATTGGTAAAATTAGGATAGAAATTTAGAAAGCATATCCTGGATTCCGCTGCGCTTCATCCAGGGTGTATTCACAAAACCAGGCTACCCACAGTCCACCAGCCGAGCAATCGTTATCAATGCCCACCGCCACCTGCCCCGCCCTGCTGCTCAGCGCCCCTGCCTCCGGCCATGGCAAGACCACGCTCACCGCGGGTCTGGCCCGTTATCATCGCAATCAGGGCCGCAAGCTGCAGGTGTTCAAGACCGGTCCGGACTTTCTCGATCCCATGATTCTGGAGCGGGCCTCGGGACAGCCGGTCTATCAACTGGATCTGTGGATGGTAGGTGAACCCGCCTGCAAGCAACTGCTCTGGCAGGCGGCGCGGGAGGCCGACCTAATCCTGATCGAGGGAGTGATGGGGTTGTTTGATGGCACCCCTTCCAGCGCGGATTTAGCTCAGCGCTTCGGGGTGCCAGTGCTGGCCCTCATCGACGCGGATGCCATGGCCCAGACCTTTGGGGCCGTCGCCTATGGACTGGCCAACTACCGGCGCGGCCTGCCTTTCGCAGGGGTGCTGGCCAATCGGGTGGCGAGCCCCGGCCACGGCGAGTTGCTGGCCGAAAGCCTGCCGCCCGGCCTGCGCTACTTTGGCGGCCTGCGGGAAAACGCGTGTATCGCCCTGCCCGACCGCCATCTCGGGCTGGTGCAGGCCGAGGAAGTCGCCGACCTGGAGACACGCTTGGAAGCCGCCGCCACCGCCGTTGGGGAGACTGAGCTGGCTAACCTGCCGTCACCGGTCAGCTTCACCGCCGATCCACCGGTAACGCCGCCTCGGCCATTGGCGGGGGTATGCATCGGAATTGCCCGCGACAGCGCCTTCTCATTCCTGTATCAGGGGAATCTGGATCTGCTGCGCGCCATGGGGGCCGAACTGCATTTCTTCTCGCCCCTGCGTGATGCCGATCTTCCCGGGGTTGACAGCCTCTATCTGCCGGGCGGCTATCCCGAACTGCACCTGGAGGAACTGACCGGCAATGCGTCCATGACCGCGGCCCTGCACCGCCATCATGAGGCCGGCAAGCCCTTGTATGCCGAATGCGGTGGACTGCTCTATCTATTGGAAAGCCTCACCGATAAGCAGGGCAGGCGGGCCGCCATGGCGGGATTGCTGCCGGGCCACGCCGTGCTGCAACCGAGGCTCGCCGGCCTGGGGATGCAGTCCGCGCCCTTGCCGGAAGGCGAACTGCGTGGCCATACCTTTCACCACTCCAAGCTGGAAACGCCGCTGCACCCGCTGGTCCACGGCAAGCGCCAGCGCGGCGACCGCCCGGGCGAGGCCGTCTACCGGATGGGCCGGCTGACCGCCTCTTATCTGCACCTCTATTTTCCCAGCAATCCGGAAGCCGCCGCCCGGCTGTTTATGCCCTGAAACCTCATTAACCTTCCCTCAGCGACTCCACGATATTCATTCGCGCCGCCCGGAACGCCGGCAGAATCCCGCCGGCGAAACCCATGATCAGGGAGAACGCCAGCGCCTTGACGACGATATCCGCCGACAGGGAGAAGCTGAACGCCAGTTCCGAGAAGGTCTGGAAGTTAGTGGTGGAAACGCTGACAAGCTGCAGCAGGGAGACGCACAGGAGTCCCGCACCGCCTCCCAGCAGGCTGAGAATGAGTGACTCCAGCAGGAAAGCCAGGAGAATGTTCGAACGTTTAAACCCCAGCGCTCGCAGGGTGCCGATTTCGGCGGTGCGGTTGGCTACCGCGGAATACATGGTGATCATGGCGCCGACCACCGCGCCCAGTGAGAAAATCACGGTCAGCGATAGGCCGAGAATGCGCAGGAAAGTAGCCAACACTTCGGACTGCTTGCGGTAATACTCAGTCTCCCGCAACGCTTCCACAGTCAGGCGTGGATCGCTTTCCAGGCCTTTCTTGACGGCCTGGAAGCCGGTACTGTCGCGCAGCTTGAAGAGCACCGACGAGTACACGGGCCGCCGGAAGGCTTGCATGAGCTGATCGACGTCCCCCCAGATTTCGGAACTGAAGCCGGTGTCCCCGGCGTCAAAAATTCCAACCACGGTCCAGGAGCGGGTGGCGAAGAACAGCGATTTGGCAAGCCCCACGTTGTGGAAGCGCTTGGCCAGGCTCTCGCCGACCATGATTTCTGCGGACCCAGGCCGCGGCAGACGCCCGGCCACCATCCGCACTTGCGGGCGCAGCGCCAGGGAGTACGGGGAGATTCCGCGAATGACCACATTGGCCCGGCTACTGCTGTCCTTCTTTTGCAGGGTGATCAGCACCACCAGTTCTTTCGCCAGCAGCGGGTGGCCATCCTGCCCCAGCGCCACCTCGGGCTGGGTTTCGACGATAGCCGCTTCAAGCCGTTCCACCCCGCTTTGCACCTCGGACTCGGAGGAGCGCCGGATGACCATCACATTATCGAAGGAACCGGTGTCGACCAGGGTCTGCTGCAAGCCCTCGGCGAGCATGAGGATGGCGGCAAACACAAACACCACCAGCGCCATGCCCAGGGCGGTCAGCAGGGTGGTCACCCAGCGCGTCAGCAGATTGCGAAAGCTGTAGTAGAACAGCAGTTGCACCTAGCCGACCCTCCTCAGCCCTTCGGCGATATGCACCCGGATAGCCTGGCGCATGGGAAAAATCGCCGCGATCACCCCCACCAGTACAGAAGCCACGCAAGCCAGATAAATCGTCATCCTGTCGATATTGAAAGTCGGAAAAAACTGGCCCACGGCTTGGGCAAACACGTTGACGACGGGAAAGGTCAACAAGATACCGAGGACGCCGCCCAGCGTCGTAATCACCAGGGACTCGCCCAGGATCAACAGGGCGATTTGCCCGCCGCTGAAGCCCAGGGTCTTGAAGACGGCGTACTCCCACAGGCGCTCGCGCACCGACATGGCCATGGTATTGGCCACCACCGCCAGGATGATGACGATGACCACGATGGAAACCAGTTGGATGACCGTGATGATCACCTCGCTCATGCTGACGAAGCTCAACTGGAAAGCTTTTTCCGTCTCGGTCAGGGTTTCGGCGAGGGAATTCCTGAACAGGGCATCGACGGTCGCCGCCGTGCGGGCCGCGTCCCGCGCATTGTTCACCCCCAGGATATAAAAGCCCACCTGGTCGGCGCGTGCCGGCCGGGTCTTTCTGATCACCTCATTGAGATAATCCCAGTGGAAGAAAAGCTGGGTTTCATCGACGGTCTTGTCCTTGCCGCGATAGATGGCTCTCAGCACGAGCGGCCAATCGCCAGGAAAAATAGTGCCCTTGAGGGTGATCGTATCGCCGACCTTCCAGCCAAAGCGCTCGGCCAGTTTGCGGCCGGCCACCGCTCCTTTGCGGTCTCTCAGGAAGGCCGCCTTTTCCTGCCCCTGGAAGACGTATTCCGGATAGAGGTCCAGATAACTTTTGGATTCCAGGGCAAAGTTGGCAAAGAAATTCTTCGGCTCGATGTAATAACCACCAAACCAGTTGCCATAGGAAATGCCCGTGACGCCGTCCGCCTGGCGGATTTTTTCCCGGTAGGAAAGTGGCAGGGAGAAAATCAGTGAAATGGAGTTTCGGGTGATCAGGCGGGTGCTTGAGGAGGCCTCTACCCCCGCGTACCAGGCATCGATCACCGTGCGCAACAGGCTGAAGGCCAGGATGGCAACGAGCACCCCGAACACGGTCAACGCCGTCCGGAGCTTGTGCCGGAAGGCGTTACGATAAAGTATCTTGAGGAGCATCGCTCAGCACCCCCTTGTCCAGATACTCGATGGAATGCGCCCGTTTGCCGGCCCGCGGATCGTGGGTGACCATGATGATGGTCTTGCCGATAGCGCTGTTGAAGCGCTCCATCAGCGCCAGCACCTCTTCGGCCGAGGTCCGATCAAGATCGCCCGTGGGTTCGTCGGCCACCAGGATGGCCGGGTCGGTGACCAGGGCACGGGCGATGGCGACGCGCTGCTGCTGGCCGCCGGAGAGCTGGCGCGGATAGTGATCCAGGCGGTCTTCGAGCCGGACCAGGCTGAGTGCCGTCGCCACATGCTCACGCCGCTGTCGTTTACTCAGTCCGCTCAGCAGCAGCGGCAGTTCGACATTTTCAAACGCGGTGAGGACCGGAATCAGGTTGTAGAACTGGAAGATAAAGCCCACGTTGGAGGCGCGCCAACGGGCCAATTCGGTTTCCGAAAGCGCGGTGATATCCACGCCGCCCACCAGGATACTGCCCTCGTCCGCCTGATCCAAACCGGCGATGAGATTCAGCAGGGTGCTCTTGCCCGAGCCCGACGGCCCCATGAGCGCCAGGAAAGCGCCCTCGGCGATGTCCAGGGAGATATTCTCCAGCACCCGGATAAGCTGGCTGCCACGGCGATAGGATTTACTCACCTGACGCAGGGCGACGAGGGGCGCGTTGGCGTTCATTTATTCGATAAGCCTTAGCTTGGCGCCGTCTTTGATGTTGTCCCCTGGCTCCACCACAATCCGGTCTCCAACCTGCAAACCCGTCGTGACCTCGGCGAAGTCCGCGAACCGCCTGCCGAGTTGCACCGGTGTTGCCACCGCCTGCTCGCCGCGCGCCGCGTATACCACGGACTTGCCGTCCTGTTCGCGCACCGCCGTGGCGGGAATGGCGGTGACGGATTGTCGCTCCTCGGGGGCGATCTCTCTTTGCAGAAAGGCGACTTTGGCGCTCATTTCGGGAAGGATGCGGGGATCTTTATCGACGAACGCGATCTTGACCATCACCGATGCCTTGCTGCGGTCGGCGGTGGGGACGATCATGTGGACCTTGCCCCGAAACCGGGTATCCGGCAGGGCGTCGAGTTGGATCTCGCAGGGTTGTCCGACCTTGACCTGGTCGATATTCGACTCCGAGACATCCACTTCCGCCTGGATGGAATTCAGGTCGGCGATGGTGATCACGGAAGCGCGGGCATTGGCGGCGGCACCCAAGGGCGTGATGATGTCGCCGATGTCGGCGTTCTTGGTGAGCACCACAGCATCGAACGGGGCTTTGATCAAGGTGTAGTCCAATTGGACGTCGGCCTCGGCGAGGGCCGCCCGACTTGCCTCCAGCGTGGCTTTACTGGTAGCGACCGCCGCCAGCGTCCGCTTATAGCGGGCCTCGGCCGTGTCAAACTCGGAACGAGCCACCATTTTGCGCGCCAGCAACTCCTGATTGCGTTTGAAGGACGCCGCGGCGTCCTCCAGTTCGGCCTCGGCCTGGTCGAGAGTAGCGCTGGCCACGCCAATATTGGCCTTGGCCCGGTTGCGCGCCGCCGAAACATCTTCGTTTTCCAGACGGGCGATGACCTGGCCCTCTTTCACCTTGTTCCCTTCTTCGACGCCCAGAAAAACCAGTCGGCTCGTGACCTTCGAGCCCAGCGCGGCTTTGCGTTGCGCCACCACGTAACCGCTGGCGTTAAGCAGGGTGAACGTCTGCGCGGATAGAGGGTTGCCACACTGGCAACCCGCACCTCCACGGCGGGCGTCAGCATGCCCTTGGCGTACAGAACGCCGGCCCCAAGCAGGATTGCCAGCGCCGGCAGCAGCACCAGGAGTCTGCTTTTCTTGGCGCGGCGTTGGGTAAATTGCGCCTTGTCGATGCGCAACTTGGCAAGATCGTCATCAGCCATGGAGTTGGATGCTCTTTGAGTTACCGTCATCCGCAAGCCATGTGCTGCGGTTACGGCGCTACCAGTGGGAGGCTAGTTTAACTCAGTAGACAGCGCTTAAGTCAGTTTGATCGTGCGCGCGCTATTCGGCTTGAGGCGGGCGCGGCAGTCTCAGACCGCTTCAGACGGTAAACTCCGCGATAACCGGCGCGTGATCGGAGGGTCGTTCCAGGCGGCGGGGTTCCTTGTCTACCCGGCAGGCGGTGCAGGCGTTGGCGAGCGCCGGGCTGGCCAGGATGAGATCGATGCGCAGACCCAGATTACGGCGAAAGCCGGCGGCCCGGTAGTCCCACCAACTGAAACTGGCCGCCTCCTGGTCGAACAGGCGGAAGGTGTCCGCGAGGCCCAGTGCCAGCAGACGCCGCAGCGCGGCCCGCTCCGGCTCGCTGCACAGCACCTTTCCTGCCCAGGCCGCGGGATCATGCACATCGCGGTCTTCGGGAGCGATGTTGAAATCGCCCAACACCACGAGGTTCCGATAGGTGGCGAGTTGGGTCTGCACGTAGTCCGCCAGCTTGTCCAGCCAATCGAGTTTGTAGGCATACTTGTCCGTGCCCACGGCCTGGCCGTTGGGTACGTACAGATTCAGCACCCGCATCCAGCCGATAGTGGCTCCCAGCACCCGCCGTTGAGCATCATCCAGAGCGGGCAGATCGGTTACCATCTCGGTGGCGGGGAGCCGGCTGAGCAGGGCTACGCCGTTATAGGTCTTCTGTCCCGCGAAGACCGCCTGGTAGCCGACGGCCGCCAGTTCGGCGCTGGGAAAGTCCGCGTCGACGGCTTTGGTTTCCTGCAGGGCCAGGATGTCCGGTTGCTGGATCTTAAGCCAGTCCAGAACCTGGGCAGGCGGACGCGCAGAGAATTGATGTTCCAGGTGGCGATCTTCAACATGGCGGCTCACGGTGCGGTTAAAATGGCGGAAACAGCTTAGCATGGGTTGGAGCACCCTGAAAAAACCTCCGGTCCCAGTGTCCTCTGTGAAGATGAACCGACACCGATGAGAATTCCTCGTATCCATCTACGCGCACCCTTGGCCGTGGGCATGACTGTTTCCCTCACCGACAACGTCTTTAACCATGTGGTGCAGGTGTTGCGCCTAAAACCCGGCGCGCCCTTGATGCTGTTCAACGGGGACGGTGGGGAACGGTAACGGATAGGAACTTCAACCGCACGACGGTTCGATCGAGGGGAGGGATAGGAACTTCAACCACACGACGGTCGGATTGAGGGGAGCGGTACGATCGACAGAAGACTCAAGCAAGGCTCTTGACAAGGGCGCAAGGTGGGCTGGCGAGGGAAACCGCCGTTCCGACGATCGATGGGCGTGCGGCGGACGCTGGTTTCCGGGTCGGGAGCGACGTCCGCGCAGGGGGTGTCCCGCCACCCGGAGGACCCGGGCGTCGGGCGGGGTTACCAGTGTACCCGCTGGTCGAACCCTTACTCGGATGGCGGTTGCGCCAAGGCGTCCCCGTCGGGTACGGCCTCGACGCGCGGGTCATCCCACGCCGGCGGTGTCCCGCCCGTAAGCGGTGACGGCCAAGTGCAGCGGCGCGTTGGGTGCCCGCACGCTAGGGTAGCGGTGCCGGCGCGGGGGTGGGTGAGCCCGGACCGAAGGTCCAGTGGGACCTTCGCAGCCCGGCGAACGCCTTGTCGGGAACAAGGCTGGACGGCGCCGGGGTGCGCGGTGGGCCAGCGCGCTGGGGCAAGGGCGTTTCCGTGACACCAGCTGCCGTTTGCCCGGCCGCCGGCTATGCTTGATGTTGACGGAACAGGCCGTCAATCGGAGCGGGAGTCACGGGTGAGCGACATATTCATGAGCTACGCAAGCAAGGATCTGGAGTGGGCCAGCCGGCTCGCGCATGCCTTCCAAGCCCTCGGCTGGTCCGCCTGGTGGACCGCAAGATCATTACCGGCCAGGCCTTCGACAAGGTAAGCCAGTAAGCCATGGCACGCGCCACTCCATCGTCAGCCCGAAAGGTCGTCGGCCTTGGGTTCCTCCTGCCGGAAGAAGCCCGCCACGGCTTTCTCATCGACATCCCGAAGGGCAGCGGCAGCAGCCATCACATCTTTATCAGCGAACATGTGGCGATGTCCTGAACCAGATGGGGAACGTTCCACGAATATCTCCATCGCCAGCGCATCCGTCTCTGCGGGTCTTCATCGACCGCAATCGTTAGTTAGCTCGCCCCTGCCTTCTGGGATAAGTCCAATCGTCGGCTGCGTGCGAATGGGCTTCCCGACGCAAGTTCATGAAGAATCCCGGCAAACCGGTACCTGTACATCCATCGCTGGGTAAGGGACTGTAGGTGCTCTGCTGGGCGGTGGAGGAGTTTTCGCCGGACGATATCCCCAATGCCCTGCGCAACTGGGGACGCGCTGGAGCCCGAGGAGCGCTGGTGGCTCTACACGATGACCGTTGGACAACTGGCCAGGCTTTCCCGGGGGAGCTGGCTGGCGCAAAAGCGCTCCGCGCAGCCATAGCCGACAATCCCTTCGTCAAAGGCGAGGGCCTGTACCGAAAGCCCGTCGCGAACTCCTTGGCCATTCGCAGCTCTCCTGCTTTCGCTTTGATCTGTAACTAACCATACCGTAAAACCATATCGTAACCCATCTATGAAAGCTCTCTGGGATATCGACGATGCTCTGCTCATCAAAGCCAAGACCCTCGCCGCACAACGGCGGACGACCTCAAGGCTCTCGTCAAGCACACCCTGAGCCGGGTGATCTACCCCTCCAGAGCTTACTCCCGAGCAATCCCAATACATGGAAAATGATCCTGTCGGTGCTCATGCAGATTGAGAAAAACAGGCATAGAGTAAGGGTTGAAGCCTACCAAGCCATAGTTGGTTAAGGCATTAGAAGGAAGAGATAAGCATTACCTCCCACCCCTGGCGAAATGATTTCATTGCTCGATGCAAACGTGCTGCTTGCCCTCGGAGACGAGGACCGGCTGCGCCATCAGCTCCGCCGCCCTTCGTTTCATGGAGGATGTCGCCATCCGGCAGGGGTGGGCGCGCTTGCCCGCTGACCGAAAATGCCTTTCTGGGGGTCGCTGGACGGGTCCGCCCCGCTGGTGGCGTAGTCCTAGGACGCGCGCTTCGCTCCACAGCATCATCGCCACTCCCGGCCCAGTTGCTCGACCGACGACCTGCGTGACCGATTCCCTCACCTTTCCCTCCCTGCCCGCAGCCGAAGACCTCACGGATATTTACCTTCTCGCCCTTGCCGTGAAGCACCGCGCCCGCTTCGCCACGTTCGACGCCGGCATCGATCCCTCCGCTCGTTCCTGGTGGCCCCAGGCTCTCCATCTCATCACTCCGTGAAGCAAGGATGAACAATGAAATGACACAGCCCGCTCTGCCTCTCGAAGCCCCGATGGCGCCGCTTCATCCTTCATCCTCCATCCTTGATCGAAACCCAGTTCCCCATCGCCCGGCTCTCCGCGGAGTCTTATAAGGAGCCCAAGGCGAACAACGGGCTGACGCTCACTCGCGTTGGCAAATGGTGGGGCCGCAAGCCGCTCATTTGTCGTGCGCTCCATCCTCGGCATGCTCATGCCCGCGTCGAGCAACCCAAAAAAGGATCACGAAATTTTCCTCAAGGTCCTCACCATGGACGACGCCGGGGTGTGGCAGCGTTGAAAGCCCGTTGTTCAGCGCAGGCTGGGTCGCGCTGCCTTCGATACTCCCCGTATGCCGAACGGATTTCCCATTGCGAACGTCCGGAAAACGTCACTGGCCCACGGAGCCAGCTTGGGCGGAGATAACGCCCACCTCGGCACCACCGCCAGCTCGCTGGCGGA
Organism: uncultured Gammaproteobacteria bacterium; assembly: GCA_963696325.1. Classification (GTDB taxonomy): domain Bacteria; phylum Pseudomonadota; class Gammaproteobacteria; order Competibacterales; family Competibacteraceae; genus CAVOJV01. The sequence goes on from CAVOJV010000061.1 coordinate 75,831, forward strand.
ACTGGTCGAACAACTGGGGCAGTGCAGTTACGGTACACGCCGCGCGTCGGTGACTGCTTCTGCGGCGGCGGCTCCATCCCGTTCGAGACAGCCCGCATCGGCTGTGAGGCTTTCGGTTCTGATCTAAATCCTGTCGCCGGTCTGCTCACTTGGGCCAGCCTCAACCTGCTCGGCGGTGGCTCGCCGATGTGGGTTAGAATGCGCTCGACCGGCGCCGCCTCGGTGATAAAGGCACCGATGCGCAGGTCGGCGCCGGCGGTGTCCCGCCCGTAAGCGGTGGCGGCCACGCGCAGCGGCGCGTTGGGTGCCAGCACGCCGTGATAGCGGTGGCGGTGCCGGCGCGGGGGTGGGTGAGCCCGGAGCGAAGGTCCAATGGACCTTCGCAGCCCGGCGAACGCCTTGTCGGGAACAAGGCCGGACGGCGCCAGGGAAGGGGATACGCAATGCGGCCGCGCGCTGGGGGCAAGGGCCTTTCCGTGACACCGGCTGCCGTTTGCCCGGCCGCCGGCTATGCTTGATGTTGACGGAACAGGCCGTCAATTGGAGCGGGAGTCACGGGTGAGCGACATATTCATCAGCTACGCAAGCGAGGATCTGGAGTGGGCCAGCCGGCTCGCGCATGCCTTCCAAGCCCTCGGCTGGTCCGTCTGGTGGGACCGCAAGATCATTACCGGCCAGGCCTTCGACAAGGCCATCGAGCACGAACTGGAAACGACCCGCAGCGTAGTCGTTCTGTGGTCGGTCAACTCCATCGCCTCCGAGTGGGTCAAGAACGAAGCCACCGCCGCGGCCGAGCGGGGCGTCCTGCTGCCGGCCCTGATCGAACCGGTCCGTCTGCCCCTCGAGTTCCGCCGCAAGCAGACCGCCGATCTGGGCAGCTGGCAAGGCGACGCCCGCGATGCCGGCTTCCAGGCCCTGTGCCAGGGCATACGCACGCTGCTCGGCAGTCCGCCACCGGGCCGCGCGTCCCCCCTGCCGGAGCGCCCATCCCCATGGCCTGCCCACCTCAAATGGTCGGCCCTCGGTGCCCTCGCCCTTGCGGCGGGGCTCGGCTTCTACGCCAGCGGCACCCGGCACAGCGGGACGGAGACGGCAGCGCCGGCCGGCGAACGGCCGGGGGCCGGCGCGGCGTCCTGGATTTCGACGCGGCCGCCGCCGACCGTCGCCACCGCCGGGCTGGCGGACCTGATCGTCGGCACCTATTCCGGCGACGTCATCGCCGACTCGAAGGGCAGCTCGCGCAGCGGCGTGCAGATCACCATCACCCGCCTCGGCCCCGCCAAAGTCCGCATCAGTTCCGACTACACCCGCCTGGGCACGACCGACATCGACCTGCAACGCATCGACCAGCAGATCCTCGCCGAAGGCGGCGATTCCAGCCTGATCGTGCGCCTTGACCGCCAGCCGCCCGACATCCTTTTCAATCCCCACGCCGAACTCGCCTACGCAGGTGTCCGGCAATAGGCAACAGGCATCTTGCATACGTCGGTATCGGGGTGCATTGTCGCAATGGGCGGAGTCGACACCGACGCCACGGTCGCCAGGTTCTGGTCTATGCCTTCTGGGGCATTGGACCGAAAACCACCCAGTGGGTCTTCCAAATCTACCGTGATCGCTTCGGCATCGAGACCTGCTAGCGCCAACTCGGTGAGGCTTGCATCAAGACCACCACCGGTAATCCTACCCTGCGGGTGCTGTTTGTCGGTATTGCGCTGCTATTGCGCAATGTCTGAGTCTGGGTGCACTGGGTCTATTTGGCCACCCCGCGCCGTGGCGGCCGCCAACTCAACTTGCACCGGTTGCGCTTCAAAACCCTGTTGATATGGCTCACGCATTTGACTGAAGAGACTTTTGGAATCGACGATACGGTCAGCAATTCTGATTTTGGCAACTCTTACGGGATGGCATATCAAATAAAACCAGATTATTGGCTTACTTCCCCCACTCCTGGTTCTCAAGAAACGGTAATTTGGGACGTGATCATAAGAATCGAGCCAAAATGAGAATTGCTGACGATACTGTAGTCGCTGAGCAGCAATTCTCATTTTGGCGCTGACTGGCTAGAGTAGCCGAACACTCTTGACCGGAAGCACCTGAATGAGCGTACCGTTTGGCCCCCTAGTCTTGACGTTGGACGACATCACGCAACAGATCCGCGACACCTTTGAGCAGTTTACCGATCCGCGCCAGGGGAAGAACACCCGCTACACGCTGGTGGACGCGGGGCTGAGCGCCTTCTCGGTGTTCTTCCTGCAGAGCCCCTCCTTTTTGGAATACCAGCGCAGCCTGGACCAGCGGTTGGGAAAAAATAATGCCCAGACGCTGTTTGGGGTCCATAATATTCCCTCGGACAATCAGATCCGCCACCTGCTCGACGCCACCGAACCAGGGCAGGTGAAGCCGCTGTTTACATACCTTTTCAAGGCCTTGAATCAAGCGGGCGTCATCGAACGCTACCGCTCGGTGAACCAGACCCTGCTGCTGGCCTTGGATGGTACGGAATATTTTTCATCGGCAAGCATCCATTGCCCGCAGTGTTCGACCCGGCAACAGGCCAACGGCCAGGTGAGGTATTACCATACTGCCCTGACCCCGGTGCTGGTGAAGCCCGGTTTGGATAAAGTCATCCCGCTGGCGCCGGAAGTTGTCCGACCGCAGGACGGCGCGGCGAAGCAAGACTGCGAACTCAACGCCGCCAAGCGCTGGCTAGCCGACTGGGGCAGCGACTATAGTGCGTTGGCTGTCACCCTGCTGGGGGACGATCTGTATTGCCATGAACCGTTCTGCCGCGACGCGTTAAACCGGGGATTTGACTTCATCCTGGTTTGCAAACCCGATTCTCATACTATCGTCTATGAGTGGTTGGAGTTTCTGCACCGGGGCGGTGCCGTCAACCCCGTGGTCCGGCGCCGTTGGACCGGCCAACGACGCGAGATCGACACCTATCGCTACGCCAAGTCGATTCCCCTGCGCGATGGGAATGACGCCCTGTTGGTCAACTGGTGTGAACTCACCACCACCGACGAGCGCGGTCAGGTGCTGTATCACAACGCCTTTGCCACCTCCGTTTCGCTCGATGACCATCGTGTACTGGAGGTCGTCGCGGCCGGGCGCAGCCGCTGGAAAATCGAGAATGAAAACAACAACACCTTGAAAACCAAAGGTTACCACTTCGAGCACAACTATGGCCATGGCCAGCAGTATTTGTCATCGGTGTTGGCCAGCCTCATCATCCTGGCCTTTCTGGTCCATACGGTACTGGAGTGGATGGACGACCACTACCAACTGCTCCGCCAGAAACTACCTTCACGACAACGCTTGTTCAGTGATATCCGCACCTTGACCAGTTACCTGTGCTTCGAGAGCTGGGGGGCCTTGATGACGTTCATGCTGCAAAGCTTCGAGCCGGCTCCCCCACAACCAGAAACAGGGTGAATTCGCCAAAATGAGAATTGCTGGTCGCTGAGCGGGTACCTTGACAATGAGGTAAACTTGGAACTGCTGAACTTGTTATTTCTAACCGAAGTGTCGGCTTGTGAGCCGACATTCTGATCGTCGGTAGCGGAAAATTCAGTCGAGCCAGTCGGCCACCCGCAAGCTCAACATGGCCCGCCGTGCATCCCGACTAGGCACTGCCTATGCTTGCCATAGGCACATGAACAGGAGTGCACGCTTATGGCTGACTCACTGATCCGCGCCGGGATGCAACATCGCTGTCTGCAGAGGAGATCACCAGTGACTAATCAGATGCTTGAAGAGTATCTCTCCACACAGGAATTTTTCTCGGCGCTAAGCCCGGAGTTCATCGGGTTCCTGGCCCGCTGCGCCAGCGAACGCCAGATCGCGCCAGGCGAGGTCTTGTTCCGCCAGGGTGAGCGCGCCCGCCATTTCTATCTGATCCGAAACGGCAGCATAGCCATTGAGATTCCAGCGATCACGGGTCCGACGCTGACGGTGCAGAGCCTCGGCGCCGGCCAGATTCTGGGGTGGTCGTGGCTGATACCGCCGTACACGTGGAATTTTCAGGCCAGAGTGGAAGCACAAACGGCACTGCTCGCTTTCGATGGCGACGCGGTGCTGGCCCGTTGCGAAGAGGATCCGAAATTCGGCTACGCGTTGCTTAAGCGGGTTGCGTCTCTAATGGCCGAGCGTCTGGGAGTCGCCCGCCAGCGAATGATGGACCAGTGGAATCCGCCCGGCTTCGCCTAGACGGCCGGTGCCTGATCAGCGAACCGGGGCACAGGGGCAGGTATTGGCTATTTCTGCCCCCCGAAAATAGAAAATCGGCTACTGCCAAGATCCATGTAATTTTGTGAGACAAGCAGAATCTATTTGATTTTAGCCAGTGCCCGACTGTCTCAAAAAGTAGCCAAAATAATATCTTCGCTCTATTGGGTCTTATCCGAATTTTTCATTAATCACCGAGAATAGTGCCACTGAAATCATGCCGACTACGATGGTTGCTATTGATTTCCAGACTGTGTCGTTTTGAGCATAGCCCCAAATAGCCAGGATGATCAGTACGCTGCACGCTACCAAACCCAGACAAAGAACGCTAAAGGTGACCACCTTAACGAGGCGTGGATTAACGAATCCACGGGCTTTTTTTGAAGTACTTTCATCCTGGAGTCCTACGATGTCTTTTTCGCTCACACGATACTCCATCTCGGGCTGGCCAAAACCGCATGTTTTGGGTCGACACAATGCTGAAGGTCTCCGTCGAGACGGGGCTGCCATGTCGGTCGGCGAATTCTCGTTGATCTAAGTCATAGGAGCATCCTTTGAGGTCGGGGATTCAAATCAGAGCGTGATCCACGCGGATGGCGGTCTGGAGGGAGGGCATCGCCGCGCGGACGTGTAGCCAATTGCGTAGCCAAAACTGATTACATATAAAAATAGCCATTTAAAGCAAAGCGTTAAAAACAGACTTAATGTTCCAGGTGGCGATCTTCAACATGGCGGCTCACGGTGCGGTTAAAATGGCGGAAACAGCTTAGCATGGGTTGGAGCACCCTGAAAAAACCTCCGGTCCCACTGTCACCTGTGAAGATGAACCGACACCGATGAGAATTCCTCGTATCCATCTACGCGCACCCTTGGCCGTGGGCATGACTGTTTCCTTCACTGACAACGTCTTTAACCATGTGGTGCAGGTGTTGCGCCTAAAACCCGGCGCGCCCTTGATCCTGTTCAACGGGGACGGCGGGGAATTTAGCGCTGTGCTGGATCGGGTTGAGCGGCGCGGCGCAACGGCAACCATCGAGGCATTCAGTACTCGTGAGGCGGAAACACCGCTTCGAGTGCGCCTGGTCCAGGGAATATCCAAGGGGGAGCGCATGGACTACACTCTGCAAAAGGCGGTGGAACTGGGCGTGAGCGCCATCCTGCCCCTGCTGACTGAGCGCAGCGTGGTCAATTTACCAAGGGATCGTCTGGATAAACGTCTGCTGCACTGGCGAGGGGTGGTGAGCGGCGCCTGCGAGCAGTGCGGGCGCAATCGCCTGCCCCCTGTCCTGGAACCTCTGGAGTTTAGAACCTGGCTGGGAGATTCCCCCATTTCGGGGCTGGGGTTAGCGTTAGATCCACTGGCCACCCAAGGCTTACGGGAACTCGTGCGGCCCGCTGCCACACTCACGCTATTGATCGGTCCCGAAGGCGGCTTGAGTACGGCGGAAATCGCCCTGGCCGAGGCGGCGGGTTTCAGCGGCATCCGCCTGGGACCGCGGGTGCTGCGCACGGAAACCGCCGCGGTGGCGGCGCTGGCGGCTTTGCAGGCGCTGTGGGGGGACTTGGGTTAAAGTTAGGGCATGCATGGATAAGTAGATGGCGAGAGCGCGCGATTAAGCAGAGCAAAACCGTCGCAATCGCCTGTCGCGGATTACTGGTTTTCACTCCATGGATTTTAACTGATGCATACTGGAATCCGGGTTATGGAAATCGCTTTGCTCCTCCTTGCGATTGCTGGCGGCCTGGTGGCCGGTGGCATCGCAGGCAATGGCCTGCCCATGACCGATCCGCCCGGCTTCGGCAAGCGGCTGCGGACCTATCTCACCACCAACGTGGCGGAAACCCGCCGCAATCACGTCTTCCCCGAGTTGGAATTGCCCTGCTTTGCGCAGCCGCCGGAGGTCCTGCTGGCGCGCGTGGAAAAGGCCGCCCAGGCGCTCCCCTGGGAATCACCGACCGTCGATCCCGAAACCCGCCGCCTGCGCGCCGTCATCGTCACCCCCTTACTGAATTTCAAAGACGATATCGAGATACGGCTGGTACCCGCCGCCGGCTGTACCGAACTGTGGGTGCGCTCGACCTCTCGGGTCGGCAAGGGCGACCTGGGGGCCAACACCCGCCATATCCTGAATTTGTTGCAAGTTCTCAAGCAGCAGAGCTGAACTATCAGAAAGCTGTTTTCGCGTGCTATAAGACTCTTAGGGGATCGTCTCTATTCATTAGCCGACCCTCGCCTTAGGAGCGACGAGTAGAAGATCCTTGTCGGAACCATCGAGACTGACCACCGATTTCCTCCACCACGAGCTGTTACTGGTGGATCGGCAAAAGCGGCAGTTGGGTGGGTGAGAGCGTCGGCGACCTTGCCCGCCCAACTGCAACAGCAGAACCGCTTCAACGGGTTGTTAAAGAATCAATTTGAAGTCTTAGGAGGAGCAGATGGAAACCAGCCGTTCAGATGAAATTTTTGTAATTAGCTCGATAGGTAATACCGTCGAATCAAGGCGGCCCGAAAGGGGGGTTGGTGAACTGGTTAGTAAGACCGTAAACAGCGTAAGCGTCTCGGCGCTTAAGAAAAACATGGGGTCTTTCTTAAGCCAGCTCAAAGAGCTGTTGGATAGTGGATCAGAGAAGATCGGGGCCTTCGAGATTTCTGAAATTCAGGTTTCGGCTCAGATTACCGGCGATGGCCAGGTGGCGCTGCTGGGTAGCGGGGTGAAAATCGAAGCGCAAGGAGGAATAAAGTTTACCCTTTGCCGCGTGCCGAAGTAGCATCCTTCCAACGTGCGATACACCAACTTTGATCTTTGGATTGATACCAAGGTTGGCGATAAATACCCATTGCGCGCGGCGGCGCCACTTGGGGAAAGCCGAGGTTTTTTATCGCTTAGTCCTTTCCTGGATGAAATAGCGGAATCCCAAGAAAGACTTGCCAAGCGGGATGTCGATAAGGCTTGGCTGATTGCCTTCGGAAGCCAGATCTACAACTCCCTGTTCACGGGTGATATTGCGGCCCTTTTCGAACAGTGTATGGGTCGGATTGGGGGTAAAGAGGGCCAGGGTGTGCGCGTTCGATTGCGCATTGAAGCGCCTGAGATTGCTGTTTTGCCATGGGAACTCCTTTATTGGCCACGCAAGGAATGCTTTCTCGGGACATCAATGCAGTGTCCTTTAGTCAGATACTTAGAGATCTTTGAGCCAATACAGGCGCTGAAAATAAAGCCGCCCCTCAGGATGCTTGTGGTTATTCCGCAAGGTCCTGAACTTAATACCGAAAATGAAAAAGCGAATTTGATTCACGCGCTTGCGGGACTGGATGATTACGTCAATCCGAGCTTTCTTGAAGAAACTGTCACACACACCCGAATCAGTGACGCGCTCCTGGAAGAGCCCTTCCATGTGTTTCACTTTATCGGCCACGGCGATTTTCGAAACGATCAGGCGTTTCTGCAGATAAATTCCGAAAACGGCGGTGTTGATTACATCGACGACACCCAGTTTGCCAGTCTCTTTCAAAATCATCTCACCATGAAGCTGGTGTTCCTGAACTCGTGTAAGGGCGCCGAAACTTCGTCCACAAAACCGCTGGCGGGGATGGCGCAGCAACTCGTAAAACAAGGTATTCCCGCGGTTGTCGCGATGCAGTACTCAATCTACGATGATGCGGCCGTTCTGTTCAGCCGAGAATTCTATCGCTCGCTTTTCAAAGGTTCGGCTCGTGGCATGGTGGATTTTGCGATGTGCCACGCCAGAAATAGGCTGGCGAGCCAATTCCCTGGGGACCGGGATATCGCGGCGCCTGTACTCTTCATGCGTGCCAGCGAAGGGCTCCTGTTCAACCTGGCTACCGGCAAACCGCGGCAGGACTTTCCCATTTCTAATAAGGCGCGGGACCGCTCTGAGGCAGTCGCACGAACGTACGCCCAGAACATCGAAATCCGGCAGAAACGGCAAGAAGAAATACCTGACCCACGGGTAGAGACACTCATACGAAGCGATACCGAGGAGCTGGCGACACTCAAACGAAGGCTCAAATTCCGCCGTGTTTCTTTCGCCACAGCGACTGGCGTTGCTCTTTTTATGTTTTTTCTTTCATGGATACAGATTTTCGACATATTTCCCCCAGAGATAAGGATTGAGAGTTATACCGCGTGGCTGGCAAGCGTGGCTGCGAAAAATCCGCTGAATGAACAAATTGTTATCGTACCCATCAACGACCAGACCCAAAAAGACATCGGCAGGGAATTTGGCAAAGACTGGCGGCGCGAGCATGCGGTTCTGGTCGATAAACTTTCTCAAGCAGGCGCAAAAGTCATCGCCTTCGATATGTTTTTCGAGGAGCAGACTCCCTACGATGACGAGTTCGCCGCGGCTGTCAGACGAGCGCAAGATCGCCATACGGCGGTTATCGTCGGCATTCGAAATCTTGCCGAGGGACAAGCAAAGCTAACCGGGAAGCTAAAAGCTGCGAATATCAAATGGGGACTTTTGTGCATTGGTAAAAAATGGGGCACGTCACAAATGGCACCCTTGGTGGTTATTAAAAACGATAACAGCAAACCCCTGCATTCCTTGGCGCTTGAGATCAAAGCTGCTTTCCAGGATCGAGAGGTCTTGGTGGATCAACGCGTTGAGGAGATCGATTTCCTGAATCCCGCCACGCGGCAGATAGAAGAGAAGGTCGGTTTCTCTGAAATATATGAAGTCAAATGGGAGCAGGCGGGCTGTCCGGTTATCGGCAAACACGACACTGTGGCAAGCATTATTATAGCTCCATACTCCCTTGCGGACTCAGGAAATGCACCATCGCAGTACTCGTACGAGGCGATAGTAAAACGCCTGAATGCCGATCAGCTAGGCTATTTCAAAGATAAGATTATTTTGGTAGGAGTCGAGAGAAAGGATGAGCTATTCCCAACTTTCCGCGGGTTCAAAAGGGAGGAGCGCTATGGCTTGGAGTTACATGCTGCTGTGGTCAATTCGCTGCTGAACAGGATGATTATTGGCCCTCTCGGCGAATGGGGGCAATTCGCCATTATGGTTTGCCTCGGAACACTGGGTGCTGTTACTCGATATTGGAATCCCAAGACACCGCTGCTCTCCCGGACAGGTATTTTCGTGGCGGTCTTGCTGGCATATCTTGGAACTAGCATCTATATTTACAGTGAATATCACGTTTTATTGAATACTATTTACCATCTCTTGGCTTTTTTGGTTGCTTACTGGGCAGTTGGGAAGGTAGAAAGAAGGTGGTTCCAGTGAAATTCATACTAGATGCTAAGACGGCTTGGTTTAGCGATCCGTTCCAAAAAGTGCAGCGATGTATCTTGTTGCTGTTATGCATCGGGCAGATAAGCTGCGCACCTTATCTCAGCCCGTTTGTTTCCAACCGACCTGCGTCCGACACCACTAAGCCAAGCTATACGCCGTTGGCAACCCTCTACACCATCTTGATACAGGATCAGCCGGCCACCCTCCCAGCGTACCGATTAGCTGTTACTCCGAGCGAAATTCAGGCCACGTGGGTCGTTCGCCGGGGTACCCGTTTGAATACCATATTAGATATGCCCATAGAAATAGACGATGAGGTTTGGACTGGTCCAAACTCAACCGCAGTGATTCGTTTTTTAAACGGACCCATAGTGTATTTGCGGCCGAGTAGCCACATCAGAATTGGCTCAGTTTTCATGTTTATTGGGGAGCTATTCGTCAGGGTGAAAGGCGTGTTTCAAGTGGATACGGAGTTTGTAACTGCTGGGTCGGAAGGAACAGAATGGGTGATGAAGATTCTGGGCAATGTTGATTCACGTTGCATCGTCCTGCAAGGGCGTATCAATATGGAATCGAAAGGCCGACGTTGGAAACCGGCGTTGGTGGGAGCAAACGAGCAATTCACTTGGCGCGGTCAGGACTACAGGAGCATGGAACCCGCTTCACAAGAAGAGTTGAACAAAATTCGACAATGGGTTAGTCAGATTGATCAGATTGTTTCGATATCCCAAGATAGTGGAAATAATGTCCCACGAAATACTCAACAACCTTCTCCATCTGCCAATACTGATGTACTCCCTGGGATAATTGGGGGGATAATTGGGGGGATAATTGGGGGCGCAATCCTACACCACACCCAACACAAAGAAGATAAACCACCTCAACAGCCACCGCCCGAACTACCGCCAACGTCACCACCGCCAACGTCACCACCGCCAACGTCACCACCGCCAACGTCACCACCGCCAACGTCACTACCGCCAACGTCACTACCGCCAACGTCACCACCGCCAATGTCACCACCGCTAACGTCACTACCGCCAACGTCACTACCGCCAACGTCACTACCGCCAACGTCACCACCGCCAACGTCACCACCGCCAACGTCACTACCGCCAACGTCACTACCGCCAATAATAGTCAGGTAGCCACTCACGATCGTCAGCAAGGCGGATACGGGCAGTGCGAGGGTGACCAGCACGCCGGCGGGGATCACCTCCGGTAGTACCTGCTCGTTTATCTAGTGGTAAGGTAGTGACTCTCATGGCGATGCCTGCCACGGGCGCAAGCTGTGCAGAGTGGAGCGACGCCTGGCACCGGCCGTTGTCAGGTAACCATACGCGAGGTCCGCACGGTGACAGCGACGTTTAATCGAGAGCTAGAAAGATGGAAAGTACCGCGATAGAGCTTATCAAAATAATCCCCTCAATTCTCTGGCTATTTTTGATTATAGCCGTCCTTATAATTTTTTATCGACCTATAGAAGAGTTGTTGAAAAAACTCGGCGGCTTTGAAGTCTGGGGAGTGAAACTTATTGTTGTTAGAGATTCCATCGATGCCGCCATAGAATTAGCTGAAAAGTCTCCCCAATGGAAGGTTGAAATACTCCCTGCAGAAAGGGAGCTCGCGCTGAAGCGTACAAAACAGCATATTAGCCTATTCAAAGGTACCCAACTACTTTGGGTGGATGATCATCCCGAAAACAATCTTAATGAGCGAAGAATGTTTCGGCAGTTGAATGTGGACATAGATACCGCAAAGAGTAACGAAGAAGCTCTTAATATGCTGAATAATGGGAACTATGATCTGATAATTTCAGATATGGTTCGTGATAATAATACCGCGGCTGGTATCGAATTTTTGCAGCATCTTCGCAAAGAGAATAAGATCATTCCGGTGATTTTTTATGTTGGTGTCTTCGACTTCAAAGGTGGCGTCCCTCCGCTGGCCTTCGGGATTACCAATCGCCCCGACGAGTTGCTGCATTTGACGCTGGATGTGTTAGAACGAAAAAAGAGCTGATTCTCAGTCAGTGTCCCTTCTCGCAAATCGCCATGCTCGTGGCTGCCTGTCCACGTCCGCAATTGAAGTGTGATGTTGCGAGAATTGCTGCGCTACGGCTATATTTGCCAATGAATTAGGAATGGGAGAATCATGATGGAACCACCTTATGGCATTATTTGCAACTGCTTGAAGGCGGGCAAGGTTATCCCCTTTCTAGGAGCGGGCGCCTCCTTGGTGGGGCGAGCGGCAGGCACTATAGGGGATAACAGTACCCCACGTTTTCTCCTCAGCGGCCTGGAACTTGCGCACTTGCTAGCAAATGAGGCAGAGTTTCCTGCGAGCGATCCTCGCGAACGCGACGATCTGGCTAAGGTTTCATCTTACTACGTTGACATCGCCGGGCGCCGCACGCTCCGCGAGCGCCTGCGCGAAGTACTCAATGGCGAGTATCAGAGTGGCCCACTGCACGAACTCCTTGCTGATGTACCCGCTCCTCTCGTTATCGTCGTCACCAATTACGATACTCTCCTCGAGCAGGCCTTTCGCGCCAAAGGAAAGCCTTATGATCTTGTCATCTATCCTGCTGACCGCAAAGACATGGCCAATGCGATTCTGTGGTGGCCGCATGGTTGCCCTGAACCATTAGTCAAGACTCCCAATGAGCTTGATATCGACCTTGCTAAGACTACAGTGATTTACAAGATGCATGGGGCAGTCGTTCCTGAGGCCAAAGAATGGGATAACTTCGTCATCACTGAAGAGGATTACGTCGAATTCCTCTCTCGCATGACGACCAACTCAGCGGTCCCGTCCCTGTTTTATCCATACTTCCGCGAGCGCAGCTTCCTATTTCTTGGTTACAGTCTGCGCGATTGGAACTTGCGTGTAGTGTTGAAGAATCTCAGCAAATACTTTTCCAAACCCAAATCAATGGCGATGACGACGAAGATCCGTTACCCTCCTGGGCGATACAGCTTAATCCTTCGGAATTGGAACGGAAACTTTGGGATAAACGTCGTGTGACCATCTTCGACGTTCCATTAGATGTGTTTGTCAGCAAAACGCGTGAACGCCTAAGGAAATGAACGTCGCCATGGCAGAGCCCTTTTGCCCCTATGTTGGCTTGCAACCCTACACCGAAGCCGAACGCGATTTCTTCTTTGGGCGCGAACGTGATCAGCGGATCATCTCGGCGAACCTCTATGCGGCGCCTTTAACCGTTCTCTATGGCGCCAGCGGTGTCGGCAAGAGCTCTGTCTTGCTGGCGGGCGTGCTGCCTTATCTACGCACCAAGCCGCGCACAGCGGTCGTCGTTTTTCGCGAGTGGCAGAGGGGCTCTTTCCTTGAAGCACTTAAATTCAAATGTCTGGAAGCAGTCGCAGCCAAAGCCGCGCGGCAAGAACCGCTTATTATTGACTCAACACTTCCCTTCGATGAACTCCTTTACACGGCTACGCAGGCCTTTGCGGGCTCTATCCTCATCCTGTTTGATCAATTTGAGGAGTATTTTCTCTATCATCCCGAATCGGAGGCGGGTAATACATTCGATATAGAGTTTGCCCGTGCTATCAATCGCGAGGAAGTAGACGCCAGCTTTCTCGTTGCCTTGCGCGACGATGGGCTGTCCAAACTAGACCGCTTTCGAGCGCGTATTCCCAATCTGCTCGGCAATACTCTGCGTCTGCAGCATCTCACTGCCGCGGACGCCGAAGCGGCAATTCGCAAGCCGCTGGAGGTCTATAATGAACGCTTCTCCGCGTCGGTTAATCCCATTACTATCGAAGCCGAACTGGTGCACGCGATCACCGCGCAGGTGAAGACCGGGCAAGTGCTGCTCAGTCAATCGGGCGGTGTGGGTCATGCCCGGACTCACGACGAAACCATCCGGATCGAGGCCCCCTTTTTACAACTTGTCATGACGCGGCTATGGGAAGAAGAAATGCTAGCCAACTCGCGCGTTCTTCGTCTTAGCACCTTCCAGCAGTTGGGGGGAGCGCAGGAGATCGTGCGGACCCACTTGGACGGGGTGATGGCAAAACTGGATGCGGCTGAGCAGGAGGTGTGTTCACACTTTTTTGATCGGCTGGTGACGCCTTCAGGGAGTAAAGTTGCCTGTCGGGTCGATGACCTTACGAAGTGGGCGGAGGATCTGGCTCCCCATGTCCCATCGGTCCTAATGAACTTATCTGACAACCGTATCTTGCGCAGTGTTGCTAATCCCGGCGAGCAATACACCGCATCGAGCTATGAGGTCTACCACGATGTGCTGGCTCCGGCAATCTTAGATTGGCGGGTCCGTTATGTGCATGAGCAGGAACGGGCCAAGGCCGAGCAGAGAGCAGTTGCTGAGGTGGCTGCACGACAAAAGGAAGCGATCCGTCAGAAGGAATTAGAACATGCTCAGGCGTTGTTTCAAGAACAGCGGCGCCGTGTGAAAGTCTCGCGCTGGATGTCAGTCGCATTGGCAGTAATGTTATTGTTTGCCGCGGTAGGTTGGGGATGGGCACTGGAACAGGCACGCCGTGCTTCCTCAAATGAGCTGGCAGCACGTGTGATCAACAACCTAGACGCAGATCCAGAGCTTGGCATCTTGCTAGCACTACACGCGGTAACCAAAACTGTGACACCGGATTCAGAAAACGCCTTGCGTCAGGCTTTGCGCACCTCACGGTTGCAGCTGACCCTGTCTGGGCACAAAGAGCAATTACGGGATGTCGTCTTTAGCCCGGACGGAAAACTGCTGGCTACGGCGAGCTGGGACCATACGGCAAAAATTTGGGATGCGGTATCAGGTAACTTGTTGACTACTCTGTCTGGGCATAATAAGAACGTTAATGCCGTCGCCTTCAGTCCAGATAGCACACAGCTGGCCACCGCTAGTGAGGATGGCACCGTGAATATATGGGATGCGAGGGCAGACAGGGGGTTGCCTCTATGGTCTGTTGAGCATGATGGAGAGGCTACTGTCGTAGCCTTTAGTCCGGACGGAAAGTTATTGGCCACGGCGGGCAAAGACCAGAAAGTAAAATTCTGGGATACCCTATCCGCAAGTGAGTTGTTTACGCTGTCCGTCAAGGGGCGGTGGATCGTTAGCCTTGCGTTCAGCTCTGACGGCCAACGTATCGCTATCGCTAGCGTCGACCCACCCTCATCTACCGAATTATGGGATATCGCCAGCAGAGGTAGATTGTTCAACCTGCCTGGTCAAATCAACGCGGTCGCTTTCAGCCCAGATGGGAAGCTCCTCGCCACCGCAGGCCGGGATAAGACGGCCAAGCTGTGGGATGCAACTACCGGTCAGAATCTACGCACCTTGGCAGGTCATATTGATCAAGTGCGGGACATCGCCTTTAGTCCGGATGGAACACGCTTGGTCACGGCCAGCGCTGACCGAACGGCCAGGGTATGGGACGCCGCTACGGGTAAGCTGTTGTTCACTCTGGCCGGACATGCTCCTGGATCAATGGTATCGCTTTCAGTCCAGACGGGGCGCGGCTGGCCACCGCCAGTCGGGACAATACGGCGAAAGTATGGAATGCTAACGCTCATACCGATGCGGTCTATGGAGTCGCCTTCAGTCCAGATGGTAAACACCTGGCTACCGCAAGCGGGGACAACAGCAAAAGTGTGGGATGTCAAATCCGGCCAAGGAGTCCTTTCCCTAGTCGGTCATACCGATACGGTCTATAAACTTGCTTTCAGCCCGGATGGCAAGCTCCTCGCCACCGCAAGTTTTGATAAGACGGCTAAGATCTGGGACGCCTCAACCGCACAGCTAATGCATACTCTGGATAAACACAAGGATCAGTTGCGGGACATTGCTTTTAGCCCAGACGGGACACGCTTGGTGACAGCCAGCGCGGATCGGACAGCCAAGATGTGGAACACCGCTAGCGGTGAGCTGTTGTTCACTCTCAACCATGATGACCAGGTTCAAGGAGTCGCTTTCAGAGCGGATGGTAACCGATTGGTCACGGCGAGTTGGGACGGGAAACTAAAACTATGGGACGCTAACACCGGCCAGGAATTGTTTACTATTTACCGTGAAAAATTTAAATTCAATGCTGTTACTTTCAGCCCGGATGGAACGCGTCTGGTTAGCGCCAGTGTGAGTCCGAAGGTGAGAATTTGGGATGCTGCGTCCGGCAACGATTTACTGACGCTGGCGGGTCACAGTAAATACGTTAACAGCGTTGTCTTTAGTCCGGACGGGACACTTGGCCAGCGCTAGCGGAGATATGACGGCGAAAGTTTGGGACGTCTCATCGAGCAAGGAGTTGCGTACCCTAGCCGTCCATACCGATGTAGTCAATGACATCGTTTTCAGTCCGGATGGTAAACTCCTCGCCACAGCCAGCTCTGACAGGACCTTCCAGGTCTCGCCTCTGGATATTGGGGAACTCATAGCACTAGCAAAGGCGCGCGTTACCCGCTCGTTAACGAACGAAGAGTGTCAAAAGTATCTGCACATGCAGCAATGCCCAATCATACCCTGACTCAGGGTTTGTCGGAGTCACCTCAGAGTTTGGAATATAAAGCACGCTAAGCCTTGGAAACTGGCTGGAGCGGCCTGAATTTTTCTAGCCGGTCGAGATGGGACTGGCAGTTGGACGAACCCTGTTGGTAACCCCACGTAGTCTCTGCGGAAGACGATGCACCCGAGTTCAACCGCCTGCTCTGCAATCCAGCCCTTCGCGCCCGAAAGGAAACACACCATGCCGAACCTCCGTACCTACGATCCACTGGTCTTGGTTACGAGCTTTTCTTGGGCCTGCTTGGCGCGAATCATCTTCGTGCGGGTCTCGAGGGGCTCCGCTTCGGTCTATGCGAAGCAATCCACGCATCTATCTCAAATACACGCCATCGTTTCCAATCCGGCCCGGACCGTTCAGCACATAAATGCCGGCGGAATTGGCCCGGACCTGGAAGGAAAGCGTGCCGTTATCGGCGTTCAGGCGATTGCCGGTCACGGCATCGGTGTACTGGCCGGGGCGGACATTGCCAACGGTGATAGCCTGATCGCCGCCGATCGCCAGACCGATGACGGCATAGCTTTCACCGCTGTTGTAATCCCGTACAAAGCTCATGCCACCACCCCACTCGTTGACCTGACTCATGGGCGCTTTCTGCAGGGCTGGAATGCTACGGCGGATCAGATTCAGTCGCTGGATATGTCGATACAGCGGATGCGCCTGGGTGGTGGCGATATTCGTCGGTAAGATGGTCGCCGAAATAGGCCCGGCCCGTGCTGTTCAGCGTATCGTCGTTGCCGATGATGTCCTGCGGCGCGCCTCTCATGAACTCGATTTCCTCGCCCTGATACAGACAGGGGATGCCGCGGATGGTCCACAGCAGGTTATAGGCGGCGGCGGCCATCCATTGGTCGCCGCGGAAGCGGAACCGAAAATCGTTGTCGGGGCCGACATCGTGGTTCTGCAGAAAAGTCACCAGTCGCGTCGCGTCGCCGTAAACCCAGTCCCTGGCGAGCACCCCGCCGATCTGGCTATAGCTTCCCCGGCTGACGTTATCGCGAAACGTGGAGAACAGTCCGAAGTCGAGGACGGAGAAGCCGGAATTACCGCCGGCGTTGGGATCGCGGGGATCGTCGCCCAGCCGGGTGTACCACCACGGGCGGATAAAGGAAGGGGCGTTATCGTCGCCGAATAAATCTCCCCAGCCCGTTCCTTTGACCAGATTTTCGCCGAAGACGAACAGGCCGGGCTTGTAAGCCTTCCAGGCATTGACATATTCGAGCAGATTGTTGCGCTCAATATGCTTGACCGTATCGATCCGCAGGGCATCGACGCCCATATCGAGATAGCGATTGATTGCGTCAATCAGATAATTCCTGACGACCGGACCTCGGTGTTGAGATCGATGCAGTCGCCGGCGATGTCTTGGTCTGCACCGCCCGGCTCTCCCAGTCGCCGCCGGCGATAAACCCTTCCTGATGGAACCAGGTGCGGATTGAGCGTACCGGCATCCACGCCGAAGAAGCGGTTCGGATTGTAGCCGGGCGCCGGAACCGTAGCGCCCGTCCGGGGATCGGTCAAGGCGGCGTTCCTTCCGGATCGGCGTTCTGACGCTCCCGGAACCAGTCGGGCGCCAAGGGAGTTATCGTTATCTTCCCGGAACGGGCTCCGGTAGTTACCCAGATTGCCCTGGTAAGGGCCGTTGTCGATCCGCCCCTGTTGCGAACCCTGAGGCACGTAGTACTTGATTGGCAGATGGTCGATCCAGACCTGGCCGCGGATGCCGTATTGGGAGGAATGATTGATCACCAAATCCTGGATAATCTTGATGCCCTGGCATGGGCCTCGTTGATCAGATCCTGGTAGGTGGCGCCCGGCGACTCCAGCCGGGGATCGATTCGGGTCCAGTCGTAGGGATGGTAGCCATGATAATCGAGACCGCTGCGGTTCTCGACCGGTGGCGTGATCCAGAGCGCGGTGAAGCCGAGGTCGCGAATATAGTCGAGCCGTCTGAATCAGCCCTCGAAATCGCCGCGCCAGTGCGGGTCGGTCGCGGCGCGCGTCGACGGGTCGAAGTGGATCCGGTCGCGGCAGAAGAAATTATTAGCGGGATCGCCATCGTAGAAGCGGGTCGTAATGACGAAGTAGATCGTCTCTTCGCGAAAGTCCGACGGGCGCGCTCACCGGACCGATGTTGTAGTAGAAACTCTGACGGGTCTCATTGCCGGCGCCGTCGACGGCTAGAAAAGCGAAGGGTCGCGCTAGCCGTTACCGCTATCGGGTTTCCCACCAAGCCCGCCGTTGTGTTGCCCTGAGCGTAGACTTGGAGAAGCCGGGGTCGGCGCCGAACCATCCGTGGTGTAATACGCCACGACCGGCGCGGGCCGATTATCGCGAATGGTGAAGACAACAGTGATGGGATTTTCATAGGTTCCGTCGGCCACGCTGGCGGCAATGGTCGGCCGCTCCAAATCGGCATTCGGATCGATGGTGTAGAGAAAGGTGCTGATACCCCCCACATCACCCGCCGAATTCACGCCAAAGGCCATCATGGTGGTCGGTCGGGTAATCTGGATGGGCGCGGCATACACCGAAGACGAAGAGGTCGGCGTCGTACCATCGGTCGTGTAATAAATCACGTCGTCCCGGTTGCTTCCCTGCAATACGACCTGCTGCGGGGTCAGGTAAATCCGCGCGGGCGGCGCGGCGGTAATCACCGGAATTTGCGGTCGTTCCGGATTTTCGTCGTACCAGGTGTTATTGAGGTAATACCAGCCCAGCCGATCCCTTCTTAGGTTACCGGTCTGCCGTCCCGCTCCGTCATTGAAAATGATGCTGGCGGCCTCGGCGGTTTCAAACGTATAGATAAACCAGTCGTTGCTCTCGGCGGTCATGGCAACCCCCGGCCACGTCGTTTGCGGAACAGACGGGGTGGTGTCCCAATAATGAATATTGACGGTATTACGCCAATCGCTGGGCTTTTTGAAATGGACGACGAGGGGCATTGCCTGTTCCTCCAAGGGTATAATTTTTGAATTTCAGCGTCTGGAACTTAATTGCAAGGGCTTACCAGCCATAACGCCGCAAACCCCGCTCCAGCACCTCCACCATGATCCGGCCACACTCCACCGAGGATTCCGTGGACCGGGCGCTGATAAAGGGCCAATCGATTCCTCGCCCCAACAGCCCATTCCGAAAGCACAAAAAGTATCTTTTTCATCTGGTCATCCTTCCGCGCATGCGGAGTTGATTTCATATCTTATTGGGCGCTCAAACCGGGGCGCGGTGGTTGTCGATCAACGGCAACGTGTTGCCATAGATGACCAGCTTGACGCCTTCCTGCGCTAAGAAGTCATAGGGAAAGCCGAGTGCAATGCGGCTGACCGTATCCAGACGCTGCACATGCTCAGCGGCGAGCTCGAAGTCCAGGGCAAGCCAGGTTATCCAGG
Source organism: uncultured Gammaproteobacteria bacterium (assembly GCA_963696325.1). Taxonomy (GTDB): domain Bacteria; phylum Pseudomonadota; class Gammaproteobacteria; order Competibacterales; family Competibacteraceae; genus CAVOJV01. The sequence continues at coordinate 95,251 of CAVOJV010000061.1, forward strand.
ATCTGGGAGAGCTTGCGCGCCCCGAGAATCGGGATGATAACGCCCTGTCGTCGCTGTCTCAGCCAGTTGAGGGCGACCTGGGAGGGGGACCGGCCAAGCTCGTTTGCCACCTTGACCACCTCGGCGGCGATGCTCAGATTGCGGTCATGCAGCACCTCCGCTCCCCAAGGGCTGACGACGACGTAGCGCGCATCGGCAACGGCGCTTTTATCCGCCTCCTTGTTGTACTTGCC
>CAVOJV010000062.1:0-84349 GCA_963696325.1 uncultured Gammaproteobacteria bacterium
TAATAAATTTATAAAAAATAATTTACTTACCTAATTTTTTTCATTTTGTTTTTAATTTAGTGCTTTTAAAATTATAAAATATTTGATATGGTATTTTTAGAGTTTGAAAAACCTTTGGAAAAACTTCACGAACAGCTTGAAAAGCTTCGTAAACTAAATGAAGAGGGCGAACTTGATATGACTGACAAAATCGAAGAAATCGAGTTGATGATACAAAAAAAAAATCCAGGAAATCTATTCGAATATACAAACCAGCGCTCTATCTCCCTGGCACAGATCCAGAGGCTTTTCCGGTGAGTCGAGCACTGGCAACCATCTGGGCGCGCGTCAGGACAATTGCTTTGGGCGTCCCCGTGGACCCGGATGTGCGCAGACAAAATTCAGTTTGCCCTGCCAGCCACTGCTGACAGAAGCGCAAGGTATGCAACTCATAGGGCGTCAGTGATGGTTGCCCGATTGACTCGGGCAGGTTAAGAATCCATTCAAAGGGACATTCTCTGCCGTTCAGCATCAATACAGGCATTTGTCGGTCTAGGGAAAAGCGATGGATTGAACCCATCGCCATGATTGGCTAAGGAAACTTTGGGTACTTCGAGAAATCCGGTTGGCGCTTTTCCACGTAAGCATTCCTGCCTTCCTGCGCCTCCTCGCTGAGATAATACAGAAGCGTGGCATTGCCGGCCAATTCCTGAATACCCGCCTGCCCATCCAACTCGGCGTTGAAAGCGGACTTGAGCAAGCGGATGGCGAGCGGACTTTTCGCCTGGATCTTGCGGCACCACTCGACAGTCGTTTTTTCCAGTTCCTCCAGGGGAACCACTTTATTGACCAAACCCATCGCCAATGCCTCTTGGGCATCGTACTGATCGCACAAATACCAGATTTCCCGAGCTCTCTTCTGGCCGACGATGCGCGCCAGATAAGAGGCCCCGAAACCACCATCAAAACTGCCCACCCTGGGTCCAGTTTGCCCGAAGCGCGCATTCTCGGCAGCGATAGTCAAATCACAGACCACGTGCAAGACATGGCCGCCGCCGATAGCCCAACCGGCAACCATGGCAATCACTGGCTTGGGGCATGAGCGGATCTGTTTCTGTAAATCCAACACATTCAAGCGCGGCACGCTGTCTTCGCCCACGTAGCCGCCAACCCCACGTATGCGCTGGTCACCGCCGCTGCAAAAGGCTTTGCCACCCTCGCCTGTAAAGATGATGATGCCGATGTCAGGATTTTGCCGTGACAATTCCATCGCCTCGCACATTTCCATGATGGTCAGTGGGGTAAAGGCATTATGGACTTCCGGGCGATTGATGCTGATTTTGGCTATGCCGTCAAAAAACTGATACAAAATTTCCTTGTACTCTATTAGGGTTGACCAGGAAATAGCGGTTTCCACGATTGACCTCATTGTTATTGTTACTGCCAATGACGTTTTGCTACGCCGGTTATGGGCTTCAAATGTCGAGATTGGACACGTCTAGCGCATTCTGTTCGATGAAATCCCGGCGTGGTTCCACCTGATCGCCCATCAGGGTTGTAAAGACCTCATCGGCGGCAATGGCATCCTCAATCCGTACTTGCAACAGGCGGCGGGTATTAGGATTCATGGTGGTCTCCCACAATTGCTCGGGATTCATTTCACCCAGACCCTTGTAGCGCTGGATATGCTGGCCGCGCTTAGCCTCCTCTAGCAGCCACTCCATCGCCTGCCGGAAGCTGGCAGCCAGGTGGCTGCGATCACCACGCCGCACCTCGGCGCCCATGTCAAACAGGCCTTCCAGCTTGGCACTCAACTGGATGATATTGCCATACTCCGGAGAATCAAAGAATTCGGTTGACAAGCGGGTCTCCTTTGCGGAGCCATGAATGCGCTTGCTGACCACAATGATGAACCCCTCGCCATCCTGACGGGAAACCAGATCCACCTCGTAGACCGACTTCTCCCCCTGGCGGGCATTCAGGCGCTTTACCAATTCGTCCGCCCAGCCCCGTAAATGGTCCCGTCTCGTAACTGGTGGCGCCGCAACCTTTGCAGATGAATAAGCTGCTCCAGCAGGTCTTCGTCATAGCGCCGGGCCAAACGCTGGATCATGGTCATCACCGCCATATCGGCTGCGGCCAAATCCTCAAGACCGGTTCCGCTCAACGGCGGTGTTTCCGCGCCAATCACCAGGGAAGCACCGTTCAGCGCGTTCTGCAACAAGTAGGCGGATAGCTCCGCATCATCCTTAACATACTGTTCCTGCTTACCCTTTTTTACCTTGTACAGAGGTGGTTGGGCGATATAGATATGGCCACGTTCCATCAGCTCATGCATTTGCCGGTAGAAAAACGTCAGCAACAGCGTGCGAATGTGGGAGCCGTCCACGTCGGCATCGGTCATGATGATGATGCGGTGATAGCGTAGCTTGTCGGGATTAAACTCTTCCCGGCCGATACCACAGCCCAGAGCGGTAATTAGCGTGCCTACTTCCGCGGAAGCCAGCATCTTGTCAAAGCGGGCCTTTTCCACGTTCAGGATCTTGCCTTTCAGGGGCAAAATAGCCTGAGTATCGATCGCGACCCTGCTTGGCGGAGCCACCCGCAAAGTCACCCTCGACCAGAAACAGTTCCGACAGTCCGGGATCTTTTTCCTGGCAGTCAGCCAATTTGCCAGGCAGTCCGGCAATATCCAGGGCGCCCTTGCGGCGGGTCATCTCGCGGGCCTTCCGGGCTGCTTCCCGAGCACGGGCCGCTTCGATGATCTTACCGGTTACGGCGCGCGCTTCGGCCGGATTTTCCATCAGAAATTCCTGGAATTTCTCCGCTACAACCGATTCCACCGCGGCCTTCACTTCGGAAGACACCAGTTTGTCTTTGGTCTGGGAAGAGAACTTCGGGTCCTGCACCTTCACCGACAACACAGCGGTCAATCCTTCGCGGGCATCATCACCAATCGGGGATACCTTGGCTTTCTTAAGGATTCCTTCCGACTCCATGTACTGGTTCAGCGTCCGGGTAAGGGCGCTGCGGAAACCCGCCAGATGGGTACCGCCGTCGCTGTTGCGGGATGGTGTTGGTGAAGCAGAAAATGTTCTCCTGATAGGAATCGTTCCACTGCAAGGCGACTTCCACACCGGCGCCATCTTTCTCGGTATTGATGTAGAAAACAGTATCGTGCAGAGGAGTTTTGTTGCGGTTAAGGTGCTCCACAAAGGCCTTGATGCCGCCTTGATACTCGAAGGTATCGCCCTTGCCACTGCGTTCATCAAACAGCTTGATGCACACACCAGGGTTCAGGAAGGACAGTTCGCGAAGGCGTTTAGCGAGGATCTCGTAGTGAAAGCAGATATTGGTGAAAATGGCGGCGCTGGGCCTGAAGTGCATTGCAGTACCCGTTAGATCGCTATCGCCGATGACTTCCAGATCGGCCTGAGGGACACCCATGGCGTACTCCTGCTGATGGGCCTTGCCTTCCCGGCGAATGGTCAGACGCAGGTATTCCGACAGGGCATTCACTACTGACACGCCCACCCGTGCAGTCCCCCGGAAACCTTATAAGAGTCGTCATCGAACTTACCGCCGGCATGCAGGACGGTCATGATCACCTCGGCGGCGGAACTGCCCTCTCGGATGCAATCCAACCGGAATTCCGCGGCCATTGTCGATAACGGTGATTGATTCATCGGCATGGATGGTTACGCTGATCTCAGTACAAAGCCCTCCCAACGCCTCATCAATGGAGTTATCCACCACTTCAAACACCATGTGGTGCAGGCCAGAGCCGTCGTCGGTGTCGCCAATATACATGCCGGGACGCTTGCGAACGGCATCCAAACCTTTAAGGACTTTGATACTTGATGAGGTGTAAGCCAGAGTTTCGGTCATGAGTCTGCATTCCATGAATTACAACTTCGCATTATATCACTCAACTGATAATGCCATGCTTCAGGTCGACTATGCAGGCCCCAGGCCACGCCGCCGTATCCAATGAATTTGCTTCAATAGCGGTGATAAATAATTGCGTCTCCATTTCCGCCAAGCATTGCATTACCCGGTCACGGTGAGCACAATCCAATTCCGCCGGTAAATCGTCTATCAACAGTATACACGGGCTGCCATGATGGGCCTGGTAAAGCCGCGCCTGGGCCAACACCAGGGCAATCACCAAGAGCTTCTGCTGACCTCGCGACAGATATTCCTGGGCTCTGCCGCCATTGAGCCTAACGCTGAAATCCGCCCGGTGAGGGCCCACGCGAGTATAACCGTACCTGCGGTCTTGATCCCGGCTAGCACGCAGCACCGCCGCCAAATCCTGCTCCTGTCCCTGAGCCCAGCCACGGTGATAATCCACAGCCGGAGCTACCTCCCACCGAGCAACGCGGTGGTTAGGGGCCGCAGAACCTGCTGTAGAGCCTCACAGAAGCTTTCCCGGAAGCAATCCAGGGTTACGGCGGCAAGCGCCAGCTCTTCGTCCCAAGCGTCTACAACGCGGTTGGCGGCGTTTGCCCGTAGTGTGGCGTTTCTGTGGCGCAGGGCCACGCCGTAACGCTTCCAGGCCACCATGAATGCCGATTCGGAATGGAACAGCCCCCAATCGATGAAGCGCCGCCGCTGCTGTGGACCGTCTTCCAGCAACCGATGGCTGCTCGGACTCAGCAACAACACGGGTACCTGTAGCGCCAGTTGAGCCAGCGAGCGAACCGGCGCGCCATCGATGCGGACCGAGACTTCCCGGGAACTGCGCTGGATACCCAGTGGAATCAGACGGCAACCCGCCGTCTCGGTCATAGTCGCCATGATTCGGAATGCGCTGGCGCCGGTGTGAATGAGATCTTCCATCCGGTGAGTGCGAAATGAACGTGCCCGACCCAGGAAATACAGCGCCTCCAAGGATACTGGTTTTACCAGAAGCGTTTTCGCCAACCAGGAGATTTAAATTGGGTGAACACTGCAAGGAGATATGCTGCAGATTGCGGAAATTGTCTACTTCCAGGGAGCAGACGAGCATCTTGGAGTTCGCTGAACATCTACAACCGCATAGGCATGACAACGTATTTGCAAGACTGCCCCTCGGCTTCCTGTATCAAGCAACTGCTGCTGGCATCGGTGAAGGAAAGTTTGACCAGTTCACCGGAGAGTGCGCCCAGGGCATCCAGCAGGTAGGTAACATTGAAACCGATCTCCAGCGGACCTCCACTGTAGTTAACCTCTACCTCTTCTTCCGCTTCTTCCTGCTCTGGGTTATGGGCCTGTACGCGCAACATCCAGTCCTCGGCCTGGAGGCGAATGCCCCGATATTTCTCGTTGGACAAGAATCGCCGCCCGGCTAAGAGCGCTGCGCACTAGCAACCGGTCGGCAAGGATAACCCGCTCGCCTTCACGGGGGATAACGCGCTGGTGATCGGGAAACTTGCCATCGATCAACTTGGAGGTAAACCGGATATCGCCTACTTCAGCACGGATGTGATTGGCACTTATCTGTAAAGTGGCGTCGGCGTCCGCATCATTGAACAGACGCAACAGTTCCTGTACCCCTTTGCGCGGCACGATCACCTGCCGGTTAACAGACGCCTCGGTATCGGTCGCCACCTCGCAGAAAGCGAGCCGGTGTCCATCCGTGGCAACGGCACGCAGCAGGCTGCCCTCCATGTCCAACAATAGGCCATTGAGGTAGTAGCGCACATCCTGTTGCGCCATAGCAAAGTGGGTACGCTCGATCAGATTCTTCAGTGTGGTCTGAGGCAGATGAATATGTCCCTCGAAAGGCAGATCTTCGAGGGTAGGGAAATCTGCCGCCGGCAGGGTAGCCAGACTGAATCGGCTGCGCCCACAGCGAAGCAACGCCTTGTCTCCCTCCACCGCAAGCGACACCAGGGTATCTTCCGGTAGGGCCCGCAGTATATCCAGAAACTTGCGGGCGGGCAGTGTGATGTCGCCAGGCTCATCGATGGCCAGTTCGGTCCTGGATGATAGCTCTACTTCGAGGTCCGTAGCGGTGAGAGCCAGCTTCCCGTCCCTCGCAACCATCAATACATTGGACAGGATCGGTAAGGTTTGTCTGCGCTCAACCACTCCAATTACGTGCTGAAGTGGTTTGAGCAATTGCTCTCGTTGCGTCGTTAATTTCATCATGGTCTCTCAGTCAATCAATATCTATTTAATATTATATAAAGATTATTATTATTAAGGAGGCATGTTTCTGTGGATAACTATTTATTTTTGTATGATTATTAATTATATAACACTCCTTTTCCCTGTGGATAAACCTGTGGATATCCTGTGGATAAAATGTGGATAACTCGATTTTGCAAAGTTATCCACATTTTATCCACAGACTTATCCACAGGAAATGGCCTAGTTATCCACAGACTTATCCACAGGCTTTTTGAGATGAATTAATAATTTGGTTATATATTAATTCGATAAAGTTATTAATAAATTAGTGAAATCTTCCCTGATCCGCTCGTCGTTTTGTTGCAGCTCCTTAATTTTTCGGCAAGCATGTAAAACGGTTGTGTGATCACGACCGCCAAAGGCTTCACCAATTTCTGGCAGGCTGGAATTGGTGAGTTCCTTGGCAAGCGCCATGGCTACCTGCCGGGGACGTGAGATGGGCCGCAGACGGCTGTTGGAAAGTAAATCGGTAATGCGAATCTTGTAATAGTCTGCCACTGTCTTCTGAATATTCTCAATGGTGATCAATTTGTCTTGCAGGTTCAGTAAGTCGCTCAGGGCTTCCTTGGTAAAGGCCAGCGTGATGGGCTTGCCAGTGAACTGCGAATTGGCATGAACTCGGCGCAACGCACCTTCCAATTCACGGACATTGGAGCGTATGCGTTTGGCGATGAAAAAGCCGACCTCGTCAGGCAGATGGATATTGGCCTGCTGGGCTTTACTCATCAGGATGGCGACCCGGGTTTCCAGTTCAGGGGGTTCAATAGCCACGGTGAGTCCCCAGCCAAAGCGTGATTTAAGTCGTTCCTCCAGTCCTGAAACTTCTTTAGGATAACGATCACAGGTCAGGATGACCTGCTGGTGACCTTCCAAAAGGGTGTTGAATGTGTAGAAAAACTCTTCCTGGGAACGTTCCTTGCCAGCAAAAAACTGAATATCGTCGATCAACAATGCATCCAATGAGCGGTAATAGCGCTTGAAATCGTTGATAGCGTTGTGTTGCAGGGCACGCACCATATCGGCGACGAAGTGCTCGGAGTGCTGATAAACGACCCGGGCGGACTGGTTTTGGTTGCGCAGGACGTTACCGACTGCGTGCATCAAATGAGTTTTACCTAAGCCGGTGCCGCCGTAGATGAACAAAGGATTATAAGCCTTGCCAGGGTTCTGGGCTACCTGAATACAGGCTGCTCGCGCCAGTTGGTTGGACTTGCCTTCGACGAAGTTCTCGAAATTGAAATCCGGGTTGAGATTGCTGGCTTGAAGGCTGTCTGCTACTACTACCATTTCGGTAACTGCGGGAAGCGCGGTGGATTTGGCTGAGGTCGATTTTGACACTACCGGTTGGCGGCTGCTGCCGATCTCAAGCTGCACCTGGATAGCGCGGCTTGGGCATAGCTGGTCCAACGCGTGGCGAATATTATCCAGGTGATGGTCCCTGACCCAATCCAATACAAAATTATTGGGAGCGAGCAGGTGCAACTCATCGCCATTTTCCATGGCGTGCAGGGGTCTGATCCAGGTGTTTAGCTGCTGCTCGGACAATTCATGCTCTAAGTGGTCCAAGCATGATTTCCAAAGGGAATGTTCCACGCACAGACCTCTTATTGCTCTAGCTTAAGCGCCTCAGTCTAGTGACTAAAAATGAACTTATCCACATATTCATGGTTTTTTGCCAGCTGAATCAATCTTGACAGCCATAGAGGTCAACCAGTAGATTTATCGGTCTTTATCCGGGGTTCTCGGAATTTAAGTTAATCAGCTACGTGGGATGCTGTCATGAAGCAGACTTTTCAACCTAGTATAATTCATCGTAAGCGCACCCATGGGTTTCGCGCCCGCATGGCCACCAAGGGCGGTCGTTTGGTCATCAAGGCCCGCCGCGCCAAGGGGCGCGCCCGTTTAGCTCCATAGACTATTGTGGTCAATGCGCGCTTCGAACAGCGCGCCCGGCTAAGCACCAAGGCTGATTTCCAGAACGTTTTTGCGCAACCTGTGAAGTCTGGGGACCCTTACTTAAACGTCCTTGCCCGGCGTAATAAGCTGGGGTTTCCTCGCCTTGGCTTAGCCATATCCAGGAAATCAGCTAAAACAGCCGTCGCGCGCAATCGCATCAAACGTGTCATCCGCGAAAGCTTTCGTCACCACCAGCACGAACTGGGTGGCGCAGATTATGTTGTAATCGGCCGAGCCAGTCTGTCGGGATATAGCAATGCAGTATTTAATGACTCCCTGAAACGGCACTGGGTGAGGCTGGCGAAGCGATGCGCAAATTCCTGATTGCAATCCTTCGTGTCTATCAGTGGTTATTGAGTCCCTTACTCGGCTACAACTGCCGCTTTTATCCAAGTTGTTCACAGTATGCTATCGAGGCCATCGAACGCCATGGACCGCTGCGGGGCGCTTGGCTTGCCTTAAGGCGCGTGTTACGTTGCCATCCCTGGCACCCCGGTGGGGTTGATCCTGTCCCTGAAGTCACCAAGAAAGCCTGCTAATGGAAAATCAAAGACTGTTTCTCGTCATTGCCCTGATGTTCGTACTGTTCCTCATCTGGCAGGCCTGGGTTGAAGATCGAGCAGCGAAGAATTCACCGACGCCGGTAGCCACGACCAGCGCGCCGATCGCCGCCGCGCCAAGTCCAGCGGGCGTTAGTACTCCCCAGCAACAGGATGTGCCTAATGTGACGACGCCAGCCGATAGCAAGCCGCTCGAGCCGCTTCGCAGCGCTCAGCGCGTGCGGGTGGTGACCGACCTGTTCGAGGCCGAGATCGACGCGACCGGTGGTGACTTGCGGCATGTGGGATTGCGTACTTACCCTAAATCCATTGAACAGAAAGATGAACCCTTCGTCTTGCTGCAAGACGACAGGACAGAGTTATTCATCGCCCAGTCGGGGTTGGTTTCGGATAGCGGTGCGGCGCCCAATCACTATGCCCAGTTCGTCCCCGAACAAACCGAATACCGCCTTCAGGAAGGCCAGAACAGCCTGGATGTGCGGCTAACCTGGACTGACCCAGCCGGCATCAAGGTCGTCAAGACCTTCACTTTCCAGCGCGGCAGTTTTGTTATCGATCTCAACCAGCGAGTAGAAAACGGCAGCAGGCAGGACTGGCGTGGCAGCCAATATCGGCAACTGCAACGCACGCCGCCGCCGAAGCAATCGGGCGGTTTGGGGATGGGCGTTTACACCTATACCGGTGGCGTGATCTCCACACCAGATAAGAAATACGAGAAGATTTCCTTCGATAACATGGCCAAAAAAGACCTCAGTCTGGAGGTCAAGGGCGGCTGGGTCGCGGTGATCCAGCACTATTTTCTGGGTGCCTGGATACCCGATCAAAGCGAGACCAACACCTTCTACACCAAGGTTACCGGCGGCGACCGCTATATCCTGGGCATGGTGGGAAGCCGGCAGATAGTTCCAGCGAACGGATCGACCACCTTTCACAACCGGCTCTACGTGGGACCCAAGATCCAGAGCACGTTGGAAGAACTCGCCCCGAACCTGAGGCTGACCGTGGATTATGGGTACTTGACTATCATCGCCCAACCATTGTTCTGGTTGCTTAAGGCAATCCATAGTGTCATCGGCAACTGGGGCTGGGCGATTATCATCGTCACTATCCTCATCAAGGCGGCTTTCTTCAAGCTCTCCGAGACCAGCTATAAATCCATGGCCAACATGCGCCGCCTAGCGCCCAAGTTGCAGTCGCTCAAGGAGCGCCATGGAGACGACAAGCAGAAGATGAATCAGGCCATGATGGACATATACAAAAAGGAAAAGATCAATCCTTTGGGTGGATGTCTTCCGATTGTGGTGCAGATCCCGGTCTTTATCGCGCTTTACTGGATGCTGTTGGAAAGTGTGGAATTGCGCCAGGCCCCTTTTATGTTGTGGATTCAGGACCTGTCCACCAAAGATCCCTTTTACGTGCTGCCCCTCATCATGGGTGCGACGATGTTTATCCAGCAGAAGCTCAATCCGCCGCCGCCGGACCCCATTCAGGCCAAGGTGATGATGGCTTTGCCGCTGGTGTTCACGGTTTTCTTTCTATGGTTCCCCGCCGGTTTGGTGCTGTACTGGGTGGTGAATAATGTTCTCTCCATCGCCCAGCAGTACGTTATTACCAAGCGGGTGGAGGCACTCGGCGCCAAGGCATAGCCCTAGCGCCCTCGGTAAACTGGGGTCATTAATGACTCAGGACACTATCGCCGCCATCGCCACTCCACCGGGGCGGGGCGGGGTAGGTATCGTACGGATTTCCGGGCCGCAGGTAACGGTCATCGCCACGGGTCTGTTGACAATACTGCCGGAACCCCGCCGCGCTGTCTTCCAGCGCTTTCGGGATGGGGCAGGGCAGATTCTCGATGAGGGGATCGCGCTGTACTTTCCATCCCCCCATTCCTTCACGGGCGAGGATGTCCTGGAGTTACAGGGACATGGCGGCCCCGTCGTCATGGATCTGCTGCTAACCAGAGTACTGGAGTTGGGCGCCCGGATGGCCCGGCCCGGAGAGTTCACCGAGCGGGCCTTTCTCAACGATAAGCTGGATCTGGCCCAGGCCGAAGCCGTGGCCGATCTTATCGAGAGCAGTACCGTTGCAGCCGCCCGCGCGGCCATCGGTTCTCTGCAAGGGGAATTTTCCACACGGGTGTATGCCCTGGTGGATGAACTCATCGAACTGCGGATGTATGTGGAATCGGCTATCGATTTTCCCGAAGAGGAGATTGATTTTCTCTCCGATAGCCGCATCAATGCGCGGCTGCGAGAACTTCAAGAGCAGCTTGCCACCCTCTGCGCTGCGGCTTTTCAGGGGCACCTGTTGCGGGATGGCATGACCGTGGTCATCGCCGGGCGTCCCAATGCCGGCAAATCGAGTCTGCTGAACCGCTTGGCCGGACGCGAGGTGGCCATCGTCACGGCGATTCCCGGCACCACCCGCGACGTGCTGCGCGAACACATCAGCATCGAGGGCATGCCGCTACACGTAATCGATACCGCGGGCCTGCGGAACAGCGATGATCCCATTGAACAAGAAGGTATCCGCCGGGCCTGGGCCGAGATCAAAACCGCCGATCGCCTCCTGATGGTCGTGGATGACTGCGCCGGCATTGGCGAGGAAGAACACGCCTGGCGGGCGAAACTGCCGGCGGCAACCGGTATCACAATGATCCGCAACAAGATCGATCTAACCGGTAAAGCGCCCGCCCTGCTGGAAGGGGAATGGGGCGTTGAAGTGCTGCTGTCGGCGAAGACGGCGGACGGTCTGGAATTACTGCGCGACCATCTTAAGACCTGCATGGGCTACCATGGCGCCGGCGAAGGCTGTTTCATGGCGCGCCGGCGCCACCTGGATGCGCTGGAACGGGCCGGCGAATCGCTGGAACGGGCCTATTATCAGTTGGAAAGCCGGGCCGGTGAACTGGTGGCCGAGGAACTGCGCTTGGCCCAGAGCGCCCTGTCGGAGATTACCGGGGAGTTTACCAGCGAGGATCTGCTGGGGCGCATATTCGCGTCTTTTTGCATAGGCAAGTAACCTTACGGCTTTCTCATAAAAATTTCACGTGCCTAAGCATCGATTCCAAGTCAGCAACAGAATCCGCAAATGGTTCAAGGGCGGCCTGGAGCTTTTTCGCCGAGGCTTTCCGGCGCAGTGTGATGGCGCAGCTCCGCAATCGAGCCATGAGCTGGGCTGGGTTTGCTGAGTTCGTCTTGATTTTGTCTTCGTTGAACGTGACATCGCGAATCCAGTTGGTTGGACTCCACGCCCCAGGGCCTGCGGATAGCTTGGGCCAATTCCGTCACGGTGGCCTGGGGCGCGATAACAGGGATTGTTTGATTGCTGAGGTAATACGAGGGTTCGGCGGTGGTTGTCCGTGGGGCGACCTTGAAGGGTTCACGTTCCACGACCACGCAGGCGGTTAAGCCGCTAGTTTTCCAACGCGGGGCCGGTGCCCTCCGGGGCAGGGCAAAGAGTCGGGCGCGACCGGTGCTGACGCGACCCTGCGCTTGGTCATGCTCGGTGGTTTCGGCCATGGACGATGGAGACGCCGCCACGGGTTGGCATTGCCGCAACAGAACCGCTGGAGTTTCCTTCACCTGCGTCAACTATAGGCCCCGGCCTGAGGGACTGGCGCCGTCGTTTTCGGATTGCAAGGGTGCGCAGCCAAGGTTACTTGTTGCTTCTCCACGCCGGGTTCTCGCAATAACGCACGAACCACCGGGATTGCGCTGGATTGGGGGCCGAGTGGGCGGGCTTGACCGACCACGGCGCGGGTTTCATGGGTGATCGCCACGACCAAGCCTTGTTGTTCGCCGGCATCCAGCGTGCCTCGGCGTGTTTTCCCGTCCACCGCCACCCACGGTTGGCCGTCACGGTTCTGCAGGCGCACCCCAACACCGCGTTCGATGAGTTGATCCAGCACCGACCCATCCAGGCGAGCGAGCAAACGTGGCAGCTGGGCGCGAGCAATGGAGCGGCCTTTGGGAAGCGGGGTCAACTCGTGCAACCAATCCAGGCGAGGGCGGATAAAACGGTGAATGCTGGAGAGTGTCTGGCGTCCTGTGAGCGTGGCCAGCACAACAGCGACACGCACAAAAACCCAAGAGTGTCTGTTGCCTCGATTGTCGCGTGGGTCGGGCAAATCACGTTTCAGAAGTTCCACAAAACAGGAGCCTTGATCCTGATTGCAGGATATATCGCTAATCATCGCTTTGCCTACTCGCAAAAGCCGAGCTCATAAACCATGCGGAATGTCTATAGCTTTTTTATGAGAAAGCCGTGGCGGGGTATCGCCGTCTTTTTTTTCGTGGGCTGGTGCCGGCGCCCGGCGCCTATCGCCTTGGCCAGCGTATCGCGTTTCACCCCCACTTGCTCGGCTACGGCTGAGGTCTCCAAACCCTCAGCGAGCCGTTCTTGCGCCTGCTTCAGTACCTCCTCGGTCAGTACCGCTGGCCCGCGCCGCGGCGGCTCCTCATAAAACCCCGCTACCCTCTCTGCCGATATCGTTTCACGGCCCGTTTAACGCTGATTGGTGTGATTCCAAAGGCGCGGGAAATAGCCGCCTGGTTGGCGTTGCCGTTGCTGCAAAACGGGGCCGTGATCAGGCGAAAGGTGGCAGTATCCTCTTCGGCGTGGATAACTAACGGCAGGTGCCCGTTGAAGTAGGTCACTTGGCCATCCTTTTTTTCAAAGGCCAATTCCGAGCTGATGTGCTCCACGCCATCTGCAAAAAAGGGCAAGTGCATCGGCGGCATCGTGGTAATCTCTCCTCGGCGTTACGTCGGTTCGGCCGCCGATTGGCGTCCTCCGGGGCGGGAGACCGTATCGTTTCAAAATCCTACCGGGGAGACAAGCCGGTACCAGGCGCAACACCCGTTTCTAATACAAACTCATGGGGTTATGCGGGTTACGCCACTCTAGGGTTGGCGTAACGCCGTGGGGCGAGAGCAGGAGGTCTGATATTCGGCTGGGTTTACGATCCCGCTTCATCATCCGGATCCACGCCCAGGAATTCAACAGCTTCCAGCGCCGCTCCCGTGGCAAGCGGTTGAGGGATTTTCGATTGCGCCGGCAGGAGAAGGTTCTCCACCTGGGCGACACGCTGGCTCTCTGGGAGTAGGAACTTCGGGTATTGGACGTTCAAGAGGGCGTGGCGGGTGAAGAGGATCCCGTCTGCGTGGAGGGTCGTGGGGCGGCGCCACCGGAGAACTGTGGCGGGCCGCGCGCCTACCGCCTCATGCTCAAACGTCAAGAAGGGGTACGTGCAGGATACGTGAAAAAAAGTCATCACAAGGCGTCTGAAGGACATCAACAATACCGTTCAGACCCATCCTGAACGATGACATCCGCTTCGATGAAGCCGTTCCGTCTGCCGGCTATATCAAGCAGCTTCCAGGAGAATCTCGTAGACGGTGTCGTCGAGATCCTTGTTGTTTTCGTACGGAATCGTCCGCTCGCACTCGTACCCTGTCGGGTCGGGTTTGTGCCTGCTATAGGGCGCGAGGACTGGGTGACCCAAACAGCCTGGCTCAACTGGTTGCGTGAGTTCGCTTATGTACACTTTACTGTTCCACTGCGACTCGAACCCCGTAAAAGGTCATTCGGGAACCGCAGCCGAATCCTATGGCGCTGGTGAATTACCAACGGATCTTCAGGACTCGCCAGAGACGCCGCCCAACGCGCTGAGTGCGCTGGTCTCCATCGCCACGTAGACTGGCTCCAAACCTTCCAGCGGGGAGACCTCGCCGCGCCAGAACGGAAACGGCCCCAGACGCCGCAACAGGGCGGCGGACTTGGCGGGCGCGAGCAACGTTCCGGCCAGTGTCTCAGGCAGCGGCGGCAAGGCCCAGAAAGCCAACGGATCATCTGGCAGGGGTGCGGGTTCCGCCGGCGGCCAACCATCGTCATCACTCACCGCCTCGCCCAGTTGCGCCAGCAACGCCTCCCGTTCCATGCCGCGCAACCGGAACATCAGGAAAGGATCGTTATCGAACGCCTCGCCCAACAGGTAATAGACGGCGGCGATGTGCTTGCAGGGATTGGACCAGTCCGGGCAGGAGCATGTGGTCTCCAAATCGCCGTGAGTCTTGGGAAACAGCGACAGCCCTTCGGCTTGAAAGACCTTCTCGATGTCCGTGGGCATTTCCCCGGCCAGCAGCTTGGCGCCGAAACGCGCCTCCTCCGCCATCGCCTCCGTCAGTTTCCGCCAATTCGCCGCGCTCAGCGGTTTCAGCTTGATGCTCACCTGATAGGGCCGGGACCGCGAACCCTGCACCTTGGCCTTCACTTCGCCGGGGGCGATCTGAATATCCAGTACTTGGCCCTGGCGCGCGTAGCCGCGACCCCGTCCCAGCCGGGCGCCGATATTGAAGCTCTCCAGTACCGCGATCCAGCGCTTGGCCCACCAACGGCTGGCGAAAGCCCCGCGCTGGCTTTGCGCCTTGATGCCGCCGCTGACCCGGCGCGGTTTGCTTGCAGGAAAATAATAGTCGTCGTAACCCATGCTTAATCCTCCACGGCCTCGGCGCGCAGCCGGAACAGGTTTTTCAAGTCATCGGTGGACAATTCGGTGAGCCAACTCTCGCCGCTGCCCACGATCTTTTCCGCCAGGGATTGCTTGCGCTCGATCAGTTCGTCGATGCGCTCCTCCACCGTGCCCAGGCAGATGAATTTATGCACCTCCACCTGCCGGTTCTGGCCGATGCGGAAAGCACGGTCGGTGGCTTGGTTTTCGACCGCCGGATTCCACCAGCGGTCGAAATGGAACACATGGTTGGCGCGGGTGAGGTTCAAGCCGGTGCCGCCGGCCTTGATGGACAGAATGAACACTGGCGGTCCGACCGGTTCGTTCTGGAACCGCTCCACCATCCGGTCGCGCTGGGTCTTGGACAAACCGCCGTGCAGGAACAGCACTTCTCGCGCCAATTGTTCTTGCAGATACTTTTGCAACAAATGCCCCATTTCGGCGAACTGAGTGAAGATCAGGGTCCGTTCGTCCGCTTCCTGGATTTCCTCCAGCATCTCCGTCAGCCGCGCGAGCTTGCCGGAGCGACCCGGTACTGGCGAATGGTCGGCCAGGAATTGCGCCGGATGGTTGCACACCTGCTTGAGCCGCAGCAGCGTGCTCAGAATCAAGCCCCGGCGGCTCATGCCCTCGGCGCCCGCCAGCACCGCTTCCGCCTGTTGCACCACGGCGGCGTACAAGGTCGCCTGCTCCTTGGTCAGGGTGCAATAGACCTTCATCTCCAGCTTGTCCGGCAAATCCTGGATGATGGCGCGGTCGGTCTTGAGCCGGCGCAGGAGGAAAGGCCCGGTCAGCCGTTGCAAACGCTCCATGGCGTTCTCGTCGTGCTGCACCTGCACCGGCAGGAAGAATTCCCGTTTGAAGCGGGCGGCGTTGCCGAGGAAACCGGGATTGAGAAATTCCTGGATGGACCAAAGGTCGCCGATGTTGTTTTCCACTGGGGTGCCGGTGAGCGCGATACGCCGCTCGGCGTGCAAGGCCCGCGCCGCCTTGGTCTGCTTGGTTTCGGCGTTCTTGATGTTCTGCGCCTCGTCCAAAATCACCGCCGCCCATTCCACGCCTTGCAGCGATTGCAAGATCCCGGTGCAGCAACCCGTAACTGGACAGTACCACGGCATGACCTTGCGCCTGCGTGGCGAAGGCTTCGCCCTTATCGCGCCCGGCGCCGTGATGCACCATGACCGGCAGTTGGGGGGTGAAGCGCGAGGCTTCCTTCCGCCAGTTGCCCACCAGCGAGGTCGGGCAGATCAGCAACGCCGGCCGCGCCTCGCCCGCCTCCCGCAGCCGTTGTAACAACGCCAGGGTTTGCACCGTCTTGCCCAGCCCCATGTCGTCCGCCAGACAGGCGCCCAGCCCCCAGCGGGTGAGGAACTCCAGCCAGGCGTAGCCGCGCCCCTGATAGGGTCGGAGCGTGGCGGTCAGTCCCGGCGGCGGCGGCAGGGGCGCGATTGTATCGCCCTGGGCCAGGCCCGCCAGCAGTTCGCCGAGCGGACCGTCGGCGTTGACGCTGCTCACCGTCAATCCCGCGACGTTCTCAGCACCGAGCGCCAGGCGCAACAGGTCGCGGCCGGTAAACGCGGCCCCGCTCTGCTTTTGCAAGGCTAGCGCCGCCTGGATTTCGGCGGCGGACAGTTGCACCCACTGGCCGCGCACCCGCACCAGCGGCGCCTTGAGCTTGGCCAGCGCCAGCAGCTCCTCAGGCGTCAGGCCGGTCTCGCCGAGCACGATTTCCCACTCGACATCCAGCACCCGGTCCAGGGTCATGCCGGCCTTGGACTCGAAGCGCGTCTTGGCCTGGGCGCGCGCCGCCAGCTTGGCGCGGCGTTTGCCCGCCCAACTGGCCGGCAGCATCACACCGAAGCCGTTCTGCTCCAGCAGCGCCGCTTCCTCGGCGAGAAAGCGGAACGCCCCTTCGGTATCCAGTTCATAGCCGACCGGCGTCGATTCCTTCAGACTGGTTTCGACCGCCGGACACAGCGACGCCGCCTGCCCCAGGGATGCGAGCAAGCCTTCCCGCGCCTTCGGACCCAGGGTCTTCAAACCCTCGCCGGTCCCCCGTTTCGGTTTCCACACCGCTTCGGCGGAAACGAGCAGGCTGGGATCTTCGCGCGCCTGAAGCAGGTAGTGGACTCGCCACTCCGTCTCGGCGTCGGGGAAAAACGGCGCGTCCGTATCCTCTTCGTCGAACCCCGGTTCTTCCAGCCGAAAACACAGGCGATAGGGCGCATTGACCAGTCGCAGCAGCGGTCGCTGCCAGTCGCGAATCTGCTTTGCCAGTTGCCGCATTTCCGTTTTATCGCCTTCCAGCGCACCATCGGACCGCCGCAACGCCTGAATCCATTGCCCATGCAAACTGGCCGAAGTCGTTCCGGTGGGTCTGGCCGCTGGGAACGCGGCCGCCTGCCGGACCATGTGATCGACGAGCCAGGCCAGGAATTCCCGCAGTACGTCGCGGGGCGCCGCGTCCGGGAGCGCGCGATGATCCGAGCCGATGGCGCGGGCGGCGGGCGGCATGGCCCGAGCCAATCGTTCCAGACGAGCGCCGTCCTCGCCCAGGAATACTGGCGTCCAGCGGGCTCGATAGGTGCTCCGCTGCTGCTCTATTAGATCGGGCAACACATGCTGACGATAGACCAGGGCGCCGGCCAGCCGCAGGGCTTCGCTCCAGTACCGCAACTCCTCGCCCGCGACCACGCCCGGCGCCAGCACGGGCCGGTCCCGGACCGCCGCGAGGAGGTTGATGGCATCGGCGGCGGTCAACGCCAGGGTGGGAAGTTTCCAGGGTGCCAGAGTGGGCGGCTTGCGGGATTTGGGCGGCCCGGCCACCAGTGGCGAGGAAGGGAGCGGCACGCCGCCTTGCGTGGGTAACCATATCGCCTGCTCCCCAGCCGCCTGACCACTGGTCTGAAGCGGTAGTCCAGCCTGGGTGAGACCATCCCGCAACACTGAAACCTCGGTGCGATAGGGATAGGTTTCGGCGGTTGTCCGCTTGGTTGTTACCGGCTCCTCTTCGCGCGGAGTCGATTCGCCCCATAGATGCAGGCAACCTTTGTTAAACGGGGCATGTAGGACGAGCATCGGTTAAAGTTTAACTTTGTTGACTTTTGCCAGGACGGCTTCCTCGGACATGGTTTTCAGGTCTACGACCACCAAGTGCGTTTGCTGCATAGCCACGGTTTCTTGATCGGCAGTCTCATTCGGCGCATGGATAGACTATAGCGTACGCCACCCCTCCCGGGATACCGGCCCGGTGGCGCTCGCGTCCAGTCATTGACAGGAGGGGCGGGGTAGGTCTATCCGGCCTACGACAACGATTCCTTCATTCTTCGGCCAGGTTACATCACCAGAAAGACTTTTTAATGCTGGTTAGTCGCGTGGGTGGTGTGATGGCGCGGCGCTGGTGTCGGGTTGGCTTCGCTGTTCAGTCCCGACCGACCCTGATGCGGTCCAGTTCCAGCCGCAACGTGGCCAGATCGTGCGGTTGCAGGGCGCCGATTTCGGCCAATACCGGGTGATAGCCTGCCGCCGCGGCGCCGCCTACCAGCAGCACAACCCGGTCGGGAAGCTGGCGGCGCAAGCGGCGTAGTGCATCGGGCAAACGGGGATCGTCGGCGGGATAGGAAACGCTCAGGGCCACGGCGGCGGCTTCTCTTGCCGCGACCGCGAACGCAATCTCATCGCTGGGGATATCCGCACCCAGATAGAGCGGGGTCCAGCCGGCCTGGGCGGCGGTGACCGCGACGATCAAGGCGCCGAGTTCGTGGCGCTGCCGGGCAGGAGTCGCCACCAATAGAATGGGACCGGTCCCTGTCATTGCGCTGTGCAGCAACAGGTTGCCCAGGAAAAAGCGGATCTGCGTGGTCGCCATGTGCTCGTGGCAGGGCCGCAAGCCGCCGTCACGCCAACGCTCGCCGATTTCCATCATCAAGGCGCCGATCACATCCCGTAATAACAGCGGAATGCTCAGCGACCGGGCGGCATGGGCCAGCGCCGTCTCCAACGCGGCCGGGTCCAACCGTTGCACCGCGGTCATACAGGCGCTGACATGCGCCGCGGTGGCGGATGGCAGTTCCCCGGACAGGACCGCGGTTGGTACGGCGCTCCCCTGATCCCCCCGGACCAGGGCCTCCAGCGCCGCTAAGGAGAGTCGGGCCACGTCGCCGATGCGCCTGCCGCTCTCGGTGGCCTGCCGCAAGAGGCATAAGCGCGCGACCTCTTCATCGGAATAAAGCCGCCGGGCGGTGCGGGAACGCTGCGGCGCGACGACCTGATAACGTCGCTCCCAGGCCCGGATCACGTCGGGACTGAGGCCGGTGCGCCGGGCAACGACCTGAATGGGGTGCAGAGGCGAAGTCGCTGGGGTGTCATCGAGTAAGGTAATCGTGTTCATGTATAAAATTATAATTAAAATAATTGTCCATTACAAAAGTTTGACAACGACTGACTTCTCACCAGACTCCGTGCAGCCGTCTTTCAGCAAGATAGTTCCAGGGAGTCCATCATGAATGTGCCTAAAGCCATCGTTTTCTATGACGGTGGCTGTCCGCTGTGCAGCCGCGAAATCAAGCACTACCAGCGGCTGGATAGCCGATTCGCTCGCTGGCGGTTCCAGCACCGCGGTCGGGAGGGCGTCTGTGCCTTGCCGGTGACTGCGATTAAGGGGGGCAAGCAGCCTGAGTAACCGTCACGGCACGTCCAAATATTGTCAATAAATTTTTAATTTTTGTCCAGTAATTATGTTGACAACATATAAACAATTCGCTAATATGTTATGCAAACCTGATACAAAATAGATGCTTTCCCTTACCACCACGAGGACAAACTAGTGAACGCACATACCGCCGATATCAACGTGTTGAAAATCGCCCTGCTGCCGGCCTCCATTCTGGCGACGGTGGTCCTGGCCCTTTCCGTGATGGCCACGACCATCAGTAACGCGGTGACGACAGACGCCCTGACAACGCCGCAGACAGTCTCTCAGCGTGCCGCCGAGGTCGCCCGTAATACGGCCGACCTCGGCGTGAGACCTGGCAGCTAACCCCAGTGGCGCCGCTGGAGGACGCCAGAGTTACCGGCGTCCTCCGTGACCTTCTCCCCGCAATCGCGAATGACTCCAATGAAAGCCACACGACCCGGCCAGAACCGCCGACTGCCCTGATAGTTGTCAATTGTACAATTACAGGAGCGATCCAACCTGCGCTGTGCGCTTGAGTCGGAGGCAAATTACCCGCTTCCAGCCTGGCAATAAAGAGCCTCTGCATGCCAATCTGCCCCGCCAGCCCCATCCCACTGCCAAGCAACTTGACGGGACTGCGGCTCGGGCAGATGATGCGATGAAGACAGCGCTGTTGAAATTATCATCTTGATGCGAGGCGTGCGAGGTGACCTATGACCGGACCCAGAAGACGAGCTGACTCCACCCACCAGCCCAGAAGAGATAGCATGTATGAAGAGCGGGTGACCAATCCTTACCGTGCGCGGGGAAAGTGGCCAGAGCCGACCACCTGCCCCGAGTGCGGTGCGATCTTTCATAACGGGCGATGGCAGTGGGGAGAGGCGGCGCAGGAGGCTGAGCAGCATCCCTGTCCAGCGTGCCAGCGGATTCATGATCGGGTGCCTGCCGGGGAACTGACGCTGGGCGGAGTGTTCTTCACTGACCACCGCCAGGAGATCCTGAACCTCATCCATAATGCCGAGTCAGACGCACGGGCGGAGCATCCTCTCAAACGGATCATGGATATCGAGGAAGGGGAGGATCGCACCGTGATCACGTTCACGGACGTGCACCTTGTGCACGGGATTGGGGAGGTGTTGCACCACGCATTTCAGGGCGAGCTGGATTCACGCTACACCGAGGAGGATGATCTCTTACGCGTCTCGTGGAGCCGCTAGCGGCGCCCGAGTCAACGGTCGTCATTCCCGTTGGCGGCTTCATGGTCTGCTGCATGACCTGACCGGCAAGGACTGAAATGTGTTTCGCCAAAGTCAGTGTTTGACAGTTAATGGGACGATCCTTGTCAGACCATCTCTATCACTGGCTCATCCAGTGCGCCCGCACCCGCGCCATCATCATGGACATCGAGCGCAGTCTGGGCTTCGAGCCTACCGACCGCGAAATCGAGAAACTCGGCTACGACATCGAGAGCCGCATCCCCGGCACCGGCAAGCCGCGCTTCATCGAGGTGAAGGGGCGCATTTCCGGCGCGCCCACCATTACCGTCACGCGCAACGAGATTCTCTATTCACTCAACAAGCCGGACAACTTCATCCTCGCCATCGTCGAATTTACCGGCGAAGACACCCACCAGCCCCACTACCTGCGTCAGCCCTTCCAGCGCGAGCCGGACTTTGGTGTGACCAGCGTGACTTACGACTTCGCCGAACTGCTGGCGCGGTCAACGGCGCCGCGATGAAACCTGATTTCTTGCTGGATGCTGCCGAACGTTTGCATTAAAGTAAGGAAGTAATGACTGCATTACAGGAGAAGGAGAATGCTCGCTGTCGCCAAGATCACAGCCAAAGGCCAGACCACTATTCCGCAGGCTGTCCGTGCCGCACTCCATATTGCTCCGGGCGACCTGATCGCCTGGGAAGTCGGCGCTGACGGGACGGCGACCGTGCGCCGTGTTCAGCCGATGGACATCGAATACCTGCGCGCCGTCGAAGGCACGCTGAGCGAATGGGCCGGCACCGCCGACGAGGAGGCTTACCGTGAGCTTTGATCGCTTTGCGGTCGTGCGCGTGCCATTCCCCTTCACCGACCGCAACGCCACCAAAAACCGCCCGGCGCTGGTGCTCTCCGACCTCGTGGCTTTCAACATCCCGGCCGGTCATTCGGTTATGGCGATGATTACCTCGCAGGCCAACCCGCCCTGGCCTCTCGACTGCCCGCTCACCGACCTTGCCGCCGCTGGCTTGCCGGCCCCGTCCAAGGTGCGCTTCAAATTGTTCACCCTCGACCACCGTCTGGTGCGGGGAGCGCTCGGAAAACTCTCGTCTGCCGATATTGAAGTGGTCCGCGTGGGGCTGGCCAAGCTCCTGGACGGCGCACCATGATTCCGCCGCTACCAGCAGTTCTCTCAACGCTGTTGAGACATCGGCCATGCAAGAAAGCTGAACGGGGAACGCCATGACCCCAATAAAAAACTCTTCGAAGTCGCCCCGCCGCTGGGGGCCATCAACAAGGCTCGGCGCGGTAGAAGTCGATCCGCCGCGGCCCATCCTTCCACACTCCATCTCTGGTGGGCGCGCCGTCCCTTAGCGGCGGCGCGGGCGGTGATTTTCGCGCAGATGGTCGATGACCCCTCGGCACACCCGGACCCGTTTCGGACCGAGAAGGCGCAGGAGAAGGAGCGGCAGCGGCTGTTCCGCATCATCGAGGACTTGCTGAAGTGGGAGAACACGCCCAACGAGACGGTATTGCAGCAGGCGCGGGACGAAATCTGGCAGCGCTGGCACTACACCTGCGCCGAAAATGCCGACCATCCGCGCGCCAAGGAACTGTTCGTCCGCTACAAGCTGCCAGGCTTCCCCGATCCCTTCGCCGGCGGCGATGCTGGTCGCCAAGCTCGGCAGCCAGGCCGAAACCGCCCGCGAACTCTGCTACCGCCTCTACACCTTGTGCGAGCGCAAGAAGCGCGCAACCGAAGCCATGGCGTACAACGGCCTGGTGCAAAGCTGGCCGGAGATCACCCGGCTGGCGCGCGAGGGCCCGCGGCCGGTCAAGCGGGGCACCGATGACTTGTTCGACGACGGAGGTCAATCATGAGTCTTATTCAGGATGCGCGGGCCCACGCGGTGCCAACCGGCACCCGGTTGATCGTGTTCGGCTCGCAGGCGCCTGGTGACGCACGGGCCGATAGCGACATCGACCTGCTGGTGGTGGAGCCGGACCTGGCACGCGAAAGGAGTAGGTGTGAATCGCGGTTCCGACTGGTACGGTGCAGGCCGGTTGGCGGCTTGCCCGGCGATACTTCCCTGAGCACCGATAGCAAGCCGCATGACGGGGGGTGTGGTGGCGAGGGTTTATTCTGATGCCGATCTAGGTGACAATGGCGACGTTCGTGCTTTTGGTTCCAGATCTTCGGCGCGGGGGTATCACAAGGAAAAGCGGGTATCAAAGCACGTAGTCTGGCATCCAGCCCATTCATAACAAGAGTATAGCCGCTATATGCTGCTGATGATCGATAATTACGATTCCTTTACCTATAACCTGGTGCAATATCTGGGGGAGTTGGGTGCGGACGTGCGGGTGTATCGCAATGACTGCATCACTCTTCCCGAGATCGAGGCTCTCAAGCCGGAGCGCATTGTGATCTCGCCCGGTCCCTGCACACCCACCGAAGCCGGTGTCTCGGTGCCGTTGATCGAACGGTTCGCGGGCCGTTGGCCCATCCTGGGCGTGTGTCTGGGCCACCAGAGCATCGGCCAGGCCTACGGCGGGCGCATCGTCCACGCCCGCGAGATCATGCATGGCAAGACTTCGCTCATTCAGCATACCGGTGTAGGTGTGTTCGCCGGCCTGGCCAGTCCCTTCGAGGCTACCCGTTACCATTCCCTGGTGATTGAAAAGGCCACTCTGCCGGATTGCCTGGAGATCACCGCCTGGACTCAGACCCCCGATGGCCAGGTGGATGAGATCATGGGGGTACGCCACCGGGAGCTGCCTATCGAGGGCGTGCAGTTCCATCCCGAATCCATCCTGACCCAGCAGGGTCATGCCCTGCTGGCGAACTTTCTTAAGCTTTAATCTCTATAGAAGTTAAGCAGTTGCGGTATCAGCTTGAGCCACCACCCCACTCGATCCCGCCTTCGCAAGGGGGAAACAGCGAAGCCCCCTCCTTACGAAGGAGGGGGTTGGGGGGAGGTTATGGGGTCAACTGCGTAGCCAACCTAGAAGCGCCAGCTTGCACTCAGCCCGTACTTATTCACCGGTAAAGATAGTAAAGGGGGTAATACCCAGTGGACATGCAAACAGCCATACGTACGGTCATCGAAGGCCGTGATCTCAGTGCCGAAGCGATGACCAGCGTGATGCGTACCATCATGAGCGGCCAGGCGACCCCGGCGCAGATCGGCGGTTTCCTGGTGGGCTTGCGCATGAAAGGTGAAACGGTAGAGGAGATCGCCGCTGCCGCGGCTGTCATGCGCGAGCTTGCCATCCCGGTACACGTGCATAGCCCCCACTTGGTGGATACCTGCGGCACCGGTGGGGATGCTGCCGGAACCTTTAATATTTCCACGGCCAGCGCGCTGGTGGCGGCCGCCGCGGGCGCCAAGGTGGCCAAGCACGGCAACCGTTCCGTGTCCGGCAAGTCCGGCAGCGCCGACGTGCTGGAGGCGGCCGGCGTGAAACTGGATCTGGACCCCGAGGCGATCGGCGCTTGTATCGACACGGTGGGGGTAGGCTTCCTGTTCGCGCCCCTGCATCATAGCGCGATGAAGCATGCCATCGGCCCGCGTCGGGAAATGGGGGTGCGCACGATCTTCAATTTGTTGGGCCCGCTGACCAATCCGGCTGGCGCTCCTAATCAGATCCTGGGGGTCTTCGCGGCTGCCTGGGTGGAACCCCTGGCCCAGGTCTTGAAGTGCCTGGGTGCCCGCCACGTCCTGGTGGTGCATTCGGAAGATGGTCTGGATGAAATCAGCATCAACGCGCCCACCCAGGTGGCGGAACTCAAGGAGGGTGTAGTAAACACCTATACTATCGCCCCGGAAGATTTCGGGCTGACGCGCCAGCCGCTAGATACCCTGCGGGTAGCAAGCGCCGCGGAAAGTTTAGGGAAGATCCGCGCGGTGCTGGCCGGACAACCGGGTCCGGCACGGGATATCGTCGTTCTCAATGCTGCTGCCGGCATTTACACCGCGGGCCTCGCGGATAGCCTCCACGACGGTGTGCAAAAGGCCATGGCGGTCATCGACGATCATTCCGCAGCACGGGTCGTGGAGCGGTTGGTGAGCTTCACCCAGCGGGTGTGACAATAATGAGTGATACGCCCGATATCCTGAAGAGGATTCTGCGCCGCAAGGCCGAGGAAATCGTCGAGCGCAGTGCCCATTTGAGTCTGCGGGAGTTGAGCAGGCGGATCGAGGGAATGCCGCCGCCGCGCGGTTTTCTGGAACGTCTGGAGGACCGCTTGCGGCTCGGGCAGGTTGCGGTGGTCGCCGAGATTAAGAAGGCATCGCCTAGCAAGGGGCTGCTGCGCGACCCGTTCGTGCCGGCGGCTATCGCCCGCAGCTACGCGGCCTTCGATGCCACCTGCCTGTCGGTGTTGACCGACCGGGATTTTTTCCAGGGCAGCGAGGCGTATCTCCAGGAGGCCCGGGAAGCCTGTGCGCTGCCAGTGCTGCGCAAGGATTTCACCATCGATCCCTATCAAATCTACGAGGCCAGGGTCATCGGCGCCGACTGCATCCTGTTGATTGTCGCCGCCCTGGGCGATGCCATGTTGCGCGACCTGGCGCAACTGGCCCTGCACTTGGACATGGATGTGCTGGTAGAGGTCCACGACGAGTTCGAACTGGAGCGCGGCTTGGCGCTGGGGCTACCCTTGATCGGCATCAATAACCGTGACTTAAGGACTTTTAAAACCCATCTCGACACCACGCTGCGACTGCTCAGGGATATCCCGGATGACCGCCTCGTGGTCACGGAGAGCGGTCTCCATACGCCAGCCGACGTGGCATTGCTGCGCGAGCACGGGGTCCACGCGTTTCTGGTGGGGGAGGCGTTTATGCGGGCGGTGGAGCCGGGTGAGAAACTGGCCGAATTGTTCGGGACCCATAAACTTTTTTAGGAGGAGCGATGAAGGCGCGCGTCAAGTGGGTGGAAGACATGACCTATGTGGGGGAGTCCGGCAGCGGTCATGCCGTGGTGATGGACGGTCCGCCCGAATTGGGTGGCCATAATTTGGGTGTGCGGCCCATGGAAATGTTGTTATTAGGGATGGGCGGCTGCACTGCGGTTGACGTTATCCATATTTTGAAGAAGGCCCGTCAGCATGTGGCCGACTGTGTGGTGGAACTGGAAG
Organism: uncultured Gammaproteobacteria bacterium; assembly: GCA_963696325.1. Lineage (GTDB taxonomy): Bacteria > Pseudomonadota > Gammaproteobacteria > Competibacterales > Competibacteraceae > CAVOJV01. The sequence goes on from CAVOJV010000062.1 coordinate 26,214, forward strand.
CGGAGCGGGCCGAGACCGAGCCCAAGGTGTTTACCCGCATCCAGGTGCATTTCATCGTCACGGGTAGTGGTCTCAGCGACAATCAGGTGCGCCGCGCCGTGACCTTGTCCGCGGAAAAGTATTGCTCGGCGTCCATCATGCTCGGCAAGACGGCGGCAATCACCCATACCTACGAAATTCACGAGGCGTCATTGACAAGTTGTAAATAATCATTCCTAAACTTGACCGACCTGTTATACTCGCGCGCTTTTGCACCGGCCATTAGCCAGCGGAATTGGCGGATAGTAGGTCCTTTGTGTTTGCGGGAGGGTTATGCGTAGTGAAACTGAAACCATTGCCCAGGTTGAAGCTGCAGGGATTCAACAATCTTACTAAGACGCTCAGCTTCAATATTTACGACGTCTGCTATGCGGCGACTCCAGAGGAGCAAGACCGCTACATCGCTTATATAAACGATGCCTACAATGCCGAGCGCTTGACTCAGATCCTGACCAACGTCTCCAACATCATCGGGGCCAATATCCTGAATATCGCCCACCAGGATTACGATCCTCAGGGAGCGAGTGTCACCATGTTGATTTCCGAGGAACCGATAGCCTCGGAGCGGCTCTCCAACAGCGAATCTCCCGGTCCCTTGCCGGATGCCCTGGTCTGCCACTTGGATAAGAGCCACATCACCGTCCATACCTATCCGGAAAGCCATCCCGATAACGGTATCAGCACCTTCCGCGCCGATATCGATGTTTCCACCTGCGGCCGCATTTCACCGCTCAAGGCGCTCAACTACCTGATCCACAGCTTTGAGTCCGATATTGTCACCGTCGATTACCGGGTGCGCGGTTTCACCCGCGATATCGAGGGCAACAAGCACTTCATCGATCATAAGATCAACTCCATCCAGAACTACATTTCCAACGATACCAGCGAGCGGTATCAGATGATCGATGTGAATGTCTATCAGGAAAACATCTTCCACACCAAGATGCTGCTCAAGGACTTTGAGCTGAACAACTATCTATTCGGGGTTGACAAGCGCGACGTTCCGCCCCGCGAACAGGAGATGATCGAGCATCGTCTGCGCCGGGAGATCGCGGAGATCTTCTATGGCAAGAATCTGCGCAAAGGGTTGAAAATATAAGCTGAGTGGATGGCTTTTCACCTTAGATCCAATACGTGGTTTTGGTCATCAGCTTGGCGGCGGCTTGCATCAATAGGCGCGCTGGCAGCGGCAGCCTGGCGCCTCCCGCCTCCCGCGCCATGGTGGCGTGATGGTCTTCGTCATCTTTCATAGCCTCCAGGATTGCCCGGCTTTTGTGGTCCTGGGATGACATCCGCTCCAGGTGGGTTTCCAAATGGCGGACCACTTGGTGCTCGGTCTCCGCGAGGAATCCCAGGTTCCAACGGTCTCCCAGCGCGCCGGAGAGCGCGCCGACGGCAAAAGAGCCCGCATAAAATAGCGGATTAAGCAGGCTGGTATGATCATCCAGTTCCCTTAGCCGCGCCGCGCACCAGTCCAAATGATCGCTTTCCTCCGCCGCCGCCTGTTCCAGCCGCTCCCGCACGGTTTCATTGCGGGCGGTCAATGCCTGACCCTGATAGAGGGCCTGGGCGCAGATCTCGCCGCAGTGATTGACGCGCAGCAAGCGTGCGGATTGTTGCTGGTCGGCGGGGAGCAGGGCGGTCTCCTCGGCGTTGCCAGCGGGATTGCAGCGGCCGGTGGTTTGGGGACGGCCGAATACGTTACGAATCGCCTGATCCAGATTGATGAGCAGGTTGTCAATGGAACTATAGTCACGTGCTGTCATAACGGTGCAGACCGAAACCTTGAGTGATTGTAAGCAGACTTAAATCTTCCACCGGTTCGTTTCGCGGAGCAAGCGCCCCTTTCGACCGCCGTAGGATAGATTATGAGTGGAAATCTTTCTTCAGACTTGTAATACAACAAATGCTTATTGTACGATAACTCTCTTTTAGAAAGCACGGGTCTATGCAGAGTAACTTATGAAAACATTCAGCGCCAAACCGGCTGACATTAAGCGCGATTGGTACGTGGTCGATGCGACCAACAAGACGCTCGGTCGGTTGTCTTCTGAAATTGCGCGCCGCCTGCGTGGCAAGCATAAGCCCGAATATACCCCCCATATTGATACTGGCGACTATATTGTCGTGGTCAACGCTGAAAAGATTCGGGCGACTGGCAGCAAACGGACCGACAAGGTCTACTATAAGCACACTGGCTATATTGGCAACATGAAGTCGATCACGCTGGAGAGGCTTTTGCAAAAAGCCCCTGAGCGTGTCATTGAGACGGCAGTGAAAGGTATGTTGCCAAAGAACTCACTGGGGCGCGACATGTATCGCAAGCTCAAGGTGTTTGCGGGTCCTGAGCACAATCACAGCGCTCAGCAGCCGAAACCTTTGGACCTATAGTGCGACTTGGCTTGGTTGTGGATCAGCACGGATAATTTAAATGGTAGAAAATCAATATTATGGTACCGGTCGGCGTAAGACTTCCACGGCACGGGTATTCTTGCGATCGGGTTCAGGCAATATCACTGTAAACGGCCAGGCCTTGGATCAATACTTTGGCCGCCAGACCTCCTGCATGGTGGTACGGCAGGCCTTGCAAGCGGTCGACATGTCCGAAAAGTTCGATATGTATGTCACGGTGAGCGGAGGCGGCATCACGGGTCAAGCCGGTGCTATCCGCCACGGCATAACGCGCGCCCTGATGGTCTATGACGAGGGCCTGCGGGTTCCGTTACGCAAGGCGGGTTTCGTTACTCGCGACGCCCGCGCTGTCGAGCGTAAGAAAGTTGGCTTGCGCAAGGCCCGCCGCGCGAAACAGTTCTCCAAACGCTAAACCCTTTAGTGGGGGATCGTCTAGCGGCAGGACTACGGACTCTGACTCCGTCAACCTAGGTTCGAATCCTAGTCCCCCAGCCAGGTACGCCCGCCTGCGAAATGCCGGCGGGCTTTTTATTGCCCAAGGGCGGCGGGGCTGTCCATAAAGATACAAATTAGGCAAAATCAGGTTGTTGATTTGTTAATTTGCTACAGTAACTTTGTTGTTAGTATAATAATAATGTTTGTGCGGTTCTTGTGATCATGGTTTCTACGACAGTCATACTTAACCGGGTAACTTTTTGTTGTATCGATGCGACGAAATTAAGAATTTGTATTTTTTTTGAAAAAAGTAGTTGCATTTCTGCTTCCAGGTGCGTATAAATTTACACAACGAAGTTCAAAAGTCACTTTGTTGTGTGTTAGCAACACAAACCTCAGGAGTTTACGTTATGAATAAGTCTGCTATTGCGCTGGCCCTTACCGCCGCCCTGGCCGCTACTGCTGCTGCCACTGCGAGAGCCGAAACCACCCTGTATGGTTCCGCTCGTGTCTCGGTCGATTGGACCGATGTCAGTCTTACCGCCCGAGAAAGAGCGAATCTTAATCCTGATCCTAATGTTGTAAATGACCTCAATTCTAACTGGGACCTTGTCAACAACGCCTCGCGCCTGGGAGTCAAGGGCTCCGAGGATCTGGGCGGTGGCCTGAGCGCCATTTACCAGTTTGAATTCGGCGTCGATATGACCGAGGGCGGTAACTTCAATAACAACCGTCCCAAGTGGGTCGGCTTGAAAGGCGGCTTTGGTAGCTTCATGGCCGGTACCCAGTGGACCCCCTATTACAACGTCATCGGCATCGCCGATGTCTTCAACAGTGATAAGTATGCCTTCACGTTGGGAAACTATAACTACTTAGGCCCCACCCGTACCGATAACACCATCGCTTACGTGACCCCGAGCTTCGGCGGTTTCGAAGTCCAGGCGGCCTTGATGATGAATGGCCTGCAGCGCGGTATAAACACCACCACCGGCACTCCCAGCGGCGCCGTTATTCCCCGCGCCGGCGAGGTGGTGAACAGCCCGCTGCCGAACACCACCGCAGACATAGATGCCTATAACATCTCCGGCATCTACAAGAACGGTCCGCTGTTCGCGGGTGTCACCTGGGTGCAATCGCAGGGCGACAACCCCCGTGACATAACTGACATTTTTGATGCCGGTGATCGGGGCACGTTGGGTGTGGGTCTGGGGTACACCATCGGTCCCGTCAGTCTGGCCTTCACCTATGAGGACGGCGATATATTTGGCGCTCCGCTGGGCATTGGTAAGAACGAGGCTCAGAATTACTACGGCAATATCTCCTGGACCCTCGGCAATGCTATCCTGCGCGCCGGTTACGGCTACGTAGATGTTAGTCCCGAGAGTGAGATTGTCAGAAACGACCTCACAAGCGGCGACTTCAACATCCAGAACATCGTTCTGGGCGCCCAGTACAACCTGAGCAAGCGCACCCGGGCGTGGATAGAGTATCTGGATCGTGACGGCGATGATGTGATCGCAGATCAGCAAGTGGTCTCCATCGGTATGCGCCACGATTTCTAGGTCGAGGCCATTCGGTTAGTCTCTTAGAAAATCCAGCGGGCGCCTTAGGGCGCCCGTTTCCGTCAAGCCGAACGAACTTTTCTTGAGTCTTCCAGAAAGTAAGCGCCGGTTCTGGGTAATTTCTCCGGATAGATAAAATACCCTTGGTGATATCAACCATATTATTGATTTAATTTAAAAAGGCTATTTATCATTCGCGGTAAGCTGTTAGTTATGTTGACAGGTTTAATGCCGCAACAGCATTAATTAGGAATGATTAATTAGGAATGAATGCCATGAGAAAGTCTACTCTCGCACTGGCCGTTGGGGCCGCCTTGGCTGTTTCGGCGGTTGCCCTGGCCGATACCACCCTGTACGGGTCCGGCCGTGTCTCCGTCGATTACACCGACACTAACGCGCCAGAAGGATCTGGACTCCCAGACCCCCCTTCCAATTGGGACTTGGTCAATAATGCCTCCCGTTTGGGGGTGAAGGGCTCGGAGGATTTGGGCGATGGGTTAAGCGCTATTTACACATTCGAGTTCGGCGTTAATGTGACCGAGGGCGGTAATTTTAACTCTAACCGTCAGAAATTTGTGGGCCTGAAAGGCGGCTTCGGTCAGGTAAGCCTGGGTACCCAATACACGCCTTATTATAATGTCACTGGCATCACCGACATTTTTAACAGCATCAAGACCTTCGACATCGATGCGTATCTATATCCAGATGCGGCTAACCGCGAAGCCAACAGCGTCTATTACGCGACGCCGGACTTCGGCGGCTTCAGCGGCGAAGCCATGATAGTCATGAGCGGGCTAAATACCGCTTCAAACGGGATAGACAATTGGAACGCGGCACTCAAGTATCAAAACGGCCCGCTGTTCGCTGGCCTTACTTATGCCGCCTTTGAAGGCTTCAAGTTGGATACCGGTGAGGTGTTGGATAACACCCATCTGTTTGGGTTGGGTTTGGGGTATCAAATTGGCGATTTCTCGCTGGGCTTCACCTACGAGGACGGCGACGCGAGCCTTGCTTACGGTGACGCCCAAAATTATTATGTATCGGGTGCTTACACCTTCGGCAACAATGTCATCCAGGCAGCCTATGGCTACGTCGATCCCAAGGACGAGGACAGTGTCAATAACTACCTCTTGGGGTTTCAGCATAACTTTAGCAAGCTCACCTCGGTGTGGGTGGAATACATCGGTCGCAGTGATGGCGCAGATGTGAACGACACCAAGAGGCAGGTTTTTGGCGATCAGAGTACTGTCTCGATTGGCATGCGTCACGACTTCTAAGCCGGTTTCCGCTGCTGCAAGCCTGGCCGGAAAAGTGATGTTTAAATGGGCACCCACAGGTGCCCATTTGCATTTGCGTAATGGGCCTTCAGCAGGGCCGCAGTTCCCTCACTCCCGCAGCGGTGCCCAGCAACAGCAAGTCGGCTGGACGCAGGGCGAACAGCCCCACGGTGACGATCCCGGGGATATTGTTCAACTCCGCCTCCAGCTTGGCAGGTTCCAGGATGCTGAGGTTATACACGTCCAGGATCAGATTGCCGTTATCGGTGGTAAAGTTTTCACGGAGCACCGGTTGGCCATCACGGCGCAACAGCTCCCTGCCCACGTAACTGCGGGCCATGGGGATGACCTCGATGGGCAGGGGAAACTTGCCTAGCACGTCCACCAGCTTGAACTGGTCGGCGATGCAAATGAATCGTTGGCTGGCCGCGGCAGTGATTTTCTCGCGGGTCAACGCGCCACCGCCACCCTTGATGAGCTGCAAGTGATGATTGGCCTCGTCGGCGCCATCCACGTACAGGGGCAGTGGTCCCGCCGCGTTCAGATCCAGGATAGGAATGCCATGGGATTTGAGACGGCGGGTAGTTACCTCGGAACTGGATACCGCGCCGTCGATCCTGCCCTTGATTTTGGCCAGCGCGGCGATGAAATAATCGACAGTGGAGCCGGTGCCGACACCGACCACCATGTCTGCTTCAACAAAACCCAGGGCTGCCTCCGCGGCGCGTTTCTTCATGTCGTCGTTGGGCATAGTGGTACCCCTTGATGTGTTGCATGGCGAGTATTCGCATTGTAGCGGATCGGGACCCCTTTGGTTCGGTCGTGCCAGGCAACCCCCGGCGTTTAGGGTCATTGCTATGCATACGTACATCAAAAAAATCCTAACCGCTCGCGTCTATGACGTGGCTATCGAAAGCCCGCTGGACCATCTGCCGCGGCTTTCCCGGCGCTTGGCCAACCGGGTGTTGCTCAAGCGCGAAGATCTGCAACCGGTGTTTTCCTTCAAGCTGCGCGGCGCCTACAACAAAATCGCCAATCTGCCCCGCGCAGCCCTGGAGCAAGGCATTATCTGTGCCTCCGCGGGTAATCACGCCCAGGGGGTGGCTCTGGCGGCCCAGCGCCTGGGCGCGCGCGCTATCATTGTCATGCCGCGCACCACCCCCGCCATCAAGGTGCAGGCGGTAAAAGATCTGGGGGGAAAGATCATCCTGCGCGGTGACACCTATGATGAAGCCTATCAGCACGCCAAGCAGTTGGAAGCGGATCAGGGCCTCACGTTCATTCATCCCTATGATGATCCCGACGTCATCGCTGGCCAGGGTACCATCGGTATGGAAATTCTGCGCCAACACCCGGACCCCATCGAGGCGATTTTTGCCGCGGTGGGTGGCGGTGGATTGATTGCGGGGGTTTCGGCCTACGTGAAATTTCTCCGCCCCGACATCAAGGTAATCGGGGTGGAGCCTCAGGACGCGGCTTCCATGCACGCCGCTCTGCAAAAAGGCGAGCGGGTCACTCTTGATCAGGTGGGCCTGTTTGCCGATGGCGTGGCGGTCCGCCAGGTCGGCGTGGAAACCTTTCGGATTGCCCGGGAGTCGGTGGACGAAATCATCTTAGTGTCCGCAGACGAGATCTGTGCCGCTATCAAGGATATCTTCGATGATACGCGCGCCATCGCCGAACCGGCTGGCGCCTTGGGTACCGCGGGTTTAAAGAAATACGTGCAACGACAGGGGATTACCGGCGTAAATTTGGTAGCCATCAACTGCGGCGCCAATATCAATTTCGACCGCCTGCGGCATGTGGCCGAGCGGGCGGAACTGGGCGAGCAACGCGAGGCCTTGCTGGCGGTGACCATCCCGGAGCGGCCAGGTAGTTTCCGTGTTTTTTGCCAGACGATTGGCAAGCGCAATATCACTGAATTCAACTACCGTTATGCCGATCCCAGAGAAGCTCAGGTTTTTGTGGGGGTGGAACTGAGCAAGGGTATTGCGGAAAAAGATCTGCTGATCGAGACGTTGCGCGCCCAGAATTATCAAGTTTTGGACATGAGCGACAATGAAATGGCTAAACTGCACGTGCGCTATATGGTGGGTGGGCATGCACCGGCGATCAGGGATGAATTGCTGTACCGCTTTCAATTTCCCGAGCGTCCCGGCGCCTTACTGAAGTTTCTCACGGGCATGGCCCAGGGTTGGAATATCAGCCTATTTCACTACCGCAACCATGGCGCGGACTACGGACGGGTACTGGCGGGCATCCAGGTGCCCGAACGGGAGCGCTCGCGTTTTGAGCGCTATCTGGATGAATTGGGCTATGCCTGCTGGAATGAGACCGATAACCCCGCCTATAGGCTGTTTTTGAATGGCCGCGGCTAATTTCAAGAAGACGATCATTCATTTAATGACAACTTTTTCACTTAAAAGATTGCTACAGGCTGCCGCCAAAGGCTTTTTCCATTCCACTGAATTCACCTCCCACGGCGCAATGTCTGGCACGGTTTCAAACAGAGATGCTAAATGTGCTTCCTTCACAGTGAGCGACAGCATTTTCTCAAAATCATTAGTTGTTAGACCGCCACCGGCAATTATCTCGACCGGCCCGGCAGGAATGAGGCAATCGTCCTCGAGACGACACATCACGGTTTGCATTCCGGAAAGGTAACGGTCAGTCAAGACACGCTGAACGAAACCAGCGATATCACCATAACCCCTAAATTTTTTTAACGCTGTTAGGAGACCCTGCTGCATGAGCGGAAGATATTCAGCTTGGTAGTATCCGCCGATACAGGTTACTCCTCGAGCGAAGGAAACCACCAGAAAGCAAGTGAACAGCGATGGCAATAGCCTACCCGCCTGTAACCCTGCAATGATGGAATCAGGCGTATAGGGCATCTCCCAAGTTTGACCATCATCATCAACCCCGCGAAGTACTTCTCCTACTGACCTTTCTGATTCAAGACTGAGCGGGATGCGTCTGCCAGCCTCATCAATACCCCAAAAAAAGAGTGTCCCACAGCCATTCGACCCCTTTCGCTGAATCCTATCCGATTGCTTCCCAGAACAGCGCTGCGTTAGCTTTTCTCTTTCCCAGCAACCTCTTATGCCGTCAAGCTCTACCAACAACTGTTCCCTTAGTTCTGCTTCGAACATCACACACCAGACGAGCCCTCTGGGGTTGCATAAATCGAGTTCCAGGAGTTTGCCGACAATTTTCTCAATTTCAAGATAAACCAGATCCGGGGAGGGGGTTCCGGCGGAGAAAAGTCGCTTCCATATGCGGCTATTCAAAATCACGGATTGCCGCGAGTAACTAGATTGACTTAAAACCTCGGTTCCACAATAGTCCTCGCCCAGGATATCCCGTATAGTATCCCCGAGAACAGACGAAATCTTGCCTTCTCTTACCATTTGATTAACTTGTCGCACTGCCTGATAAACCATCTTCTCCTGGAAACCAGCTACCACACTAACCATCCTCCTCTTAAACTGGTCGGGGAATATTGGGATCCTTCTTGGCACGCTCTCCAAATAATCCAAGGTGACCTGATAAAGCAGCAACCCTCGCGGATAGGTTAAGTTATTAAGTGGCACATTTCCGAAAGAGAATATAGGGACAGTCGCCGACAAAGTCCCTTTGACTACATTCATAAGAAAGAAAATAAGACTGCCCTGGACTGATTGCGCAAAGAAATCAACTCCGTGATGATTAGCCGTTACCGCGATCGGACACCGATCAAGGTCGAGGATGGCCCGATACGCGATGGATTCCCCTAGGAGTGGCGCGGCATACTGGTATATTACCTGAAGAAGATCTTCTCGCTTCTGTAAATAAGTATCCGTTTCAGGACAGTTGTAGTTCAGGAAATCAGACAGCGGTCCATCGCCATATCCAGAAATCGTCTTACTCACAACTGCTGAATGCTTGCAGATAATGTTAAGGTATCTTTCTGCGATTTGGCACATTAGTTCCGTTCACCGTGGTTTATCAAAATATCCTGACAATGGAAATTAACGTCACTTGACCAGCGCCTATCAACTAGCCTTTTTTTATCAACAGAAGAAAAAGGAAAGCCGTTAACAGGTATATTAGCCCAAGACAAGTGATGGTTTGATCAATATTATTAGCCAATACTAACGAGCTAAATATAATCGGCCCGAGCATCTGGCCAATTCGACTTGTTGAACGAAAAATACCGATAGCCTTGCCTTCCCCGAGTTCTTGGGTGACTTTAAGGGTCAGGGCGTAGGTACTCTGTGAAGTAAGCACGAGACTGTTAGACAGTCCAAGCAAAAAGACGGCAACCGCGACAGCCACGAGTCCATGTAGAATATTGAATGTCAGAAAAGCAAAACTTCCCAGAAGGCATCCAAGGAATATAAAAAATATCTTATTCTTGGCTGCGTCGATATATTTACTGATCAAGGGGCCAACATAAATGATGGCTATGCCGTAAATCATCAGAATCTGCCCGACGGTGGATTGTGACACACCAATACGATTTAGATAAACTGGGCTGAAATAATTGAGAAAGCCGACCGCGGCAATAGATGCCGGAAGACTGCTAAAAAAGATTAAACTTATTATATTTCGATTAAAAAGAAACGTACAGACGGTCCCCTTGTTGGCGACTTTGGAGGCCGCAATAAACGCCTTTTGTTCTGGTGCTTTATTAGTATGATCTCGCATGAAAAGCAGGGTATATATAATCACTGAAAACAAGATTACCGCTCCCCCTAAAAAAACTAAACTATAGGGTATCCACTCAGCCACCATCGCTCCGGTAGCGCCGCCACAAATATTGCCTGCATAAATTCCTCCAAAAAGATGAGCAAGTCCTTGGGCTTTGTTAGTACCATCGCTATGCGTAATTACGAATCCCTGTGCTGCCATCAGAGAAAGTCCGTATCCGACCCCAACAAATCCTCTGGAGATGATGAATTGGAGGGCATCGGGGGCCAAGCAGGAGTAAATTGTCCCAATACCAGCAAACATCAGCCCGCTGATAAACGGTCGATACCATCCCCGACGATCAAGCCAAATACCTGAAATCAGGATAGCGATTCCGGCGAAAAGAAATTCCACCGAAACCGGTAAACCCATGGCCAGGTCTTTGGAAAACCCAAATAATGGCTCATAAAGCATTTCCATATGCAATGGCAAAAATGACATCGAGAGGTCAATGCCGAACACTAAAAAAAATATCGCCGGACGCATTACCTTATAATGGCTTGCCGACTGGCTTACCGTGGTGACAAATCTTCTCTCCAGATATTTAAATAGCAAAAAAAGTAGCTCTACCAGAAGGAGTACGGAAATAATGACGATAGTCATAAAATCCATGGTCGCTTTTAGTAACTTGTCAAACAAGAATGGTTTCGATAAATTTAAAATAACATATTCAAGTTTTTCATTCCTTACTAAACTGATTTTGAGACTATAGTAGGCGCTGGAAGTCCACCAGGAAAATTGATCAGAAAAGGTGGCTGCTGTAGTCGCTGCATCAAGAAAAGTTATCTCTTCATCGTTGCCAATATTAAGCGGCCGCCCAGTATTTTCAAGTGTTCTAATGCCTTGGATTTCTGGTGATGCGTCGATAAGGTGTCGCCATACAGTGCTAATATCTCTTTGGTGATTATCATACGCGTTGTCGGAAAAAGAAAAATCATTATCTTGTTCTGCTATGGCGACCAGGATCTCAGTCTTTTGTCGGGCTGTTTTAACATAGTCGTCTTTTAAATGAAGAATATTTAAGGCAGATGATAAAATCAGTGCCAGGCTGATGATAAGAAAAATCACAAACATATTTGTCTTATTGCAAAGCTCTTCTGCATCTCTAATTGGCGAGGTCATACGCGTAATATATAAAATAAGAAATACAATACCTGTTAATAAGATGATGAATATTTGAGCATGCTTTTCGAAAACCGAAGTGGCATCTGGGCTAACATTCTCTTCTTCCACCGTTAACACCACGGTTGCTACCCATCGATCACTGTTGTCACGGACTGGTAAAGCGACAACAAAGGCATTTTGATTCTTTAAGTAATGGACGCTATCAACCAACTCCTTTGGGGCCCCTAGCGTGGCGCCTACCTTAAGCTCTGGTGGTAATGTCTGGTTCCTGAGATGTTCATTAGTACTTTGAACAATGAGGCCGCTTGGGAGCGCAACGGATAAAGAGATACCATCAGGCGAGATGGCTGCTGAGGTAGCCTGAGGAGTCAGTTGGTGTTGATGAGTTCTTTTTGGCAATAGCATTTTAGTATCATTTAAGAGCTGCTCTATCTCAACCACGCCAGCAGCATCCTTCAAAAGATGGAGTTTCATCGCCAGCTTTTGTTGTAAATATGTTCCAATAAGGCTATATGTCGACAGTACCTGCTTTTCGGAGAGTTTGTCGAGCGCGGTTAGCGTGAAAATGGAATTAAAGGCTAATAAAACAACAAATAGTATTACGGTGATGATGATAAATCTGTATCTTGTGTCGGCTGTCGAGGTCGGGCCCGAACGTGACTCGGTGTGGATTTCCAAGTTGGTCATAATAGTCATTTGCTTTCTGAAATAGTGGTTATTTAACTGTCGGAACGTTTCTAAGGCCTTACCTGATTGGTTCTTGATAGAGCGGAAGGTAATCTTTCCTAGGGATCTTTAAAATGCAGATATCCCCCTTCATGAATCGCGGAAGTCATGCTCATTTCATAATTACAACGCAACTGGTCGATATATTTCTTCTGTTTCAACAAGACCTGAATCTTAGCCCGCAGTTCTTGGGCGTCAATCGGTTTCACGAGAAAGTCATCACTCTCAGCTTCAATTCCAGTTATCCTGCTCTCCCGGTCGTTTAAACTGGTGGTAAAGATGATAGGGATACTACAGGTTTTGTCTGATGTCTTGAATCGCCGGCAAACCTCATATCCATCCATGCCCGGCAGCATAATGTCTAATATGATCAAATCGATTGTTTCTTCTTGAGCGAATGCAAGAGCTTCCTGACCATTATTAGCTACATGTACCGTATAATTCGGTTGCATCAGGTGGACTTGCATGAGTTTTACTTGCATGGGGTCAACTTCAACAAGAAGAATCTGGTAATGAATCTCAGAAGCTCCCGACGTTGCTTTTGATACTCCGCTAACAGAAGGTCTTTGTTCTGATCTGTCTTGAAACGCTACGACGTTGGTTTGTTGGTTCGGGTGCCGTATCGAGTCGATGGAGGGCAATTGTTCCAACATACCATGGCGTTGGCTTGCCTCAAAATTAAAGGTCCCTTCAAATAGCCTGTTCGGAGTTCCACTTAGAATCCAGCCATTGTCGCCCTCTTTTACGTAAATAGTGGCCTGCGGGTCATACCACCTGCATCGGAAAGGAAGTACCGTAATCGCTTTCGTGGTCACGAGCTGCAGGTCGTGCGCGACAAAACAACTGGCTACAGCACCGGTTCCACAGGCGAGGGTTTCCCGATTTATACCACGTTCAAAACAACGGTATTCCAGTATATGGTCCTGCGTAATATTGACGAAATTGATGTTAATACCCATCGGGAAGAGGTCTGGATAATATTTGTTGATGTAAGAACCGATATGATGAATTAACCAGGACCCAAAGCTCGCTCTTTTGTCGATCCCTTCTGAGTCACCGGGTTTTGGTATGGGAGAGGTAAAAATCATCTTAGCCAGTTGTGGAAGCGAAAACCCCGCCTCCGGAAAGATTACTAAATGAGGCTCCCCAGTGAAAACCAGATAACCAGAAAGGAATAATGATGTCGCATTGCTAAATGGAGCTAAGTCATAGCTTCGAAAAGGTATCTTGATGTCTCTTATAAGATCAAGACGGTCTCCATAGGGAGCTGTCACCGATTGCTTCAACATTCTCGTCGGCAAGCGCTCAGGATTACCGATAATTACGGAACTTGATAAATCGTTCGGGTTTTTACCAATGCTCATCACCTCTGGAACTGAAAGTGGTATTTCCACCATGATCTGAGCGGAAGCAATACCGTATCGGTGACGGAGGTAATCAGAAATACATAATAAGCCATTACCACAACAAAATGCTTCTTCCCCATTAGGTTCGAACATCCTGAAAATAAATTGAGCCCTTGTGACGTCAGGAATATTGTCCCAATAATCACGAATCCGGTTGATGGACGCAAGGGTGTCGAGCCGACATCGCTGTATTATCAGAAGATTGTCCGAGCCGACGCCAAAACAAGGATTAGTTGCGTAATACGCAAAGCTTGATTTTTCTGATTCAGGCAATAACAGCTTGTCAGTTTCATCCACAATAACGAAATTATTGCCATAAGCCGTATATTTGGTAAAAGGTATTTGCTTCATGCTTGAAAACTCTAGAAATCCGTTTTCACAAAAAGGATTGCGTGGTGAATCCTCGGTTTTAACGGCATAAGTCCAGCATAACTTATACCAGCTCCGAAAAAACGACCGGAAGATACCCCAATGATGAGATAGCGCAGGCCCTTGAGATGTCGAGCGGATTTCTTAAATCCACGCCAGAGCGGCAGAACAGAAGCGCCGGAAGCGAACCTTTGCGCCGCTGCGAGTTGGTACCGCAAGCATTTTCAGCTCCTGATTTACGTGGGAGGAGTAAAGCGATGTCCCGGGAGCAATTAGGTACGATTGAGTTGATTAGGTGTAAGCAAGTGACAAAAATAGGCCGCATAAGGTAATCCCATGAAGATCCCGCCTGAGCGGCGAGCAGGGAGTAGAGCGAAAGCAAAAGGTTTTTAACATTAGATAGTTAGATCCCGTTCCCGCGGACATTCATCAGCTTCCACAATATTTGCATAAATTGTGCAAGGTCAGCTTACCGGGAAGGTCCGCCTGACACGACACCTGTGAAAGCGAGCCATGTGCACCCGCAAGTCGACCGCATCGTCCAGCCGGCCAAGCGATTTGACAGGGGGTGCTTATCGAGCATTGCGAGAAAGCGCCGTCGCTCGGGGGGTCACGGTATACTTGGGCCTTTGGCATTTGAGTAAAACGATGAAGCAATGGCCTAAGCATTTGATTCCTGGACTGGAATAGCCTGAAGAGAGTTGCTTAGTTGAACTTAGGCCACTAACAAACGACCGAAAACTATGCTCTATTGCCGTTATGAAATACGTTAATATAGTTAATCTCGATGAAAAGTAAAAACGTTCATAATGCTAAGAGAACCCTGAGGCTTGCTTAGATGTTCACCTCATTAAAATCGAAGATTATATTGTTAATCGTATTAATAATGACAGTAACCGCTGCCGCGATTATGTATTCAACTCATACGCATGTTGGGCAAGCCATGCTGAAGGCGCAAGAAGCATCGGCGCAAAATGTACTTCAGTTAGTAGAGCTAAATATCACGGGAGGCTACAATCAACTAATTTCTGACAAGGTCGAAATTATTTCGCGGTTGTCAGGCGAACTCAAACACATAGCCAGCATTTGCACATCGGTATTAAACGAGTTCATAAAACTCACTGAAAAGAATAAGCTAACTGAAGAAGATGCCAAGGATAGCGCGCTAAAATGGGTAAAAACGGGTAACTTAGAAAAGGGCGAGCTGTTCATATTTGATAGAAGCGGTACCATCGTAGGACATCCAGATTCTACGTTACAGGGGAGTTCCATCGCAACGATCCGTGATCTAAAAGGTCGTTTTATCATGAGGACTATGCGGGATGATGCCTTAAATACCGCAGGAGATACTGCAGTGTTTTTCTGGAAAAAATCTCCAGAAGATGCAGGTAGAAAAAAAATCGCATATTTTATGCCGATTTCCCAGTGGAAATGGACGTTAGTAGTCGCGTTAGATTTTGATGATATTGAGGCTGAAAGTCAGAAAAAAATGGAGACGATTATTAAGGTGCTCGGAACCACTTTTGCCAAGATTCAGATTGCCAATACTGGCTACGCATTCCTGTTTACTGGACAAAAAAAGATGTTGATACCGCCGCCAGGGTACCAGTCAGTAGATTATAGTGATTTCAAAAACGAAAGTAACGGACATCTACTGTTAGATGATCTAATCGAAGCTTCATCAGGCGACAGATCCATCCGTTATACTGATGCACTCTCCGGCAAAAATAGCATTTTAGAGGCCTATGTCAGTTATTTTCGTGCATTTGACTGGTATCTGGTTGTTGCTGTTCCAATTCAAGAGATCGAAGCGCCCGCAAAGACATTGGTGGCACGCGAAAGCTTGATTATATCCTTTATTTTTCTGGGCAGTCTGGTCCCGGCTTTCTTCTTCGTAACGAAAGTTTCACGACCTTTGAATATTTTAACTTCTTATGCGAAAGAACTTCCAAGTTATAACTTCTTGGCTGAAGATAAAGATACCGGGCTTATTGAGAAACTTCCAATTAGATACAAGGATGAAGTGGGACGTTTAGCGGAGTCGTTTATCTTTATGAAAGCAGAGTTGAGAAAAACCATCAAGCACGCTATTGACTCTAATGCCGCCAAAGAACGCCTGGAACGGGAGGCCGCTGAGGAGGCTAATCGCGCAAAGAGCGAGTTTTTGGCCAATATGAGTCATGAGCTGCGCACGCCTCTTAACCATATTATTGGATTTACGGAGCTGGTGGTAGATAAGAATTTCGGGGAGCTAAACGAAATTCAAGAGGATTACATGAACGATGTGCTGAGCAGCAGCCGACATCTCCTATCTCTTATTAACGACATCCTCGATCTCTCTAAAGTGGAAGCTGGCAAGCTCGAGTTACAACTGTCTAGCGTCGATGTAGAAATGATATTAGATAGAAGCGTCATTATGATAAAAGAAAAGACTTTGAAACATGGCATACAGTTGACTTTACAAAAGGGGCAACTTCCCGAAATGTTCTACGCGGATGAACGTAAACTGAAGCAAGTGTTGTTTAATCTTCTTTCCAATGCGAGTAAGTTTACCCCCGATAACGGCTGGATCAAACTGGGGGTACAGGAAATCGCTGATCCCGCTGGTTATGGGGAAGTAGGCGACACAAAAATGCCGTCTGATGGCGATCAGAATGGCAGTACTCAAACGACGGGAGATAAGAAGTACCTTGAGTTCTCGATCGCTGATAATGGAATTGGGATCCTGCCAGAAGATCGGGTACGGATTTTTGCTCCATTTGAACAGGTTGATAGTTCTTCGAGCCGAAAATATCAGGGCACGGGATTAGGCTTAACATTGACTAAACAACTGGTTGAACTGCATGGAGGGAGGATAACAGTCGAGAGTGAGGGTGTAAATAGAGGAAGTACCTTTCGATTCTTCATTCCTATCAACCCATTTTAGGATTCCGCTCAAGACGGAGCAGCCGAGAGATTTGTTCAGGCTTGGCGGGAGTGGTCAAAGCGTGCTGTTCGGTGATTTTGTTTTTTGCATACAGTAGGAAACCGTTTTTATGGAGGATATGTTTTATGGAAAATAATACGATCCTGGTAATAGAAGATAATAAAATGAACATGAAGCTAGTTAGAAGCCTTCTACAGCTTCGAAAAGTTAGAGTGTTCGAGGCCGAGGATGCGGAAATGGGGATTTTAATGGCGGAAAAGAATCTGCCGGATCTCATTCTGATGGATGTTCAACTTCCCGGAATGGATGGCTTGGCAGCCACTCGTCTGATAAAGCATAATCCGTCTTTGAAACATATTCCTGTAGTAGCGCTGACCTCACACGCTATGCGAGGAGATGAAGAAAAAGCTCGGGATGCTGGCTGCGACGGCTATATTAGTAAGCCGATTGATACCCGAGGATTTCTGGATACTCTTGCCAGGTATCTTAAGAATCAGCAGGACGACTGCCAGGAGAATAAAATGCAACCTGAAACAATGACATCCGATGAACGTAAGCCAAAAATATTAATCGTTGATGACGAACTAATGAATGTCAAGCTGATGCGGGCGATCCTTGCAACAGAAAGATTTGAGATCTTTGAAGCTCATGACGGTGTAACGGCGTTGAGGATAACTGAGGAGGTTAAGGTAGATCTAATTCTGCTCGATGTCATGATGCCGGGTATGGATGGGTATGAGGTTACGCAGATACTGAAGAACAGCCCGCAAAGCAAAAGCATACCTGTCATCTTGGTTACCGCCTTAAGTGGTCGAGACGATAAGATGCGAGGGCTGGAGGTTGGCGCGGACGAATTTCTAACCAAGCCAGTCAACAAGATTGAAATTTTGGCCAGAGTTCGATCGATGCTTCAGCTTAGACAGTATGAGGAGCAGATGAATGTGCGTGTCAGGTCTGAAGAGGCGTTTTCGGTTCGACCCGTTGATGAAGGTTCGCCGAAGAAGCAAAAGATCCGTCCCCGGGTGCTTTTAGTGGAAGACAATGAAAAGGACATTAAATTAATTCAAAACCTCATTGGCAACGAATCGTATGAGGTTATCCTGACGAGATCTGGTGAGGAAGCTATCGAGATAGCTCAGAGAGAAAGGATTGATTTGATTCTTCAGGATATCCTGCTTCCTGGTATGAATGGTTTCGAAGTATGTCACTATCTTAAGAATAAAAAGGAAACCTGTGATATACAGATTGTTATGATTACCTGCTTGAATGATCTGGAGAGCAAGCTGAAAGGTGTTGAACAAGGTGTGGATGATTTTCTTGTGAAACCGATTGATAGCCGTGAACTCAAATCTAGAATTAATGTTCTTCTTAAGAAAAAAGCTTATCTCGACGAGCTTCATTCTCACTACGATAAGGCGTTAAGTTTGGCTATCAGCGATGGGTTAACGGGATTATACAACCAGGGGTATTTTAAACGCTATTTGGATCTGGAGATCGAACGGTCATTAAAACAGGGCTATCCGGTGGGGTTAGTTATGATTGATTTAGATGATTTTAAGAAATACAATGATTTTTTTGGGCATGCTATTGGTGACGTGGTTCTGCAGGAGTTTGCGCGCATTATCAGAGCTAATGTTCGAGAAATTGACCTGTCGGCTCGGTATGGTGGTGAGGAATTCGCTGTCGTGTTCCCATACGCAGAGAGGGAGAATATTCTGCGTATAATAGAAAGAATTCGAGACGCACTGCGTGATCATAGGTTTCCTGAGAAATGTATTTCATCCTTAGGCAATGTAACTGCTAGTATTGGAGTGGCGTTTTGTCCTGCGAACGCTATCACGGCGGAAGATTTGATTGAAAAAGCAGATTATATGCTTTACCGTGCCAAGAAATCCGGCAAAAATCGGGTATGTATTTTCAATTCGTAAAGCAATGTATTACAGGCTGACGGAGAGATACATTTCCGGCAGTTGCTATCGAGAAGGACCTTATGAGAAATGGTCAAGTGTTGTGTATGGAGCTGATGTCAGGTGGCCAATTTCTCTTGATCTTCCCGAACTCCATCCTTGAATGAAATTCCCTCAGTCACTTCAGGCAAGCAGACAGTCCCACGCGGGTTGAGCCACCGGCGCTCAGCACTTTGACCAGCATGAACACCCTGGCCAGGATGCTCTTTCTGGAGATACAACCAGGGGCCTTTTCCTTGCGCGGTCTTACCGCGGCGAAAGTTGATTCAATCGGACTAGTGGCCCCGATATGAATTCAGGGCTCCGCTGGAAAATCGCAGAGTGCCAACAGCACCTCCCGATCTTTTTACAAGCATGCTGCCGGCTTGGGATACTTCGGAGGATATACGGTCAGGAAGTGATCAAACTTAAATTCCACACCCTTATTTACGCCTCACGTGCAGAGGGTACTTAGGCCTCACGTGCAGAGGGCCTTAGGGTGGCCCCAGAAGTTGGATCACGTGTTGTTGAGGGGGCTTGAGGTTTAACACCCGCGCTGCCTGGTCCGCGATCAGTAGCACATGAATACCCACAAAGAGCTTAACACCCAGCGCAGGGTCCGAAAATTGTCAAGGTGGTTGTCGCCTCGGGGTTTAAATCTCAAGCGGCTTTTTTGGTGTCGGTTTTCTCCGCCTTTGGATCGTTTACTTTGGCATCAGTCTGATCCGGATTCAGGTGAACGAGCTGGATTCTTTGCCAATTCCGGATCGCTCCCCGCCACCGCAGTGGATTGCGTGTACGGGCGCCCTCGTAGACGGCTTTGCGCCGATCCAGAAGTGTCCCGTCAAGGCCGGCCTGGCGCTAGGCCGGGGTGACGAAGCGGATCGCGCTGTGGTGTTTGTGGTTGTACCCTTCCACCAAGCCAGTGACCCACTGCCGAGCTTGAACTTCCGGCGTTGGAGTGGATGAAAGTGCGGGCCTGCGGGTTGCTGAGTGGCCTGGGGACCGGGGTGATCCGCTGGCCGCAACACGTCGCCGAGCAGAGCGAGCGGTCCGCCGCCACCCGTATCCGCCTGGAACAGACTCGCGGCTATTTCGACCGCCACCGCGACCGCATTCATTACGATAGGTACCTCGCCGCCGGCTGCCCGATGGCCTCGGGCGTGATCGAGGGGGCCTGCCGCCATGTGGTCAAGGATCGGATGGAGCGGGGCCGGCATGCACTGGACTCTGCCCGGCGCCCAGGCCCTGCTGAACCTGCGCTGCGTGTGCCCCCCAGGGTGACTGGGACCACTTCATGAACCCGTTACATCCAGAACGAAACGGCGTGCTTCTATGCGAGCATCCCGATCAAACCCAACCCTGCCCATCTTCGCCTCGTCGCCTGAGCCCGGGGCCCGTTCGACTGATTACGCCCCTAAGTATTGTTAGCTTGATGATGCCGTTGGATAAAGATAAACGGTATATTCTTCCAGGCCGTAATCGTTGCGAATAAGGAAATGCTTGGTTACCTGCTTGGTCAAAAACCAAGCGAGTGAATCAAAGGGCAGATGGAATAGATCCTCTTCCTTGCTATCTACTTGATTGGATCTCACATTAAATGCTATACCTTTTCTACAGTAAGGGAATACTCTCTCGATCATGGAACAAAAATATTTAAACATTTGCTCGAAGGATAGATTTATTTTCTCCGTGAACACACCGTTCATAACTATATAATCAAAATTACCTAAGCTTATACCTGGATCCAAAATATCCAAATTAAAAAACTTTATATTTGGATATTTTTTCTGACTGACCTCAATGAAATCGCTGGAGATATCCAAGCCCGCATATTCAATATTAGATATTCCTTTCTTATTAATGTAATCATACAGCCCGGCCGTACCGCAACCAAAATCAAGTATTTTCACCGGTTCGCCTCTCTTTTTTTTAATAATTTCGAGCATCACCCGATATCGCTTTTCCGCATCTTTGGGGTCTTGCCAGTCAACGCCAAGATGTGAATCGCCGAAGCGCTGCAAACATTTCTCATAGTGATTGACGATATCAAGATAAGGCTTGCGCTCATCCATAAGGATTCTCCGATATAAAATTCCAGTAATTTCTGATCTGGACTTGATTATTGATTAGCTATAATCTGAATAGTTATTTGGGCTGCTCTATTTCCCGGTAAATTTCATCGGAGGCAGCTAACACGTCGGCATAAAGGTATACTCCAACGTTTTCCGCCGTCTTAAGATTAATCGCAAGGCTAGGTGCCTCCTCAAATAACTGATTGAGTTGGCGGGGTTTAGCACCGTTAAAAATCTTAGCTATAGTCGCTGCGTGGAATACCCCGACGGGCCTAAATCCGGCTCGCGAGATACTCATCAGAAAACCGTTCTTAACTCCCTTGGAACCCGCTTGAGAGAAAGTAGGGATACGCTCCTCGTTGGTGATTTTAACCAGTTGGGGAATAGTTTCTGAATTAACACCACCTTGTACGGTGACGTATATAGCATCCACTTTTCTTGCTAGCTCCTGAAAACATTTTATAACGGTTTCACCAGCTAATTTTTGATCAGGTATATCGCTTTGGGTGAAGCATTTAACGACTTCAAAGCCACGCTCTTTCGCCACGTTTTCAATTAAGTCAATCGCAGCATAACTTCTGCCGTGAACTGAATCCTCATATGCCACGCCAAGTTTCTTGAAACCAATAATATCGTGAAAAAGTCGAACCTGACGCTCATAACGTGCTGGATCAACACGTGCATTAAGGTGGTCGTAACCGGAATCGTCTACGCTCTTGGCGATACCCACGCTGACAGCATCGCTAGTAGATATCACTAGCGTCGGAGTGGAATGCTTATCGTTGGCGAGATCAATCCCTGCCCACGTTCCCATCGCAAGGATGAGATCAATATCTCTTCTTTTGCTTAAACGATTAATAACCTCTGCTTTTAGTTTCTCTCTAATATGATCATCCCAGTTGGCCGAATAATACGCGTCGCTAACGAACTCGACATATTCGCTCTTTACGTTTTGTGAGAGCCATTTCCAAAAATCCCGTGTATTGATATCTTTTTGTTCCGGTAGAACGGCTCTTTCGATCCATCCTAAATCCATTAATCCATTTATCGTAGCCGCAAGGTAATAGTAGTAATTATCATGGGGCCCACCTTCGTAGAGCGAAAATCGCCACTTTTTTCCCATATTGGTCCGTGGGGAAGTAGGGAACTTATCCTGATCAAACGTTAATCCATTAGCGCTGATCAGGAAAAAACCCATGAACAGAACACCGAAAAACTTCCATAAGCATTTCATCATTTTTCCCTATATGTTGGCATAGTATTCTCTGTAAGCGATGTCTTTTGTCATTTGCTGAGAATTAGCGCGATTACTTGGGAATTGTTATTTCTTTAAAAATTTCGTCTGCGGCACCTAAAATCACTAGAGGAGGATCATAGCCGATGAGTTCAGCGGCTTTTAAGTTAAGGGCGATTTTCGGTGGCTCTTCATAAATCTGGTCTAATTGATTTGGTTTTGCACCATTGAATATTTTGGCGATCGTCAAAGCATGAAATTCACCGACATATTTAAATCCGGCGGTCGAAGTACTTACCAAGAAGCCGTAATTGACCATCTCTGAGCCATATTGAGCAAAGGTGGGAATATGATTATTATTTACTATTTTTACTAATTCCGGAATACTCTTATTATTAATGCCTCCTTGCTCCGTCGCATATATGGCTCCCACTTTCTTAACCAGCTCATTGAAGCAATATTTTACGGATTCTGCAGCTATATTTGTATCAGCGATATCACTTTTCGTAAAACAACGTGTGATCTCGAAACCCCGTTCCCTGGCTACTTTCTCGACCACATCGATCGCAGCGTAGCTTCTGCCGTCGACGGTATCTTCATAAGCTACACCAAGCTTTTTGAATCCGATGATTTCATGAAAAAGCCGCAACTGCCTTTCCCAGCGGTCAGGGTCGACATGAGCATGCACATGATCAAAACCGGAATCTTGATTACTCTTGATAATACCAGCTGAAACAGGATCGCTTGTTGAGAGCACAAGGGTCGGTACATTATGTTTATTGTTAACGAAATCTTTTCCTGCCCAGGTTCCCATAGCGATTAGCAGATTGATGTCCTTTTGTTGACTCAATCGGGTGGTCAATTTATTGACCATGTCTTCTCTAATGTGGTCATCCCAAATCGCCGTATAATGAGCGTCTTTGACGAACTCGATATAATCGCTCTTTAGGTTGCTTGCCAGCCAGTTCCATAAGTCTTTAGTTTGCTCGCCGTTTTGTGGTGGGATGTCCTTGTTTTCAAGCCATCCGAGTTTCATTAAGCTGCGGACAGTGGCAGCTAGTGTTTGTTGGTAATTCAGATATTCTCCGCCTTCGTAATAGGAAATGCGCCATTTTTTTCCATTATTGGTGGTAGGGGTGGTGGCAAAAATGCCTTTATCGGCAGCAAGCGCTGATAGGCTGGTCATTATGCACAAGGCTAGCAAAGCAAAAAATTTGGTTAATAATTTCATCGCAAATCTCCATTGAAAGTCCTAAACGACAAAATATGAATATACATCCGTTCATGAGATAACTCACTGGTCTTGCAACTAATGAACTAGTCCTAAATCCTCTGCCATCCGTACAACGGAGCTTGTATGCACTCGTTCAAATGTTGACGCTGCCGGATAGATTCGCGACTGGATAGACGAGGCTGAATCATCGATTCTATAGGCTCCAACCATATCATTATCCTTCCCTAGCAAAGTGCCCTGAACGAGCTCCCATTTTTAGCACATAAAGTTTTAAGTTCACCTCAAAAGCCGGGAATTATCTGGAAATGGAACTTTCTACCCTTTTTTGTCAATCGCGATGTTGTGAACGCATATGTGCACCAGAAGGTTCGAGACGTCCAGGCTGTCATTCGGCGTTGCCGAAGACACAAATTTCGAGTCACACAACACCTGCTACCCCTGAACCGAAGATGCTCCCTGTGTGGTTGATTAGAAGAAGCGATTAAGTTGAGCCAGTCACTAAAAAAATAATCCTACGTAAGCTCAACAGAATAGCGGTATCCGCACCCTCTCGAAGAAAAGCAGTATTTGTGCCAGCCCTGGCCTTTCTGATCACAAGTACCCGCCTGGTGTCAAAAACGACACCATAGGCAACCCTGGAAATCATTTACCTAAGTACACCAAGTACAGGACAAACATTTCAGCAGGCCGAGGAAATCAGCCCAGCGGTCGGCCAAGTTGAGGACGATGGACCGGATGCAGTCGAGGCCATGGCGGAAGATGGATTGGAGGGGGCGCTGGAGAGTTTTTTTATGGGGATCGGTTGCCGTGCGGCGAGGGCTTCGCCGGTTCGATAGGTCCAGGCGAACGCCAAGGCCAGCAGGGCCAGGAGTTTGTCGAGCCGGTCGGGATGAGTCAGCTGGGTGTCCTCGACGTTGAAGCCGCGGGATTTCAAGGCGCCGAACAGGGTTTCGATTTTCCCTCTCCGGGCATAGGCCGTGAACGCCGCTTGCTGCGGTGCGCCGGAACTAGCGATTAACCAGAGGTCGCCGTCGGCCAGCCGCACGGCGGAGAGCGGGACGAAACAGCCTCACACCGGCCGGCGTCCTTCGCGGTGGCGGGACTGGCCCGGTTATAGGGAACCGAACAGGACGTCGGCCCGCATCGGCACCTTCCAGGCAGTGGGCAGCAAGGGGTTGCGCTTGAGGCGGAGGTGGAAGGGAAGGCTCTGGGCGTGGAGCCAGGCGAACCAGTCCCCGCCGACGCATTCCCGGGCGGCCAGGAGTGCCTTGAGTCGGGTCCGCCCGACTTGCTTCACAACGCGTTGCAGGAGCGCGGTGCGCTCCTCGGTATCGGCATTGCCGGCCTTGTCGAGAACCGTCCACAGCACCGGCCAGGCCATACCTTGGTGGGCGACCCCCAGGACCAAGAAATTGATCTCGGTCTTGCCGGATTGCCAGTGGGTGCGGTCCAGGGTCAAATACCAAGGGTCTTCGCCCACCGGAAACAGAGGGACCAGAAGGCGGGCCAGAACGTCGTAGTCGATCTCGAAGGCGCGAAAGCAGCGTTGCAAGCGCCTGTAGTGGGAGGCGATCTGCGCCATGCCGCCGAAGCCCGTGGCCAAGTCGGCCAGATTGACGCTGCGAACCTTGAACAGGGTCAGGAGGAACTGGGCCAGGAAGTTCAAGCGGGCGCCCTGCCAGGGGAGGTGTCCGGCCAAGACCGCTTGCAGTGCTGAAACGGATTCATTCATGGGGAGTGAGAGAGGTTGCCAAAAAATGTTGGACATCATTATCCATCAATGGCTTGGGTTTTTTGTCCTGTACTTAGATAGTAGACCATCAAATAACAAATCAGTTAATTTGCAGCATATAGATTACTATTAGCGAGACTATACAACCAAACGCGCCCTCATTAAGGACTGAACAACCAAACGCCGGTCACCGTTTACTCGCGCGGCAGCAAAGATAATGGGACTCCGAGACTATCTTAAATTTTAGATTTTCTGTCTAGACAAGCGGGTCCACTTTAAATACTTACCTAACACTGACTAACAAACTCCTCTTTATAATTATTACACAAACAAACTCTGTTCTTACCGGTTCTCTTCGCCTGATAAAGCATTTCGTCCGCTTTCGTTATTAACTCGTCAGATGAGGATGCGTTCGCAGGGTAAGTGGCTATACCGATACTGACAGTTATATGTCCCAATTTGGGAGGGCTTTTTAACGGGAGGGTGAGACAACTTACCGCAATGCGAATTCTTTCAGCAATGGCTAATGCATCTGCGGTCTGGGTATATGGTAAGATAACCGCAAATTCTTCTCCACCATAACGTGCTGCAAGGTCGATGTCTCGAACATTTTCCCGAATGACCCTTCCTACCTCACGGAGAATCATGTCTCCGGCTGGATGACCTAAATTGTCATTATATTTCTTAAAATTATCGAGATCTATCATAAGCAGTGCCAAATCATGGCTTTGGCGGCAGGACCTTTTGACTTCAAGTTCTAGAGAGCGTTTAAAATGAAGGTGATTATATAATCCGGTTAGGGCATCATTGAGAGCTGAATTAATTGTGTTTTCACAATGTGACCGAAGTTCATCTAGGTGCTTCTTTTTTCTTAGGAAATGAGTGATTTTTGCGTTAAGTTCCTTGCCATTAATTGGTTTGACAAGAAAATCATCGCCTTCGGCGTCAATGCCTTTTATTCTGCTATCCAGATCC
This sequence comes from uncultured Gammaproteobacteria bacterium, assembly GCA_963696325.1. Lineage (GTDB taxonomy): Bacteria > Pseudomonadota > Gammaproteobacteria > Competibacterales > Competibacteraceae > CAVOJV01. Next base: position 52,418 of record CAVOJV010000062.1, read on the forward strand.
CGCAAGCTGGTGGAAAAAATGATCGGGATATTCCGAGTTACATTCATTTCTTTGAGTTGCCGGCAAACCTGAAATCCATCTGTATCAGGCAACATGACATCTAATATAAGGAGATCGATCTTCTCACTTTGAGCCAGCTTGATCGCACTTTCGCCACGATCAGCAACCAGTAATCGGTAGTTCTGGCCAGTAAGATGCGCTTTAATTAGTTTAACGTCACTCGGGTTATCTTCCACCAACAAAATTGTATGAAGATTTTGTGAGGCTATCGGTATTTGGGCCGGTGCCTTCTTAGTGGAAAAGCTTTCCTGGGATTTTTTGCGAATTGTAAGTTGCTCTTTATATTGCTTAAGCCGTAGCATAGAATTGATCCGTGCTAACAGCTCAGCGGTATTGACTGGCTTATTCAAGAATTCTTCCGCGCCAATAGCTAGACCTTTGTGCTTGCTCTCCGGGCTGTCAAGCGCAGTTATGAGAATAATTGGAATATGCTGGGTAAGCACATCGCTTTTAAGTTTCTCGATGACCTCATAACCGTTTAATATCGGCATCATGATATCCAGTAAAATGAGATCTGGCATATGTTTTTTGGTAACGTCAAGAGCCTCTTGACCGTTATAGGCGGTTAGAATGTGAAACTTCCTTCTGGATAGCATTGCGGCTAACAGCTTCACGTTTCTGGGTTCATCGTCTACAATTAGGACCCTGGGTTGGTATTCAGTATCATTGTTTTTGCCCGACTCATGTCCGAGTATATTTGAATTGCCGGTCATTGGGGGGGGCCGAATTGTGGACTGAAAAAATGAAACATAGTAGGGTGAGAGCGATAAACGATGGTCTGCTCAATAATAATTAGAGCGGATGTCTTTAATTTTCCATGGAGAACTATTCAAACATTTCATGTAATATGTCCACAATAGGGGCATCCAGTTTTCCCTGGCTGGCTTCCAATCGGAGTAGTTGTAAAGCGTTATCTTTAGTCATCGCTTGTCGATATGGGCGATCTGTGGTCAATGCATCATAAATATCCACAACGGCCATAATCCGAGAAATTTTGGGAATGGCATCCTCTTTCAAACCATCTGGATACCCACTCCCATCGAGTTTTTCATGATGTTGACGTATTGCAGTAAGGGCGAGTCCCAGTGTGTCTTCAAGGGGTAGGCAAATTTTGTAGCCAATTTTAGGGTGATTTTTCATTAGCTCGAATTCTTCGGGACTCAAACGGCCGGGTTTGTTTAATACCTCATTGGGTATTCCAATTTTACCTATATCATGTAAAATCCCCGCAAACCATAACGACTCAATGTCTTTCGGCGGCAGACGCATTCTATCTCCAATTGCTACGGCAAGATTAGCAACTCGCTCAACATGTCCCTGGGTGTAAACATCCTTGGCTTCGACTGTGTTGGCCAAGGATAACAACACATTCTTGATATTGGTCAGTCTTTTATTAAGTTTTCGAAAATTGACGAGATGCTTTACTCTGGCCAGCAACTCTGATTTGTTTAACGGCCTTGTCAGAAAATCATCCGCACCAGCTTCAATACCCTTAATTCGTGATTCCATATCGTTCAATGCGGTTATCGCTATGATTGGAATCATGCGGGTTAGATCATTATATTTAATTTGTCGGCAGACCTCATAGCCATTCATCCCTGGCATCATTATATCTAGTAAAACCAAATCGATATCGGTATCGTACTTGGTGATTGTATGGAGCGCATCTTTACCATTTTGAGCTTTTATGATTGAATAATTTTCCGGTAAAAGAAGGGCCTCTAGCATCTTAAGATTGGCGGGTATATCATCTACGATTAATATGTTGGATGGTGGATCAATCAGCGAGGATTTCTGTGCTTCAAAGCGGTAAATTGTGTTTTTCCCTCTTTTTTTGGCTTCTTGAAGGGCGTCCTTAGCCTTTTTAATAAGGCCAATACGATTAGTGGCATCTGCGGGACACGAAACCTGACCAATGCTAACGGTTAGGTTGGCGTTAGCTAGCTGCTCTACTGATCGCCGAATGCGTTCTGTTATTGTCAGGCCTTTAGCCGGATCTGCTCCCGTTATAAGGATAATGAACTGGTCACCTGAATACCTGGCCGCTATATCAACATCGCGGGTATTGTTGCTTATTAGGTTGGCAACCTCTCTTAACATTAGATCGCCATGGACATGATTGTTATGTTCGTTAAAATGAGAAAACCAGTCGATATCAATTAGGGCTAACACAAAAGGTGTGCCATAACGTTGGAATCGTTTCACTTCATGGTCGAGACTTATTTGAAATAAGCTATGGTTATATAAACCTGTGAGGTTATCCGTAAATGGAACTGACGGCTTATATTCAAGAAAATCATCCAGGAAAGTATCAGTATTAGTTGACATCGAATTGCCTTCTATCATGATCGTTAGCAACTAAGTCTCACATGATGATAGTTTTATGAGGGGTGGAATATGCGGGTTTCATGCCAGCCTTGCAAATAGCCTGTGAGGTTAAGGTCGGGGTGACAAAAATGCGAGGAGTAACAAAGATATTGGCATCTTTTTATGGTCCCAGAGCTCGCGCTTAACCAACTATTGATAAAGGAAGCTGAAGAATAATTCCCGTCAGCATGCGTCAAGGGAAGTCAGTCGATGCCGAGCTTAGGGCAGGATTATGTAGTCCGTAACTGGTTAATGGCGCGAACAAAGTGAGGGGGCTTTGTCTGCGGGTAGGTGCGGAAGAAGAGCGGAACGGCCGTCCACGCATCGTGTTGCTCCTTGAAAAGTATAAGGTCCTGCGTGCTCGAAAGAAGCTGACCGCGTGCCGGTTATCAATCCCTGACTCGATGGGTCGCGTTTGACCATGGACCTTGCCGGCTAAACGACGCTATCGACGTCGCAGTTTCTTGAAGTGGCTTTCCAATGGTTGATGTAGATCAAACCCTGCCCATGAGCCGCTTGCACTCAGCTATGTTCATACCTGGCTTTCGAAAAATAGAGCATCCTCATTCTAAGCGCAGGATAAACGTCCACTGTTGCGCGGTGACTGGCATGATAGACAGCCGGTTACCACGCCGCACCAGGGCAAGCGCCTGGAGTTCCGGGTGATTTTTGAGTTCGGCTAACGTTACCACGCGCTTGAGCTTGCGTACGAAGCGGACATCTACCATGTACCAGCGTGGGTTGTCAGGGTTGCTATTGGGATCGTAGTGCTCGCTCTGGGGATCGCAGGCGGTGAAATCGGGATACCCTTCCCGCACCACTTCGATGATGCCAGCGATACCTGGTTGCAGGATATTGGACTGGTAGAAGAACGCCAGATCGCCGCCTCTCATCTGGTCGCGCAGCATGTTACGGGCCTGGTAGTTGCGAACGCCATCCCAATGCTCGGTTTGGTCCGGCATGGCCACCAGGTGATCGATACCGAAGGTGCTCGGTTCGGACTTCATGAGCCAGTAGTTCATGGATTTTATTCCAGCAAGCCGTTGCTGCCGGGATAAAGGGCCTGCTCGGTGGCGATGCCGTCTAGGCTTACATCCCAGGGCCGGCGGTTGAGATGCTCGACCTTTTGCAGTTCATAGGCCAGACCCAGCAGCAGGGGTCCGAAATGATGGCCAGGATGACGTTCGAAGGCGAAGGCGCGGTCATAAAAGCCGCCGCCCATCCCCAGCCGATTACCGCTGGTGTCGAAGGCTACCAGGGGAGTCAGCACCAGGTCCAAATGCTCGGGAGCAAGCAATGCCTCGCCAGAGACCTGCGGCTCGGGAATGCCAAAACGATTGGGTTTTAGCGCTATGCCAGGCTGATAGCGGGCAAACCACATGGAGTTTCTGGGATTGCTGGTCAGCACGGGCAGATACACGTGCTTTCCCAGCGCCAGGGCGCGTTCCAGCAGGGGCGCGGGGTCTATCTCGCCATCAAAGGCCAGATAACCGGCGATATGCCGGGCGGCGGCAAAAATCCTCAATGAAGCGACACGCTCGGCCAGTTGTCGCGCGGCATGCTGACGGGTGCTGAGTGGCGTTGCGCGGCGCAGGGCGCGGAAGGTCTCGCGGAGGGGGGTGGGGGACGGCATGGCAACGAACGTCAACTTGACCGCGCAATCGAGCGTAGTATAAAAGGACACCCTCCGCCTGTGCCGTTAGAGGCCTTCGCCCTTGAACCGCAGGTTCAAGTGGGGTGCAGGATGATGCAATCAGGCTTTCCGCGGCAGGGCGGACATGCACACCTGCATCAACTCCTGGTACCCCGGGTATAATCAACTAGGATCAAGGGGTATACCCAGCCTATTACACGAACACCGCAGAGGATGTCCATATTTCACACTATACTTCTTTTTGAGGAAACTTGCTAAGCGCTATTTCCACTTTGTCCAGCAATGCCTGCAACCGCCTGCCGCATAAATCATTCAGTTCGGCAATCTCCGCTTTGCAGGCGAGCAGTTCATGGCTGATGTTCAACGCCGCCATGACGGTGACGCGATCGACGCCTTGCACCTTGCCAGCGGCACGGATTTCCAGCAGCTTCTCATTCAAGTAGGTGGCCGAGTCCACCAGCGAAGCACGGTTGTCTGCGGAACAGGCTATCCGGTACTGGCTATCGAGAATTTGGACCGTCACCGTGACAGCTTGATCATTCATGGTGGCAGGTCTAGGTCTCTGAGGCGTGCAACCATGGTTCTGAGACGGGCTTGCGCTTGCGCATTTTTTTCGAACAACTCGTCCCGTTCCGCCAGCAGCACGGTTTGCTGGGTACGGAAGGACTGATTTTCCAAACCCAACTGCTCATAGAGCGCGATCAGTTCGGCGAGGCGTTCTTCCAATGCAGTAATATGCCTGGCGGTTTCTTGTCTAGGGGTTTCTGCTTCCATGAAATTTACTATAGAGCGGTTGCCCAGATGGGTCAATCTTTCGAGTTTTGGCATGCCGATGTTAGGATTGTCTGGGCATTGCGCCACCTGCGGTCCAATATGGAGCGAGTCCTATGACTGAAACTGCCAATTTTCCTACGTTTGGACGCATCGCCCAGCTTTTCGAGCATGACGATCCGTCAGAGATTCACGGGATGCTGTGCGGTATATTGTGCGCCGACACCGCTATAGACAGTGCTGCCTGGTTGGCTTGGGTAAAGGACGAATTTTCCCAAGACGTTGTTCAGACTCGGGAAGCGGAAAAACTCCTGCGGGAACTCTTTGTGGCCACCGTGTCTCAGTTTAACGATGAGGATTTCGGTTTATTGCTGATGTTACCGGATGAGGAAGCGCCTTTAAGCCGGCGCACGGATTCTCTGGGGTGCTGGTGCGAAGGCTTTCTGTCCGGATTGGGGTTGGGTGGCGTGGAAAAGAACCAGGGATTTTCCGCGCAGGTCCAGGAATTCCTGCGCGATCTTTTGGACATTGCGCGGCTGGACTGCGATATCACCGAGCCCAGCGATGACGACGAGGAATCCTATACGGAGATTGTCGAATATGTACGCATGGGCGTGTTGCTGGTAAACCAGGAACTACGATCACGCTCGAGCATTCCCTCCCGGTTGCATTGATCGCACGAAATCCAACATGTTCGCCAGAATCATACCCCCGCAGGACTTTGCCCGGCGCCGCCAGCGTCTGATGGAACGCCTGGGGAATGGGGCAATCGCCCTGCTTCCCGCCGCCCCCGAAGCCGCTCGCAACCGCGATGTGCAGTATCCCTATCGTCAGGACAGCGATTTTTATTACCTCACCGGCTTCCCCGAACCGGAGGCCGTGGCCGTGCTCGCCCCCGGTCATGAGCAGGAATTCAGCCTGTTTTGCCGGGAGCGGGATCCGCTCATGGAGACCTGGCATGGCCGGCGCGCTGGCCAACAGGGGGCCGTGGAGCGGTTTGGCGCCAACAACGCCCATCCTATCGCGGAGATCGATAAGATTTTGCCGGCCCTGCTGGAGAATCGAGAGCGGGTGTTTTACTCCATCGGTTATAATCCGACCTTTGACCGCCAGGTCATGGACTGGATAAACCAGGTCCGCGCCAAGGCCCGTTCCGGGGTGCGCGCTCCTGGCGAGTTCATCGCCCTGGAGCATGTGCTCCACGACATGCGTCTACACAAGGATGCGGCGGAGGTAGCCGTGATGCGCGAAGCGGGACGCATTTCCGCCGCGGCCCATTGCCGGGCCATGCGGATTTGCCAGCCGGGCCTGATGGAGTACGAGATCGAAGCCGAGATCCTCTACACCTTTACCCGGCACGGGGCGGGTTGGGCCTACCCCGCCATCGTGGGCGGCGGTGCGAACGCCTGTATCCTGCATTACACCGAGAACAACGCCCGCCTGCACGATGGCGATCTGCTGCTGATCGATGCTGGGGCCGAGGTGGACGGCTATGCCGCCGACATTACCCGCACCTTCCCGGTCAACGGCCGCTTTTCCCCCGAGCAGCGGGCGCTGTATGAGTTGGTGCTGGCCGCCCAGCACGCCGCCATCGCCGAGGTGCGACCAGGCAAGCGCTTTAATGAGGTTCACGAGGCGGCGTTGCGGGTGCTGACCGAGGGGCTGGTCGAACTGGGCTTGCTGAACGGCGATCCTGCCAAGCTGATTGAGGATGAGGCTTACAAGCGCTTCTACATGCACCGGACTGGCCACTGGCTGGGTATGGATGTGCATGATGTGGGTGATTACAAGGCCGGTGAGGTATGGCGGGCGCTGGAGCCGGGCATGGTCACCACCGTGGAACCGGGCTTGTATATTCCCACCGGCAGCGAAGGCGTAGCTGAGCGCTGGTGGAATATCGGCATCCGTATCGAAGATGACGTACTGGTCACGGCCGCGGGCAATGAAGTGCTCACCAGCGCCGTGCCCAAGGAGATAGCCGATATTGAAGCATTGATGGTGACAGGATGAATACCGATTATGACCTGCTGATCATTGGGGGCGGGCTGGTGGGAGCCAGCCTGGCTTGCGCCATGTCAGGCCAGGGCCTGCGTATCGCGTTGGTGGAGGCGGTGCCGCTGACCACGGCCAGCCAGCCGGGTTATGACGACCGCGTCCTGGCGCTGGCCCAGGGTACCCAGCGTATCTTCCAGGGCTTGGGCATGTGGCAGGCGCTCGAAGCCGCCGCCACCCCCATCCTGAGCATCCACATCTCCGATCGGGGTAACCCGGGTGTCGCCCGCCTGAACTGCCGAGACGAGGGCGTGGAAGCCCTGGGCTATGTGCTCGAAGCGCGCCGGATCGGCGCTGCCCTGGCAGCGGGTCTGCAGGATCAGAAAGGAGTGGATCTGCTGTGTCCGGCCAGCCTGGAAGCAGTAGAAATCCAGCCTGATGTCGCCCGCGCCTTGGTCCGGTTGGATAATCAAACTGTTCTTTTGACAGCCCGTCTGCTGGTGGCCGCCGACGGCGCGAATTCGCGGGTGCGCCAGCAACTGGGTATCGACGCCCTGCGCTGGGATTATGGTCAGACCGCGGTGATCGCCAATGTAAGCCCGGCGTTGCCCCATGGCAACACCGCCTACGAGCGGTTCACCGCCGCCGGTCCGCTGGCCCTGCTACCCATGAGCGAAGGGCGGTGCGCCGTGGTGTGCACGGTGGACAGGCGTGATCGGGACGCGGTCCTGGCACTGGATGACGCCGCCTTCCTCGCCCATCTCCAGGATCGCTTTGGCGATAGGTTGGGTCGCTTCAGGCGGGTCGGCCAGCGCCAGGACTATCCTCTGTTCATGGTGAAGTCTCGTGAGGATGCCCGGCACCGGGTCGCGGTGATCGGCAACGCCGCCCATACGCTGCATCCCATCGCCGGTCAGGGCTTTAATGTGGGGATTCGCGACGTGGCGGTGCTGGCCGAGGTGATCATTGACGCTTGGCGGGCGGGGGACGATCCCGGGCAGCTCGCGGTGCTGGAACGCTACGCCGACTGGCGGCGCTGGGATCAGCGTCGCGCCATCGCTTTCACCGACGGCCTGGCGCGCCTGTTCGCCAATCCCCTGCCGCCCCTGCGCCTGGCCCGCAATCTGGGGCTGCTGGCTTTCGACCTGTGCCCGCCGGTCAAGCGCCTTCTGGCCCGCCAGACCATGGGCCTGGATGGGCGATTGCCACGCCTGGCGCGGGGGCTGCCATTGCTTATCCAGGGCGTATCGTGATGGAGCGGGACGGGTACGATGTGGTGATCGCGGGGGGCGGCATCGTAGGCGCCGCCCTGGCCTGTGCGCTGGGTGATAGCTCGCTGCGGGTGGCCCTACTGGAGGGCACTCCTCTGGAACGGATTCAGCCGGGAACCGAAATCGATCTACGGGTGTCGGCTATCAGCCGGGCCTCGCAACGTATCTTCGCCGCCGTGGGCGCCTGGGACGGGATGACGGCCTGGCGGGTTGGCCCATTTCGGGAAATGGAGGTGTGGGATGCTGGCGGCTCTGGGCATATTCATTTTGACAGCGCCGCCATTGGTGAACCACTGCTGGGGTGGATCATCGAAAACCGGATCATCCAGATCGCTCTGCTGGAGCGCGCCCGGCAGTTCCCCAATGTGGAACTGTATTGCCCGGCGACCCTGGGCTTGGCCAGTGTCCGGGAGACGGAGGTCCATATGCAACTGGGAGACGGGCGCGAACTGTGCGCCCGCCTGCTGGTGGGCGCCGATGGCTCGAACTCGCGAGTGCGGCACTGGGCCGGCGTGGACACCGGCGGTTGGGGCTACGATCAGAAAGCCGTGGTAACCACGGTGGGTACTGAGAAGCCTCATGAGGAGACCGCCTGGCAGCGGTTTTTGCCCACGGGTCCCCTGGCTTTTCTCCCCCTGCACGATGGCCACTGCTCCATTGTCTGGTCCACTACCCCCGCCCAGGCTGACCATCTGCTGGCTATCGAGGGGGATGCTTTTGCCCTGGAACTGGCCGAGGCCTTCGAGTGGCGGCTGGGGCGCATCACTGAAGTGGGGGCCAGGGGTGCCTTTCCCTTGCGCCTGCAACATGCCCATGCCTATGTCAAACCCCGCGTTGCCCTGGTCGGTGATGCCGCCCACGTGGTGCATCCACTGGCTGGACAGGGGGTAAACCTGGGGTTGCTGGATGCGGCGGCCCTGGCCGAGGTGCTGCAAGGCGCCATCGCCGACCACCAGGATATCGGCGCCTTCAAGGTGTTGCGTCGCTACGAACGCTGGCGCAAAGGCGACAACTTGTTGATGCTGGGCATATTCGATGGCTTCAAGCGCTTGTTCGGCAGCCCCCTGCCGCCGGTGCGGTTGCTCCGCAACCTCGGGCTTAACCTTACCGACGCCACCGAACCGGTCAAGAATCTGCTGGCTCGCCGGGCCATGGGTCTGGCTGGAGGGGATTTGCCGCGCCTGGCGCGGTGACCAGCGGGCCGCCGCGCTGAGTTTTCGCGCGTCACCCCTCAACATCACGTGTTCACGATACTCAGCGCTTGACGGCGGTTCACCCCAAGCGCACCATTCGACCGAAATGGGCGATTAAGCCCATTGAAATTTCTATCCTTTGTGAACCCGGCCTAGACTGCATGCAAACCACCCCCGCCAGTCTCCTTCTCATCGAGGACCATCAAGACATCGCCGAGATGGTATTCAATTACCTCGAACAGTGCGGCCATAGCGTGGATTACGCAGCGGATGGCCTGACCGGACTGCATTTGGCGGTCACGAACGATTACGACCTGATTATTCTCGACCTGATGCTACCGGGTCTGGATGGCCTTGCGCTTTGCTCGCGATTGCGCATCGATGGACGCTGCGATACTCCCGTCTTGATGCTGACCGCGCGTGACACCCTGGATGACAAGGTCGCGGGGTTGGACGCTGGCGCCGATGATTATCTGATCAAACCGTTCGAGTTGCGGGAACTGACCGCCCGCATCGGGGCGCTGTTGCGGCGACGGCGCGGGCAGGTTGCCGCCGAAATACTGTCCGTCGCCGACTTGCGGTTGGATATGGGCACTCTTGAAGTGACCCGTGCGGGTCAACCCCTCACCCTGGCTCCGATCGGTATCAAGCTGCTCACCGTGCTGATGAAGGCTTCACCCAGAGTGGTGAGCCGCGCCGATTTGGAACGCCAGGTTTGGGGAGAAACATTGCCGGACAGCGATACCTTGCGCAGTCATTTGTATAACCTTCGTAAGATTATCGACAAACCCTTTGGCGCAGTGCTGCTCCATACGATTTCCGGCGCCGGTTACTGCTTGAGTTTGCGGGATGGGTCGTAACAAGGGGTTGCGAGGCGACCTGGGGCGTGCCTTTCTTCTACAGGCGTGCCTCATCAGCGCGGTCGCGATACTCGGTGTATTCACGGCGGGCTTCGTGCTTCAGGAAATCCTGATAAAGCAAGCGTTACGGGATGAGGCCGATTATTTCTGGCGGCTGCGACAGGGTGACCCTCAGCTCCCGCCTCCCACCACCCACAATCTCACCGGTTATCTGGCTGGCGCCGGGGAGGTGGCTCCGCTACCCGAACCCCTGAGAGCTTTGGGGCTGGGTTTCCACAAACCGGCTTCCACTGCGAGCCATACCCTTATCTATGTCACCGCAGGGGACGATCAACGGCTCTACTTGGTGTTCGACGGCGAGCGCGTCAGTCAGTTGGCCGTTTACTTCGGTCTGCTACCGCTGGCCGGTATCCTGATCGTCCTGTATCTATCCGCATGGTTGGCTTATCGGATGGCCCAGCGCGCGGTTTCCCCCATTATCTGGCTGGCTCGCGAGGTCAATCGATTGGACCCGCAAACGCCGGATAGCCAAGCGTTTGCTCCCGAACGCCTGCCTGGTGATGGGCACAGCGAAATTTGGGTATTGGCTTCCGCCATCAAAGGTTTTGCCGAGCGCCTCAACGCTTTTGTCGAGCGGGAGCGCAATTTCACGCGCGATGCGAGTCACGAACTGCGCAGCCCGCTGACAGTCATCAAAATGGCTACCGAATTGCTGCTGAACGACGCCAGCCTAAACGAGAGTGCCCGCCGCTCGGTATTGCGTATCGAGCGGTATGCTAAGGAAATGGAAGACTTGGTGGAGATGTTTCTGTTGCTGGCCCGCGAGTCGAGTCACGGTTTGCCAACCGAGTCGGTGTCCGTGAACGAGATTGTCGAAGACGAACTCGAACGGGCTCGACTGTTGGTGGGGGATAAACCCATTGTCGTCTCGCACACCGCTGCTGTCCGCCTGATCACCACCGGTCCCCGCAAGGTGCTATCCGTGTTGATCGGTAATTTGCTGCGTAATGCATTTTCCTATACCGACGCCGGTCAGGTAACCGTGCATGTCGGTCCTGGAGAACTGTTGATCAGGGATAGCGGTATCGGTATTCCCGAGCAGCAAGTCAAAGATGTGTTTCGCCCGTTCTTCCGTAGCGACCTGCGCCAGCGCCGCGGCCACGGCGTCGGTCTGAGCATTGTCAAGCGGTTGTCGGATCACTTCCATTGGCCAGTTCATATCGACAGTCAGGTGGGTGTGGGCACCCAAGTGACCGTTCGGTTTCCTAACGCGCAATGCGAGCCCCTGTCCGAATAGCGGCTTACCAACCGCGCATCTCAATTTTCGATTTTTCCTGACATCTTCACGGGTTTTTCACGTGGCCTAGACGTTGGCTTCACAACGCCTTGCTTATTGTTTGCACGCGTTGGTAATCAAGCCAATGACTTTCCATAAACCGTGAATAGAGGGTACCGAATATGATGCGTAAAAATGTTGCTGCAATGCTTTGTCTCGGCGTGTTGGCGTTGAGCGCAAATACCGCCCAAGCCACTGGCGGCTCAAACTATGTCAAATGTCTAAAGACGCCGCTAGTCGACTTCACCGGCACGATTGCCGAAGCCGCTGCGGAGACTCCAGACCTGAGCACCCTGTACGCCCTCGTGTTGCAAGCCGGCCTCGGCGGTGCATTGAGCGATCCCAACGCCGAATTAACGGTCTACGCTCCGACCAACGACGCCTTCGCCGCAATACCTGAGAGCATTCGCAACGCGATTGTGAATGATGCAGATGCGCTCACCGATGTGCTCACCTACCACGTCACAGCAGGTGAAGTCGATCCACGAAAGGCTTTGATACCTAGGCAAGTAAGTACCCTTCAAGGCCAGACGGTATTCTTCAACAGAAGCAAATCTGGCCCTCAGGTCAATCAGTCGAACATCAACTGCCAAGGTGTGCAGACCACCAACGGCCTTGTGTGGATTATCGACAGCGTTCTTCAGCCGCAGTACTTCCCTAAAATTACCAATTGACAAGCGGGGACAAGGCGGCCGAAGCCAAAGCCGCCTTGTCCCGCATTTGCGGTGCCAAGCCATCGGACACCGTGCCTTTATCTCCTGCCCTGGATGCGGTGCTACTGCCCCGCGACCTATAACCCTTGAGTATGTTTTTGGCGGCGGACACCGTGGGAAAGCGGTGCTAAGCGGAAGGGTCTTCGCCTTGGTGCGGACCTGATCTGGCTCGCCACGGCTTTCGAACTGTGGGCCGCGAAACCCGAGTCCTCGGGACGCTCGAAACATCATTCTACTGGGGGCGCAGTTGCCGCCTGAGACCGGGATGACGGTTTCGGGTACGTCAACAATCTCTGTGTGGCGTGCTTTCCACGCCTTAACGCCGAAACCCTTGCCGATGCCAACGGATGGCTCGAGTTTGGCGATCATGGATTACCAGCAGGATGGCTTGTTGTGGCAACATGTTCTCTATAGCCCTAACCCTCGCCTGAGGAGATCACCCCATGGCCATTCCCAAGCTCAGTGAAGCCATCCTCCGCCGCCATGCCAATGCCAAGTCCTGGGAACGCGGTGAGGCTTACTACCATGCCGGGGCCGTTGTTAACCTGGCTCAGCGAGGCCCTACCCTCCAGGCAGAGGTGGAGGGTAATGAAGCGGAACCCTACCGCGTCCGCCTAAGTTTCGACGATGGCGGGCTGACCGCCGCCCAGTGCAGCTGTGCCTATAGCTTCGAGGGGTGGTGTAAGCATATCGCAGCCACGCTGCTGGTCTGTCTACATCAGCCAGAGCGGATCGCGGAGCGACCCACCCTGGAACAACTGCTCGATCCCCTGGACCTCTTGCAAACGCGACGATTGGTGCAAGACTTGGTGGCCGAGCAACCCCATTTGATGGAAACCATTGATCGGTATCTCAGCCAGATGACCGAGCCCACCTTGCCACAACAATCCTCCCAGGCGCCTCGCCATACCACGGTGGATCCGGCGCCTTTTGGACGCGAGGTCCGGCACATTTTGCGCACCGCCGTGAATGCCTGGGAGTCCGGCTGGGACGAAAATTCCCTTACCGAGGACCTGCAAGTATTGGTAGAGAAGGCCCAGGATTTTACGGAGCACGGTGACGGCCGCAATGCCTTGGTGGTGCTGGAAGCCATCACCAGCGCCTGTGTGGACACCTGGGAAGAGGTCGCAGACTATGGCGCTGAGAGCCATGACGTGGTTGAAGCCTTGGATAAAGCGTGTACCGAGGCCATCTTGAGTACCGAACTCACGCCGGCGGAAACGGCGGCTCTCCAGGAACACCTGGAAGGCTGGCAGGATGGGCTCGATGGGACGTTTGCTATGAGCCTGGAAGCCTTGCGCCAGGGCTGGGACTACCCGCCGCTTCGGCAGGTTCTCCAGGGCCGGATTACTGAATTGGGCGCCTGGGACCGGGAAGCGCCTGATTATGCTGGCGAACTCGCCGTGATCCGGCTCAGGATTCTGGACCGGCAAGGGCGGCATCAGGAGTATCTGCATCTGGCTCAGGCCGAAGGCCAAACCGAACACTACCTGACCATGCTGGTTCGCCTGGGCCAGGTGGAGGCCGCCATGGAAGCGGCCAAAACCCGGATGGTTTCTCTGGAGCAAGCCTTCGCCCTTGCTCGCGTCCTGCGGGAACGAGGCGCGTTGGCGCAGGCGCTCGTCATTGCCCAGGCCGGCTTGAATCTGCCGGGACACGATCATCTTAAATATGAGCTGGCTGCTTGGACCAGTGATCTGGCGGCGGGGTTGGGCGATCGCCCAGCGGCCCTCGCGGCTCGAATCACCGCCTTCAAGGCAAACCCCTCCGGTGGGGATTACCAGAGGGCGCAAGAACTGGCGGGCGAGGCGTGGCCCACGGTGCGGGCGGATCTCTTACAAACCCTTCACAATCATCGGGCCTGGGGAAGCGAACAGGCCAAGGTCGACATCTTTCTCCAAGAGGGGCTCATTGACAGCGCGATCACGGCCGTCAAAGATCTTGGCTATTATCAGTCTGAGCTGGTGAAACGGGTAATGGAGGCGGCGATGGCCCAGTATCCCGACTGGGTTATCGAAAATGCCCGCCAGCGGGCCGAGGAGATCATGGATGCCGGCAAGGCCAATGCTTACCACCATGCTATTGACTGGCTGAGAAAAGCGCGGGCTGCTTATCTGGCCTCGGAACGGCAATCAGCGTGGTCAGCTTATCGGGCCCAGCTGATGCAGACTCATGGGCGCAAATACAAGTTGATGGGGATGTTGAAGCAGCGGGATTTGGCATGACGGGTCGATAGAAAACCTTAGTAATTGTAAAATACAATTTGGGTGTCCATCGGGGTTCCTCGCCGGTCGTCGTGCAGTAGCGGTACTCACAACGGTAGCAGACCCCGATGGACTCACCCCGTCAAGGTGGCAACTTGGGTTAATCATGCAATTAGACACTAGATCAGGTTTTTCAGTCCACCTGGGTGGATAACGAATCCGAGATTACCTCTGCCGCGTATGGATAAACACTGGCAGTCCGCAAGACAGAGGAATTACTCCATGAAACCCGGCAAAATCATACTGGCCGTTAGTATCGCCGCCCTGGTGTACGGTTTCTTCGCCTTCGACTTGGGCCACTATTTCAGCCTGGCGTACTTCAAATCGCAACAAGCGGCCATCGATGCCTATTTTCAGTTCCATCCTCTACAAACGGCCCTGCTCTTCTTTGCGATTTATGCCACGGTGACCGGTTTGTCGCTGCCGGGGGCCGCCCTCATGACCCTGGTGGCGGGCGCCATCTTTGGGGTGATAGGGGGCACAGTGATAGTCTCCTTCGCGTCTACCCTCGGCGCGACCCTGGCGTTTCTGACCGCGCGCTTTCTATTGCGCGACTGGGTACAGGGCCGGTTCGGCGACAGCCTCAAGACGGTCAACCAGGGCATCGAGAAAGATGGCGCCTTTTATCTGTTCACCCTGCGCCTGGTGCCCGTGTTTCCGTTCTTCGTCATCAACCTGGTGATGGCGCTGACGCCGATCCGCACGCTGACTTTTTCCTGGGTGAGCCAAGTCGGCATGCTGGCCGGCACCGTCGTCTATGTGAACGCGGGCACCCAGATCGCCCACATCGAATCTCTGCGCGGCATTCTGTCACCGGGCCTGCTGATTTCCTTCGCGCTGCTCGGTTTCTTCCCGCTACTCGCCAAGCAGTTGGTGGCTTTTATCAAGGCCCGCCAGGTCCTGCGCAACTATCCCAGACCCAAGCGCTTCGACCGCAATGTGGTGGTGATCGGCGCCGGTTCCGCCGGGCTGGTAACCGCCTACATCGCCGCCGCCGTCAAGGCCAAGGTCACCCTCATCGAAAAGCATAAAATGGGCGGCGATTGCCTGCACACGGGCTGCGTGCCTTCCAAGGCCCTGCTTCGTTCCGCCAAGTTCCTTTCCCATGTTCAAC
Source organism: uncultured Gammaproteobacteria bacterium (assembly GCA_963696325.1). Lineage (GTDB taxonomy): Bacteria > Pseudomonadota > Gammaproteobacteria > Competibacterales > Competibacteraceae > CAVOJV01. The sequence goes on from CAVOJV010000062.1 coordinate 68,013, forward strand.
GGGCCCGGGAATTCGGCATCAAGTCCGCCAGTGCCGAGTTCGATTTCGCCGAGGTCATGGAACGGGTGCAGCGGGTCATCAATACCGTAGAACCCCACGATTCGGTCGAGCGCTACACCCAACTGGGGGTGGAGTGTATCCAAGGCGAGGCCAGGATTGCCTCGCCCTACAGCGTGGAAGTCAACGGTCGAACCGTTACCACCCGCAGCATCGTCATCGCCGCCGGCGCCAGGCCGTTCGTGCCGCCCATCCCCGGCATCGAGGCAGTCGGCTATCTGACCTCCGATAACGTGTGGAGCCTGCGGCAATTGCCCAGGCGCCTAGTGGTGCTGGGCGGCGGTCCCATCGGCTGCGAACTGGCGCAAGCGTTTGCCCGCTTCGGCAGCCAGGTCACCCAGGTTGAGATGCTGCCGCGGCTCCTGATCAGGGAAGATCCCGACATTTCGGACAGGGTTAGCCAGCGTTTTCAGGCCGAAGGCATTGCGGTGTTGACCCAGCACAAAGCAAAAGAATTCCGCTTGGAAGACGGCCAAAAGGTGCTGATCTGCGAGCATGCCGGGAAAGCCGTGCGCATCGAATTCGACCAGGTGCTGGTGGCTGTGGGTCGGGTGGCCAATACGGCGGGCTACGGCCTGGAGGAACTGGGCATTCCGTTGAGCAAGGCCCGCACCGTCGAGGTCAATGAGTACCTGCAAACCCGCTATCCCAACATCTACGCCGTGGGCGATGTAGCCGGCCCCTTCCAGTTCACCCACACCGCCGCCCACCAGGCCTGGTTCGCCGCGGTGAATGCCCTGTTTGGGAGTTTTAAGAAATTCAAAGCGGATTATTCGGTGATTCCCTGGGCCACCTTCACCGATCCCGAGGTGGCGCGGGTGGGTCTAAATGAACAGGATGCCAGACAGCAGGGCATCGCCTACGAGGTCACGACCTATGGCATCGACGATCTGGACCGGGCCATCGCCGACGAGGAAGCCCACGGCGTAGTGAAGGTGCTCACCGTGCCCGGCAAGGACAAGATCCTGGGTGTCACCATCGCCGGCGAACATGCCGGGGATCTCCTTGCCGAATACGTGATGGCCATGCGCCATGGTCTCGGGCTGAACAAGATCCTGGGCACCATCCACATCTACCCCACCCTGGCGGAAGCCAACAAATACGCCGCCGGCGCCTGGAAACGCGCCCACACCCCGCAGGGCCTGCTACGCTGGTTGGAAGGCCTGCACGCCTGGCAGCGAGGGGAATCCCTGAGTCGGGTGTTATCCGCCCAGTTGCCTGCGGCGAAAAAGAGCGGTTAATTCATACAACCACTGCCAGCGGTATGCGGTTGTGCCCCGGACCGCACGGCGACCGCCCAGGAGTTCGACGGCGCTGCGCGCCGGGAAGCCGAGTCCCGCAACTCGCGCTCGTTCGTCATCGCAGAACCTCTATGAACTCCAATTCGGCAGCAATACCGATAAAGGCCCCCTATTGTCCCTTGCCAACCACCGTCGCCCCGCCCAACGCCCCCAAGGTCGCCTTTTCCAAATCCGTCCACAACGTCCCGGTTCCGGCGTGCAGGATATTCACCCGCACCTCCTTATTCAAATTATTGGCGAATCCCCATAAGGTATCCGCCGACGGATCCCCGAAGGCGGCGGCTTGCATTTCAAAACCCCTGGCTTTTCACCTTCCACCAACGCCACCGTACTCGCTTGGGCTTCACCCAGTTTGTGGACTTTATCGGCCCGGATAAAAGCTGTCTGCTTGTCGACCTGTTTCACGGTCTCGGCCTGGATAGTGGTGACCTGCTTTTCCTGATCGGCGTGGATTTCGGCCCGCAGTTTCTCGGTTTCCTGGGCGACCTGCTGGCGGCGCTGTTCGATCAGGCCCAGCTCCGTGTTGAGCTCGACCTGTTTGCGGGCGGTGTTCTGATTCTCCTTGTTGGTGAGGTCCTGCTCCACGGCCACGCTGGCCTGCCGGATGGGGTCGAGGATTTGCAGCGGGACGTTGACATGGCGGATCAGGGCGTTGTGGATGATGATGCGCCGCTCGGCGAGAATCTTGGCGAGTGTGTCGGTGAGGTCGTTCTGGAATTTTTCGCGGCCTTCACCGACGATGAGATCCTTGGCGCGGTAGGCGGATCGCTTGAGGCGCGACACCGACAGAATCTGCGGCATGATGATCTTGTCCACCACCGCCGGCAGGTCGCCGTAGCTCTGGTAGATCCAGGCGATATGCTGGCAGGAACTCGAACTCCACGCTCATGTCGAGGCTGATCTCGAACAGGAGTAACGGCAGCGATAAAACCCCGAGGAAAACCCCGGTCCTGCCCAGGTCGCCGGGCAGCGATGGTATGCGGATCTGCTGAACCATCTCCCTGGGATTGAAGATGGGTTTCTTTTCGTTCATGGTTCCCTCCAACTGGTTATAGGAGCTTGCGAACCGCAGCTTATTCCATCGTCGCGCAAGGTGGCCGATGCTCCAGGCTCGATATGGATTCCAGTCAGTCCCTTTCTGCAGGCCGTGGAATGGTCTTGCCAGCCTAACCGTGCGAAACGCATAGCGATTATATAGAAGTATGCGCACCCGTTTCTTTTTCAGGGGTGTACAGCGGCTCTGGCGCCGCAAATTATTTTTCCAATATACCTATACATACACAATAAGCGATATATCCTTAGGGAAAGATACTCATGCTGCAACAGCACAATGTTATTAATAATGGGGAGTTGCGTTTCGTGAATGCTGTATACGAAGGGGGAGGCGCTGTCACGGGATTGCGGGTGGCCGTGATGATAAAACGCCGTTCTGCTCCCCCCAACCCCTGGCCGCGTGATTCTTGGCAGGTCATCGGCGTGGTGGCCAATAGCCAGCCCCCCCCTGCTAACGGTGGCGTTCTGGTGCATTCAGGACCCGATGGCGACGACTATCTGTGGAATGGGTTAACGATTCGTCTGCATAAGGATGAAGTTGAGAGCTACTACCACAACCTGATTTCCGACCGGCCTTGCGTCTATGTCATCTCTTCGACCAATGCGCAGGGCATTCTCGAGCCCTTCCTGGTAAGCGCCTGTTTTGACGAAGCCAGCGCCTATACGGATACGGAAGAGAGCGTCGAAGCGGTGCCTATGCCGCCGGAACTCTACCCATGGGTCGAGGGCTATGTGCTGACCCACTACGTACCCGAACCCAGAGTCAAGCGCCAGCGGCGGGACTGGAAAGCGAGTGATCGTGAGCAACGATAAACCTATCGCCCCCCGCACCGAACACCCCTCCGAGGGCAGCTCCTTTGTACGCCGCTGGTCGGAGCGTAAGGCGCGCGCCAGGGATATGGAGCAGCAAATTCCCGCCATCGCGGCTGACCAGGCATCCTTCCAGGCACAGGCTTACGAAGCGGTGCAGTCTCCCGCCAGAGAGCTGACGGATGCCGATATGCCACCGCTGGACTCCTTGAACGAGCATTCCGATTACAGTGGTTTTTTCTCCGCCAAGGTGAGCGAGACCGTGCGCCGGCAGGCATTGCGCATGCTGTTCCGTTCCCCCCGCTGCAACGTCATGGATGGTCTGGACGTATACATCGAGGACTACACCCGCTTTGCCGAACTGGGCGATACCATCACCCAGGACCTGCGCCACCGGTTGGCAGTCGAAGCCCAGCGTCTGGCCCAGTCGCTTGTCGACACGGCGCCGGTTGCCGGCGCAAGCGACGGTGCCGTACCCGCTCAACCTTCCGGGCATAACATCGAAACCGAGGCAGCACCGCCAGCGCTGACTGCGGGGGAAACGCAGAGTTGAACAGCAGAGTCAACACGCTGGAATGCAAAGTAGCCGGCGACAACCCCAACCGTGCAGCCCGCGAGCAGGCGTTTCAGGCTGCCGGCAGCGTGCCTATCGAAGCCACCTCGAGGGTGTCCTACCGTTCGCGGGGACGTTTATTGATCCTCGGCGAGCCGGATAAAGCCCTCGCCATCGGCGGCGTGCTCAAGGATTCCCTGAACTGCCATGTGCTGGCGCAAGGCGAGGGAATCACTGGCGCGCAGGGCGATTTTCCCGTGCTGTTTATCGGCCAGGGAGCGGACGTTCGCATAGCTGGTTACCTGGGTGACTTCGCGGTAATACTCGTCTCGAAAACACGGGACGACATCAACCTCGCCCAGGCCATCGAAGCCGATTTCACGCATTTCGACCTGATTCTCGACCTGGGCGTACCGCCGTTGCTGGACTGGGAGATGCCACCGCTCGGCTATTATGCGCCACGCGGCGATGCAGCCAGCCTGGAGCGCATGCTGGCTGAACTCCCAGACATGGTGGGGGAATTCGACAAGGCCAAGTTCTTTAACTACAACCCGGCTATCTGCGCCCACGGCAACAGCGGGCTGCAGGGCTGCCGGCGCTGCCTCGATGTCTGTCCCACCGGCGCGATCACCTCCCTTATCGATAAAATCGCGGTCGATCCCTACCTGTGTCAGGGGGGCGGCAGTTGTGCCACCGCCTGTCCCAGCGGCGCCATCATCTACGGCTTTCCCAAACCCGCGGACACCCTCAACCGGCTGCGCGTCCTGCTGCGAACCTACCGGGAAGCTGGCGGTAGCCACCCGGTTTTGCTGCTGCATGACTCGGAAGCCGGCAAGAGTCGCCTGGCACGGCTTGGCGACCCATTGCCTGGCCATGTTATCCCCATCGAGGTCGAGGAGGTAGGCAGTATCGGCATGGAGGTCTGGCTGGCCGCCCTGGCCTACGGCGCGAGCCGGATGCTGATTCTGACAACGTCGCAAGTGCCCCCCAGCGTCCTGCAAGCAATCAAAGAACAAATGGGCTTCGCTCACGTCCTCCTGGAAGGCATGGGTTATCCGGCAAGCGCCCTAAGTTTAAGCGGGGCCGGCACCGACCTGGACCTGCTGGCTGACCTGACGGAAGAGGCGTTTATGCCGCCGGTCAAACCCGCCAGCTTTGCCGGCGGTAACGCCAAACGCGATACCCTCTTTACCGCCATCGATTTTCTGGCTGCCCAGGCGCTATCACTCAATACCGTCCTGGCTTTGCCCAGGGAGGCTCCGTTCGGCGAGATCCAGGTCAAGCGGGATGCCTGCACCCTGTGCCTGGCCTGCGTCTCGGTATGTCCAGGCACCGCCTTGTTCGATGGCGGCGACGCGCCCCGGCTCGAATTCCTGGAGGCCAATTGCGTGCAGTGCGGCCTCTGCGAACTGGCCTGCCCAGAGGACGCCATTGCCCGGCGATCCCGCTTTCTCTTTGAGCCGCAGCAGCGGCGCCGGCGGCGCTTGCTGCACGAGGAGGAGGGTTTCCACTGCATCGCCTGCGGCCAGCCCTTCGCTACCCGCAGCATGATCGAGAAGATGACCGCCAGGCTCAGCGGTCACTGGATGTTCCAGGACGACACGGCGCTCAAACGGCTGCAGATGTGCGGTGAATGCCGAGTCCGCTACATGTTCGGCAGCGACGGAGGCATGCTGAAGTGAGTCCGCTACCCCTGGATAATGATAGTTTCTCTGAAAATCGTTTGCGCGCCGGTACCTATGCCCTGCTGGCGGGCCTGCTTGCCGCTCCGCCTAACGCTGCCATGCTGCAACGCCTGAGCGGTATTGAAGGCGCCGAGAAGGGAAGCCAACGGGATGCCATGGCGGCCGCCTGGGCAGGGTTGAAACTGGCCGCGGCACACCTGCAGGCAGGCTCAACGAACGCCGAATACCAGGCATTGTTTATCGGGCTGGGCAGGGGGGAGCTGGTACCCTACGGCTCCTGGTATCTGACCGGCTTCCTGATGGAGAAACCCCTGGGCAATCTGCGCAGGGATCTGGCCGCATTGGGCTATGAACGCCATGATGGGGTGCGTGAACCCGAGGACCACGCGGCGGCCCTCTGCGAAATCATGGCGATGCTGATCATGGATGATGCCATGTCCTTGACGGAGCAGCGCGAGTTCTTTGCAACCCACATGGAACCCTGGATGGAACCATTCTTCAGCGATCTGGAAGGAGCTACGAGCGCCTGTTTTTACCGGGCCGTGGGCCGGCTGGGCCGTGAGTTCATGAGACTGGAGAAACACTATATGACTATGCCGGTTTAAGCAGTCTTCACCACTTTCTGACCACTACGAGGAATATACAAATGTCCGATCAAAAACAGATGAGCAATACTCGGCACAGCCGCCGCCACTTCATATACGGCGCGCTGATCACCTGCGTGGGAGTGGCGACCGTGATGACGATGCCCAAGGGCATCGCGGTGGCTGCCCCGGAGGTCACGGCAACCAGTAAGGAGAGCAGCGACAGCGGCGCCAAGGGGTATCGTGTAACCCAGCACATCATCAACTACTACCGCAGCGCCTCGCTATAAAGCTATACGTCACTCGCTGCCCCAGGCGGATGCGGAGGGGGGATACTCAATGAAGTTAATGAAGAAGACAACAGCGGCGCCCGCTGTCGCCGAACAGACCGCCATGTCGCCAGCGGTTTTCAAGGGCCTGTCCATGGACCGGCGGGCGTTCCTGAAAAACTCTGGCATCGTCATGGGCGGCACCGCGATTGCGTCCCTGGTGGCGCCCACGCTGATCAGGAAATCCCAGGCGGCCTCCTCCACCCAGGCAGGCGCTGGGGAGCTCAAGACGGTCCGCACCATCTGCAGCCACTGCTCGGTAGGTTGCGGTATCTATGCCGAGGTCAAGGACGGTGTCTGGGTCGGCCAGGAACCGGCTTTCGATCATCCCTTTAACCTGGGCGCCCACTGCTCCAAGGGTGCCGCCATCCGCGAGCACGGCCACGGCGACCGCCGCCTCAAGTATCCAATGAAGCTGGTGGGTGGCAAATGGACGCGACTCACTTGGGAACAGGCCATCAACGAGGTCGGCGACAAACTGCTGCAGATCCGCGAACAATCGGGACCGGATTCCGTGTATTGGCTGGGGTCCGCCAAACACAGCAACGAGCAAGCTTATCTGTTCCGCAAATTCGCTTCCCTGTGGGGCACCAACAACGTAGACCATCAGGCGCGCATCTGCCACTCCACGACCGTGGCCGGGGTGGCGAACACCTGGGGTTACGGCGCCATGACCAACTCCTATAACGATATCCACAACAGCAAGGCGATTCTGATCATCGGTGGCAATCCCGCCGAGGCGCATCCGGTCTCCCTGCAACACGTGCTGCGGGGCAAGGAGAACGGCGCCAAGCTGATCGTGATCGATCCCCGCTTCACGCGCACCGCCGCCCACGCCGATTTTCATGTGCGCCTGCGGCCGGGCACCGACGTGCCGCTGATCTGGGGAATGCTGTGGCATGTCTTCGAAAACGGCTGGGACGACAAGACATTCATCAGCCAACGCGTCTACGGCATGGACGAGGCGCGCAAGGAAGCCGCCAAATGGACGCCCGCGGAGGTCGAGCGGGTGACCGGTGTCAAGGAAGCGGATGTCAGACGGATTGCGCAAACCATGGCCGAGAATCGACCCGGCACCTTCATCTGGTGCATGGGCGGCACCCAGCATACCATCGGCAACAACAACACCCGCGCCTACTGCATCTTCCAACTGGCGCTCGGCAATATGGGCCTGGTGGGTGGCGGCACCAACATCTTCCGCGGCCACGACAACGTCCAGGGAGCCACTGATTTTGGGGTGGGCACGGAAACGCTGCCTGGCTACTACGGCCTGGCCGAAGGCGCCTGGAAGCACTGGTGCAAGGTCTGGGACGTGGATTACGAATGGGTGAAGGCCCGCTTCGATCAAAAGGCTTATGAGGAGTCCGAGGGTAAACCGGCTGGCCCCATGTATACCAAGGGTATCCCAGTCTCCCGTTGGATCGATGGCGTGCTGGAGGACAAAGCCAATATCGCCCAGAAAGACAATGTCCACGCCATGATCTTTTGGGGCCATGCGCCCAACAGCCAAACCCGTGGCCCCGAGATGAAGAAGGCCATGGAGAAGCTGGACCTGCTGGTGGTCATCGACCCCTATCCCACGGTCACGGCGGTTATGCATGACCGTACCGACGGCGTCTATCTCTTGCCGGCAACTACCCAGTTCGAGACCTATGGCTCGGTGACGGCCTCCAACCGCTCCGTGCAGTGGCGGGACAAGGTTATCGAACCTCTGTTCGAATCCCTGCCCGATCACACCATCATGTACAAATTCGCCAAGAAGCTGGGCTTCGCGGCGGAGTTGACCAAGCATATCAAGGTGGAAAACGACGAACCCCTGATCGAGGATATCGTCCGGGAATACAACCGCGGCATGTGGACCATCGGCTACACCGGCCAGAGCCCGGAGCGGCTGAAGGCGCATCAGCAGAACTGGCATACCTTCAACACCACCACCCTGCAGGGTGAGGGCGGTCCCCTCGACGGCGAAACCTATGGCTTGCCCTGGCCCTGCTGGGGAACCCCGGAGTTAAAGCATCCCGGCACCCACGTCCTCTACGACACCAGCAGGCCGGTGGCCAAGGGGGGCCTTACCTTTCGCGCCAACTTTGGCGTCGAACGCAACGGCGTGAATCTGCTGGCCGAGGGTTCCTGGAGCAAGGATTCCGGTATTCAGGACGGTTATCCGGAGTTCACCGCCGACATGCTGAAAAGCCTGGGCTGGTGGGATGATCTCACCCCCGAGGAGAAAACCAAAGCCGAAGGCAAGAACTGGAAGACCGACCTCTCCGGTGGCATCCAACGGGTGGCCATCAAACATGGCTGTGCCCCGTTTGGGAACGCCAAGGCTCGCGCGGTGGCGTGGAACTTCCCCGATCCAGTGCCTATCCACCGCGAGCCGCTCTACACCACGCGGCGGGATCTGGTGGAAAAGTATCCCACCTACCAGGATCGGAAATCGTTTTTCCGTCTGCCCACCCGCTATGCGTCCATCCAAGCCAAGGATTATTCAAAGGATTTCCCGCTCATTCTGACCAGCGGGCGGTTGGTGGAATACGAGGGCGGCGGCGACGAGACCCGCTCCAACCCCTGGTTGGCCGAGTTGCAGCAGGTCATGTTCGTGGAGATCAATCCGGTGGACGCCAACAATGCCAGCATCCGCGATGGGCAACAGGTCTGGCTGGAAGGTCCGGAAGGCGGGCGCATCAATGTAAAGGCCAAATTGACGCGCAGCGTAGCGCCTGGCGTGGTGTGGACGCCGTTCCACTTCGGAGGCCACTTCCAGGGCAAGGATCTGCGCAGCAAGTATCCCGAGGGCAGCGATCCCTATGTGTTGGGTGAGGCTTGCAATACCGCCTTTACCTATGGTTACGACTCGGTGACCTGCATGCAGGAAACCAAGTGTTCCCTGTGCAAAATCTATCCTGCCGCCTAAACCGCGGCGCGGATTGGAGGAGAACGAATAATGGCTCGAGTGAAGTTTCTTTGTGATGCCGACCGCTGCATCGAATGCAATGGCTGCGTGACGGCATGCAAGAACGAAAACGAAGTTCCCTGGGGGGTGAATCGACGCCGGGTGGTTACCCTCAACGATGGCGAACCCGGAGAGAAATCCATTTCCGTGGCCTGCATGCATTGCACGGATGCCCCCTGCGCCGCGGTCTGCCCGGTGGATTGCTTCTACACCACGGACGACGGCATCGTGCTCCACGACAAGGATCAATGTATCGGCTGCGGTTACTGCTTCTATGCCTGTCCGTTTGGTGCGCCGCAGTATCCCCAGAAGTCCGCCTTCGGGGTGCGCGGTAAGATGGATAAGTGCACCTTCTGCGCCGGCGGGCCCGAGGTCGACGGCTCCCCGGAGGAATACAAAAAATATGGCGCCAACCGCATCAGTGAGGGCAAGTTGCCGATCTGCGCCGAGATGTGCTCCACCAAAGCCCTGCTGGCGGGCGATGGCGATGTCGTGGCCGATATCTATCGTCAGCGCGTGTTGCGCCGCGATGGCCGGCCGCAGACATGGGGTTGGGACAAGGCCTACGGCGCATAATGCGGCCCCCCACGCTGGCCTCTGGTCGTCGGTACCCCTTGGTCTATCCCCTCCCCCCCTTGCCAAGGGGAGGGTTAGGGTGGTGCCTGCTGGCGGGCGAGATCCAGCGGTGGGGGAGACTTTAGTAGAGGGGGAGGCCCCGTGATGGAATCAATAAGACACATTCGTCGGCTTGATAGTTTTTTGTCTGCTGCTAGCCGGTTGTTCCGATGCACCCAGGCTGGTAATCCATGAGCCCGGTCACTACCAGGGGAAAGCCGATCCTCTGCTGCGGATCTCCGGGACGGAGCAACATAAACAGCAGCTTATAGATCGCTTGATGATTGGGCAAACAGACCGCTGAGCGGGGAGGATGAGTTAATGACAAACAACGATCATAAGCTTTCTCCTAGAAAGCGCCGCTTGCCCGGCCAACGTCTGGTATGGCTGCTGATGGGTTTGTTGGTGGCATTGTTGTTGGTCCCGGTTTCCGGCTATTTGTTGAGCGACACGGTTGTCGCTCAGTCGGATACGGCGACGAAGGGCAATGAGCGAGCCAGCCTCTGGCGCGAGGTTCGCAGAGGCGCCACCGGTTATACCGCCGTTAGCGGACCAGAGGCCAATGTCCTGATCCAGAACGGCGGGCAGAACTGGCGTTCATTCAAGGACGGCCCCTTGAGAATCTACAGCGCGTGGCTCATGGCCGGCGTCCTGCTGGTCGCCGGGTTGCTGCACATGATCAATGGCCCGCAGAGGCTTAAGAATGGCTTTTCCGGCCAGATGATCGAGCGCTGGACGCGGTTCGAACGAATTATGCATTGGTATGTCGCCATTCTGTTCATCATTCTCGCGGTCACGGGCTCGAGCCTTTTGTATGGTCGCAGCGCGCTGATTCCGGTCTTTGGCAAGGACGGTTTCGCCGCCTACGCCGAGGTTGCCAAGGCCCTGCATAACTACCTGGGCCCCTTCTTTGCGGTGGGCACGATTTTGATGGGCGTGCGGTGGTTCAGGGACAACCTGCCGGTCGAGGCGGATTGGGAATGGGTCAAAACCGCGGGCGGCATGTGGGGTGAGGGGCATCCGCCGGCGGGCAAGGCCAATGCTGGCGAGAAACTGATGTTTTGGCAGTTTGTCGTCACTGGGTTTGCGTTGGTAGTTACCGGATTCGTGCTGGATTTCCCGAATTTCGGCCAGACCCGGGAAGTCATGCAATGGTCACATGTGATCCATGCAGTAGCCGCCATCGTCGCGATCGTCACCGCGTTTGGTCATATGTACATGGCGCTCATTGGTGTCGAAGGCGCCTTGGAAGGCATGGTTAACGGCCGGGTGGATACCAACTGGGCCGAGCAGCACCACGATATCTGGTATCAGGAATTGCTCAGCCAGGGGATTAAGCCCGAGCCTTCAGAGACGCGGCGGGTTCCTCCAGGTGGTCAGCCGGCAGCCCGGTCTACTTAGCATTTGCCCACCAGTCACTCATGTCCATGTCCCCTTCCCGGGTGCGAAGGGGACCGCGCTTACTGAGCAGCGCTGCTTGCTTGGGGGTGCCAAATAACAGGGTCGTCTATTCGACTGAATCCTGCGGGTTCCTTACCGATGAAAATAAAACTACTGGGGACGGTATGATAGCAACATTGAAAATTTCCTATTCAAGTTTGCTGGTAGCGTGCAGCCTGGGAGTCGGCTTTGCTAATGCTCAAGAAGCTAAACCCGTTGAACCAAAGCAGGCCGCGGACGCGGCGGTTGCAACCAAGCCCGCGGAACCGGACGAACGGACTCAGCAAGTCCTCGCCCTGATGACAGCAAAAAATTATGATTGCCTGAACTGCCACCGGGTCGATACCAAATTGGTGGGCCCTTCCTACAAAGAGGTGGCCGCCAAGCGCAAGAATGACAAATGGGCGTCCGAAAAACTGGCCGGCATCATCAAAAGGGGGGGCACCGGGGAGTATGGAGAAGGGCCGGCGATGCCTCCGCACAGTGGCATCGTTAGCGATGCCGACATCAAAACCATCGTCGACTGGATATTGTCCTTGTAGTCAGCGTCCTGGCGAGTCGAGATAGCCACCAAGCCACTCAAGCTCCAGGCGAAACGGCCCGGCCTGCTGGTCGGCGATGAGCAGACCAAAGGTAACGATGCGGCGGGTATCCAAGGGAGCGGCATCCTTGAGCTGCCGGCCTCGAAAGCTTGGTAAAAACTCGCTAAACGGCAGCCGCAGGGTGAGCCATTGCCCTGCTTCAGTCGCGAAAGCTGCTCTATAATTCACTCCGTCGAACTGGGCATCGGTGCGTAGATTCAGCTTGTAGCGTTTGCCGTCTCCCCGCACCCGTAAAGCGATGCCGGCATAGGTGCCGAGATCGTACTGTCCCGGCGCGGAACGCACCGAGGCGAAGCCGCCGTTGTTTTCCAAAGAAACCATGCCGGTAAACACCGCCACACCGTCCTCGATTCGCATCTGGCTGGCCGAACGGCCACCCATCACGCCATCGTCGATGGATGGCCAGCGCTGCACCGCATCGGCGCGGCCGAAGTCGAAAATCATCATTTGCTCCGCGGCCACTGCCAGCCCCATTATCAAAATCCCGCTTAACAAGCATAAATCCGCTGTGCGCTTAGCCTGCATATGACGTACTCTTTAACCCTTGGTCTTTAAGACCATCCTAGCCTTAATCTAAAATAATATTGGCAAAAATTGAATTTATTTGATCAAAGGACAGCAATCATGTACGAATTCTTGCGATGCAAAGTAAAGGATGCAATGACGGTTTCGCCCATCACCGCTACTCCCGATACCCCACTCGGGACATTGGAACAACTGTTCGAGGCCCACGACTTCAACGGTATTCCGGTACTTGACAGGCAGGGGCGGCTGGTAGGCCTGGTGACCAAATTCGATCTGCTAAAGGCTTTCATTCTGACCACCGACTCCCCGGCACCCCACTATACTGATATCATCAAGGGTCCCGCCTCATCCGTGATGACCACGAACCCGGAAACCGTGAGCCCGGACCTGCCCCTGAGCCGGTTGTTACAGCAACTGGTGGAAATGCGCACCAAGAGCTTTCCCGTGGTTGAGAACGACCGGCTGGTAGGCATCATCTCTCGGGAAGACGTACTCAAGGCTCTGCACCGTACCACGATCTCCCCCTAATCAGGAGCCGCAACCATGACCACCCTTCTTTACAACCACCCGGTCTGCGCGGAACACGACATGGGCCATGGCCACCCGGAATGCCCCGATCGCCTGAAGGCCATCCTCGCCGCCCTCAAGCACCCTGAGTTCGCCGACCTCCAGTGGCGGGAGGCGCCGGAAGCCACCCTGGAACAGCTTACCAGGGTGCATACAGCCAGATACGTGGAGCGTATTCTGGCGGCCGTGCCCCGGCAGGGTCTGCATGCCCTGGATGGCGACACCGCACTGTCGCCACGCTCCGGCGAGGCCGCTCTGCGCGCCGCCGGAGCGGCCTGCGCGGCGGTAGATGCCATTATGGCGGGAGAGGCCAATAACGCCTTTTGCGCCGTCCGGCCACCCGGACATCATGCCGAACCCAGCCGGGCCATGGGCTTTTGTCTGTTCAACAATGTCGCTATCGGCGCCGCTCACGCTCGCGCCGCCCATGGTCTGGAACGGGCAGCCGTTATCGATTTTGATGTGCACCATGGCAACGGCACCCAGGCCGCCTTCGAGACCCAACCGGCGTACATGTACATCTCCAGCCACCAGTCACCCCTGTATCCAGGCACTGGCCGGCGCAGTGAGCGGGGAGTCGGCAATATCGTCAATGTGCCCATGCCGCCTTACAGCGGCTCCGAGGATTTGCGCGAGGCCTGGACCACGTTCATGGAACCGGCTTTGCGCGGGTTCCAACCCAATTTCATCTTCATCTCGGCGGGCTTCGATGCCCATCGCCTGGACCCTCTGGCGGAACTCAATTTCACCGAAAAGGATTTTGCCTGGCTTACCCACGAAATCCTGGATCTGGCGGCAGAGTTCTGCGCCGGGCGGGTAGTTTCGACACTGGAAGGAGGTTACAACCTGCAGGCCCTGGCGGCCAGTACGGCGGTCCACGTCAAGGCCCTGATGGACGCCGCGGCATAGGCTTGGCGCAATAATCTGGGGAATAATCCGGTGGGAGCGGTGTTCTGGCCGCGATCATCACGGCTACCAGCCGATCCCACCTTGGCACTAGGCCTTTTCACGGTAACAACAGGGTCGAACCGGTGGTCTTGCGGGCTTCGAGATCCCGGTGGGCCTGGGCCGCCTCGGCCAGCGGATAGGTCTGTTGGACCTCGATCTTGACCGCGCCGCTGGCGACGACTTCGAACAACTCGGCGGCGCTGGCCAGCAGATCGGCGCGCTTGGCGGTGTACACCATCAGCGTGGGGCGGGTCAGGAACAGGCAGCCCTTGGCGGACAGCACCAGCGGCTCAATAGCCGGTACCGGCCCCGAGGCATTGCCGAATGTCACCATCATCCCGAGTGGGCGCAGGCAATCCAGCGAGTCCATGAAAACGTCTTTGCCCACCGAGTCATAGACCACCGCCACGCCTTCCCCACCGGTGATTTCCTTTACCCGTTGCACGAAGTTCTCGCGGCTGTAGACGATGACATGGTGACAGCCATGGGCACGGGCCAGCTCGGCTTTTTCATCATTGCCCACGGTGCCGATGACGGTGGCGCCCAGGTGCCGGGCCCACTGGCAGGCAATCAGGCCGACTCCGCCCGCCGCCGCATGCACGAGGACGGCATCGCCGGGTTGCACCCGGTAGGTACGGCGCAACAGGTATTGAGCGGTCATGCCTTTCAACATCATGGCCGCCGCGGTGCGTTCGGCGATGTTGTCCGGCAGCACCACCAGCCGGTCCGCCGGCATCAGACGAGCTTCCGCGTAGGAGCCCGGCGGTGGCGAGGCATACGCCACCCGATCGCCCACCTTGATGTCGGTGACACCCGCTCCGACAGCTTCCACTACACCCGCGGCCTCCAGGCCGATACCGCTCGGCAGGGACGGCAGCGGATACAGACCGGTGCGATGATACACATCGATGAAGTTCAGGCCCACGGCACTGTGGCGGACGCGTGCCTGGCCGGGACCGAGTTCGCCGACCGTGACTGCTTCCCAACGCATCACGTCGGGACCACCGGTTTCATGAATGCGAATTGCTTTGGTCATGTGGATTCTCCTTGGGGCGGACGGACCGCCACTCGTTAAATTCAGCTCACGAATGGAGTCAGAGTGCTTGATTTGTCGCCCGCCATGCCTGGGCATTGTTGTTCCGCTCTGAACTCGGGCCAGTTTGCCCAGAGTTTAGTCCCCCTGTCTAATTTTTGGGGACCACCGCAATACATTAACGGAGCCGCGCCGCCGAGGTGTCAACTCGGGTGACGAATTCGGTCATTGCCGCGCCAGCGGGAATCCAGTAACCGCCCAGACTGGATACCTTCCCGCGAAGGCCCGGATAGCGCAGTTCGGTGGTCGGCTTGGGGCAAGCGGTTTGCAGGCGGGTGAAGAACTGGTGAATTTGGCTGAAATCCATGGCTGGAGTCAGTGTCGGCAAACGGCGGCTGGTTCAGATCATATCGAGTGGGCTGACCACGCCCTTACCGCCCCGGTTCAGGACGTGCGTGTAGATCATGGTGGTGGAGACATCCGCATGGCCGAGCAATTCCTGGACGGTGCGGATGTCATAACCCGTCTCCAGCAAATGGGTGGCGAAGCTGTGGCGATAATGCCGAATGCGGCATTAGCGCCATAATCCGGAGTGCCTGCTAATGCCGAGTCGTCCTTAGGGAGCGGCGAAGCTCCCGGCTTTAGGGACGACCCGGCTCGGCATTATTAGAGGCTCTTGAGAACGCCATCAGTTGGTCATCGGGCTGATAACGGCCAGGATGGCCAGTTGTTGGTGTTGTCTTGTCGAGGGCTTGTTGTTTGAGTTCCAAGCTGGCGTGGAGATAGATCTGTGTAGTATCCATCGACTCATGGCCGAGCCACAAAGCGATCACTGCGCTGTCGATACCGCTGTGCAGCAGTGCCATGGCGGCAGAGTGGCGCAACACATGGGGTGTCACTGGTTTTCCTTGGAGGGAAGGACAGTGCTGACGGGCCGTTGCAAGATGTTTCGCCAGAAGATACGCGACGGCGTCACGGCTCAACGGTGTTCCTGAGGCGGTCGGAAACAGCGGCATAAAGGACTCGCTGAGCTGTTCGCGCTGCCAGGCACGCAGTGCACTGATGGCATCTTTTCGCAAGGGTGTGCAGCGACGCTTGCGACCTTTCCCTTCGCAGCAAACGTGGGCACCGCTTTCCAAGGTGACATCCTGCCAACGTAGGCCGATGAGGTCAGAAACCCGAAGCCGGTTGAAGAGCGACCAACCATAAGGTCCGATCGCGACGCCCCAGCCACGTGGCCGGATCAGGCGCAGCCAGCAGCGCGTCGATGTCCGTCTCATTC